>NZ_JAGRPF010000031.1 GCF_020439865.1 Prosthecobacter sp.
CTGACGATCCTGCGCATCTCGACGGGTGCGAAGGAGAAAGGGATCACAGCCGGCATCGCCATCGGTGGTGTGATCGCGCTTGAGGCCATGTTTGCCGGACCGATCTGCGGCGCATCGATGAATCCTGCCCGTTCGCTGGCCCCGGCGCTCGTCTCCGGTCATCTCGAACATCTTTGGATCTATCTCATCGCCACGGTGCTCGGCGCGCTTGTCGCCGTGCCTCTCGCGAAAGCTCTCGAACCGAAAGACTCATGAACAAACCCCTCGTCCTCATCCTCTGCACTGGCAATTCCTGCCGCTCACATCTTGCTGAAGGCCTGCTGCGCCATGTCGCGGGAGACATCCTCGAAGTCGCCAGCGCCGGATCGAAGCCTGCCGGCTACGTGCATCCGCTCGGCATCAAGGCGATGGCCGAGATCGGCATCGACATCTCCGCGCACACGAGCAAGCACATGAACGACTTCCTCGATCGCGGCGTGGAGACCGTCATCACCGTCTGCGGCAACGCCGACCAGGCCTGCCCGATGTATCCCGGCCAGCTCAACCGCCACCACTGGCCCTTCGACGATCCCGCCCACGCCACGGGCACCGACGAAGAAATCCTCAACGTCTTCCGCCGCGTGCGCGATGAGATCAAAGCCGTCTTCACCGCCTATGCGGATGGCCGGCGTGACGAGATGAAACGGAAGTAAGGCTACTTCCCGCTCTTCACATACTCCTCGCGACTCAGGGTGCCGTTGCCGTCCTTGTCGAATAAAGGGAAGCGTTTTGGGGCATCGTCCGGATCGGGCTGGTTGATGAGAAACTCTTCCATCGTCAGCTTGCCGTCCTTGTTCGTGTCGCGTTTGTCGAAGGCGACGTTGCGATCGACCTTCGGTTTTTTGGAGGCCTCTTTTTTCGGTTCGGGCTTGTTGCTGATCTGCGGTTTCGCTTCGGGATGTGTGGCGAGGAGTTTGCGCAGTTCGGCGACGACTTCGGGTTGTGAGGATGCGAGGTTCTTCGTCTCGGCGGGATCGGCTTCGTAGTCGTAGAGTTCGAGAATGGCCGAGTCCGCAGGGTCGCCGGGTTTTTTCCATTCGACGAGGCGATGACGCTGCGTGCGGATGGCACGGCCGATCAGACCTCCGCCGCGCGGATAGACGTGAATCGCATGATCGCGCACGCTGGAGCTCGGATCCTTCAAAACGGAGGCAAAGCTGCGGCCATCGCCCTGCTTTGGAGCAGGAAGACCGGTGAGTTCGGCGAGCGTGGGGTAGATGTCGCAGGATTCGATGAGTGCTTTCGTGCGCTGGCCGCCTGCGATGCCCGGTGCGGCGACGACGACCGGAATGCGCGCGGCCTGCTCGTAGTTCGTGTGTTTGCACCACATGCCATGGTCGCCGAGATGCCAGCCGTGGTCGCCCCAGAGCACGATGATCGTGTTTTCGGCGAAGCCGTTTGCGTCGAGCGCCTCGATCACACGGCCGAGCTGCGCGTCCATGTAGCTCGTGGCGGCGTGATAACCGTGAATGAGATGAATCGCCTGCTCCCTTGTCAGCGGACCTGTCTCCGGCATGTCCTTGTACTGCCGCAGTTCGCCCCATGTCGTTGGCGCGAACTCAGGTGCACCTTCGGGCGGTGATTGCAGTTCCGGCAGCTTGAAAACGGACGGATCGTAGAGATCCCAATACTTTTTCGGAGCCACGAAGGGCAGATGCGGCTTCAGAAAGCCCACGGCGAGGAAGAACGGCTCGTCTGGCTTCGCTTTGGCGGCTTCGAGGCGTTTGATCGCCTCGTCGGCGATCATGCCGTCGCCGTACTTGTTGTCGGGAACGTCCGCGGCCTCTGTGGGAGCGCCACGCGGCAGCTTCCAAGCTTCTTTTTTGTTCTCAAATAGCGCCTGCTCGCGTGTCGATTCGGGCGGATTGTTTTCCTTGAGCACGTAGCTGATCGTCTTCGGGCTGTAATGCGGCACGCTCCAGGAAGCTTCGTCGTTTACGTTGCCATGGCCGACGTGGAAGATCTTGCCGAGGCCTTCGACACGATAGCCGTTCATCTTGAAATGCTGCGGTAGTGTCACTGCATCCGGCGCACTCTTGCGGAAATTCGTGGCGAGATCGTAGATGCCCAGCGTTTGCGAACGCAGACCTGTCAGCAGCGCATTGCGTGACGGCGCGCACACGGCCTGGTTGCAGAACGCCTTTTCAAACAACACGCCGCGTTGTGCAAGGCGGTCGATGTTGGGTGATTTGACGATCGTGTCGCCGTAGCAGCCGAGCACCGGTTTTAAATCATCGACGCAGATGAAAAGGACGTTGGGTTTGGAGGCCGCGATGGCTGAGGAGCCGAGAATGAGGAGTGCGAAAGCAATGCGGTGCATGGGTAGTGGGGAACGCGGGTGCCTCATGCATCTTGCGCAGCCGTTGCCTGCGGTCAGTTTCTGCGACGAGTCCAGCGGCGGAACAGATCCGCGATTGCTCCGCAGATGAGCAAGAGGCCGAAGAGGCTGCTGAGCCCGGCGAATCCCAGCGTGAAGCGTGAGGCGATGTCGTAGGGCACCATGCGGGCGAGCCGCTGCATCGGTGTGGCGGAGAGAAGTTCCCGAGGCGGTCCTTCCGGTGCGGTTAGCACGGCCCAGGCAAGAAATGTTCCGAAGCCGACGAACCCGATGCCGAGCCAGAAAATCAGGGCGGTGCTGGCCTCATTGGACTTTTTGCGAGGAGCGCTCATGGCTGGAAACGGCAGTTCTGAAGGTGCCGAGCGATTCTGTTCACGTCGAACGGGCCGGATGTGTGGTGCTGATTGGGTCTGCATTCGCCCCCTCATACTGAAACTCTTCCAGGTTGAGCGAGAGCCCCGAAAGTGCGGTGTCTTGGTACTTGGAGCCAGGATATACGCTCACTATTTCGAACTGAATCCATGGCACATTGAGCGGCGATGGCAGGCGGATGGACTGTTCCCCTGTTTTGTCCTGCAATTCGACCACATGGGTGCCGCCGGGCCAGGTTAATCTCAGTTCCCGAACGCGGGCGTTCTCGTTGAACGACTTCGCGCTCTTTTGGTACCCGTTCCAGATGAGAATCTTCTGAAACTTCATCTTTTGACTGCCTCCTGCCTGCGAGATGCGGATGCGTTCCCCGATCCCATTTCCCTTCGCGCCCTCTACCCAGGCGGTTTCGGGGCCTTTGACGAGATTGCCGGGCCCATATGCGTTGGCCTGTTTGCTCTCGAGACGCGAACTTACTTCAATGGTCCATTCCGCAAGCTCGGTGGGCTCACACACATATTTTAGCGGGCCGTGATAACCGGGCTGGGGAGACTGCGCATTGGCCAGGCAGGCAGCCATTGCGAAGAGAAGGGCTAGGAATGAATTCGTCTTCATCGGGCTGTGCTGCAGGTGTGGGGAAAAACTTGCATGGGATCTTCAAGGGCTGGATGAGCGAATCCTTGCTGCGTAGAAAAGGGAACGCGGACATCGTCACGGCCGACAATCGCGTCTCCAGCAAGACTCGAACACGTGAGAGTCGAGATATTCATACTGTATACTACAGAACTCTGAGCCTGAACTCCAACCGGCTCTTGGGCACTGACGGTCGTTTCTTGTCCGTGTCAGGTTGGTCGCACATGAGGGTCCGTTTCCGGGCAGCGCTTGAATTCATCGATCTGTTCGTCCCTCACAAATGGCCCCTTGCTGACCGTTCACCGCGCTCTCAGTTCACCGACACGAACTGTGAGCACTTGGGGCAATGGCCCGAGGCCTCCTCTAACATGCGTTCGCGTCCAATTTCGATCAAAGTGGTGAACTCGCATTTGCGATGAAGATCTTGTGCTCACGTTACTCCGGCAGCTTGTCGAAATGGAACTGGCAGCAGCCGAGATCGAGCGTTTTGGAGTTGTTGGAGAGCTTTTGGCGAAATGTTGCCGCGAGGTCGTAGATGCGTTGCTGGCCCTGCTTTTCGACTTCGAGCAGACCGGCCTCTTTGAGGACGCGGAGGTGCTTGGAGACGTTGTAGGGTGTGACGCTGAGTGTTTCGCACAGCTCGGTCACCGGCTTCGCTCCGGCGATGAGCTGGCGCACGAGGCGCAGCCGGGTCGGCTCGCCCAAGGCGCGCATGGCGCTGAGGCAGTCGAATGTTGTGCGTCCGGGCATGCCGACGGAATACAGCGCGGAGGATTTTTGTGCAAGAAAGGCGATTGGCGCTTGTTTATTTGCCAGATCTGGCAAATACAAAACTGAATGTCCCAACGCGCACGCTACATTATGATCGGCGGCTTCCTCGGAGCCGGCAAAACCACCACTGTTGGCCGGTTGGCGCGGCATTTGACCGATCAGGGGCTGAAGGTGGGCCTCATCACGAATGATCAGGCGGGCGGGCTGGTGGACACGAAGTTGCTGCGCGGCCAGGGCTACGCGACGGAGGAAATCGCGGGCGGCTGCTTCTGCTGCCGCTTCAACACGCTCGTGGATGCCGCGAGCAAGCTTACGAACGCCTCGAAGCCGGATGTCTTCATCGCCGAGCCGGTGGGAAGCTGCACGGACCTTGTCGCCACGGTGACGTACCCGCTGCGTCGCATGTATGGCGACGCCTTCACGATCGCGCCGCTGAGTGTGCTGGTGGATCCGATTCGGGCGCGACGTGTATTCGGTCTCGACGATGGCGGCACCTTTTCGACCAAAGTGGCCTACATTTTCAAGAAGCAGCTGGAGGAGGCTGACATCATCGTCATCAGCAAAAGCGATCTCATCGACGATGCGCAGCGCGAGGAACTGCAGGCTGTTTTGACGAAGGAGTTTCCGCTCGCGAAGGTCGTCTCAGCTTCGCCGCGACAGGAAACGGGCCTCGAAGAACTCTTCGGCAGTCTCATGACCGATGAACAGGCGCGACGAAACCCAATGGCGGTCGATTACGAAGTCTATGCCGATGGCGAGGCGCTGCTCGGCTGGCTGAATGCGACGGTGACGCTGAAGTCCGATGACGAATTCGAAGCAAACGAGTTCCTCAAAAAGCTCGCCACGAATGTGCAGGGCCGTTTGCAGCTCGCCGGTGTCGAGATCGCCCACTTCAAGATGACCTTCAGCCCCGATGACGGCATCGCGGGTGAACTCGCGAGCATCAATCTCGTGCGCAGCGACTACGTGGCTGAGCTCGGCATGGAACTCGACGAGCCGACCACCGGCGGCCAGTTGATCGTGAATTTGCGTGCCGAGGCCGATCCGGCCTCGCTCATGGAAGCCGTGAAAGCCGGCCTCGATCAAACCGCCGCTCAGTTTTTTGGACTCCACGCAACGCTTGACCACGAAGAGCACTTTCGTCCCGGCAAGCCGACGCCGACACATCGGGATGAGTGACAAAGACGGCTTTTGGAGGTCAAGGGGCGGCGGTTGGCTTCATGGAAATGAGCCGGGTTGTAACCTGCTGGCGCACGGGCATGGGCTTGCCTTCAACCTTGAGCTGAATGGTGGCGGAAAAGACTGCGAGTGAGATGGTTTTGCGCTCGAGGTCGAAGAAGACGTGTCCATTGACCTTCGAGTCGTCCCCCAGAGTGACGGGGCGGCTTGTGTCGAGCTCACGGCCGGTGCTGTCCTTGTCGGGCTTGGATTTCATGGTTCCATCAAAGGCGATCTGGGCCTGGCGACGGCCTTCGCGATCGACGATGCCGTCGAACTTGGCGTTGAGCTTTACTTGGACGGTCCCGGCCTGGGGGAAGACGACGACTTCGTCCGAGATCCACTTGTCCCCTGGGTGCACGGGGATTTTCGGCAGTCCCATTTCGAGGGAGCGTCGATAGAGGGCGGCGAGCTGGCGGGCGGTGGCGATGGAGGACAGATCTGGTTCTGCGCCGCCCGAGACCATGGATTCGGTGTTTTTGGCGTCGAGGTAATTGCCCTTTTGGTCATAGACAAGAGTGAAGCTTTTGCCCGCCGACCCACCGAGAGTCTGTTGAAGATGAGGATGGGAGGAGCCCGGGTTCTTCGAATCGAAGACGTAGCTTTTGCCCTCAAAGGTCATTTCACCGAGGAGAGATTCGATCAGCACCCGGGCCTCAGTCTGGCCTGTGGGCTTGGCTTCCACCTTGATGGAGGTGGTCTGATGCAGGCGCAGCTTCTGGTCGCTGGTTTTGCCGAGCGCCGTCAGGAAATTCGTTGTGTCGGTGTCGGATTCCTGAACATAAGTGTGACCCGGTTCCCAATGAAGTTTCAACTCCACCGCGTTTTCATCTTGGGCCACAGCCGTAGATGTAAGGGAAAGGAGGAGGGGAGCCAGAAGAGCGGCGGGACGGAGCATGGGCCGAGGTAATCGAAAGCACATCGGTTTGCAATGCAGTCTCCATGAGACAAACACAGTTTTTGGCTGATCAGGGAATTCACGGCAGAAGTTGGCACGCTTCCGGCTTTACCACTCCATTGCAAAAGGTTGGGCCAGGAAAATCATCTTCCCGCGGTTCTGATCGTTGCAATTTGTGAAACCACACTTCTAATTGCTGTTAACCATGAAAAAAGTCGAAGCGATCATCAAACCGTTCAAACTGGAGGACGTTAAAGAAGCCCTTTCCGAAGTCGGAGTCGAAGGCATGACCGTCGTGGAGGTCAAAGGATTTGGCCGCCAAAAAGGCCATACCGAGATCTACCGTGGCAGTGAATACACCGTCGATTTCCTCCCGAAGGTGAAGATTGAAGTCGTCGTGGACGACAGTCGTGCCGACACCGTGGTTGACGCCATTGTGAAGGCGGCCAACACAGGCAAGATCGGAGATGGCAAAGTCTTCGTCAGCGCCGTGCTGGACGCAATCCGCATCCGCACCGGCGAGCGTGGCGCGGACGCCGTCGCCAGCAGCTAGTTTTTTGCGCTTTTGAGCGCAGCATTTCAAGCCAACACCCATCAGCGTGTCTTTCGCTGATGGGTGTTTTTGTTTTTTGTCCCGATCCATCCTTTGAGTGAATGCTACCAATTCGTCACATTGGCGGCGTCCGGTTGTCTTGACAGCCCCTGCCGCCCTCGCTCTTACTGGCGGGCCCGTCACACAGGCGGACTCCCTCCATGATCTCCTTTCAAAAGCTCTTTGGCAAAACCGATGTGTTCTTCGACCTGCTGGAGGCGAGTTCCTCCCAGGCACGGCAGAGTGTTCAGGCCCTGAGCCAGCTGCTGTCGCAGCCAGTCGGTTCTTCCCCAGGACTCGAGGCCTTCTCCGCCACGCGTCGAGAAGATAAGAAGATCACCCAGCAGATCGACGAGGCGCTGTGCCGCACGTTCGTCACGGAACTGGAGCGGGAGGACATCGAAGCGCTGGCGAATGCCCTCTACAAGATCCCCAAAACCGTCGAAAAGATCGCGGAGCGTGTCGCCATCTGCCCTCAGAGGCTCGAAAAAATCGACTTCTCCCGTCATATCAAGCTGATGGACACCGCTGCCGAAGTCGTCGTCACGATGATTGTGGAGTTGCGCAAGAAACTGCATCTGGAGCGGGTGAAGAGCCTCAATGAAAAGATCCAGCAGGTGGAGGGGGAGGCTGACAAGCTCATTCTCGATTGTCTGCGCGAGCTTTACTCCAACGAGAAGGACGGTGTGCAGGTCGTGATCCTCAAAGACCTCTACGACCTGATGGAAAAGGTCGTGGACCGCTGCCGGGACGCTGGAAACGTAGTCGCCAGTATCGTGCTGAAAAACTCCTAGAGCGGGGCGGAAGACATCATGACCTCCGCGCTCATCCTGCTCCTCGTGGTTTTGCTCGTGGTTTATACCTTCGAGTACATCAACGGCTTTCACGACACGGCCAACGCCATTGCCACCGTCGTATCCACCAAGGTGCTGACGCCCAGGCAGGCGCTTCTGCTCGCAGCTTCGACCAATCTGGTCGGAGCCTTCTGCGGCACGGCCGTGGCCAAGACGATTGGCAGTGGCATGGTGGACACCAATTTCGTTTCCACTCTCACCATTTTTTGCGCGATGCTGGGCGGCATCATTTGGAATCTTCTCACGTGGTGGTTCGGCATGCCCAGCAGCTCCACTCACGCACTCGTTGGCGGTCTTTGCGGCGCCACGATTGCTTCAGCCGGTGGAAAATGGGACGTGCTCATCTGGTCCAAGGAAAAGATCGACGCCAAAACCGGTGCGGTGGTGGGTATGGACGGCCTGCTTCACAAGGTGATCATTCCGATGATCTCCTCTCCCATCATCGGCATCATTGCCGGCTGGCTGTTCATGGGGTTCCTGTTCTGGCTGATCCGCAACTGGCGCCCCCGCACCATCAACTCGGTGTTCTCGAAGCTTCAACTCGCAAGCGCCGGTTACATGGGTTTCGGCCACGGTCTGGCGGACGCGCAGAAAACGATGGGCGTCATCGCTCTGACACTCTTTACCGCCACCGAGGCCGGCGTGTTTGAGCATGTTCCGGCGTGGATGAGTTTCCTTGTCACCCCCACCAAGGACGTGGTGCCCTGGGTCAAGGTGAGCTGTGCCCTCGTCATGGCGGCTGGCACTTGGGCGGGTGGCTGGCGCATCATCAAGACGCTGGGGCACAAGATGGTGAAAATGAAACCCGTCCATGGGTTTGCCGCTGAAACCACAGCCGCGTCCATTTTGGTCGCCACCGGGGCGATGGGCATGCCGGTTTCCACCACGCACATCATCACGACCTCGATCATGGGCGTCGGCGCCGCAAAACGTTGGAATTCGGTCCGCTGGTCGCTCGTGGAACGCATTGTTTGGGCATGGATCATGACCATTCCGGCAACGGCGTTGCTGGGTTACGTGTTTTATCGGATCATCTCAGCCCTGCAGTAACTGCCGATCCGCCGCAGACGTCGTTCAAGGCGGCCTTTAGCGCCGTCACCATTCGGTCGATTTCGTCCGGCGTGACGCAAAGGGGTGGCATGAGAACGATCGTGTTTCCAATGGGGCGTGTGAGAAGGCCGTGTTCTCGTGCGGCCAGACAAACCTTGGCCCCTGTGCTTAGATCGGGGGAATCCACCGTGATCGCAGCGATCATACCGCACTGACGGAACCCCGGCAGATCGCTCATGCGATCGCGCAATCTCACGATTTTCGCCGGGAGCTGTTCGAGCACACGTTCTTCGCGAAACACACGAAGACTCGCCAGTGCGGCGGCGCATCCGAGCTGGCTTCCTGCGTAGCTGTGACCGTAGAAAAACGTGCGCCCTTCGCTTGGATCACCGAGGAAGCCCCCGAACACCCGTTCCGTCGTCAACGTGGCCGCAAACGGCAGATAGCCGCCGGTGATCCCCTTCGCGAGGCAGAGAAAATCGGGAACGACGCCTTCGTGTTCGCAGGCGAACATCTTTCCCGTTCGGCCAAAGCCGGTCATCACTTCGTCGAGGATCAAAAACACGTCCTGCTCTTCGCACCATGCATTCAGCGTCTTCAGCATGTCCTGCGGCCACAAGCGCATGCCGGCGGCGCCTTGAATCAACGGCTCAATGATC
The DNA here is from genome assembly GCF_020439865.1 of Prosthecobacter sp. Classification (GTDB taxonomy): domain Bacteria; phylum Verrucomicrobiota; class Verrucomicrobiia; order Verrucomicrobiales; family Verrucomicrobiaceae; genus Prosthecobacter. The sequence goes on from NZ_JAGRPF010000031.1 coordinate 9,422, forward strand.
ACCGCTGCGATGCGGTTTCGCTCCTCCGCTGCCAGCGCGTTCAATTCATCGAGATTTGTGACCGTGAGGACGCGGTAGCCAAAATCATTGCCGCTGCCTTTGAAGAGCGGAATGCCGCCAAGACTCGCCGCGCCGAGCGTGTCGCCGTGATACGCACGATCAAAGGCGATCAGCGTGTCAAGCTGCGGTCGGCCGTTCTGCTTCCAGAACTGCAAGGCCATGCGCACGGCGGACTCGATGGCCGTGGAACCGTTGTCGGTAAAAAACGCCCGAGTGATTTTGTCGCCCGGGACCAGGTCAACGAGTTCCTTCGCCAGCCGGATCGCCGGTTCGTGGGTGAAGCCGAGAAACGAGGTATGTGCGACTTTGCCGAGCTGCTCGGTGATTGCCGCGTTGATCGTCGGATGGCAGTGACCGTGGATGTTCGTCCAGATCGAGGCGTTGCCGTCGAGGTACTCCCGGCCGAACTGATCCTTCAGCACGCAACCATAGCCCTCCACCAGCATCAGTGGCTGGTGATCTGGCGCACACCAAGGCTGCATCGGTGTGAAGGGATGCCAGAGATGGGTTTTGTCGATTTGGACGAGGTCGGTCACAGAGTGCGGATGTAGTGAAAGCGGTCTGCTTCTTGCGTGTTATTTACAAAATGCACGTTTAGTCTGCTTCGTTCGCGATTATTTTTCAGGCTTCCCGATCCATGGAACAAGTCTTCCCGAGTCTTGCTCATCACCGGCCTTCGGCCGCGCAACCTGCTGTCAACAGCGGGTTGTTTCCAGTCACGATGTGGTCGATGATTCAGGCGGCGAAGGAAGAGGATGAGGCGCTACATGGACTGGAACGGCTGGCCAGGGCCTACTGGCGCCCGCTTTATGTCTTCGCGCGTCAGCGTGGCATGGACCACGATGCGGCAGCGGATGCGGTTCAAGGTTTTTTTGAGCACCTGCTTTCTCACGAGATGCTGAGAAACGTGCAGCGTGGCGAAGTGCGGTTCCGCAGTTTCCTCCTGCGTTGTTTCACGAACTGGCTCGCCAACGAGCACAAAAAATCCCGTGCCGCGAAACGTGGCGGCGAGGCGCCCGCGCTGCCGATTGATGAAATGGATTCCCGGATCGAAGAACCCGCCCTGGTCGGGGGGAAATCGCCCGACTGGGCCTACGATCACCGCTGGGCGCGCGCGATGGTGGACGGCGCCCTGCAGCGGCTGGAGGCGGAAATAGCCCAACGTGAGCGCAGCGAGTTTCTATTGGAATTGCGGCAGCGGACCTTTGCCACAGATGCGGCGGGACCGGATTGGGAGGCGCTCGCACACCGCTTTGGTATGACACATGGAGCCGTGCGGAAAGCGGCGACGGATCTGCGGCGACGGTTTGGCATGCTGCTGCGCGAGGAGGTTCGGAGCGTTGTCTCCAGTGACGACGAGGTCGATGACGAACTGCGTTACATGGTGGGTCTGCTTTCGGCGGCATGAGATTTCCCAACGTCCATGAACGTCGTTCCTCAAGAACCGCAAGCCTGTCCTGTCTGCTCCGCCAGACTGGAGGCCGACGGCATCTGCCTGGCGTGCCTGCTCAATGAGGGACTGGAGGCGGAGCAGGAATCGCAGTCGGCAGGTGCTGCGGCACCGGCGCGTGTCCTGAGCCTGCCGTGTGAGTTTGCCGGTTACCGGCTGGTGCGAGAGATCGCCAGCGGCGGCATGGGCATCGTTTACGAAGCTGAAGATGTGAAGCTGCGGCGCGTGGTGGCGCTGAAGGTCATTCGCAACGCGATTTTCGCCACACGTGATGAAGCCGGCCGCTTCAAGGCGGAGACGCAGGCCATCGCGCAGTTGGATCATCCGGACATCGTGCCGATCTACGAGAGCGGCGAGGAGGGAGGGATGCCGTACTACACGATGCGGCTGGCGGAGGGCGGGTCGCTGGCGGAGCGGATCAAGAAGCGTGGTGTGATGCCGGACCGTGAGGCGGCGACGTTGATGAGCCGGATCGCACGTGCGGTGCAGCATGCGCATGATCACGGCGTGCTGCATCGCGACTTGAAGCCTGCGAACATTTTGCTGGATGTGTCGGGCAGGCCGATGCTCTCGGACTTTGGGCTGGCGAAGGTGCTGGATGCGGAGTTTCAGCTGACGCGCAGCAACGCGTACGTGGGGACACCGCATTACATGAGTCCGGAGCAGGCGGCAGGGAAGTCGAAGGAAGTGACGACGGCGAGTGATGTGTGGGCGCTGGGGGTGATGCTGTATCAGATGCTGACAGACAAGCTGCCGTTCCAAGGCGGTAGCGCGGTGGAGGTGATGAGGCGCATCACGCAGGAAGAGCCGGAGATCAGTTCGTCTGGAAAAGTGACTCAGCGTTCCGGTCCCAAGACAGACACTGTGAAGCCGGAAGCCGTGGCGGCAGCGTCGCTTCAGCGGGTGCACCCGGATTTGGCGACGCTGATTTTGCGCTGCTTGGAGAAGCAGCCGGCACGACGTCTGTCGAGCGCGGGCTTCCTCACCGAGGAGTTGGACCGCTTTTTGGAGGGAGTGCCGATCCAGTCCCGATCCGTGGGATCATTCGAGCGGCTTTGGAAGCTCGCCTCGAGGAACAAAGCCGCTGCGTTTGCCGTTCTGGGCACATCACTGTCTCTGATGGTGGGCACGGTGGTATCGGTATGGCAGATGCTGAACGCGAAGGCGGCTGAAGCGATTGCACTCAGGGAGAAGATGGAGGCGAACACGGTTTCTCAAATCATCCTGGCCACGGTCAAGGACCTGGATGAACGACGCACGGGCAGTGACATCGACCCCGAGCAGATGAAACAGGAGATGCTCAGGCGCATCACGGAGTTCAAAGGCGATCCGGTGCGCAAAGCGCAGATGCTGGCCGAGACCGCCATCATGTTTCCCCACGCCCAGTGCCTGGAGAACTACCGGCAGGCGCTGGCCTTGGTGGAGCCGGTGCTGGGACCGGACGACCCGATGGTGTGGGACATGCGCTACTGTGTAGCCGGACAGCGGGCGGTCATGGAGAACCAGTCCGACGAATCACTGAGCGAACTGCGCACCGTCCTCGCATGGCAGCTCGAACATTTGGGTCCCACGCATCGCCAGACCCTGTTCACACAGTTCACTGTGGGGAAGAATCTCAACCTCCGGGGGGAGGCGAAGGATGCAGAGCCCCTGCTGGCCGCCGTTTGTCATGAGACAGAGGGCAATGCGTCATATCCTCTCGCGCACCAGGCTCTTTGCCGGCTCGAACACGAGAAGGCGGTCTTTCTCGCTGGAAAACACGAGGCGGCGCTCGAGCTCGGCCGGGTCAACAACCGCAAAGTCCTGGAGGCGCTCGGAGACCGGCATGTGATGACTGCGCGCACCTTTGGCCGACATGCATCTCATTGTCGCGAGGCCGGACTGCTGGACGAGGCGGTGGAGACTGGTCGCAAGGCCCTGGACATTTACTGGAACTCCGTCGGTCCCGATAACATGTATGCTCGGGAATGCCTGGCCACCCTCTCGGCGACACTGTCTGATAAAGACGACAAACAAGCCCGGCTCGCGTTGGTGGAGGAGGCGGTGAAGGTTTGTGACCTTCGGCTCGGCCCGTCTCATTCCTTCACGCTCTACCGCGTCGAATGCTGTCAGTTTGTGCAGAGCGAGATGAAGCATTACACCGACGCGGTGTCGCTCGGAGAAGGGTGGATCTCCCGCATCCGTGGGCCGGATGACCGTCTGCCCTCCGCCGCAAATGGTGTTCTACGTGAACTCTCCTACGCTTTGCGGATGCTCCAGCAGTATTCGCGTGCGGAGACGGTCCTGCGCGAACTCATCCCGCTGATGGAACAGCACGAACCGGATGATCTGCAGCGGTACGCGGACATCTCCAACCTCGGAGCGGTATTGCTGCGCCAACAACGTCCGTCCGAGGCCGTCCCCCATCTCAAGCAAGCCATCGATGCCTTCGAAAAGAAAGGCGCGGAGCAGCCCCAGCTCACCGCCAGAGCGCTTCCCCTGGCAAAAAAACGGCTGCAACAAGCCGAACAGGCGCTGGAAACCGAGGCGGCAGCAGGGCGGTAAAAGTTTTTTTCAGAACCGGGGTAACACGCGGAACAGGAAGTTGTGGATGCCGGATGCACGACCTCGTGCATACCCATGAAAACACTAACATCCCACATTCGAAAGACGCGGCGCAAGCCGACCTTCCTCAACCGGCTGCCTCACGCAGCGCTCACGGCGATTCTGTCGCTCAATCTGGCACTGCCCGCCTGGGCGGTGGATCCCACGGCTGGCACCGTCCTGGACGGCAGCTTCGTTCTCGATGGTGCCGGCGGCATCATCGACGGCAGCAGCGCCAATGGTTACTTCCTCCACACGGGAGACATGACGATCAGCAACGTCACGTTGCAAAACTTCAACACTGTGGGCGGCAGTGGCAGTGGGGGTGGTGCGGGTTTTGGAGGTGCGCTGTTCATTAACAACGGGACGAATGTCGAGCTGAACAATGTCAGCTTCCTCTCCAACAACGCTGTCGGCGGCCAGGGCGGCGTCGGAACTCTTGGTGGAACCCTCAACAATCTGTTCACCCCGACAAGCAACGGTTCCAATGGAGCCAACGGTAGTGATGCGCCAAGCACGGCAGCCTATGTGAACGGCGGCAACGGCGGCAACGGTTTCAATGGCGCCTTCGGTGGCAATGCCACCGCCGGATTTGGCGGCAACGGTGGGAATGGCGGCAATGGATCAGGCGGCTCGGCGGTGACGGCGGATACGGTCAAACAGGGGCTGGAAATGTCCTACCAGGCGCTCACCATCACGTCCGAGACGACCGAGTCGGTTATCTTCAACACCATTGCGGGTGTGTTTGACAGCCTCATCGCAGCGGCTGGTTCAGGAGCCAATGCAGGCGGCCCAACGACTGCCAATCTGGTGCCTGGGTTCACGACCCTGGCAGCCCAGTTCCACGCCGAGGCAACTAAGGCTACCGGATCGGTCACTTCTGAGATCGCCAAGCAGACCTATGAAGCCGCCTACTTTACGGCGCTCACGGTGACAGGCCTGGTGGATGGTGCCGCAGGAAACGGCGGCGGTGGTGCCAATGGCGGCAGTGGCGGACGAGGCAGCGAATTCTTCGGCGGCGGTGCCGGTGGCAATGGCGGCAACGGCGGCGATGCCTACGTGGGCGATCCTTCCACCGCGCAGGGTGGTGGCGGTGGTGGCGGCGGCGCGGGGGGAACCGGTGGTTTTGGCGGTGGCGGCGGTGTCGGCGGCAACGGCGGCAATGGCGGTGATTCTGCGGCAGGAGAAGATGGTGCCGATGGCGGAAGCGGTTCGGGCGGCAATGGCGGTTTCGGCGGTGGCGCCGGTGCCAGTGGCATCGACAACCTCACACCCACGGCAGGCGGCATCGGGGGCAATGGCTACGGCGGTGCCATCTTTGTCCGCACTGGAGGCACGCTCACCATCACCGGAAACGCCTTGTTTGATGGCAACGGCGTGCGTGGCGGTGACGGACAAGTAGCGGATGACAGCACCGACGCCGGAATGAGCGGCATCGGCGTTGGAACTGACCTTTTCATGATGAAGGGTTCCACGGTCATCCTGGACGCTGACAAGTACAGCATTGGCAATGTCATCACCTTCAATGGCGATGCTTACGGCACCTCCATCGCAGACGACAGTGCCGCATCCATCATTCCTTCCGGAGGTGTTTCGCCCATCACGTCCGGTTCAGGAGCGATCATCATCATTCGCAGCGGCCTGATCCAGTTCAACGGGGCCAACCTCTACTCAGGCCAGACGAAAATCGAAGGTGGCACTCTTCAGGCACAGGACGGCGAAGGCATCTACTGGGACAGCAACATCAACCTGGCCGGAACAGCCGCATCGAACGGCGTGCTCATGATGAACGGCAGTTTCACCCGCTACGTGGGTGCTCAGAGCAATCGTGTGCAATGGGGCGGCAGCGGCGGCTTTGCCGCGGCGGGAGGAGATCTCAATGTCCGTCTCAGCAACGGTCAGACAATGTTCTGGGGCAGCGGCAGCTTCGTGCCGAATGGCAACGCTCTGATCTTTGGTTCCACCTACGCCACAGACAAGGTCAAATTCGCGAACAACATCAACCTCAATGGCGCCGACCGCACCATCCTGGTGAAAGCGAATGACGCCGACTCTGAAAACAACATCGATGCGAATGTTGACTGGGCCGTCATGAACGGTGTCATCTCCAACGGCTCCCTCACGATCAATGACGCCAATCACAATGGCAAGCTGGTGCTCGCAGGCGCGAACACCTACACCGGCAGCACCACGATCAACGCAGGCACGCTGGAAATCACCGGCAGTGTGAAGAGCAGCCTCATCGACATCACCGCAGGCGCCACCTTGGACAGCCCGAACGGCGGTCTCGACGTCACCACGGCAGTCAATAACGACGGCACGCTCAATCTGGGCTCTGTCAACGACACCATCGCCTCTCTGACGAACACCGGTACCATCAACGGCACCGGCACGCTCACCGCGACGACCTACAACCTCAATGACGGCTCCGTGCTCAATGCGAACCTCGGCGACGGCACATTGAACGTGGACGGCACCGTCATCCTGAACAACACCGTCGGCGCCTCGATCGTGAATGTGCTCGCAACGGGTATTCTGAACCTCACTGCATCGGAACTCATCCTCGACACCGCCACGGTCACTGTGGATGGCACGCTCAATCTCGATTACATCAATGGCATTGAAACCTTCCAGACCCTTCTGGGATCCGGAACGGTGCGCACCAACGGCAATCAGTTCGTCGTCGCCGACGGTGGCAATTTCGCCGGCATCCTCGATGCACCAAATTCGGATCTTACCGCAGGGAGTGGTTCGCTCACGCTCAATGGCGGCACGACCAACGCCTTGTCCACCACGGTGGAAAACACTCTGACGATCTCCAACGGCGGTGTGTTGAACAGCCCCACCATCAGTCTTGCCAACGGCGGCGTGCTGGATCTCAGCGGCGGCGGCACGATCAACTTCACCACGCTGACGAGTCTCGGCAGCCCGGGCGGCACGATCAACATCGGCAGCAATGACTTCATCATCCCTTTTGGTTCCACCATCTCCGGTTTCATCACCTTCATCGGCACCGGCAATGTGATCAACAATGGCACCATCTCGCCGGGGTTTTCTCCTGGTATCCTGGTGGTTCCCGCCGGTCTGATTCAGGGCCCTGGTGCCGTGACCAAGGTTGAGCTGGCCGGGCTTGGTGGCGTGGCAGGCACTGACTTCGACCAGATTCAGGTGCCCACGACGCTCGCTGCCAACGGCACGCTCAACGTGGCGCACTTTGGCGGTTTCACAGCCGCTCAGGGCAACTCGTTTCAGGTTCTGTCCGACGGCCTTGGCGCACCCGTTACCGTAGGCGCGATTGCCGGAGCTTTCACCACGGTCACCTTTGACAACGATGGCTTCGCCCCTCCTGGCGGACCCAATGTGGCCGATACACCCACGGCGGCTTTTGTTCTCGACCTGGATACGGGGCTGCTGACAACCACAGGCCTGAACAATCCCACCGACACCTACGCGGATCTCGGTGCGAACGCGAACCAGAGTGCGGCTGCGGCGTCCATCTTCAATGCAGCGACGGCAGGCATCGGACCGAACCAGATTCGCAGCCTCACCACCACCGCAGGCTTGCTGGCCCTTCAGATCACGGATGCGACCGGCAATGCATCCAGCGACCTCGCCAAATATGTGCCTGACTATTACGGCGCAATCTCCGACTACGCCTACATGGGCAATCAGGTGCTGGTGCGTACCATTCAGGATCGTGTCTCGGCGATGAGCTATGTTCCCGCAGAGATCGGTGAGGATCGTGTGAGCGAAGTGCCTGAGACCATGTCCTTGTACTTTGGCTACACCTACGCCAACATGAACACGGCGGACGACGCCACGGCGAGCCGCAACGACTACTATGCAGGCGTCAACCTGCTCGCGTCGGAAGACTATGTCGTCGGTCTCGCCGGCAGCATGAGCGAAGGCAGCATCAGCGCTGCGCTTGGCAATGCCCAGTCAGACGGTTGGGGTGGCATGGTCTATGGCCGCTACACGCTGGCAGACAGCTTCACCTTCTTCGGCAGCTTTGGCTTCAACCAGCAGAACTTCGACATGCGCCGCCAGACGGTGAACGGCACGGTCACGGGTTCCACTGATGCCACCAGCTACGTCGGATTCCTTGGAGTTCAGTACAAAGGCTGGCGAGCTGGCGGTGTGTCCATCGCACCACGTCTGTCCTTCACTTACTCTGACACCAGTGTTGCAGGTTTCAGCGAGACCGGCGCCATCGACGCGCTCAACGTCGGCGGCTACAGCAACAAACGCTTCATTGCCGAAGCGGGCGTGTCAGCGCTGTGGAGCACTGATCTCGCGGGTCGTCCGTTCAACCTGGAACTGGCTCTCTCAGTGCAGCAGGCGCTGCAGAACAGTAAGAGCCAGATGGCGGTGAACATCGCCAGCGTTCCCACGGCCAGCTATCCGGTGAACTTCGCCAGCAATGGCGACACCCAGGCGGTCACCCGACTGAACGCCAGCTACGCCATCGCGAAAGCCGTCACGGCCTACGCAGGCTATGAGGGCCACTTCGGCAACCAGACCGCGCATTACGTCAAAGCCGGTTTCCGCATCAATTTCTAAGCAGCCGATCACTTCTCCGTCGTCGGCTGAGATGAGCCGCCAAACATCGAAACGACGACGGAGAATGCCTCAGGCAGCTTGAAACCAACGCAGGCGCGATCTTTTCATGGGGGTCGCGCCTGCTCTATGCTTTTGACCGTGCATTGGCGATCCACGAACCCACTACGCCGATCACGATGTTCAACAGCAGCGCATACAGGCCGGGATGGAAGCCGGAGTTTTTCAGCATCGTCAGGAAGCCATCTCCCTTGGCCGGCACCCAAAAGAACGACAGCGCAAAGATCAGCCCGATCAGCATGCCTGCAAACACCGGCCCGGCACGCATGCCTTTCCAGTGAATCGCGATCATGAAGGCCGGCGCGAGCTGCAGCAGCATGTCGAACTTCATTTCCAGGAGTTCCACCAGCGTCAGTTTCGTTCCCGAGTTGTTCAGCCACACCGCCAGTGCGGCGAGGGCAATCATGAACACGGTGGAGATCCACTTTCCGAATCGTGTGAGCGTCGCCTGTCCGGCGTTTGGCCGGATAAAACCTGCATACAAATCCTTCGTCACCATGCTGGAGATGGACAGCAGCGAGGAGTCCGCGGTGGACATGATCGCACCGAGCACGGCGGCAAAGATGAGCACCACGACTCCATAGCCCAGCGCACTTTGCTCCTGAATGTGGCGAAGCATCACACCGAGCACCGCATCGCTGCCTGCGCCTTTCAATTCACCGGCCAAATGTGCCGCAGCCGTCACCCCGGCCAGCACCGCAATGAGCGCGGTGCCCAGCGGCATGAATGCCATGAGCGCGAGGCTTTTGCGCAAAGTCTTCGCCGACTTCGCCGCGTAGATGCGCTGGATTGCCTGCGGATAAAGCGCCGCGCCCACGCCGAGCAGGAAGATGTAGCTGATCCAGCTTCGCACTTCAGGTGCCTTCGGCGGCAGCACCTTTTCGGGCGCGATCTTCAGCAGCGTGCGCGTCGTCTGTTCCATCGAGCCGTATTCTTTGAAGATCAGCACGAGCAGCACGGCAAATCCGAGCGCGAGGACGCCGCCCTGAATCACATCCGTCCACGCCACGGCGCGGAAGCCGCCCATCGTCTCATACACGAGCATGATGCCCGCCAGCACCACCACGCCCCAGACGAAGGCGATCTCGGGTGGCAGCGTCGTGAGTCCTTCCACCACTCGTCCCATCGCGGTGAGCTGGGCGAGGAAGAAGTTCGAAAGCGCCGCCACCATGATCAGCGTGGCCAGCAGGTTCAGACCACGATGATTGAAGCGATGGCTCAGGTAGTCGGTCGGCGTGACAAACGCATGCTGCTTGGCCAGCTTGAAGAGCTTCGGCGCAAACAGCAGATACGTCACCACGATCGCCGTCATGAAGTGCACGCAGGTCAGCCACGCGAAGCCGATGCGGTAGGCCTTGCCTGAGAATCCGAGGATCGTGTTGCCGCTGTACTGCGTGGCGAACAGCGTCAGCAGCAGGACGAAAAAGCCCACGCCCTGGCCGCCAATGAAATGATCCCGCAGCGTGTTCTCCTGCCGCGCTCGCATGCCGAGCCAGCCGATCCAGATCATCGACAGCAAGTACAGACCGATGAACACCAGCGCGCCCGGCCCGAAGGGAATCGCATCCGTCGCCGCCGCGATCATGCTTCATCCTCCCCGTCGTCATCCGTTGGCCAGCGCTTCACAAACAGCCACGCCGTGAAGCACGAGATGCCGAACGATCCCACGATCGACACCACCGCCCACAGCGGAAATCCCAGCCACATCCGCGCATCCTCCGCCGGCCAGTACCATGGCACCGCGATGCCAAACAGCACTGCATACACGGCCCAGATCCGCCAGGAGAGATAAGAATGCTCGCGCGTCATCAGTGCCGCGATTCATGACGGCGGCAGGGTCGTTTGTCGAGAACGAAGGCCGGCAGGACAGTCCTTATTCCTCCAACAGCTTCCTCACCACCTCTGCGATCTGTTTGGCACCATCAGGCTCGTAGCCCGTCTTTACATAGACGACCTTGCCGTCAGGGCCGATGACGATGACGTAGGGGACGCCATCAACGGCGAACTGCTGGCTGACGCGTTGATTGGCATCAAAGGCGACTTCAAGTTTCCATCCACGGGTTTCGAGAAAGGTTGTCACCACCTCTTTGGACTCAGCCTGGTTGACGCCGATGAAACGCACCTTGTTCGGATCAAAGGCCGACATCTGTGAAATCATGTCGGGCAGCGCCTTGATGCACGGCCCGCACCACGTGGCCCAGAAGTCGAGGACGATGACCTTGCCTTTCTCCTTGGGGAAATCGAATTCGCCACCGCCGAGGAGCGGCAGCTTGAAGGGAGGCGCGTCCTGATCGAGCAGAGGTGAACTCTGGCCGCCGGTTTCGGGCAGCACGGGTTCTGGCGCGAATGTCAGCTTCCAGTCATGCAGGGCCAGCATGGCGGCGTTCTCCGGCGGTGTGGTGCTGCGGATCACATGAATCTGCGGCAGCGGCACGCGGCAGTCACCCAGCAGAGGGCTATGGCCGAACACCGCATCCTCGGCGAAGCGCTGCACCTTCAGACCAAGACGGCCGCCGTTGTTCAGCAGCAGCCAGTGGGTGATGACGGACGGCTCGTCCTTGCGGTCCTGGGCTTCGAACGCTGCGCTGACGGCGTCCGCCGGTTTGATGAGCCACACCGCGGCTTTTACACGATCGCGCGGCACCTGGACCGTCTCCAAACCGGAACGGATGGCAAAGTGCTCCGCCGTGGCGGCTTCGATCACGCCGCGCAGCAAGTCGCCGTTTGCTGCGAGCAGCGCATGCCGCGGCGGATCTTCCTTGCGGAAACGCGGCACAGTGAGCGCGTGCTCTTTAGCCCGTGCATCTACGACAGGCACGGCCACGCGGCCCGGGGCGATACGTGCGCTGAAGGCATTGATCCTCACGTCGCGCTCGCCATTGCCCCACAGGCTGAAGGGTTCGATGATGATGCCGCTGCCGGAGCGCATCTTCGGGGTGAGCGTGATTTTGCGCGCAGACACGCCATTGAAGAAGACTTCGATCGTGTTCTCCGCGATGGCGATGCGCACGGGCATGGGACCGCTTGAGCGCAGGCGGAACTGGCGGTCCATCTGGTCGCCGCTGGATTCGAGGCCAAAGCACACTTCGCTGCCCATGTGGCCGAACAGCAGGTTCGTGCTCGGCGCCGTGGGATTGACGCCATCGCAGTACAAACGTATGCGCAGCGCCGTGAATCCATTGCTCAGCAGGGTGAAGTTGATTTCATTCACCTGCATGAAGGACGGATGTCCCCACGAACCGCCGGGTTCGAAATCGAGTTCGGCCTTGCCGTTACGCTTCACCTGAGCGGCTGTGCCACGAACGCGTTGCCAGCCCGGATCCTCGAAGCCGTTGAGATTCAGAGAGGCGCCGCCAAATTGAATAGCCTCGAGTTTTTCAGCCGGCAGGTGTTTCACCGAGGCCACGTCGGAATCCAGATCCACCTGCTTCGCATCAATGGCTCGCAGCCTGCCGGGGACGACATCGCCGCCCTGCAGGTAAAACAAGGCCTCGCTGCGAAGTCCTGCCGGCTGTGCCGATGCAGCGCGGGTGATCTCCAGTTCGCCGGCGGTGATGAGCGCGACAGGTTTCAATGCGCCGACCGGCTGCCAGCGCGGCTGCGCCTCCCCGCCCGCATCGAGCGTGCCGTGCAGCACGCTCTTGCCAAGGGCGAGCGTGTCGAGGGATTCAAGATCGGTCTCTCTGTCGTCCTTCCCAAAACCGTTGAACTCCAGATGGTGCAGCGTGTTGATCTTGAAGGTCACGGGCGCTTCAGAAAAAGTCGTCGCAAACGTGGCCGTTTCATTGCGCACCTGCAGCAGGATGCCGTTCACCCATTCACCGTCTGTGAACCACATGTCCGTGTTTGGCAGCGCCGTCTGGAAAAATGGCGAGGGTTTCGCGCTCATTTCCACCGCCAGCACCTTGCTCCACGGCAGACTGTTCTCCTGCCCATCCTGTTTCCGCACGGTCAAAGTGGTGGCATCAGCACGCACGGCGCTTGCCTTGAGATAGGGGCCGTCGGTCAGCTCCACTCGCGGACGTACGTCGGTGATGTCGGTGGGCAGGGCGCCGTTCCATTCACGAATCCGCAGGGCTTCGAGGGTGAGGTCAGGGCCTTTGTTCAAGAGCGTCAGGCCGGTGGGCGTGCGCGGCGCACTCTTTTCGGAACTGCGTGCCTGTGCCTCGGCGATGGCCTCCATTTTTGCCTGTGCCACTCCCTGCACCACTCCCAAAAGGGCGCCGAACAAACCGCCGCCACCGGCTCCTGCTGCGGGCTTTTTCTCAGCAGCTTTTTTTTCCGTCGGCTTCTGCTCCACCGGGGGCTTGGTTGTTTCCGCCAGCTTTCGACCGTCCGCGCCATAGATCGCACAATGGCCGGTCTCGCGGTTCCAAAACAGGCTCAGTGTGATGCGCCGCGCATCGTCGCTGAGTTTCTGCACGCTTTCGAAAAGATGTCCCTGCAGCACGACGTCATCCACCCAGGTTTCGACGATCATGCGTTCCTGATCCGATGCTTTGAGTTCGATCTTGAACTCGGGTCGCACGCTTGAGCTCAGCGTGAACTGCATCTCCACCTTGGCGGGCGCTTCCACCGGAAGATTCACACTGCGATTCCAGCCCACCTGCTGCAAAGCCGCACCAGGCACCATGCGCCACAGCTTTGCGTTGTTTGGTGTAGCCCCATTGTTTTCAGGGGCGATTTCGATCCATCCGCTGGTGCCGGACAGCGACGGCAGCGGCATGCCGTCAGCTTTCAGTCGCTGCACGTTCACCACCGCATCACGCAGAATGCGGATGCTGCCAAAGCGCGCAGACTTCACACTCAGCGTCTTCGCGTCGAGCCCGGTGATCGTTCCGTAAAGCCGGCTGCCATCGGCGAGGCTGATGCTGAAGGGCTCCTTGGTTTTGTCGTCTGTTTTGAACCGGTTCACCCGCTTCAACACATCGAGGCTCACCTCCACATCTTCGCTGAACATCGGCGTGCGCCAGATCACATGATCTTTTTCCGCGCCGACGAAGTGTCCACCCAGCCACTCGCCATTTTGCCAGTGAAGCTCGGAAGCGGAACAGGCGCCGCATCCGATCAGCAGAGCTGTGATGAGGTGCCTAGCGTTCATAGATCGGCAGGAAGCGATAGTTCAGTGCCAGGGCCAGCAACGACATGCCTGTTTCATACGCGCCGGTGCCAAAGCCGCCGTCCGCAGCCTGGGTTTCGCTCAGCACTCGTGCGGTGGCGGCGTTCCACTTCTGCCACGAGGCGTAGTCGCCCTGGAACAGCGCCTGCGCCATGTAGTAGCGGAAGTACTCCTTGTAGTTCCCCTCGCTGTGCTCCAGGCGGTCGGTGATGTGCTTCAGCGTGGCCTTGAACTCGTCGGAGTCTTTGTGTTTCGAAACAGCGGCCACCAGTGTCGCAATCGCGCTGCGGTTCATCGATTCTCCAAAACCGCCGAATCCGCCGGCGTAGGCCACGCTTCCGTCCCTGCCCGTGCTGCGGCGCATGTATTCGAGCGCGGCATCGATGACTTCATCCGAGACCTCCATGCCTGCGTTGCGTGCTGCGAGCAGCCCCATGAGCACGGCTCCCGTCACCGAGGTGTCGGCGTCAGTGGAGTTGGGCATGTAGCGCCAGCCTCCCCAGCGATTCGCCTTCTGCGAAGTGCCCGCGCAGCGGATCGCGAGATCAAGCGCCTGTCCAATCGTGCGCACCGGCTTGGCGCCTTCCCAAAGCAGCGATTCATCCACGGTGCCGTAGGCTTCGGAGAGTGAGAGCGTGGCAAAGCCATGATGGTACATGCTGTTCGGCAGATAACCGGTGCTCGCATCCTGGCTGCGGATGATCGCGCGCAGCGCCCGGCGGATGTTGAGTGCGTAACGGCCAAAATTCGGATCCTCGCCGCTCGCGAGAAAGGCCATGAGACAGATGCCGTCCACGCCGGCGCCATCCTGACCGCCCTGCCAGCCGCCTGCGTCGGTCTGCTTGGACGCCAGCCACGAGAGTCCGCGCTCGTAAACGGTTTCCACCTCCTGCGGGATCGCGCCGCCAAAACGCAATGCCGGATCTTGGGCGCGTAGAGCGAAGGGCGAAGGGCAAAGCGCCGCGCACAAGCCAAAGATCGCGATGAGGCCGGTTCGCCGCGCTCCATGCTCGCTTTGCATCCACCTGGACTCTTTGCCCTGTGCTCCTTGCCCTGTGCTTAAGCTCATTGATCGATGATCAGCCCTCCGTTGAAGATGATCTGATTGCCGTTCGCCTGCGCTCCCTGCCTCAGGCGTTGCGCATGATTGTTTTGAATGCCCTCCCAGTACTGCAGCGCATCGGGCAGGTCGCGTTCCTTGCACAGCTTCCACTGCTCCGGGGTGAGGATCGTCTGCATCTCCTTCTCCCCCACGCCGCCCATTGGCACAAGTGCGTAGTAGTACTGCAGAAACCATTGATGAGACATGTAGCGTTCGATGTCTGGCAGATACTCGGTCAGAATCTTTTGAACTGCGGTCTCGATCCTGGCGCACTGGTCGGCGGAAAGCTTGCGGCGGCGGTCCAGCTCCGAGACGCTCATCGCCGCCATTGCGCGCAGGCGGTAGGCATGCCGTTCATCCATCACCTGCTGGAGCTTTTTCTGCTGGGCTTCGTTCAGGGTCGTCTTCAACGCCGTCTTCCAAATGTCCGTGTTCTGCGGTCCGCTTTCGTTGCGGCCGAAGCTCACGCGCTCGGTTCCGGCGAGCGCCTGCAGGATGTTCTTCGGCGTGGCGGTTTGCACGCTCTGGCGCACATACCGGTCGATGTTCTGCCGCCAGTATTCCAGGCCGGCCTCCACCGCTCCCTTGGCCGCCGTGGTAAGCCGGGCAACTGTCGGTGAAGGCAGTGTCAGCACGCGTGTGGCATCCTCCACCTGCGGCATCATCTGCGTCAGCATCTTGGAGCGTTCTGCGACGAACATCTTGTACAAGTGCGCCGAGATCGCGACCTCCATGTCCGGCACCTCCGGGCCGGGACCGTTCATGTTCGGCATCACCGCATTGCGTGAGGAGCTGCTGTTCGAGGTGACCAGCTCCTTCCAATGCTTCAGCTGCACGTCATCGAGAACGGCCTGCAGCATCTCCTGCTTCACCTTGCCCGCATTTTGAAAGAGCTGGGTGGTGTTGTAGCTCCAGTACTGCTGACGCCGTCTCTCAAGCAGCGGCTGCATTTCCACCATCAGCAGCGGCTCCAGCTTCGTTCGCTGATCCTGATTGAGCACCAGGGTGCGGTCCATCTCCGCCAGACAGGCGCGCGCGATCGCCAGCACCGTGCGTTCCTCACGCTGCTTGTTTTCGGCGGTCATGCGGGTCCGCTCCTCTTCGGATAGCAGCTTCTTGATGCCCTCCGTCCACACCGGCAGCTTCATCGCCTGCTGTTCCTCACTGACGCCAAAATAAACGTTGCCGCTGATGCGCTTCCGTTCTGTGGCCGAGTAGTTTTTTGCCTGCTGCAGCCATCCTTTTCGAGCCTGCTTGAGCGATTCTTGAATTGCTTCCTTGGACAGTTTCTCCAGCGCCTTGACCCGTTCTTTGTCCAGATCGAGTGAGGTCACGATGCTGTCGATCTCTGCGGTCATGACGATCTCCATCTGCTGCTCCGCCTGCTGCTCGGAGGGTTTGATCATGTCGGCGAGTTCGTTCTCCGCCTTGCCCTGCTCTTCCTTGTCGGTCTTTTTCCATTCGGCGATCAGGTCGGAGGACAGCACCTTCGCCGCCGCGTCCTCCCAGGCCTTGTCCCAGGCTTCGCCGCGGGGACGGTCGAAACGGATGGAGAAGTAGCTGCGGTTCATGATGCGCTCGCGCGCTTCCGCAGGCAGCGTGCGCAGCATGCCGATGGCACGCTTTTTCTCGGCGTCGCTGATTCGGTCCAGCAAAGCCTCCGCCGCCTTGTTCAGTGCCGTGGTCTGGGCCTCTGTCAGGGAGAACTTCTTCTTCATCAGCTCAATCTTGGCGCGTAGATCCTCGTTCATCGGCCCGCGGGATTCACGCACCCAGCGTTCGAGGTATGCAGCGATCTCCTTGGCTGCCTTCGCTTTCGCTTTCACGTCGGCGTCATGCCATGAGGTGAAGCGCGGCTCGCCCAAGGTGTTCTTCAAGGCGGCCAGCCACGAGCGCTCCTCATCGGGCGGAGTCCAGTCTTCGATGGGCTCATCCGGTCCCGCCGCTTCCGGTTTCCAGATGCCGATGTGCCTGAGCGCCTGTGCGTCCGAGTTGCGCGAAAGGTACGTGCGCATCATCACCACCGCCTTAGGCTGCCAGGTCTTCACCGAGACCTCCACGGCGTTCTTTGCCTCCGCTTCCAACGTCGATTTCTCCGAGGCTGTGAGAGTTGCGGATGCATCCACGGCCTTGATAACGTCCTCCATGTAGGTGGCGAGCTGCTTTCGCTTTTCGGGCACGCACAACTGTACAAAATCAGCCAGCGCCTTCTCCACCGTGTCCGAAAGCGGCTTCTTCAAATCGGCGCGCGACATCGACTGCGCCTGCGCGATGCCGGAGGCGATCAATAGCGTGGTCAGCAGCACGAACCGCGTCATTTCGCTCCGCCTCCTGCCTCCAGCTTGTTGAAATATGCATCGAGTCCGGTCTTGAACTCCTCGGGCAGTTCGCGCCCCGCCTTTCCTGTCGACTGACCCACCGGACGCGTCTGCACATGCGTTTCCGCGTCCGATCCCGGACCCAGATCCGCCAGCGCCGCCTGTGAAGCCGAATCGGCCGTGCCGCCGCCGCCAGGATTCGATCCGCCGCCACCACCGCCTTTCGGGCTCTGGCGTTTGGCCTGCAGCAGAAGCTCGATGGCCTCTGTTTCCGCTGCGATCGCCGGCGCACCAGTGTCTGCGTTGTCGAGAATGCCGGCCGCTTCCATCATCACCTGCATAACCGCACCGAGCAGTTTCAATTCCTTGCCGAATTTTTCATTTCCCTGCGGCAGCCGTCGGATGTCGTCAAACGCGCCGCGCACGCCTGCCTGAATGCCAAACTGCTTCGAGGCCAGGTTCGCCGATTTCTGAGAATGCTCGCCTGCCTTGAGCGCCGGCTTCGCGTTTTCGAGCTCCCTCGTTTCGTCGCGCAGCTTCATCTCGTCGCGCAACGCCTTCATCACCTTCAGCACGATCTCCGGTGGCAGGCTGTCCGCGCTGCAACTGCTGCACGACTTGCATTCGCTGGCCGCCACCATCTCCTCTGCCCAGCGGTCCAGCGTGTCGGCCCAGAACTCCGCACCCGCCATGCTGTTGCCGCTCAGGTTTACCGCCGCCTGATCACCCACGGTCGCCAGCGCGCGTACGATCTGCGTCTCCTTCATCTGCCCGATGATGTTTTTGAACTGCATGTCCGGCTTGCGCGCGAAGTAGGCTTCCATGTCGCTCTGGATGACCCGCACCGTCTCGCTCTGCTCCCTCTCATGTTCGGCGATCGCCTTCGCATCCTTCACGGGCTTGCGCTCGAGGCCGAAGGCGCTGAGCGTCTTCGTGTTCAGGTCCTTCGCCGCCACCAATTGCTGACGCGAGGCCGCTTTGAGCCGCTTCACAAACGTACTCGCTTCGAGACTGGCGAGGATCTGGCTCAACTCGTCTGAAACGCGGGCGAATTCGGCCAGCAGCAGCTTCTGTTCGTCAATCGCGTCGTCCATCTTCTTCTGCGCGAGCGTTTGCGCCTCCTGCGGTTTTTCTTCCTCACCGTCTTTCTTTTTCGAAGGTGCTGCCGCCATCTGCGTCGTCGGCAGTTTCATGGTGCTGGGTTTCGGTGGCGAGGGCTTCGCGTTGGGATCGGCCGGCTTCAGCTCCGGCTTGCTCATCGAACCCTCCTTGTCGGCGATGCTGGGCATGTTCTCCTTCTTCGGCGCTTCATCGGAGGCTTTTCCACTCGATGGAGGTTTCGGCAGATCCTGGCCGTTGGCGATCTGTGGCGCACTGGGTTTGCTCTGGCCGGCTTTGCCTTCGCCCGGCTCGCCTTTCTTCTGGCTCTGCGACTGCTGCGATGGATTCGACGGTGAATTGGAAGCCGTGGACTGGCCCGGCTTGCCCGCCTTCGCGCTCGAACTCTGCTTCAGCAGATCCGCTACGCTCGGCATCCGCTTCGCCGCGATGTCCTGCAATGACTTCAGCATCGTCGCCCACGACTCGAGACGCTTCGCGTCGAACTCGTCATTGCGCGTCGCCTGTTCCACCAGACTGCGTCCGCTTTGATTCAAGCTGCTCAGGCGCGCGGCGTTCGCATTCTCGGCGCTCGCCTGCTGTGCGATCTTGCGGCGGTTCTCGGGGCGGTCGAGATCGGCGGGGCTCAGCGCGCGCAGTTCCTTGTTGGTCGCGTGCAGTTGCTGCTCGCGTTCGTAGCTTTCGCGGGCGGCTTCGAGCCATTTGCCAAACTGCTCCGTCAGCCACAGCGCGTGATCGGTCTTGTTCAGCACATGCAGCAGGAACGCGGCTGAATACGCGCGCTTCCGGTTCGGCAGATAGTCCTCCGCCCAGGCGCGAATCTCGAGCGTCTGAGGTTCCACGCCGTCGCGCGCCGCGCAAAACGTCGCCTTCGCTTCCAGCGCTTTCTTTTCCGGCTCGCCCGCGGCGGCAATCTTGTCGCCCTTGGTCTTGTCATCGTTCACGCTGCGCCACTCGAGGCCCGTGCGCTGGATGCCGAAGTCGTCCTGCACATCGACGTTGAACACGACCACCTCCGAATCGAGCACCACCTGCTCCTGCGTCTCACGACGCGCGGCGAGACGCGGCGCTTCATCTTCGATCGCGTTGATCTTCAAAACGAGCGGCTCGCGCGGTGTTAACCCATCGCGGTCTTTCCACATCACATGCTTCTCGGCGTCGCCCGCGATTTCATGAAAGGGCGTCGTCACCTTCGCGCCGGAAACTTTCTCCGCCTCGCCATCGACTTCGGCGGAAGCCAGTTCGCGCGATGCCGTCGCCTCCAGCGCGGCCTTGGCGCCTTTGAGCACGCTGACCGAACCGCCGCGCACCTCGATGACCGGCTCCGTCTTGTATTTCAAATACGCAGGCAGTCGCGTGCGCACCGAGAGCGCCGTCAGTTCCGGCCGCGTGCGTGGCAAGACGTTCACCGTCTTGCGCACATCGCCGAGCGACAGCGAAAGAGCCGCGTCTTCCTTCTGCGGCGGAAATGCCAGCGGATACTCGTGTTGCTGCAATCCGCTCACGACCACCGGCTGATCACCGATCCGCGCTTTCGCCTGCGAGGGCGACCAGCGCGTGTCCTTGTCGAGCTGCACCTTCAGATCGAACGGCTCCGCATACGGCACCACGAGACGATCCGGCAGCTTCTCGATCTTCGCGAAGGTGAAGCGCTCGACGTCACGCCATGGTGTCACCCAGCGCGCCATCGCATTCCACGCGGCGTCCGGCACCAGCGTGAGCGCAGCGACCGCGAGCATCGCCGTCACACCAGCGGCCCAGCCCCATTGGAAATGCTTCGCTTCGGGCACCGCATGCGTGAAGTCCTTGTCCTTCACCGCGTCGGCTGCCTGATCCATCGCCGCCTGCACCAGCCGCTCGCTGCGTCCTGCGGAACCGGCCTCCACATGCGCCAGTTCCACGATGCCGAGCAACTGATCACCCAGCCGGGGAAACGTGCGCTTCAGCAGCCGCGCCGCGTCTTCGAGCCTGCGCTGACGCCACACCCAGCGGTGCCATTTGAGTGGCAGCCCTAGACCCAGCGTCAAGGCGCCCGCAATCAGCAGCGAGGCGCGCAGCCACGCCGGCGTTTCCATGATGCGATCCAGCGCAAACACGAGCACGTAGGAGAGCACGATCCCGAAAGCCGCCGCTAGCAGGCCTTCGGTGAGTTTCACGACCCAGACCCGCTTGCGAAAATCCGCGAGCTTCGATTCGAGAATCGGCGGCAGTTCGGTTTTCATATTGTGGAGATGTTACTGTGATCAAACGTTCCTGACGAGCTTTTGATTGGGGGTTTAGAACGCGCCGGCCGCCTTTCTTCCGACCCAAAAAATGCCCATGAGCAGCACCAGCACGCCCGCCCACGCCGGATGCGCCCAGAGCGGCAGGCGGCGCTCCTGCGGAACGGGTTCCGGCATGGCTGAAATCGCAGCGACGATGGCGGCCGGATCTTTCGCGTCCAGCATCGCGCCTTTGGTGAAACGGGAAATCTCGCGCAGCACGTCGAGCCGCGCCGGCTGGCCGCGCTTTTCACGGCTGGTGCCCTGCACTGAAATCTTGGCCACCAGCGACGATCCCGCCTCGGCGCAGCTGAGTTCCACCTGATGCTCGCCCGGTTCGACGGGAGTGAAGACGCCGGTGAAAAGCCCCCAGGCCTCTTCCCCGGCGGGCATGAGCCGCACGCTGGACACCTTGCCGCTCGGCGCGGCGATTTGCGCGATCACCATGCCGTCGCGCAACGGTTCGCCGGTCAGGCTCATCACGTTCGCGTTCAGCGTGAGCACATCGCCGGTGCGCGGGCGGTCGGGCGAGTAAAACAGGCGCATGCTTTCACCGCTGCTCATATTGCGCTGATACGCCATCCAGCGCACCACCTGACCCCAGAAGCGGTAGTGATACTTGTCCTCCACGCCTTTGCGCCAGCGCCACGCACCATCGGTGCCCATGAAGAGGATTTTGCCCGCGCCGTAGGTCTTGGTCACGATCAACGGAATGCGCCCGAACTGGTTCGACTCCGTGCCATGCGTCGCCAGCACTTCGCTGCCCGCCTTGGCGCGCAGCGCGGGCGCATACCACTGAAAGCCCGGCAGATTGCTCCACACGCGGGCGCTCGCCTCGTCGCTGTCTTCGAGCTTCGTCAAAAGGCTGCGCGTCCCGGCCTCGGTGAGTGCAAACTTGCCCGGTGACGACGAGCCCCAACCGCGTGGCTGCGCCGCGTCCCAGATCACCGGCAGCAGATCGGCCAGCGGTGTGTCCTGCAGCGTCGCCTGGAACCCATGGAAGCCGGGCATGAAGACAAGGCCGCCCGCCTGGTCGCGCACGAGCTTTTGCAGCGCGGTGCATTGCGCGGCGGTGAGCTGGTCTTTGGCCAGTCCCACGTCACCGAGGAAGACGACATCGTATTTCGTCAGTTCCTCGTCCTTCGGAAACGCCTTCAAATATCCACGGCCCGCGCCCACGTGACCGAGTCCCGGATGCAGCAGCAGACAGCTCACATCCACGCCCGGATCGCGCTCCAGCGCATTGCGCAGGTAGCGATACTCCCAGCGCGGGAAGGATTCGATCACCAGCACTTTGAGCTGCTCCTTGCGAATCGAGAGCGGCGCCTCCTGCGAGTTGTTTTCGGGATAGCGCTCGTTCGGCGTCTTCGGAATCGTCAGCGTGAGCTTCACCTCGCCCGGCTTGTCCGGCTTCCATGCGATCGCATCCTGCAGCCGTCCCATCGCGGGCAGTGTGACCTCCTTGGTGATGATCTCGCCGCTCGAAGCCTGCATCTCGAGCACCACGACTTCATCGCGCGGCAATGAACTGTCGATCGTGAACGGAATGCGCAGCGGTTTGCCCGCGACGGCGAAGGTCGGCACGTCGAAGCTCGTCAGTTCGACATCCGGCAGCCGCGTTTCGGCCCCGGTCGGCACGGCAAAGACGGGCACCTCGCGCATGCGCAGCCGCGTGGTCGCCTGCGATGGCGGCGCACCGGAGTTCCAGTCACCGTCGCTCACCAGCACCACCGCCTTGAGATTCGGCTGCTGCTCCATCACGCCCGCCAGCGCGGCATGAATGTCCGTGCCTTCCGTCGCCGGTGTTTGCGACGACGAGAACGGCTCGATGACGACGTCCATGCGTTCCTTGAGCGGCGCCCACAGTTTCTCATCGACGAGCGGTTTCGCGGCGTCCTCGCGTGAGATCACCTGGGTGCCGCGCAGCACGTCCTTGGTCGTCATGCTGCCGGAAACATCCACCAGCACCGCCAGCGTCGGCTTCGTCTCCGGCTTGAACGTCTCCAGCCACTCCGGCTGCAGCAGCGTGATCGCAATGCCGATGGCGATGAGCACGCGCAGCAGTTCCAGCCATCCCATGAACGGCCGATACCCGCTCCGCCGCCATGCCATGATCGCCAGCCCCGCGATCGCCACGACAAACGCCACACCCACCGCGAACGCCGCGGGTGTGGGATTGAAGACGAGTTGGGAGGTGGTGGGCTGCATGAGGTGAGTTGGCCGAAAGAAACGAAAGAGTTAAAAAAAGAGGGAACAAATGTTCTGAGTGATTTTGCGAAACCGCGTCGTGCCGGGGATGTCCTTCATGCCGAGTTTGCGGATTTGGAATTTGGCTCCGCCAAAGTTCACGATGGCACCATGTTCAATGCCAGAGGCGCGAAGATAGCCCAGCAATTGGGCCACATGTTCATCTGCGATCTCTTTGGCTGCCTTGAGTTCCAAAATGAGAACATCATTCACGACCAAGTCGGCATAGAACTCACCCAGCTCGGTCCCGTCTTCGTCATACACCTTCAAGGTCTTTTGTTCTTCGACTTTGAAGCCCATCTTTCGCAGCCGGTTCATCAGAGAGCGCTCATAAATCTTCTCCAGATGACCAGGGCCGAGGAATCGATGCACTCTGAAACCCGTTTCACGAACGACGTCAGTGAGTTCAAAAACAGGATCCTTTTGAGCTGTGGTCATGGCTGGTTTGTTTTTTCTGTTTTTCGTTTCTTTCGGCTAAACAGTGGCTTGGGCAGGTTCACGTTTCCCCGGCATGCACAGCAGTGCTTCGCCGAGCAGCGCGACGGCCATCAAGAAAAGGAAGGTGCGCCAGATCTCGCTGGCGAGGCTGGTTTCGTTTTCGACCTGGTCTTCGATGATGTGATGGTCGAGTCCGGTGAAGAGTTCTTCCAAGACGGTCTTACCGAGCGTCTCCGGACGGTCTTCACGCAGCGGACGGTTCAGGGCGATGAGCTTGTCGTCCTTGTAGAGAATGCCCGCGCGCAACGACTGCTCGGAGCTCAGCATCGTCTCACCGAGGCGCTTCCAGTCGTTCAACGACTCGGCCGCCGCGGCCTCGCGCTGCTGGGCTTTGCCAAGGCTGCGGGCGCCGGCGTTCAGCGCACGATGCAGCATCGCAAACATCACCACGCCGTCGCGTGCGAGACTCGATGAACCGGAACCGGTGAGCGTGCCGAGGAACCACGCGTTGCCGTCGCCGGGAAGGTCGGCGCGCATGAGAAGCGGCGTGTTTTCACCGAGACGTGCGAGCGGCGTGCCCTCGCCGAGGATCTCGCAGTGGCGGCTGACTTCGAGTTCGCCGACTGGCAACGCGGTGCCGCTGCGCGTGTTGGCGAGCAGGCCGGTGTCGTTGCGCCACCACTCGACACTCGCCGGTTTGCTGCCGCCGCTCCATGCGCCCCAGTGCAAGCCGCCGAAGGTTTCATTGTCGGGCGATTCGGTGGGCAGAAACAGGATGCTGCGACCGGCCGCGAGATGATTCGCGAACTGTTTGGCGATCAAATCATCCGCCTTCGGCAGCGGCGCGTTCCAGACAATGAGCGCGCTATCATCCCAGGCGATTTCGGCGGCACGCGCAGGCGGCAGCACGATGGCGGCGTAGTGACGCGTGGGATCCGCGGCGGCTTCGAGCGCCGCCTGCAGCGGACCGGCCTCGGCTTCGTCGTCGGTCACGATCACGGAGCGCAGCACGGCGGGTTCGTCGAAGACGAAGTAAAACACGTTGTCGGACGGCGAGGCATCGGCGGGCAGTTCGACGCGGCCGGAGCCGCGCTTCGTCGTTTTGTCGATGGGAATGGCGTAGCCTTGCAGCACGAGTTGCGCGTCCTTCATCTCCACCTTCGTGGTGGTGCTCACGTCATTGATGACAAACCGCAGCGGCAGTTCGGTCGGCGTGGCGGAGGCCTGATCGCGCGTGATGCGCAGATCGAGCAGCAACTCGGCTTTGTCGGCGGTTTCGCGGCGCATGACGCGCTCGACGGCGACGGCAAGGTTTTGCGAAACCGACTGCGCATAAGTCAGCAGATGAAAGCGCAGGCCCTTGAGGCTGGTGAACGCGCTGCGCAGCGCCTGCCAGCGTCCGCTCGCGGCATCCCAGTCGCTTTGGCGCAGATCGCTCAGCACCCACACGTCCGTGCGGCCGGTTTGATTCGTGGTGATGTAATCGAGCGCGCCCTGCAGCAGCGCAGGAATGTCCGCCGTCGTGTCCGTGGCGCCCGTGAGCGGCAGGTCGACGAGCGACTCCGGCTTGTCGAGCAACTGCGGCTGCAGATGCGCATTCTCGATGAGCACGAGCTTCGAGCGCGTGCCCACCGTGTCGCGCAACGCCTGCGAGAGTTTCGCGAGGCCTGCTGCACGCTTGCTCGTGCCCGTCGCCAGATTCTGCTGCTCCATGCTCGCCGAACGGTCGAGCAGCACGATGACCGTGTCCGGTACGCCGCCCGTGAGCCCGAGCAAACCGCCTGCCATCGGCCGCGTGATGACAAACAGGATCGCCGCCACCGCCAGCACGCGAAACGCGAGGATCAAAATCTGCCGCAGTCGCGACAGCCCCTTGTTCATGCGCTGCGCCATGCGCAGGAACATCATCGCCGCCCACTTCACCTGCCGCCGCCGATACAGATGGATCAAATGAATGACCACCGGCAACGCCGCGAGCGGCAGGGCAAAAAGCAGCGCTGGGACGAGGAAGGTCATGGGTCAGCGTCTTTCCCTTCCTCCAATTGCGAACTAGCGTCAGACAGACCTTTTGGTTCTGAAAATGGTTTCTCTGAGGCACAGATCACGGTGACCCCGGCTATGATCATCAGGACCGTTCCAAATGGCTGCAACCAATACATCCACGAGTTTTCAACCGCTGCAGTTCCCAGCGTTTTTCGAAGTATCAAGGCGCTGCCAATGAGTATTGCGCCTGCCAAGACCAGCCAGCGGCCGCGACGATGCCAAATTGGCAACTTGTAACCTGGTGGGCGATCACACATCACCGTCCTCCTTTCTTCTGCACGCGGCTCAGCAGGAACCGCGCGAGCACGTCGTCATACTTCTCGTGCAGTTTCACGCGGTGGTAGTCGATGGCGGTGGTGCGGATGAGGTCGTCGATCTCGTGCATGTATTGCCGCACGGCTTCGCGGTAGTTGCGGGCGATGAGGCTGGGGTCGGCGAGGAGGGCTTCGCCGCCTTCCATGTCGATGAAGCGCGCGGGGCGGTCGAAGTCGAAGTCGAGCTCTTTCTGATCGAGCAGATGGAAGACCGCGACGTCGTGCTTGCGGAAGCGCAGGTGCTGAATGGCGGACTTCAACTCCGCAGGCGGCACGAAGAGGTCGCTGAAGATGACGACGAGGGCGCGCTGGCGGATTTTTTCGGCGGCATCGTGCAACGCGGTGAGCAGCGTGGTGTCGCCCACCGGCTGGATGGCGGCCATTTGATCCAGGATGAGTCCGAGATGCGAAGCACCGCGCTTCGCGGGGATCTCGATGGGCTTTTCCGCGAGCGAATGCAGGCCGACGGCATCGCCCTGCTGCGCGGCGATGTAGGCGAGCGTGCCGGCGAGTTTCTTCGCGTAATCGAAACGCGTGGCACCGGCGGGGCCGAAGTTCATGCTGCCGCTGGTGTCGATGAGCAGGCAGAGGCGGAGGTTCGTGTCGGCTTCGAACTCCTTGATGTAAAAACGGTCGCTGCGACCCCACGTGCGCCAGTCGAGACGGCGCGTGTCGTCGCCGGGAACGTACTTGCGATACTGCGCGAATTCGAGCGATGAACCGCGCACCGGACTGCGGTGCTTGCCGGAGACGTTGCCGAGCATCGCCTGGCGCGCGTTCAACGGCAGCGCCATGAGGCGGCTGAGAACGGCGGGGTCGAGGAAGCTGCGGTCGTTGGCGGGCATGAGCGGAGTTGGCCGA
>NZ_JAGRPF010000032.1 GCF_020439865.1 Prosthecobacter sp.
CGAAGCCCAGCGACGTGCGCGTCTTCGTGCGCGGCAATCCGGCCCGCCAGGGCGATCCCGCGCCGCGTGCGTGGCTGACGATGTTCGGCGGCGAGAAGTTCACCGATGGCAGCGGCCGTCTCGAACTGGCGAAGCACATCGCCAGCAAGGAAAACCCGCTCACCGCGCGTGTCATCGTGAACCGCGTGTGGCTGCAGCATTTCGGCAAGCCGCTCGTCTCGCAGCCGAGCGACTTCGGCGTGCAGACGCCAAAGCCGGTGCAATCGGAGCTGCTCGATTACCTCGCCGCGACCTTCATGGAAAACGGCTGGAGTTTGAAGAAGCTCCACACGCTCATCCTCACCAGCCGCACCTATCAGCAGAGCAGCCACGCGACGCCGGACAAGCTCACCAAGGATGCGGACAACGAACTGCTCAGCCGCTTCAACCGCCAACGCCTCGACTATGAGACGATGCGCGACGCGTTGCTCGCCGCGACCGGCGAGCTCAACACCGCCAAGCATGGCGGACGTGCAGTCGAGCTGAACGCAAAGGACGCCGACACTTTCCGCACGGTCTATTTGAAGGTCGATCGTTACGATCAGGCCAGCGTGCCTGCGATGTTTGACTTCGCGAATCCAGACAGCCACAGCCCGCAGCGTTTCAACACCACCGTGCCGCAGCAGGCGCTGTTCCTGATGAACAGTCCCTTCATGCGCGCCCGTGCCGATGCCATCGCCAAAGAGACGCCGCAGAACGGCACCACGCTCGATTCCGAGGCCGTTCGCGCGCTGTATCATCGCGTTCTCGCCCGCGATCCGAAGCCGGACGAAGTCGATCTCGCCCAGCGCTTCGCCGCGGACGCCACGGAGTTGAACGCCGAGAAGCCCTTCCGCTGGAGCTATGGCGCGATGAAGTTTACTCGCGGCCCCGATGGCAAACCTGCCTTCAGCGAATTCCAGCCCTTCACCCATCTCACCGAACGCGGCGGTGGCGGCCAGCGCATCTGGAGCCCGGTGGCGAAGATTCCGGACCCGGACCACACCTGGGGCCACGCCTTCTGGGCAAACTACGGCGGCCACGCGGCGCCTGAAACTTATGTCGTTACCGCACGCTGGCATGTGCCGGCAGACATGAAGGTGACCATCGACGCCACCCTCAGCCGCAGCAGCGATCGCGGCGACGGCGTGCGTGCCTGGATCTACAACAGCCGCACTGGCATCCTCTCCGAATACTTCTGCACTCCGAAGAACAAAAAGGTGCCCACGCACCTCACCGCCGACATGAAGAAAGGCGACGTCCTGAACTTCGTCGTCCACGACGAGAAGGGCACCGACAGCGACAGCTTCGACTGGCAGCCGCGCATCACGCGCACCGACAACGGCGAACTCCTCACCGACGCCAAAAATGACTTCTGCGACTCCTCCCGCTGGCCCTTTGGCCGCCAGAAACCGCAGAGCGCCCTCAGCCAGCTCGCTCAGGTGCTGCTCATGAGCAACGAGTTCATGTTTGTGGACTGAGGTTCCTATGATCCCTGCCCGGGGCATGGAGTTTCCTGCCCGGGCTGGCCGTTCCGGCCGCGAAA
This sequence comes from Prosthecobacter sp., assembly GCF_020439865.1. Classification (GTDB taxonomy): domain Bacteria; phylum Verrucomicrobiota; class Verrucomicrobiia; order Verrucomicrobiales; family Verrucomicrobiaceae; genus Prosthecobacter. The sequence continues at coordinate 1,565 of NZ_JAGRPF010000032.1, forward strand.
TGGCAAGATCAGCCGTTCCTTGTCGTATTCGCACCTGATATTGCCTTAAACCTCGCACCCAACGCACGCCATGTTCCGCATTCCTGGAGTCCCCGGTAAAGACCTCTGTGACACCCATCTCGGCAGCACACGCCGCGACATTCTGCGCGTCGGCGGCGCGGGGATCATGGGGCTGACGCTCAACAACATCCTTCGCGGCCAGGC
>NZ_JAGRPF010000033.1 GCF_020439865.1 Prosthecobacter sp.
CGGCGAAAGCAGCGGTGGAAAGGCAGAGGAGGGCGGCGAGGCAGGTCTTCATGGTCGTGAGAGAACGAATGCGGCGAGGTTTGCATTGCAGGCGGAAGCCTGAATGTGCCAAGAGTGCCGGATGCCCCACGATCTCCACGCCACCCTGAAAAAGCACTTCGGCCACAAGGCCTTTCGTGCCGGACAGGAGCAGGTGATGGAGGCGCTGCTGGCCGGACGCAGCGCGCTGGCGTTGTTTCCGACGAGCGCGGGCAAGTCGCTCTGCTATCAACTGCCCGCGCTGCTCATGGACGGTGTGTCGCTGGTCATCTCGCCGCTGATCGCGTTGATGAAGGACCAGGTGCAGGCGCTCAAGGCACGCGGCATCGCGGCGGCGCGGCTGGACTCGTCGTTGTCCGCGCAGGAGGCCATGCAGGTCTTCGACGACATGCGCGACGGCACGCTGAAGCTGCTCTACATCGCCCCGGAGCGGCTCATGAATGAAAACTTCGTCGAGCGGCTCAAGAAATTGAAGATCGCCATGATGGCCGTCGATGAAGCGCATTGCATCTCCGAGTGGGGGCACAACTTCCGGCCCGAATACCTGCGTCTCGCGCTTGTCGCGAAGGAACTCGGCATCAAGCCCGTGCTCGCGCTCACTGCGACCGCCACGCCGTCCGTCGCGGCGGACATTCGCAACGCGTTCGGCATCGCCGAAGCCGATCATGTGCAGACCACCTTCCTGCGCCCGAATCTGCACTTCCGCATCACGCCCTGCACCGCGCAGCAGCGCCTGCCTGTGCTCACGAAGGTGCTGCTCAAGCGCAAGGTGCCCAGCATCGTCTATGTGACGCTGCAAAACACCGCCGAGCACGTCGCGACTCATTTGCAGAAGAGCGGCGTGAACGCGCTCGCCTACCACGCCGGTTTGCCGGATGAGCATCGCCACGCGGCGCAGGATGCGTTCATGAACGGACAGACGGATGTCATCGTCGCGACCATCGCGTTCGGCATGGGCATCGACAAAGCCGACATCCGCGCCGTGTATCACTACAACCTGCCGAAGACGCTCGAAAACTACTCGCAGGAAACCGGCCGCGCCGGGCGCGATGGCAAAACCTCCGTCTGCGAAATGCTCGCCTGCGCCGACGACTGCATCGTGCTGGAAAATTTCACGTTTGGCGACACACCGACGACGCAGGCCATCCGCCAGCTTCTCGATCACCTGCTGCTCGCCGGACCCGAGTTCGATGTGTCGATGTACGACCTCTCACACGCCACGGACATCCGCCCACTGGTCATCGAGACTGTCATCACCAACCTCGAACTCGACGGCATCCTGCGTCCGCTCGGATCGTTCTACGCCAGCTACCAGTTTCGCTTCCTCCAGCCCGAGCAGCGCATTCTCTCCGGCCACAAACCCGAGCGGCAGGCGTTTTTGCGCCGCTTGTTTCAATGCGGCAAACGCGGCACGAAGTGGACCACGCTCAATCCCGACGAAGCCGCCGCTGAACTCAACGAACCGCGTGACCGCGTGCTCAAAGCGCTCACCTGGCTTCAGGAAAGCGGCGACATCGAACTCAAGCCCAGCGGCAGCCGCCAGAAATACCGCCTCGCCGAAGACGCGCATCGTCGTGATCCCAAGGAGATCACGAAAAAGATGCAGCAGCTCTTCGCCGACCGCGAAACACGCGACGTCGAGCGCCTCCGCCAGGTGCTCGAACTCGCCCAGCATCGCGGCTGCCTCACCAAATGGCTTCTCAACTACTTCGGCGAAGCGATGGAAACCGACTGCGGCACCTGCACGAGCTGCAAAGAACGCGAAAAAGGCAGCGCCGACGATTCACCGCGCGAGATTCCCCAATCTGACGCACCGCCGATCACCGTCGAGCATGTCGCCGCCATTCGCGAACTGCTCGGCGAGCGCCACGCCGCGCTTCGTTCCTCGCGTCAGCTCGCCCGTTTCCTCTGCGGCCTCACCAGCCCCGCCACCTCGCGTGCTCGTCTCGGTAGACATCCAAGTTTTGGACTGCTGGAGCGCATCCCCTTCGCCGATGTGCTCGCACAGGCGGAATCGATGCTAAGGTGACTGCCATCCGATGAACGCGACTGACATCCATGGTTTTTGGGAGACTTCGTCGCCTAATGTGCCCGGAACCAAGGAGTACATGCATCTGGCTCCCGATGGAAAGATGCTGTCCTTGGGACGCATGCCTTTGGATGACAATCCGTCAGAAAGCTGGTTCAAGCTCTGGTACTCGTATCGTCTGACTGAGGACGGCGAGTTTGCCATCCACCCGTATAAGAATCCCACGACCGAGCAGGTATTCACCATTGAATGTGATGGACAGGACACCCTGATTCTTGATCGGAAAAACCTGTCACCGTTTGAGCGGCGCTTCACTCGTGTCCCATGGACAACGCCGCCGGACTTTCTGGAGAAACATCTCCGTGACGCGCATCGTCAGTTGGCCGAGCGAGAAGACAGATGAGATTGGGTCATTCCTCCGTGATCGCTTTGAGCAGCTCGAAGAATCCTTTCTTCCTCGCGCTGGAGATGCCCCAGTTCACGGGGACGCTTTGGTAGCCGTCGTCGAAGCCCTCGCCCTTCATGCGAAAGTCGAAGTAGCCCCACGACACATGCTCCTTCACGGCGGCGGTGAAGTTGTTGTCGGCCTGGTCGAAATCGAAGTGATCGTCTTCGTTCACGACGATGGGCAGCTTGCGTTCGCCTCGCGCCTTTTTGACCTTGGCGATGAAGGTACGCATCGCTTCCGCAGTCTTCACGCCGTTGCCGTGGATGAGCAGGAAGTCGGAGTGTTCGATGACATTCGGCGTCGGGACGGTGCCACCGCCGAACGACGTGCCCGCGAGCAATCCGGCGGCTTTGACACGCTGGATGAGCTCATGCACGCGGGCCGGCTTCAGGATGGCGTGGTCGTATTTGACGTTGGCCTCGTTGTTCACCTCCACGAGCACATGACGCCACTTGTGGGCGCTGATCCAGCTCGTGACCGCATCCACGGCGGCGATCACGGCCTGCTCATCCTTCACTCGCTGATCCTGGCCGAAATAAAAGCAGCCGAGGATGACGACCATGCCGAGTTCATCGGCGCTTGAGATGATCTTCTCGGCGCGGGCGAGGTAATCGGGCCGCAGCGTGCCATCGGCGCTGATGGCAGTGTTTTGCCAGGGCTGGTCCCTGGAGTAGCCGTAGGGCGAGCCGCCTTGCAGATTCAGTGTGAATGCCAGCAGGCCGTGCGCCTTCCATTCCGGCATCGCGGCGATAAACTCGCGGGTGTTGCGCTCCGCGTCCCAGGTGGCTGCGTCGGGGTAGGCCCAGTGTTTCACCGTGGCCTCATTTTGGTCATCAAAGATGCCCTGCACCATGCGCGAATTCATGAGCAGTCCCTCGATCCGATGTCCCTGCCATTCGCGGCCTGAGTAGGTCGGCTTGCCATTGAGATGAAAATCCTCGCCTTGGATGGAGACGACGGTTTCGGCGCGCAGGAGGCCGGATAAGAGGACCAAAAGCAACAGGAGTCGGTGCATCCGGCTCCAAACGCTGTTTCGATCATCGCGTTGCGTGGAAAAACAAATGCTTGCCAGAAAGCCTCCAATTTGGCGGTATCTGACTCGCCATGCGCATCCTTCCGCTTCTCTCCGTCCTCTTCGCCGCCGTCAGCCTGCGTGCTGAATCCCTGCTCCCGCCGAACGCCCGTGTCGCCGTGATTGGTGACAGCATCACGGAGCAGAAGATTTACTCCAAATATATCGAGACCTACCTGCTCGCCTGCACGGGCCGCAGCGACATCAAGGTGTTCCAGTTCGGCTGGAGCGGTGAACGCGCGGGCGGATTCGCAGCGCGTTTGGAAAACGACCTCGCGGTATTCAATCCGAACGTCGCCACGACCTGCTACGGCATGAACGACGGCAGCTACAAGCCTTATGAGCCTGCGATTGGTGCGGAGTATGAAAAGAACATGCGCGCGGTGATCGCCGGGCTGCAAAAGGTGGGCGTGAAGGTGATGGCCATCGGCTCGCCAGGCGGAGTCGATCCGGACTATTTCAAGCGTCCGACCGTTCCGGGTGCGGTTTACAACGAAAACCTCGCGCGCCTGCGTGACATCGCCAAAAAGCTCGCCGAGGAGAACAAGCAGCCCTTTGCGAACGTGCATGACACGATGATGAGCGCGCTGACGAAGTCGAAGGCGGCGCTCGGCAAGGAGTACGGTCCCTTCGGTGGCGACGGCTTCCATCCGGCGCCTGCGGGCCAGCTTCTCATGGCGCAGGCGTTTTTGAAGGCGCTGGGTTTCGATGGCGAGATCGGCACGATCACGGTGGACATGAAGGGCGAGTGTGCGGCGAGCAGCGGGCATGTCATCAAGGCGCGGCAAGGCGCGAGTCTGACGCTCGAGAGCACGAAGTGGCCGTTCTGCTTCGATGCGGATCCGAAAAGCGCGGGCAGCAATCGCAGCATCCTGCCGTTCACCAGCTTCAATCAGGATCTGAACCGTCTGACGCTGCAGGTTAAGAACCTCGACTTTGCGAAGGCAAAAGTCACCTGGGGAGGTCAGACCCAGGAGTTCACGCGCGAACAGCTCGACGCAGGCATCAATCTCGCCGCCGAGTTCACCAAGACGCCGTTTGATGGCGCCTTCACTAATTTGATGAATGCGATCGGATTGAAGGAGAGTTTCGAGACGACCCTGATCAAGAGTTTGGTCACACACATGCGCGTCGTCGCTGCCGAGGCCGCAGAAGAACCCAAAGTGGCCGCCGCGCTGGCGAAGTTGAGGCAAAAGCTTGCCGGTGAACACGCGAAGATGGACGCCAACGTGCGCAAGCAGGTCGTTCCTGTCACGCACACGATCAAGGTCGAGGAAATCCGCTAACTGTCATGCAACTCGCCGATCTCAAGTGGACCGAAGTCGCGGCGCTGAGTCGTGACACGCCCGTCGTCTTTCCCGTCGCCGCGCTGGAGCAGCACGGACGGCACATGCCGGTCTTCACCGACAGCATGCTGACGAACGAACTCGTCCGTCGCACCGAGGCGGCGCTCGGCGAGCGTGTGCTCTTCGCGCCGCTGACGTGGCTGGGCAATTCGCATCATCACATGGATTTCCCGGGAACGCTCTCGGCGGAACCGCGGCTCTACCTCGATTTGCTCAATGGGCTGATGGACAACTTCATCGCCCACGGCTTCAAGCGCCTCGTCTTCCTCAACGGCCACGGCGGCAACGACATCCCCGGCAAGCAGGCGGTGTTTGAAACACGGCAGAAGTATCGCGACCGCAGCGATCTGCTGCTGCTATTCGCGACTTACTGGAATCTGGGCGCCGAACCATGGACACGCGACCCTTCGATCAAGCAGCGCGTCATGGGCCATGCCTGCGAATGGGAGACCAGCATGGTGTTGCGCCTGCGGCCGGAACTCGTGGGTGATCTCACCAAGACGGGCGATGTGCCTTTTGGTAATCCCTTCGAGCCCGCGTCACGCGGCTGGATCATGCCGGACCGCAGCGAACCCGGTCATGTCGGCGATCCACGATCCGCCACGGCGGAGAAGGGCGAAGTTTTGTTTTCCTGCTTCACCGACGAAGTCGTGAAGATGCTGGAACGCGTGATCGCGTGGGATGGAAAGAGCTGGGAAGGTTAAACGACGGAATACAAAATCATGCAGGCAGAATCCGAACGCTCCTCCCTCTGGAAATGGTATCTGTGCGGCCTGCTGCTGCTGGCGACGACGATCAATTACATGGATCGTGTGACGCTGGCGAACGCGTCGGTGCGGGTGACGAAGGAGTTTGGGCTGTCGGAGCAGCAGTATGGGAATCTGGAGCTGGCGTTTGGTTGGGCCTTTGCGGCAGGATCGCTTGTGTTCGGATTCCTGGCGGATCGGCTGCGAGTTTACTGGCTGTATCCGGTGGTGCTGGCCGGATGGTCGGTGATGGGCATGGTGTCGGGCTGGACGCATGGCTACACGGAACTGCTCGTCTGTCGCACGCTGCTGGGATTCTTTGAGGCAGGACACTGGCCATGCGCGTTGAAGACAACGTTCGCCGTGCTGAATGAAAAAGACCGCACGATGGGAAACAGCATCCTGCAAAGCGGTGCGTCCATCGGCGCGGTGATCACGCCGCAGGTGATGAAACTGCTGATGACGGATGAGCTTGGCACGTGGCGGCTTTCGTTTGTCGCCGTGGGCGCGGTGGGGCTTGTGTGGGTGTTTGTTTGGTTGGTGATGATGCGAAACGTGAACCTGGACGCTCCTGCGCCGGAAACTTCGGGAGTTCCTCCATTGAAGCTGTGCACCATTCTGACCGGACGACGATTCTGGGCGGTGGCGCTCTTGATTTTCGGCGCGCAGACGGTGTGGCACATCTACCGCGTGTGGTTGATGAAGTTCCTGCAAACAGGACGCGGCTACGAAGAGGCGGCGGCGCTTAACTTCAACTCGCTCTATTACATCTTCACCGATGTCGGCTGCGTGGCGGCGGGGCTGGTGTCGATGTGGCTGATCCGCAAGCGCAGTGTCACGCCGCATGGAGCGCGACGCATCGTCTATGCGGGCGCATGCGTGCTCACGTCGTTGAGCCTGACAATTCCGTGGCTTGGCAAAGGCTGGCTGCTGCTTGGCGTGATCCTTGTGATCGGTGCCGGGGCGCTGGCGTTGTTTCCATGTTACTACAGCTTCGTGCAGGAGCTTTCCGACCAACACGTGGGCCGGCTCACGGGATTGCTGAGCATGTGGGTGTGGGCGGTGACATCGCCGATGCACAGCTTCTTTGGCATCCTGGCGGACAAGACGAAGTCATACGATGTCGGTCTCGTGGTCGCGGGTCTGGCGCCGTGGCTTGGTGTGATCGCGATGAAGCTGCTGTGGGATGGCGGAAGGTCGCAGCAAAGCGTGGTTTCAGCGCGTTGAAGTGGCATGCGCTGCGCTTTGCTCCTCTCCTTTGGAATTCTCACCTCGCTTCATGCGGCTGAGCCGTACGAGATCCGGCTCGAAACGATCACGAAGGGTTATGATGGCAAGATGTGTTGGGTGCATCCGCGTGCGGGTGCGATTCCTGGCAGTCCGCCGCAGGTCGTGCTGACGATGCAGAAGCTGCTGCTCACCGGCAGCGATGTGTTTTATGCGCTCAATCACGTGAGCACGTCCGACCTCGGCAAGACGTGGACGCAGCCGGTCGAACATGCCAACACACTGGGCCGACGCGAAGAAGCGGGAGGCGTGATCGTCGCCGCGTGCGATTTCACGCCGAAGTGGCATGCGAAGTCGGGCAAACTGCTTGGCATCGGACACACGGTGAGATACAGCGACAACAAGGTGATTCATGAACGGCCACGCGAGACGTGCTTCGCGGTGTTTGATCCGAAGACTTCGACGTGGTCGCCCTGGACTCCAATGCCGATGCCGGATGGCGTGAAGTTTTACAACGCAGGCGCGGGAAGCGTGCAGCGTGTCGATTTGGAGAACGGCGACATCCTGCTGCCGATCTACTTCAAGGCGAAGGGCGACAAATATTACCGTGTCACGGTGCTGCGTTGCAGCTTCGACGGCAGCACGTTGCGCTATGTCGAGCAAGGCAATGATTTGAGCCTCGAATCAGGCCGCGGCGTGTATGAGCCGTCGCTGATTCGTTGCGCGGGCAAGTTTTACCTCACGCAGCGCAATGACACGGCAGGCTACGTCTGCGTGAGCGATGACGGTCTGCACTTCAGCGAGCCGAAGAAGTGGTGCTGGGGTGATGGCAGTGATCTGGGCAACTACAACACGCAGCAGCACTGGGTGGCGCATCACGATGATTTGTATCTCGTTTACACACGCCGAGGCGCGAACAACGACCACGTGTTTCGCCACCGCGCGCCGCTCTTCATGGCCGAGGTGGACAAGGCGACACTGACGGTGAAACGCGAAACGGAACGTGTGCTCGTGCCGGAACGTGGCGCGCGCCTGGGGAACTTCGGCGTCTGCGAAGTCAACGAGGATGAAGTCTGGGTGACCGTGGCCGAGTGGATGCAGAAGAACGGTCCGGACATCGTGATCAAACCCGACAATGCGCTCGGTGCTGACAACAGCGTGTATGCGGCGCGGATTCTCTGGAAGGACGGCGAATAGCTAGCCGAGGAAATCGCCGGCGATGATTTCCTCTTCTTCGCCATCGTCCTCGTGGATCGCACGTGCGATGACACGTTCGGTCACTTCATCGAGATAGGTTTGCAGGACCTCGCTCAGCTCGAGGAATTCCGGCCAGAGTGTGTCATCCACAAAGCTGCGCGGCACGCGGACCATCACCGTGTTGCGGCGTTGGCGTGCGTAGCGGTAGGGCTTGAGCGAATAACGACGCAGCAGGGCGGTGAAGAGCTTCTTTGACCAGCCGTCGGCGAGCGTGAATTTGTATTCGATCGGGCGATCGACCTTCGCCGTTTCGCCAAGACGGCGCTTGATGCGCGCCATCGCATCCGCAGCGGCTTCTTTCTCACCAGGAGTGGCGGCGCCTGCGTAGAGACGCTCGATCTTGCGCAGCTTGTCGAGGAGGTCCTGTTCGCGCATGCGGGCGGGAAATCAGGAGGCGCGGCGGATCCCGCGGGTGGCGAGGATATTGCGCACAAGGCGGAGCATGTCCGCCGGTTCGTAGGGCTTTGGCAGCACGGCGGCAAAACCGTAGGAGGCCGGGTTGGCCATGACGGGATCATCCGAGTAACCGCTGGAGACGATGGCAAAGACTTCAGGGTCGATGGCACGAAGCTTTTCCATGGCGCGCACGCCGCCCATGCCATTCGGGATGCTGAGATCAAGGATGACGAGGTCGAATACGTGCCCTTGGCTCATGCTTTCCTGATACAGACGCACGGTTTCGCTGCCTTCCGCACTTTCGGTGACGTCGAATCCATTGCTGGTGAGATTGCGCACGATCAGCGAGCGCACGAGCGGGTCGTCTTCGAGAACGAGAATGCGTGGATTCGCGGCGGCGAGTTCCGGTGGTGCGTCGAACACCTTGCTGAGGCCGAAGGCATCGGCTTCGTCGGCGTCGGAATCGAGCGGAAGATAGAAGCGGACCGTGGTGCCTTTGCCCGGCTCCGAACTCACAGTCAGGGAGCCGCCATGCGCCTTGGCGATGGATTCGCAGACGGTCAGTCCGAGACCGGTAGCGTTGTCAGCCTTGCGCGTGCTGAAGTAGGGCTCAAAAATGTGCGGCAGGTGGTCGGCGGAGATGCCTTCGCCTTTGTCCTCGACTTCAATGGCGAGGCCCGAAGGCTGGAAGTTTGTGTCCGTGACCATTTCACCGGGGAACATTTCAGCGTGGTCCGGTGCGAAACAGCGAACAATGATCTCGCCGCCGTTTGGCTGAGCCTGTTCGGCATTGCGGATGAGATTGCTGAGCAGCCGACGAACCTGAGCTCCGTCGATGGCGATGTGTGGCAGACCTGGCTGCACATCGATGCGATACTCGATGCGATTGGCCCGGGCGTGATGGGCGAAGAACGTCTCGATGAGATCCCCGAGGCGAAGGTGCGTTTTGATCGGGGCACCGCCGCGGGCGAAGGTAAGAAGCTGCTGGACGAGGTTTTGTGCCTGAAGCGTCGCCTGTTTGGCCGTGTGCAGTTCAGGCAGCGTGATGGCGTTGCGCAGGCGCATCTCGGCCAGCGAGATGTTGCCGAGCAGGACAGTGAGAAGGTTGTTAAAGTCGTGGGCGAAGCCACGTGCGAGGAGGCCGAGGGACTCGAGGCGGTCGATGCGGTTGCGGCGCTCGGCTTCTTCACGGCGAGCGGTGACATCCTGCACCAGCAGCAGAAGCCCTTCGCCGAACGGGTAGCCGCGCAGTTCGAGCCAGATTTGCTTTTCGTCGAGGTAGAGCTCCCGGTTTACCGTTTCACGATGCAGCATGGCATGAGCAAAGGCCTCATGGTGCTGCTCGCGGGTGGCGGCTGGCATGATGTCCCACAGCGAAAGGCCGAGCATGTTCTGCAGGTTGCGGTCGAACAGACGCAGGGCACTGGCATTGGCGTAGGTCACCCGCCAGCGGGCGTCGAGCGCGAAAAGAGGATCGGAGATGCTTTCGACGACATCGACGAGAGGCGCGGTGCTGCGGCTGGCAGCGGGTGCTTCTTCGGTTGGCGTCACTGCGACGGCAGCAGCGCGGAAGAGAATGATCAATCCCGTCAGGTGGCCTTGCTCATCACGCAGGGGAGCGGTGCGGTCCTGAATCGGAACGCGTTCGCCGGATAGGGTGGTCAGATAGACCGTGCGTTCGGCAGTTTGAGAGGCAGCGGCCTCTACGGAGAGTATTTCGGCGGGCTCGCCCGTGCTCTGATAGACGCGGAACACCTCATTTAAGGAGCGGCCGACGGCTTCCTGGGCATTCCAGCCGGTGGCGCGAGCTGCGGATGGATTCATGAACACCACGCCACCAGACAGGTCGGCGGCGATGACTCCGTCGGCAAGACTTTGGAAGGCCTCGAAATAGCTATGCTCACGACGTTGGCGCTCCTTTTCCTCAAAGTGGCGCTGGGAGGCTACTTCGACGGCGAGGCGGAGTTCGTCGTGGTTGAAGGGCTTCAACAAGTAGCCGTGAGGATGGGTCTGGCGTGCACGGGCGACGGTGTCGAGGTCAGCACAGGCGGTGACATAGACGATGGCCACCGGGCTGCGGCGCTGGAGCTCCCGGGCGGTGTCGATCCCGTCAAGCTGCCCCGCGAGATGGACATCCATCAACACAAGATCCGGGCGGAGCTCATCAAATCGTTCCAGTGCTTCCTCCCCGGAGGCACAAATTCCCACGACCACATGGCCAAGCGTGCCGAGAGATGTTGCCATGTCACAGCCGACGAGGCCCTCGTTTTCGACGATCAAGATGCGGATGCGATCGGAATTGGTCATTTCCCTTATTGTGGAACTATTCTAATCGAGACGAATTAGAAACGCCATAAGAAATCCAAGTCCTTTCACCTTACAGATGAGAATTTGCAGAAACCAAGCCCGCGTTTCGGCTGAGGTTCAGTTGGAGGTCGGTGCGGGGCCGTTCTTTCCAGGAGGAAAGTAGCTTATGTCGATGCCTTCCTTGCGCAGGGCCTTTTTCACCTCGTCAGCGAGCTGGGCATAGGTGCGTTCGCGCAGGAGGTGGGCCTTAACGGCCCCCTTTTTCTCGTCGTCGGTCTTGGCATTTTCAACCTGCCGGAGGTAGGCGATGACATGGGCGGCATCCCCTTTGTCATCCAAGTGATAGAAGTAGTAGGTCAGCAGGGCGGCGGAGCCGTAGTTCTCAGTGGCGGCACCGCCTTTGCCCAAGGCGGCCGACCAGCGCTGGCCATCGATCGTCATGAGTTCCTCCAGATCGATCATGGTGAAGGCCTTGCCTCCGCCGCCATAGTTCATTCTCGCAGCATAGTCCCGCAAGCGCCGGTTCAGACCAATGAGGCTGAAGCCACCACTGCGCTTGTATTCGAGCATTTCGATGTATTCGGCGCTGCCCTCGATGTACCAGGTGGGCAGCTTGTTCAGCCAATGGTTCATCATCTGATGAGTGATTTCATGAATGAGCGTGGCATTGTCCTGATCGTTGCCGATTTCCAAAGACACGCGGCTGCCCACCATCTTCACGCCCAGGCTGGCGAGAGGCACCATCAGGGCCTTCTTTCCACGAGAGTAGATGCCCGCAGAGCCTTCCACTCCGCCCTCATCCATGTAAGTCGATTTTTCGGTGAACAACCGGGCCAGGAAGAATTCGCGGAGCGGCTCTGGTTTGGGTTTGAAGTCGAGAGGCAGTAGGTTGTTGATTAAATAGGTGGCTTCAAACATGCGCCCAAACTCACGCACCACGTTGGCGCCGAGCTTGGAGTCGCACTGAAATTCGTAGTGGGGCGAGCGGTAGACAAATTCCCTCTTGTCTGCGTCCTCTTTGACCACGGTTACCTCCGGTTTGTCCTCCAGTGACACCGTGCGTGGCCAAGTGGTGCTGGCGGCCGGCACGGCCGGTTGTTCTGCCGCAGTGCCTGGGGGCGTCGAAGCCTGGGTTTTTGCGAATGCCTGATCCTCCGGCGAAAGCCGGTCCAGCGGAACCGTGAAGGTGCTGCCATTGGCCATGCGGATCTTCACTCCGGCGCCTTCCAAGGCGACGAATGCCGCCTCGATCTTGCGCCCATCGCTGCTTGTCCACGTGCGCGTCGCTGGTGCGGGGGCGCCTTGCGCGTGAACGAGGGTAGAGCCGAGTGCAGCGCTGGTGACCAGAAGCCAAAGTGTTTTCATGAGACGATTCTGATGACAGGCCTCTTATTTGTCGAGTTTTTAGGTATTAGGCAGTGTCCGGCAGCTCCAAAAAATGAGCGGACGCGCAATTTCTGCTAGCCTTCCCCATTCATTTTTTAATAACCTTGCGGAGTTGTTTTACACCCACAACCATGAAAACATTCACCGCATTCCTCTCCATCCTCATTCTGAGCCTATCGCTATCCGCCGCCGAAACGGCACCGAAAAAGAAGAGCTCGGCCAAGCCTAAGGCTCCTGCTGCGGAAGCCGCCAAACCTTCTGCCAAGGTTGAGGCGATCGCCAAAACGCTGACGCCATCCCAAAAGACCAAGCTCTTGGACCTGCTGAATGAAGGGGACGAGGCAGCACTTAAGTCGATCCCCAATGTCGGAGAAACGCGTGCTGCAGCGATCAAAAAAGCCCGCCCCTTTGCAGATGTGACCAATGTGGTGAATGTCGAAGGTGTCGGTGAAGCTACATTTGCGGAAATGGTGGCCCATGCGAAAGCCGGATTCCCCCAGCCCGAGAAAAAGGAAGCCAAGGAAGAGCCGGCCAAGAAAAAGGCTCCAGCGACCAAAGCGAAGTCGAAGTCCACGCCGAAGAAAAAGGACGACAAGGGTTCGAAGTAGCCTGCCTCTGTGGTTTTACGGCCGCCGTCGCCCGAAAAGGCGTTCGGAGGCCGTTGCACAACGGGACCTGGACCTTTGAGGCCGTCCTTGTGAAATTTTTCACAAATAGCGGTTGCCGCACTGCGGGACGCTCGGATAATCAAATCCGACTCCCCTGCGGCTCCCTGCTTTTACATGGCCACTATCATTGTACAACGTCCCAAACTCGCCTGGCATGAACGCTGGTTCTTCTCCACGCTGTTGAAGGGGCTGAAAATCACGATCGGTCATGGCATCAAGACCTTCCTTCAGATCGCCGGGCGCAAGCCGAAGGTGACGATGGAGTACCCGGAGCAAAAGTGGGACGAACATTTGCCTGACTACTATCGTGGTGCACCGACGCTCGTGACAGACGAGCAGAACCGTGAGCGCTGCGTGAGCTGCCAGCTCTGCGAGTTCATCTGCCCGCCGAAAGCCATCAAGATCATTCCTGGCGAGATTCCGAGCGACGATCCGTGGGCCAAGGTCGAGAAGCGGCCCAAGGAGTTCGACATTGACATGATTCGCTGCATCTACTGCGGCATGTGCGAGGAGGTCTGCCCTGAGCAGGCCATTTTCCTGCGCAAGGATTACGCCATCACCGGCCTCTCACGCCAGGAGATGGTGCACAATAAAAAACGCCTCTATGAGATCGGCGGCCAGCGTGTGGGACTGGTGAACAAGTGGAACGAGCTCAAGTAATGCCCTCGCTGCTGTTCTATCTTCTCGCACTCATCACTCTGGGCTTCGGCTTCATGGTGGTGACCGGACGCAATCCAGTGACCTGCGCGCTCTCCCTCGCTGCCAGCTTTGTGGGGCTTGCCGCCTTGTTCCTGAGCCTCGACGCCTACTTCATCGCCACGATTCAGATCCTCGTCTATGCCGGCGCGGTGATGGTGCTGTTTCTTTTCATCATCATGCTGCTCGACATCAAGGCGGAGGAAGGCAAAAAGCTGAATCTGCCTGCCATCGTCTCGGGAGTGCTCCTCGCAGTTCTGCTCACGCTTCAGATCTTCGCGGTTGTCAGCGGAACAGGGCTGGCTGGCAAAAGTCCCGAGAACACACCGCTCGCACTGACGGAAGCTGCGGGGAAGATCGGCAAGGCGGCACTGCCGACCATCACCAACGATCTCAAGGCCGGCACGCTGCCTGATGCCAAGCTGATCGGATTCACGCTATTCGATCAATACGGTTTCCACCTTCAGGTTGTCGGTCTGCTGCTGCTTGTCGGCACGATCGGCGTTGTGGTTCTCAGCAAACGTGAAAGGAGCGCGCCATGATCACGCTTGGTCACTATCTCGTCGTCAGCGGCATGCTGTTTGCGCTGGGCCTTGCCGGTGTCATCGCCCGTCGTAACATCATCATCGTTTACATGTGTCTGGAGATGATGCTCAGCGCCGCGAACCTCGCGCTGGTCGGCTTTTCCCGTTTTCATCTCGTCCACGGCCTGCCGGACTACACCGCGCAGTCGCTCGTTTTCTTCACCATCACCGTGGCCGCCGCTGAGGTGGCCGTAGGGCTCGCCATCATCGTGGCACTCTTCCGCTCAAAACAGAGTGTGGATGTCGAGTCCGTCACCAAACTTCAAGGATAACGCGCCGACATGCCCGCCAGCATCATCCTTCTGCTGCCATTCTTTTCGGCTCTCGTCATCCTGCTGGGCCATCGCCAGCTTAAAGGCGCCGCCGTCCTCATCTCCGTTGGCTCCTCCATCATCGCCTTCCTTGCCAGCCTCGTTTTCCTGGCGACGGATGACGACAACAAACTGCTTCTGCCCTTCATTGACGTGGCTCATTTCCACGCGGGCATTGACGTCCTGATCGACAAGCAGAGCCGGGGCATGATGTTCATCGTCAGCTTCATCGGCATGCTGGTGCACATTTTCTCGCTCGGCTACATGAAGGATGATGAGGCAAAACCCCGCTTCTTCGGCGCCCTCTCGCTCTTCATGTTTTCCATGACCGGCATCGTGCTCGCCGGAAACTTGATCATGATGTTCATTTTCTGGGAGCTGGTTGGTCTCAGCTCCTACCTGCTGATCGGACACTGGTATCAAAAGGCGAGCGCTGCGGAAGCTTGCAAAAAGGCCTTCCTCACCAACCGCATCGGCGACTTCGGCTTCATGATCGGCATTCTCCTGCTGTTGGGCGCCAACGCTGGAAATGTAAATCTGCTGGATCTGAAGACGGCCTTTGAGTCCGGTCCGCTGCGTCCGGAAGCACCTGGTTACAGTGCAGGGTTCACCACGGTGGCCGCGCTTTGCATTTTCTTGGGCGCCGTGGGCAAATCCGCCCAGTTTCCGCTGCATGTCTGGCTTCCGGACGCCATGGAAGGCCCCACGCCGGTGTCTGCGCTCATTCACGCTGCCACGATGGTTGCCGCAGGTGTTTACATGCTGGTGCGTGTGAGCTTCCTCGTCGCCGCCTCACCGCTCGCGGCGGAAATCATCGCCGGGATCGGTTGTATTACCGCCTTGATGGCCGCCCTGATGGCCACGCAGCAGAATGACATTAAACGGGTGCTCGCCTATTCGACACTCTCGCAACTGGGCTACATGGTCATGGCCGTAGGGGCGGTGGCCATGGCGGCCAAGCACGGGCACGGCCCCGAGGCGCCTGATCCGGGCCATCCGGCCATGTTCCATCTGTACACCCACGCGTTCTTCAAGGCGATGCTCTTCCTTGGTTCAGGTGCCGTGATCTATGCATGCCACCACGAGCAGGACATTTGGAAGATGGGCGGCCTGCGCAAGCATATGCCAGTCACCTTCTACACCTTTGCCATTGGTACGGCGGCGCTTATGGGTTTCCCGTGGTTGACGAGCGGTTTCTACAGCAAGGAAGCCGTGCTCGACGCGGCCTTCAACAGCGGCTGGCGTGTGCTTTTCATCGGCGGTGCTGTCACGGCAGCGCTTACTGCGTTCTACATGACGCGTCTGCTCATCGTGGCCTTCATGGGCAAACCTCGCACGGACTCTGCACATCATGCGCAGGAAGCGCCGATGGTCATGATCCTCCCGCTCACTATTCTGGCGATTTTCTCGATCTTCTCCGCATGGGACGGCTTTGCCAATTCTCTCCAGGCACTCAAGCCGTCTCACATCAACGCGCCGGGTGAGGGGCACACAGTGTTGATTGCCTCCCTGATTGCCCTCATTGCTGGCGCCGGTGGTGCGATCTTCCTCTACCGCGGCAAGGACAAAGACCCGGTCAGCATCAAGCTCTTCGCCAACAAGTTCTACTTCGACGAAATCTACGCCGTCATCGTCCGCGTCTGCCAGGATCGCGTCGCATGGATCGTCACCGCTCTGGAGCGTGTTTTCGTCGATGGCATCATCGCACGTCTGCCGTCTGCGATCGTCGCCCGTCTTGGAGCCGCCACCCGCATGCTGCAGGGCGGTCATCTGCAGGGTTACACCTTCCTGCTCGGCGGCGGGGTCATCGCCGTGATCTATCTTGTGGTTTTTGTGCTGCCCCGCATGGGCAATTGAGAGAAACAGAATGAGCGTCCTCGAAATCATCATCGCACTTCCGCTGCTCGCCGCTTTGGCGATCTGGCTCGGCGCGCCTGCCCACGCCACTTCCCTCGGGGCCACGCTGCTCAATCTGCTCATCGTGCTTGTGACGACGGTGCAATACGCCGGCAAAGCGGCGACCGGACTCGCCTTCACCTATTCACGGCCGATTCTCGACAATCCGTCGCTGAGTTTTGCGGTAGGGGCCGACGGCGTCTCGCTCATTCTCGCCCTGCTCACCACGCTGGTGATGCTCGCCGCCATCTGGCAGATCCAGGACCGGCCTGCGATCTTTTATGTTTCATCGTTGCTGATCGGCGGTGGCGCGCTCGGCGCGTTCCTCACCACCGACGTCTTCTTCATCTACGCCTTCCACGAACTCGCGCTGATCCCGACTTTCCTCATGATCGCGCTTCATGGTCGTGCCGAACCTGCGCAGCGCAAAGCCGTTGCGTGGAAGGCCACCATTTATCTCGGCGCGGGAAGTCTCGTGCTGCTCGCGGGCCTGGCGTGGGTTGTGCTGGAATTCAGCGGCGGCTCGAAGCTGACCTTTGATCTGGAGGCGCTGCGCAATCAGGCGAAACTCACCCCGCTGGCGGATGCCAAGCAGGCGCAGATCTTCTTTGTGCTGCTGCTGGGCTTCGGCTCGCTCGTCAGCTTGTTCCCATTCCACAGCTGGGCAGCGCCCGCCTATGCGACTGCGCCGACTCCTGTGGCGATGCTCCATTCAGGCGTGTTGAAGAAATTCGGACTCTACGGCCTGATTCGCATCGCATTGCCGTTGCTGCCGCAAGGCCCGCACGTGGAGTGGGTGCAAAACGCGCTTCTGCTCATGCTGCTGGGCAACATTCTCGTCATGGGTCTTGTGACCATCCATGCTCACCGGCTCGATGACACGCTGGCCAATTCCAGCGTCATGCACATGGGCTACATCTTTCTCGGCATTGCCGCCGGCAGTGATATTGCGCTCAAAGGAGCCGTGGTGCTGATGTTCGCACACGGCATCTCCATTGCCTTGCTGTTCGGCCTCTGTGGTCGCATGCGCAATCAGCTTGGCACGCTCGAGTACAACAAACTCGGCGGTCTTGCCACTCATGCGCCGGCGTTCACCGTGCTGTTTGCCTTTGGGGCCTTTGCCTCCATCGGACTGCCCGGTCTCACGAACTTCGCGGGTGAGGTGATGATTTTCGTCGGCAGTTTCACCGATTTCAAGGCAGGCGTCATGAGCAATCTCCAGTGGACCGTCATCCTGGCGCTTTGGGGCGTGGTGATGTCCGCGGTGTACATGCTGCGTGCCTATCGCAACATCTTCCACGGCAGTCCTACCACCGGATTGTTCATGATAGATCCCGCTTTTTCACAGCGCGTGCCCTTCATCATGCTCGCCACAACGCTGCTTGTCACCGGCTGCTGCCCCTGGCTGCTCCTCAACCTCATGAAATCCGCGCTGTAGTCCTGCCATGAGCGTTTTCACCATCGAAGCCGGCCTCGCTTTCCTCGGACTCGTCCTCTTGTTGGTCGAGGCCTTCAAGCCTGACATCTGCCGCCGCACGCTTGGCCTGATGGCCATCGCCGGAACGGCGCTTGCGCTCGTCCTGTTTGTTTTCGCCAAGCATGACACCGCCAGTCTGCCAGGCTTCATGCAGCCCTGGCATCAGCTCGACACGCTCGCGCTCTTCTACAAGGGCTTCGCGCTGGTTATCACAATCCTCGTGCTCTGGCTCACGCTGGAATGCGCACCTTATCTCACGCGTTTCACCGTGGATGGCAAACTGGCCGAAATGTTCAGCCTGCCGCTCATCGTCTGCGCGGGCATGATGTGGATGGCCTCCGCCCGTGATCTGGTCACCGTTTTCGTCTCCCTCGAACTCGTCACCGTCTCCTTCTACGTGCTCGTCGCCTTCGCGCGGAAGAGCGCCTTCAGTTTGGAAGCAGGGGTGAAGTATCTGATTCTCGGGGCGCTTTCCACGGGCGTGCTCGTCTACGGCATCGCCTGGATCTATGGTGCCACCGGAACCATGAGCTTTGACGGCATCGCCAAGGCGCTGGCAAACCCTGCCACCAACAAAACCGCAGCTTTGTTTGGGGCGGCAATCCTGCTTTGCGGACTCGGCTTCAAAGTCGCCGCCGCTCCCTTTCACATGTGGGTTCCGGATGTCTATCAAGGCGCTCCCACTCCGGTCACCGCCTTTCTTTCCGTCGGATCGAAAGCAGCGGGCTTCGTCGTCCTCACCCGTGCACTGGATGCCTTCCTCGTCGAGAATTCCATCATCGGGACAGAGATTCAGTCCCTTCTTCTTGTGGCTGGTTCGTTGACCGCGCTGCTCGGCAGTCTGCCAGCCATGTTCCAGACCAGCGTGAAGCGTCTGCTCGCCTACTCGAGCATTTCACATGCAGGCTACCTGCTCCTCGCCCTGGCCTGCCGCGAGAGCCCGCGCTTTGACCTTTCTTCCGGTGGTGTCGTCGCCTTCTACCTCGCCACCTATCTGCCCATGACCGTTCTTGGTTTCCTCGGTCTCGGCCTCATGCGCGCCAACGGTCTTGGAGAGGACATCAAGGACTTCGCCGGACTCGCCAAACGCAATCCGTTGCTCGCGCTGCTCATGACCGTGTCCTTTGCCTCGCTCGCCGGCCTGCCGCTCACGGCCGGGTTCCTCGGCAAACTTTTCGTCTTCCTCGGACTGGCAGATCACGGTTACTGGGGAGCACTGAGCTGCGCCATCATCGCCGCCGCCACCGGCTTCTACTACTACTTCAAGACCGTCCTCGCGATGTTCACAACCGAGGGCACAGACGCACCGGCCCTCAAGCTTTCGAGCGCCACCAGAGCTGTCGCAGGACTTCTTGCCGTCGCCATTCTTGTCCTCGGCGTCTATCCCAAGCCGTTGCAGAAGCTGCTCAAGCCTGCCAGCGCGACCATGGCGGCGAGGAATTGAGAATTCTTTGGCTCTCTGCTGAAGATGCCGTTTCGGGCGATGGTTGACATCGCTCCTGTATTTCGGGTATTTGTCTGCGCATGCGACACAAGCAGCTGCTTTCCATCCTCGTAGTCAGTCTCATCGTTGCAACAGCACAGGGGCAGCCGGCCAAAGGAGACATGGATGCGTTGATCGACTGGTCCGATCCCATGAGCCTGACTCAGGACAACGCCAGAAAGATCCTCGACACAATGTCCTTGGGTGAACGGTCAGCAATTTATTCGTACAAACACAACGATCAGGTGAGACAAGATTACTTCGCGTTGGGAGAGCAGGTGAATCCAAAGTGCGTCCTCTCGTTGTTCA
Organism: Prosthecobacter sp.; assembly: GCF_020439865.1. Taxonomy (GTDB): domain Bacteria; phylum Verrucomicrobiota; class Verrucomicrobiia; order Verrucomicrobiales; family Verrucomicrobiaceae; genus Prosthecobacter. The sequence continues at coordinate 19,678 of NZ_JAGRPF010000033.1, forward strand.
CGGGCAAACTCCCGCTGCGTTCGGTCTCTCTCATTTTTGGTCCGGAGGGGCTGCGAGAATTGAGTTTTTCCATTCATTCCGACCCACAAAACGAAGATTTTTTGCGAGGCGAACTGATCAAAGCGGCCGGTGGAATGAAGCCGGAGGCATATCCTTCACAAGGTGCACAGTGGATTCTGGAGAGGTTCAAGATGATGACTTACCGTGTGCAAACGAATATGCCTGGCGGACGTCAGTCAACCAATCCCGTCTATGTGAAGATCCAAAAGGCATATACTACAGACAAGAAAGAGGCAGAGGCGCGCAGGAATGCACCGGTGCTCAAGGCGAACCTGGATTCCATGCTTAGCTTTTCGACGCTCTGGAGTTGGTCACCCGATGACTTGGAGCAAAACTATGTGCTCAAACTCGGGGACCAGGACAAACAGCCAGAGCCCCCGCAGTTCGAGTGGATGAGCAGCACGAAGGACCGTGCGCGATTCTCCCGTCACATGTTCAGCAACGTGGAAACAAAGCTGACGATGTTCGGCGGTTCCATCAACGTCGAGGAAGCGATCTTGGAGTTTGTGAACGGCAAGGCGGCGCGTGCGACCATCTCCTTTTACAACCGCGGCGATTCAGGTGACATCGAGGTGCAGGAATTTGACCGTATCTTCAAAACCGTCGGCCAGAATCTCGGCCAGGTGACGAAAGTGGCTCCGAAACGCCAGATCATGTCGTCGAACGCAGCGCTTCCGGTCACGGGATGGATGTGGAGTTCTCCGGCGGGCATCGCCTTGCTGGAATACAACGAGTACAACACGCCCGGCAAGGTGACGAAGCCGGAGTTCCTGCGGCTGAAGCTCGCTGCGCCGGACCAGGCCGACTGGAGCATGGGAAAGATGGCTACGGGTGTACAGCGCATGGAGCTGCTGCAACGCGTGACCAAAACAACCGAGGGTGATGTGTACATTGCCGGTGTACCGATGGTGGACCAAGGGCAGAAGGGCTACTGCGTCGCCGCGAGCTGCCAGCGTTTGTTTGAATACATGCGCATTCCTTGTGATCAGCACGAGATGGCCAAGCTCGTCAGCGTTGATGCTGAGAATGGTGCGGACGTCGTGACGATGCAGAAGAGCCTCGCGAAGATCGACAGTGCTTTCAAGGTTACCTTCAAGCCGCTCATCAACCCAGAGCAGTATTACACGGCCGGCCGCAAACGCCGGGTGTCCGAAAAGCAGTTTGTCTCCATCGTCAGGGAGTATGTAGACAAGGGAGTGCCGCTGCTGTGGGGCTTGATCCTCGGCGAGAAGCCAGAGGATCCGCCGCTTCCAGGTGCGGGACAAACGCGCGGCGGACACATGCGCATGGTCATCGGTTACAATCTGGCCAAGAACCAGATTCTCTTCACCGACTCATGGGGCGCCGGGCATGAACTGAAGCGCATGGCGATGCTTGACGCCTACGACGTGACGATGGGCCTCTACTCGATGGCGCCGCGCGGCTTTTGATCGCTGCGGTTACGACGCGCGGCCTTCTTCGAGGTCCATCAGATCAAAGAAGGTGACGATGTCATCGCGGTGCCCGAAGCCGGCTTCGACTTTCGATTCTTGAAGACCCTTCGAGGCGGCATCGCGCCAGCCGCGCTTGTGCATGAAGCCGTTCCAGATTTCGATCTGCTCGGCATCCGGTTTGCGTCCGGTTTGAAAGCACCACTCGAGGACTTCTTCATCCGTGCCGCCTTCGAGCGTGCGCTTGGTCAGCGCATCGAAATCGACGCCGAGGAAACGGCAGACACGATCGTCGAACGTGCGGCTGCCGGGGATGAAGCCGAGGTGATAGCCGTCGGGCAGTTTGCCCTCCTTGGCGTTGAGACGAATCTTGTCGAGGATGCGACCGAACACGGCGATGCCGCCGACGAGATCACGAGGGGAACGAATGGGAAATGCCATGCGCCTCTTTAACGAGGACGCATGGCGGAGTCAATCGGGCTGCCTTATTCGGCCTTCTTCTTGGCCTTGGCTTTGCCCTTCGCCGCGCCTTTTCCAGGAGCAGCGGCAGGAGCCACCTTCTCGCCGGGCTTGGGCAGTTTGCTCATCGCTTTCTCCCACTCAGGATTCAGCGTGGCTTCGTAGATCGCGAAGTTGCGGAAATCGACGGACTGGCCGCCGACCGTGAAACCGGGAGAGGCCTTCTGCGTCAGGAACAGAGCATCCGCTCCCCAGGCGACGAGATCGTCCACCTTGCCGAGCATTTTGTCGCCGACCATCTCGAGGCGTACCTTGTGCCAGCCGTCGCCGAGTTCGGTTGGGAAGCGGGCGAAGACGACGGCCTTGTCCGGGCCTTCATGGTCGTTGTCGTCACGCTGGATGGTGACGGACTTGGGCGTGATGTTGATGCGCGCCATGTGGTCCTTCACGGCGTTGATGGAAAGACTGGTAGTGCGTGCGCCGGCAAACTTGAACTCGTATTCGATGACGAAGTCCTGCAGCTTGTTCGGCAGGCGGGTAACGGCGCCGTGCATGTCGGATTCGATTTCGGAACCGCGAAGCACGCCGTCCACGGCCTCCCACTTGCCCTTCGCGGCTTTCCACGGAGCGCCGGCACCGTCGCTGAGATTGTTTTCATAGATGGCCTTGCCGGTGATGGCGAGGAGCGGCTTGTCTTCGGCACGGACGCCGAATGCGGCCAGAGCGAGGCAGAGGGTGAGGAGGCTGGTGTGTTTCATGGGGCGTTGAAAACGGCGCCCCCGCATCCTTGTTGCACCCGTTTTCCGGACCTGATACAACCGCCCCATGCGCATGACAGCCGTCTGCCTCCTCCTTCTCCTGCTCCGCATGCAAGCCGCCGAACCCGCCCCATCTGAAGCCTGGCTGGCTCATGCCAAGATCGCTCCGCCGATGCAGGTCCCTTCAGCGCTCGATGCCTGGCAAAAACAGCGCGTGGAGATTCGCGCGAAGCTCAACGAATTGCTCGGTGATCTGCCGCCGCGACCGCCGGTTTCGGCGTTTCAAGTGATCGCCACCGAGGACAAGGGAGCCTACAGGCAAGAGACGATCCAGTTCGACAACGGCGCGGGCGAGATCGTGAAGGGCTATGTGTTTGTGCCGAAGTCAGCCACGCCGCAGACCAAGGCGCCGGCGATTCTCTACTGCCACTGGCACGGAGGGCAGTATGACATTGGCAAACAGGAGATGCTGCAGACGAATGCGACGCCGGTGGCTGCGGGTCCGGCGCTGGCGGAAGCGGGTTACGTGGTGCTCGGCATCGACGCGACGTGTTTTGGCGAGCGCAATGGCCATGGCCCAGATGGTCCGCAGCAAAAGGGCAGCGCGGGTGAGATGACCGCGGCCAAGTTCAATCTCTGGGCGGGACGCACGCTGTGGGGCATGATCCTGCGTGATGATCTGACTGCGCTTGATTATCTGTGCTCGCGTCCTGAGGTGGATGCGAAGCGCATCGGCGTGACCGGCATCAGCATGGGCTCGACGCGAAGCTGGTGGATCATGGCACTCGACGATCGCCCGCGTGCCGCAGTGTGTGTCGCCTGCATGACGCGCTACGAGGAACTCATCCGCGCCGGCATGCTCAAGGCGCACGGCATTTACTACTTCGTGCCCGGCATGCTCAAACACTTCGACACCGAGGCTGTGATCGCTCTCGCCGCACCGCGTCCGATGCTGTTCATGACCGGCGACCAAGACGGCGGTTCACCCGTCGACGGCGTGAAGCATCTCGGCGAGATCGTCAGCAAAGTGTTCGCCTTGCACGGCGAGGACGCGAAGGCGCGCTTCGAGAACACCATCTATCCCGGTGTCGGCCACGTTTATCTGCCCGAGATGTGGGAAAAGACGCTGAAGTGGATGGACCGGTGGGTGAAGCGTCCGTGACGATCACCACGAGCTCAGATCATCGTGTAGCTGCTCCATTTCATGGGAGAACTCGGCGCGTTCGGGCATGTCTGGAGTGCCGTAGGGGACGATCTCGACGATGTTCTTCCGCAGGGCGGTGATGCCGCTGCCGCTGCTCGTGTCGCCGATCGCCTTCCAGGCACAGTCGGCAAATCGTGCGGCGAGGATGCAGTCCTGCGGTGTGGTGTGACCACCACGTTGGAGATGGCCGAGTACCGACGGACGAACTTCGAGATCCTGGAATGGAGCGCCGGCGCGCTGGAAGTACTGCTGGAAGGCATCCATGAGCACGTAGGCGCGGTTGCGCTTCTGCGGCGGATCAAACTCCACCCCTTCCGCGACAAGCACGATGGCGTGACCGCGTCCGCGCGTCATCGCGCCTTCGATCTTGGCGGCCAGACGTTCCATGTCGGCGGCTTTGAGCGGTCCTTTTTCCGGCGTGATGATCATTTCCGCGCCGGAGGCCAGACCTGCCATGCGCGCGAGGTCACCGCTGGCACGGCCCATGGTTTCGAGCACCATCACGCGGCGATGGCTGCGGGCGGTGTCGATGAAATGATCCACGGCCCACACGAGCGTGTTCACCGCCGTATCGACGCCCAGCGCCATGTCGGTGAATTGCAGGTCGTTGTCGATCGTGGCGGGAATGCCGATGATCTTCAAATCGCTCTCCTCGGCGAGCAGGCGTGCACCGGTGAGCGAGCCGTCACCACCCACGACCACCAGGGCGCGGACGTTCAGGCCCTTGAGCAGGCGCAGCACCTTGGCGCGCACCTCTTTGTCATGAAACTCCAGGCAGCGTGCGGAACCGAGGATGGTGCCGCCTTTGCCCATGATGCCGCTCACGCTGGCGTGGTCCATCTGGATGATGTGAAGCTGCTCGGAGATCAGGCCCGCGCGTCCGGTGTGCGTCGCGATGTCCTGCTTCAGGCGCACCATCGCCTCCGTGTCGCCATTGACCGCACGGGCGGTACGTACGAGGCCACGGTAGCCGTCGCGGATGCCGAGCACGGCGATCTTTTCGCGGTTCAGGCCCAGGCGCACGATGGCGCGGAGAAAGGCGTTCATGCCGGGGGCGTCACCACCGCTGAAAAGAACGGCGACGGCTTGGTCTGGATAGGAAGCAATCATGGTTAACTGGTTGGGGGCGATTGCCTTAGCGAGCCTGCCATCCGTGGCAAGTGACGGCTGCAAGGAACCGATTCCCGCCCTTGATCGCCGGGCGGCGCGTGTTACTGGCGCGCGTGTCTCCCGCCTTCGCCACCACGCTTTTTCCGCTCATCGCCGCCCTGCTCTATGCCTTCGGAGCCTTGGTGCTGAAGCGTTCCAGCGATCTGGGAGTGGGCCTCTATCGCACCACGTTTGTGGCCAATCTTATCGTCGCGGGGCTTTTTTCCTTCCTCTGGCTGCTCGGCGGCCCGCCGGTGGAAAAGGAGCTGATATGGCAGCCGGGTCTCATCGCCATGTGCCTGTTCGTCGGCCAGATTTCGCAGTTCCTCGCCTTGGAAAAGGGTGATGTGTCCGTCGCCGTGCCGGTCTTCGGTTTGAAAGTCATCCTGGTGGCGTTTTTCACGCCGCTTTTGATCGGTGAGGCCGTGAGCGTGAAGCTGTGGATCGCCGCCTTTCTCAGCGTGATCGGCATCACCTTCCTCAATCGCAAAGACGCCGACCAGCCGCCGCGGCACCTGCTCGTCACCTTCATCGCTGGTGGCACCGGCGCGGTGGCGTTCGCCGTCTTTGACGTGCTCGTGCAGAAGTGGGGCCCCACGTGGGGTGTCGGCCGCCTGTTGCCCTGCATTTTCTGGATCAATGCCCTGCTGTCCTTCGGCCTCATCTTCCGTTTCTCAGCGCCGCTGAGCGCCATTCGCGCCCAGGCCTGGCCGTGGCTCGCAGGAGGCTCCGCATTGTTCGGCATCCAGAGCATCACCTTCGTCAGCACCCTCGCCGTCTTCGGCAAGGCGACTTCCGCCAACATCGTCTATGCCTCGCGTGGCTTGCTGAGCGTCGTGCTTGTGTGGGCCATCGGCCACTGGTTCAAGAACGCCGAGCAGCATCTCGGCCCCAAGGTCATGCGCTGGCGTCTCGCCGGCGCGCTGCTCATGATGAGCGCGATCGTGCTGGTGGTTGTTTGAGGCGAATCGGCAAGCCGTCGTCGCCAGCGCGCGTTTGAGTGCGCATGAAAGCGCATCTCCTGCTCCTGACCGGCCTTGGCATGGCGAATCTGACATGGGCCGCCGAGGTCGAGCCGCAGCCCTTCCTCGCCGCGACGCAGCGGCTGATCGACGGCACCACCTTCCTCGGCTCGCCTTTCACCAACGATGAACTCGCCACGCTAAAGGCCGCCATCGCCGCGAACGACGCCGCCGCCGTCGCGAAGGCGCAGACCGTGCTGGATGCGCACTCGCTTTTCCGGGTGAACATCACCCCCGAGCAGCGCGTGAAGGTCGAGCGCGGCGCGGCGAAGGCCGTTCTCGATGAATCCGGCTGGCGGCAGTATCTCGTGCGCGTGGACAACGAAGCCGGAGTCACGGCGAAGCTCGCGGCGAGCAGCCCGCAGTCGAAAGTGGTTTATGTGCCCGGATCGCCGCCGGTCGCGCCGCATGCGCAGCCGCGTGATCCCGGCGAGCCGGCGCTGTCGTCCCGCTGGCTCGACATGCAGATGTTTGAATCACCGCCGATGCAGCCGGGCCTCAGCGGACTCGGCGTCGAGTATCGCATCATCCAGCTCTACAGCCGTGATGCGGGCAAGCGCGAGGCCACGTTCAGCTTCGACACCGGCCAGGGCACGCAGGACCTCGGCTTTCGCAATGAGGTGAGCGTGCTCTTCGACTGCCAGCCTGCGCGTGAGGTGAAGCTCGCCATCACGGATGAAAACGGCAAACCCTGCATCGCCGAACTGCTCATCAAAGACCAAGCCGGACGCATCTATCCCTCGCAGATCAAGCGCCACGCGCCCGACTTTTTCTTCCATCCGCAGGTGTATCGCGGCGATGGCGAAATTCTGAAGCTGCCCGACGGCGAATACGACATCACGTTCCGCCGCGGACCCGAATCCGTGCCCGAACAGCGTCACGTGAAGATTGCGGGCGCGAACATCACGCTGCCGTTTCAGGTGAAGCGCTGGATCGATCCGAGCAAGCTCGGCTGGTGGAGCGGCGATCACCACATCCACGCCGCCGGTTGCGCACACTACTCCGTGCCGTCGCAGGGCGTGCATGCGCCCGACATGGCGCGGCATTGCATGGGCGAGGATTTGAAGATCGGCGCGAACCTCACCTGGGGACCCTGCTTCGATTATCAAAAGCAGTTCTTCACCGGCCACGAGGACAAGGAGTCACGCTATCCTTTCCTGCTGCGTTACGATGTCGAAGTCAGCGGCTTCGGCTCGCATAAAAGCGGTCACCTTTGCCTGCTAAAACTCAAAGAGCAGATGTATCCCGGCGGCGATTCAACCGATCACTGGCCCACGCTTTGCCTCAACACCTTGAAGTGGGCGAAGAAGCAGGGCGCACTCACCGGCCCCGCACACAGCGGCTGGGGCCTGCAACCGCTCGCCCCGAATGATCCGGCACGTGACAAGCAGTACAAACTCGGTCTGCAAAGCGCCACCGACGAACTGCCGAACTACATCATCCCGCCCTTCAACGGCATCGGCGCCTGCGAATACATCGTCGATGTCACGCACATGGTCGAAGGTCCGGATGGCAAACCGGTGCCTGCCGTCGATTTCCTTTCGATGGTGGACACGCCGCACACCTGGGAGCTCAACATCTGGTATCACACGCTCAACGCCGGCTTCCGCACGCGAATCAGCGGTGAGACCGACTTTCCCTGCATCTACGGCGAGCGCGTCGGCCTTGGCCGCGCCTACGTGAAGCTGGACGACAAGCTCAGCTACGACGCGTGGTGCGAAGGCGTGCGCGCTGGCCGCGCTTACGTGAGCGATGGCAAGAGCCACCTCATCGACTTCAAGGCCAACGATCTCGAACTCGGCACTCATGACAGCGAACTGAAACTCGCGAAACCCGCGAGTGTGAAAGTCACCGTCAAAGCCGCCGCTCTTCTCGGCGACCAACCTCGTCCCGACATTAAAAACGCTCCTGCCGGTCAAAAGCCCTTCTGGGACATCGAACGCGCCCGCATCGGCACCTCACGCGACGTCCCCGTCGAACTCCTCGTCAACGGCGTCTCCGTGCAGACCCAAAACATCGCCGCCGACGGCACCATGCGCGATCTCACCTTCGACGTGCCCGTCGAAAAAAGCTGCTGGCTCGCCCTCCGCATCCGCGCCAGCTCGCACACAAATCCGATCTTCGTCATCGTGAACGACAAGCCCATCCGCGAAAAACGCAGCCTCGAATGGTGCCTCAAAAGCGTCGATCAATGCTGGTCGCAAAAAGAAGCACTCATCGATCCCAAAGAGCATGTCGACGCCGTCGCAGCGTATGAGCACGCGCGACAGGTGTATCGCGAGCGGCTGGCGGAGTGATCAAGTTCCGAGGCTTGATGATTGGCCTTGACCGTTCCCACCCCAACTGCCAGCCTCGCTGCCATGAAGACACTTTTGCTTTCCGCGCTCGGGTTCGTTTCGATTTGCAGCATGGTATCGGCCTATGAGGTGGCCGGCTCGAAGCCCATTGAGAAGCTGGAGTCCGAAGTTGCCAAGGTCATCGCTTCCAAGAAGCTCATCTGCATCGTTTACACGGGTCGCGATGAAAGTTGCCCGCATTGCGCCGCCGCCGCGGCGAATGGAGTCAAGGCGGTGCGGGGCTCCGCCGAGTGCGTCGTGATCAAGGAGGCGCAGGCGAAAGACAAGTCGTTCACCGCAAAATTCACGCCCGCGGTCCAGGCTGTGCTCGCGAAGCAGCCAACCAACGCCTGGGTTTCATTCAATGTGTTCGACGCAGAAATGAATACGCTGATTGCCTCGATTGGTCGTGAACTGGAAACAGACAAGAAGGCCACGAAGGAGTTCACGGAGAAAGTCAAAGCAGCGAGAGCGGCTTTGAAGTAAGGCTCACAAAAGTCTTCTGCAGTGAAAGGGAGCGCGGCTTGCCGGAGGCTACTCCTCCTGCACGATCACAAACGTCTTCGCGCTCAGGCCGTTCGCTTCGTCACGCACTTCAATCTCATGTCGTCCGGGTTTGAGGATGGCGAAGGTGTGATTTTCCTCGGGGCGGAGTTCGAGGGTCTTGGAACTCCAATGCGGTTGTGTGGCGCCGGCGGCTTGCAGCAGCAGGCGGCTGCCGTTGTTGCGGATGTCGGGATCGAGGATGACGACGGTGCCGGGGATGGGATTGGTGATGCGGAGTTGCAGACGTGCGTCGGTTTCGGCGGTGGTGACGAGATCGCCGAGCCAGTTGGCGCTGCTTCGCACCCATTCGGCGTATTCGCGTGGCAGGATGGCACGGCCGCGTGAGTCGTAGTCGCTCGCTTGCGCGACGGGCGGGAAGTGATCGGCGATGAACCAGTCCTCGCGGCTCACACGCGCGGGCGGTGTCTGCGGCGTGAGGCGTGTGCCGGTGCGCGGGTCGATGCGCGCGTGCGTGATGACCGCGGGGCGTTCAAACCACGTGGCGGGATGCTTTTCATGCAGATGCAGCATCACATCGCGGAAGATCGGCCCGGCGCCGGTGACGCCGCTGACATCCTGCATCGGCGTGTTGTCGAAATTGCCGACCCAGACGCCGACGGTGAACTCGGGTGTGTAACCGACCGTCCAGTTGTCGCGAAAAGTCGAGCTGGTGCCGGTTTTGACCGCGCATTTGAACGGCAGACGCAGAACCGAATAACTGCCGAAGGACATCTCGCGCGCCTGGTTGTCGCTGAGGATATCGGCGATGAGCCAGGATTCGTTTTCGCCGAGCAGACGACGTTCTTCCGTTGCGGGAGCATTGCTGCGCAAACTCCACGGCTTGAACCGACCGAGGCGGGCGAGGCAGGCATAGGCGTTCGCGAGTTCGATGAGGCGCACGGAGGCGTTGCCAATGGTGAGGCCGAGACCGTAGTGCGCGGCGTCCTCGGTGAGAGTGGTCATTCCGAGATCGCGCAGGCGCGGCAGCAGTGTTTCCGCACCGCCAATGGAATCGAGCACGCGCACGGCGGAGATGTTGAGCGAGTTGCCGAGCGCGTAGCGATACGTCATTGGCCCGTAGCTGCGCAGCGAGTAGTTTTCAGGCCGGTAGGTGCCGCTGGCGGTGGTGAACTCGATCGGAAGATCGGCGACGATGCTCGCGGGCGTTGCACCGCGCTCGAAGGCGATCTCATACGTGAACGGCTTCATCGCCGAGCCCGGTGAATGCGGCGCCCATGCGCCATTGAGCTGACCGCCGTCGCTGGCAAAGAAATCACGCGAGCCTGCGAGCGCGAGCACCGCGCCGGTGGCGTTGTCGATCACGACGACCGCGCCGTGACTCACATGACGGCCTTTGAGCGCATCGAGTCGCTGCGCGATAATCGTTTCGACCTGCTGTTGCAACGTCGCATCGAGCGTCGTGCGGATCGTGGCGGCATTGGAATCTCCACGAAGCATTTCCACCGCATGTGGAGCTTCAAATCCACCGCTGAAACGTTGCAGCACGATGTGTTGATCCAACGCGACGCGATGCTGTTCGTCACTGAGCCAGCCAAACACGTGCATTTGATCGAGAATGCGCCGCTGCCGAGGCAGAACGGACTCCAGATTGCGAAACGGATTCAAACGCGCCGGCGATTGCGGCAGCGCGGCCAGCAGTGCGCATTCGGCAGGCGTGAGATCGCCAAGCGGCTTGTGAAAGTAACCGGACGCGGCCGTCGCGGCTCCGGTCATGAGATTGCCAAAGGAGATGCGGTTCGCATAAGCCGCGAAGACTTCCTCGCGACTCCATGACATCGCGAGATGACGCGCCTGCAGTGCTTCAACGAGCTTGATCCATAGCGTGCGCTTGCCGGTGCGCGGCGTGGTGTTCTTGATGAGCTGCTGGTGAATCGTCGAGGCGCCGGAGACGACGTGTCCGCTGCGTGTGTTGTCACGCGCAGCGCGAGCGATGGCGAGCAGGTCGATGCCGCTGTGCGAGAAGAAGCGTTTGTCCTCCGCGGCGAGCAGTGCGTGCACCAGCGGCTGCGGAATCTCCGCAAACGTCACCGGCGGAGCCGAGCGGTTGCCGTTTTCATCGAGCAGATGCCGCAGCGGCGTGCCGTCGCGGGCGAGGTAGCGCGTGGAGGGCGTCGCGGGCTTCAACAACGCCTCCGGCAGCGGCACCAGCCACGGAACACCCCACCAGCCGACCGCCGCAAGAGCGAACAGAGTCACGGAGAGGGCTTTCCAGCGTCGGCGCATGCGGAAAGGAACGCGAGGGCGTCGTGAAATCCAGCGCGGTGTTCTTGACCGTGGGCGTCAGCAGCGGAGCATGCACGGCCCATGAATCCGCCGACCACCATCGCCTGCCTCGGGCCTGAGGGGAGTTTCTCGCATCTGATCACGCAGATGCGCTTTCCCGGCGTGGCGGTCAGCCTGCGGGACAATGTGGGCGATGTGTTTGACTTCCTCGCGGCGAATCCCGACGCGCAGGGCATCGTGCCGATCGAGAATTCGTCCGGCGGCTTCATCATCGACACCGTGGATCGTCTCGTGGATGCACGGTGCGCGACGCACATCGTCGAGGAATTGACGCTGGATGTGAAACTGGCGCTGCTGGGCCGGGAAGGGGAGAAAATCGTTTCCATCCACTCGCACGCTATGCCGTTTTACCACGGCGATGAATGGCTGAAGACGCATTATCCCGACGTGAAGCGCGTCGTGGAACCGAGCACGGCCAAAGCGGCGGAAAAAGCCGCGATGACACCCGGTGCGGCGGCGATTGGTCCGCGCCAAAACGCAGAGCGGCATGCGTTGCAGATCCTGCATTTCCCCATCGCCGGCGAGGTGCCGAACATCACGCAGTTTTATCTCATCGGTCATGCGGCGAACACGCCGTCGCTCGAACACAACCGCACGGCGCTCATTGTCGAGCTGCCGGACCGTCCGGGCAGCCTGTGCCGCTTCCTGACGCCGTTGAGCGAGAACGAGATCAACATGAAGCGCCTCGAATCGCGCCCGATCCGAGGCCAGCCGAACAAGTATCGCTTCTACATCGAGATTGAAGGCTCCGAGGCCGATCCGCGCGTGCAGAAGGCGCTCGATCAAACCCGCGCCGACGGCGCGACGATCCGCAGTGTCGGCTCGTATTCGGCGGAGCGGAGATTTGAATCCTGAACCAACCTATGAAGAACATCATCACCTGCCTGCTGGCCTTGTCGGTCAGCCTCAATGCCGTCGAAACGATCTCGAAGCGTGCGAGCGAGATTGATCCGCGGGCGAAGGAGCATCCGGAGATCGATTTTGTATTCACGGACAAGAAGGGGAAGCCGCAGGACATGCAGAACGCGAGCGTGGACCTGCGCGTGAAGGCGCAAGGCAAGCTGGTGATCTGGTTGATGGGCCACAACGCGGCGTTGTTCGAGCGGCTGAACAGCTACGGCCTGCACGCGATCCAGGTGCATTACGCGAACAAGTGGTTCGGCATCATTCCGGCGGCGCGACGCGATGATGGCAGGACTTTGGGCGACATCCGCCTCGAAGCGGCGACGGGCGAGGATCACAGCGACCTCGTGAGCATTCCCCAGCCGGACGGGATGATGGAGCGCGCGTTTCAGTTCGTGAAATGGCTCGCGAAGGAGCATCCGGAAGGCAAGTGGAAGCAGTTTTTGAGCAAGGACGGCAAAGGACTGGACTGGGACAAGGTGATCGTGTCCGGTGCGTCGCATGGCGCGACGACCTCGGCGCGCTTTGCGAAGCATCAGAAGGTGGATCGCGTGGTGTGCTTCTGCGGGCCGCGTGACAACTACGAGAGCTGGCAATCGCTGCCCTCGGCGACGCCGGGGAACCGCATCTTCGGCTTCAGCCACGTGCTCGATGGCGGCTGGACAGGCGATCATTACTGCCGCTCGTGGGAGATGATGGGCCTGAACGATTTCGGACCGATCGTGAACGTGGACAAGAGCGCTCCGCCGTATGAAAACACGCGTCGGCTGATCACGGATGCCGATGTGAAGGGCGACGACAAACGTGCGCACGGCTCCGTGACGCCGGGCGGTTCCGCGGTGAAGGACAAGGACGGCAAATTCATCCACGAGGCCGTGTGGAAGTATCTTTTCAATCATCCCGTCGATCAAACCGGCACGCCGACAGCGCCTGATCCGGATTGTGTGAAGGATCAGAAGAAATAACCCCGTTTCACCCCGCCCCAATCTACCTCCAACCCGCCTGCTTATGTTCCTCTCGATTCGCTCCCTCTCCGTCGCCGCCGTGTTCAGCCTCGGCGCTGTTTTGAATGCTGCTGACAATCCCTTCATCGGCCGCTGGGCGCTGACGATTCCAGGCGGCGGCGCAGGCTGGCTCGGCGTTGAGGAGAAAGATGGCGCCCTGAGCTCCAGCGTCCTGTGGGGCGGCGGCAGCGTGGTGCCGACGACGAGCACGAAGGTCGATGGCGACACTTTGATCGTGATTCGCGAGCAGAAGAACAAGGAAGGCAAGGTCACGACGGAAACGATCACGGCGAAAGTCGAAGGTGACGCCTTGAAACTGACAACCGCGAAGAAGAATCCCGCTGGCAAGGCCATGGGCGAGCCCGCCGAGTTCACCGGCAAGCGCATTCCCGATGTGCCCCCGGCACCGGATCTCTCGAAGGTGAAGTATGGCGAGCCGATCCAGCTTCTGAACGGCAAGGATCTGACCGGCTGGAGCTTGATCAAATCCACCGACAACGGCTGGAGCGTGGTGGACGGCGTGCTGCAAAACCGCGTGTCGAAAGAGAAGGGCAAGCATTTCGGCAATCTGCGCACCGACGCGGAGTTCGAGGACTTCAACTTGAAGACCGAAGTGCGCACCCAAGAAGGCAGCAACAGCGGCATCTATCTGCGCGGCGTATACGAGGTGCAGATCATGGAGAGCTTTGGCAAACCGCTCGATTCGCATCACATGGGCGCGCTTTACAGCCGCATCACGCCGAGCGTGAACGCCGAGAAGCCGATCGGCGAGTGGCAGACGCTCGACATCACCTTGGTGGACCGCCACCTGACCGTGATCCTGAACGGCAAGACGATCATCGACAACCAGCCTGTGCTCGGCTGCACCGGCGGTGCGCTGACCAGCGACGAGTTCAAGCCCGGTCCGATCTTCCTGCAAGGCGACCACACCAACGTGGACTACCGCAACATGGTGCTGCGTCCGGTGGTGAAGTGAAGCGCGGCTGGGTGTTTGTTTGAGCGGGGCCAAATCCGGCCCCGCTTTTGTTTTACGCGCCGAGGCGTTCTTGAACGGTCTTGATGGCCTTCAGCCGGTTGTCCACGCCGAGCTTTTTGAAAATGTGTTCGTTGTGTCGGTTCGCGGTGTGCAGCGTGACATCGAGGATCTGGGCGATCTCGGCATTGCTCTTGCCCTCGCAGATCCAGTGCATTACCTCGGCCTCCCGTTCGGTCAGCCCGAGCATCCTCAGGCGATCCATGGAGACCTTGGCGGATTCCTCCCGCACCAGCAGGAAATAGCGGTCGTCCTTGCAGCGGGCCAGGGAGATGACGATGCGGCGGTTTTCGTGCTGTATCTCCAGGGCGGGAAAACTCTTTTCGGTCCTGTCAGCGAGCCGTTCCAGCCACTGGCGCACCGATGGGGGAAGGATGTAGTAAACGGCGCCGGGAGCACGCTCCAGCGCCTTGCCAAAGAACCAGTGGGCTGCCTTGTCACCTTCAAGAATCTCCCCTTTTTCCGAGGCGATGAGAAGTTCGCAAACCACAGCCTGGGGGGATGAATCATCCGGGGCGTGCACCGCGAACTGCGTGGTTTTGCCCACGATCGAACTGTGGTGGGGAGGGGACTGGTCGGAATTGTAGAAAGTCAGGCGCTGGTTGGCGATGCGGATCTCATCCCCGTCCCGCAGGCGACGGGCGCTGGTGAGACGCAGCCCGTTGACATTGACTCCATTACGGCTGCCCAGGTCGTTGATCCACCAGTCGTTGTTCAGCCTCATGAGCACGGCGTGGCGGCGGGAGGCCTGGACATTGTTGATCGGAATGTCGTTGTCCGAGCGCCGTCCGATGAAGCAAGGGCCTGCCAGCAGGTGCACACCTCCACTCCATTTCAGACAGGCTGGTTGATCCGTCAGACCGCAGTTCACTGGCATGGAGGCAATTTTGAGCAGGAGCGACGGATATGCAACGGGGCCGAAAAAAAGTTGGCCGTATTGGCAGGTCTGCCAATAGCGCGTTTTTCCATTTGGGTCCAGCGTCAGGGTCTCACCCTTCATTTGTGTCATGAAAACCGACGTATTGGACCCCTTCCAGGCACTGCCCGCGAGAGCGTGCGTTGCCTCAGGATGTGAATCCGCCAGACTTCCCAGTTCCCCTGCGGACGTTCCGAACGCCAGGCGTCCGTTTTGCATGCTTTGTGTTCATTGCCCCAAGTGCTTGGAGAGCCCTCATACGGTCACCTGCGAACTTTGCGCAGGGTGCCAGGCATGCTCGCTTCATGGACGGGGAGGGCAATAGGGGGAGTTTTTTGTCAGGACGCTGTGGCGGGGTTCGTTTAATCTACCGAACAACCAAACACCGCTATGAACACGATCCCTGAACCTCAACGAGGACAGGTGGCCTCGTTTCAGCAAGTTGCCACCGCCCACAACGCCGAAGCGCGTTTCGTCACCCGCAATCTTCACCGCGTCTGGCAGTTCCGCCGGATGCAGGCCACGTTTCTGAGGCCTTTCAGGAGAGCCATCCGTCCGCTGCTTGTCTGGCTGAGACAGGAGCACGTCTTCGTCAAAAGCGGCCAGCAAGGCGCCCCGCCCGTCGGCCTGAAACTCCGGCATTTTGGCTGGGAGACCATCGCGCTGTCCTCCGTCCTCGCCCCGCTTGCCTTCATCATGCTGCTGCCGTTGCTGATCCTCATTTTCCCGGTGGCCGTGCTGATTGGCCTGGCCGGTGTGGTGGCATCGTCACTGCAGACGGACGCCGAAGACCTGGAGCACCACTCCTTGACGTGGCACGCGATCCATTGAGCGGCTTTCCAGGCGGCTTCAGCCGTTCCGATGCTTTTTCATCACGCGATAGACCAGCCAGGCGGCGATGTTGATCACCGCCATCGCGGCCAGCAACTGCGTGAAGGTGGTCGCGAGGCTGCCTTTACCCAGACCGCTGCCCACGAGGCTGAACGCCACATTGAGCGGCAGGTAGCCCAGCGCGGTGCCCAGTAGGAAGCGGGTGTGCTTCACAGGCGTCATGCCCAGCAGTACGTTCAATACCAGACCGGGCACCATCAACTGGCGCACCCAGAACACCCGCAGGACGGAGGGCTTCTTCAGCAGTTTCTTTAGCCACGGCCATTTCTCCGCCCGCGATTCCGCCGCACGGCGGAAGCCGTGACGTGACAATACGAAGGCGCCATACGACCCAAGCGTGGACGCCACCAGCGAGAGCACCAAGCCCTCGCCAAAGCCAAAAACCAGTCCTGCGGCGGCGCACAGAGGAAGACGAGGCACACCGAGCATCACGCTGCCGGCGCAGGCCGCCATGAAGATCGCATGCGCGCCCCAGCCAAAATCATGCACCAGCGTTTTCCAGGTCTGCACGTTTGTGATCCAGGCCCTGAGCGGCGTGAAGTGCGCCAGTGCCATGAAGGCGGCCACCACCAGCACGGCCAGCAGCACCTGACGAGTCTCCTTGCCCAGGGCGCGCGAAGTCTCCTGCTCCACCTCGACGGCGGTCGAGGCATCAAGTTCTTCGGGCTCTGGCGCGAAATCGTCGGCGGGCTCCATCATTGCAGCTTCCACAGTTTCGCGTCGCTGCGCACATAAACGGCGCCGCCTGAAATCGCGGGTGTCGAGAGCACTGTCTCTTTGAGCTCGATCTCCTGAACGACTTTACCTTCGGGAGCTTCAGGATCGATCGCCTGGAAAATACCACGTTCGTTCACGACGTAGATGCGTTTGCCGGCGGCCACGGGCGATCCGCTGAACGGCCCCTTCATGCGCAGCTTCCAAAGCTCATCCCCATTCTTGAGGCTCGCCTTGATCAGCACGCCCGCGCCATTCACGACGTAGATGTAATCGCCCAGCACCAGCGGACTCGCCGTGCCCGGGTTCAGCTTCTCATTGCGCCAGAGCTGCGTCACGGAACCCTTCTCGGGCGCGAGTGCCGTGATGCCGTGGGATACCGCATACAGAGCGTCACCCGTCACCACACTCGAAGGGATTGTGCTCGCTCCGTCCTCGTAGTTCCACATCGTCTTCCCGGTTGCAGGCTCCACGCCGAGGATGCCCTTGCTTGACTGCAAAGCCACCGCGCCCTTCCAAAGCGTCGCGCTGGACCAGTTCGCCGCCTTCGGGCGTTCCAGCTTCCACTTATTGCATCCCGTGGCCACGTCGAGACCGGCTGCGAAGGACTCGCTGTCGTTCTCGCTCTGCACCACCAGGGTTCCATCGATCACCACCGGTGACTGCGACATGCCGAGGCTGTTGCTTGCGTTCGGATAATCAAAGGTCAGGCCGCGGAGCCACAGCAGATTGCCGTCGAGATCGAAAGCGAACAGGTCGTTGGAAGAAAACAACGCGAAGACGCGGTCACCATCACTGCACGGCGTGTTGGCGGCCACGCAGGTCTTGTTGTGCGACATCGTGCGACCCGTCGCACGCATCGCACGCTCCCAGCGCTTCGAACCATCCGAAGCGTTGAAGCAAAACACGTGCAGCGTCTCCTGGCCTGGTCCGCTGGAGCAGGTCACGAAGACTTTGTCACCGACGATGATCGGCGCCGAAAGCCCGCGACCTGGCAGATCTGCCGTCCACGCGATTTTGAGATCGTCCGCGGGTGCTTTTGCGTCAGTGGAAACCGCTGTGGCATTGGGGCCGCGGAATTGCAGCCAGTCTGCCTGCGCCATGCCAGCGCTGATCACGAGAAAGAGGCCAATCGAGAGAGTCTTCATAATCAATTCAGGTCGTTAAAATCACTTCGCCGCAAGGATCGCCGTTCCTGTCGCATCGCACACGCGAAGCTGGAACTCCCACTCCACGGTCCACTGCTCCGTTTGCTCGTTCTGGCAGCACTTCACAAGGATCGTGTTCTTTCCCTTCTTGAGCTGACACGGCAGCTTGTACTGATCGAGCTTCGCGCCGCGGTGATACTCGTCGCGGGCAAACAGCAGCTCGCCATTCAGCCACACCTTCCAGCCGTTCTTGCACCCGATACGGATCTCTGCCTGGCGATCTTCTTCGCTGAAGAAATCCGTCGCCGCATAGCCCACGACGCTCTTCTCCATGCCGAAGGGCTTGTTGAAGTCGATCTTGCCGTACTCATCCGCGCTCGTGAAATCGACCCACTCCACCTTCTTGCTCTTTCCTTCGTAAATGGCGTCAAAATGCAACTCCTTCTCCGGCGGATAAACTTTGTCGAAACCGCCGCGATCCGCGTTGCTGAACGGCGCGATCAGCTTCCAACTCATGAGAAAACCGAAGTGCTTAGGCAGATCCACCTTCTGGCCCAGATCGCGGAGCTTTTTCGTCAGCGTCTTGATCTGATCCTCATCGCGCGCCGCGACCAGCCCTTTGCCAAAGGCCACCATGGCCGCGTCCTTGTCCTTCTTGTCGAGCGCTGCGTCCCCGGCCGCAATCAGCTTGGCCACCGGATGCCGCCGCAGGTCCGAGCTCGGGTCCTCCAGCAAAGTCGGGGTCAATTCCTCCGCCAGCTTCTCATCCGCACGATGGATGAGATCAAATGCCACCACGCGAGGTCCCGAGCTATTCTTCGTGTCCTTCAAAAACGCCACCAGCGCCTCGACCGGCATCGTTTTGGCCTTCAGCGCTTCGTCGGCGATCACCCCCACCGCCGCCCGCAGCCAGTTTTCAGCCAGCGGATTCGCGCCGTTCATGCCTTTGAGCACCTCCGGCAGGTTCGAGGCATCCGCCTTCACGATCTCCTGCCACGCCTTGGCCGCGGTCTCATTGCCCTCGCCTTCTTTTTGGACACTTCGCAGCGCCTCGATGGGTTTCGACAATTCCCCCGCGGCATACAGCGGCAGGACGGCAACGGCGAACAGACAGACAAAAGTCGATTTCATAGGGTGAACAGCATGCTTTCACAAAGAACGCACCGCGCCAAGCGGCACTTTTGCGATGCGGAGCAAAGTCGCATCAACGAGCAGCGAGGTCGTAACAGAAAATCTGGTCCTGCGCACGGATCAGAAGCTTCTTTTCGTGAATGCTCGGATGAGGCCAGCTTGGGCCTTTGACCGCGGGCAACTTGAAGGTTCCCTGCAACTTGTACCCCGTGGGAGTGGCTTCGATGAGACCCATCGTGCCATCCTGCCAGCGGAAGTACAACTCGTTCTCCGCACTGATCACCGCCGCGCTCTCACGACCGGGACGTTCGCTTTGTTCCCACACGATCTTGCCTGTTTTCCATTCCAGGCAAACGGGGATGCCGTTGTTGTGACCGCTGCCGGCATAGATGTAGTCGCCGAGGCGCACCATGCCGCCGTGGTGATTTTGAAAAGTTCCCGCCTTGAGGAAATACTGCTCCTCCGCCACGACGCCATCGCCGTCTTTCCTGAGCTGAAGCAGGGCTGCGCCGGTGCCGTAGCCGGATGACGTGAACACGTAGTCGTCCCAAACGAGCGGCGTGGGGATGTTGGCGGTGCCATTGGCCACGGAATTGTAGGTCCACAGCGTTTTGCCATCGCTGGCACGCACGCTGACGAGGCCGCGGCCGACGAGTGTGATGTACTGCTTCACGCCTCCTCCGTTCGAGATCACCACGCCGGTGTATCCCGCGCCGTCCTTGCCACGCGTCCCCACATCGGCGGGCAGGGAAGATTTCCATTTCACTGCGCCGGTTTTTTTGTCCATCGCGGCCACGATGCTGTCATTGCCACCCGGCACACCAATCACGAGGTCGCCATCGACAAGCGGTGATTCACTGAACCCCCAGCTGCTCATGATCAGGCCACCGAGATCGGCGGTGTAACTCTTTCTCCAGAGCAATTCGCCGCTCGCTGCGTCACAGCAGGCCAGGATACCGTCCTTGCTGACCGAATACAGCCGTTCGCCATCGAACGTCGGTGCGCCGTTCGGCTGGTCACGTTTATCGCTGACCACGGTGCTCCACAGTTCCTTCTGCGTGGAGAGGTCAAAGGCCGTAAGCGACACACCTTCTTTGCGATTCCCCACCACAAATACTCGCCCATTCCCCACGGTGACCGATCCCATGCCGCCGCCCGCGCCTTTGATCTCCCACAGAAGCTTGGGGCCCTCTGCGGGCCATGACTTCAGCAAACCCGTCTCGGTCGAGATGCCGTCTCGGTTCGGCCCGCGAAACTGATGCCAGCCAAGCGACAGGCTGGCAGGGTCTGCTGAGAATGAAACGCTCGCTGAAAGCGAGCCGAACAGGGCGATGAGAAACCTCGAAGTGCGCATACGGAGAAGCCAAACGCCAGACACCGCCAGCTTTATCGCAATCTCCCGGCGACGGTGGATCGCCTGCACGCTCGACATGACGCGAATCGAGGGCACTATGCGCGCCCCTTTCCGCATGCTCTCCGTTTCCAATGTCAGCAAAACCTACGCCGGCCGAACCTTGTTCAGCCAGGTGTCGTTTCACATCAATCGCGGGGAGAAGATCGGCCTCATCGGCCCCAACGGCGCGGGCAAATCGACGCTTTTCTCGCTGCTGCTGCAGGATTCCACGCCTGACGACGGTCGTGTGATGATGGAGCGCGGCATCACCTTCGGCTTTCTGCCGCAGGAGAGCGCGCCGATCGATGACGTAACAGTGTTGGAACTAGCGACGGGCCACGTGGACGAGCATCATCGCTGGGAGGTGGAGCCGAAGGCCAAGCGCATTCTCAGCGGCCTCGCCTTTCGTGAATCGGACTTCGAACGCAACGCCCGCACGCTCAGCGGCGGCTGGGTGATGCGTGCGCACCTCGCCCGCCTGTTGGTGCAGGAGCCGGAAATGCTGCTGCTCGACGAGCCGACGAACCATCTCGACCTCGAATCGCTCATCTGGTTCCAGAATTACCTCCAGGGCTATCCGGGCGCGATCCTGATGATCTCGCATGACCGCGAATTCCTAAATGCGCTGTGCGACAGCATCCTCGAAATCGCGCACAGCAAGATCAACCGCTACACCGGCAACTACGACGACTACCTCCGCGAAAAAGCCGCGCGCATGGAGCAGATGCAGGGCGCCTACGACAACCAGCAGCGCGAGCTCGCCAAGATGCAGGCCTGGGTGGACAAGTTCAAAG
This sequence comes from Prosthecobacter sp., assembly GCF_020439865.1. Classification (GTDB taxonomy): domain Bacteria; phylum Verrucomicrobiota; class Verrucomicrobiia; order Verrucomicrobiales; family Verrucomicrobiaceae; genus Prosthecobacter. The sequence goes on from NZ_JAGRPF010000033.1 coordinate 40,873, forward strand.
CGAAGGCCAACTTCGCCTCCCGTGCGCAGGACAAGGCGAAGATGATCGACCGCATCGAGAAGATCGAAGCGCCCGTCGCCGACGCCAAAACGGTGAAGTTCCGTTTCCCGCAGCCGCCTCGCAGCGGCCAGCGCGTCATCCGGATGACAGGCGTCGACTTTGCCTACGGTCAGACGCCCGTTTACACCGGCCTCGACCTCGAGATCGAGCGCGGCCAGCGCACTGTGCTCGTCGGCCCGAACGGAGCGGGCAAATCAACGCTGCTCAAACTTCTCGCCGGTGCGCTCACGCAGCAGGCGGGGAATCGCGAACTCGGTCACAACGTCAAACTCGGCTACTTCGCCCAGTATCGCGGCGATGTGCTGAACATGCGCCACACCGTTTTGCAGTCCGCGATGGATCTGCCCAGCCGTCCCGGTGAAAACCTCTGCCGCACGCTGCTCGGATCGTTCCTGTTTCACGGCGACGATGTCTTCAAGCCCGTCGGAGTGCTCAGCGGTGGTGAAAAGTCACGACTCGTGCTCGTGCGCCTGCTTCTCGATCCGCCGAACTTCCTGCTCATGGACGAGCCGACGACGCACCTCGACATGGGCAGCATCGACGCGCTCATCAACGCGCTCGACCAATACGAAGGCACGCTCGTCTTCATCAGCCACGACGTTCACTTCATCCGTCAGATGGCAAAGCACGTCCTGCATGTGAGCGCCGGTGTCATCACGCCCTACGCGGGCGATTACCAATACTACCTCGACAAAACCAAGGCCGGCAGCGCCCGCGAAGCTCTCACAGCCACGCTTCACAACGCGCAACCCGTCGCCTACAACGCTCCCGCCGTCCGCGAGCCGCCCAAGTCGAAGGAACAAAAGCGCCTCGAAGCCGAAGCCCGCAACGCCCGCAGCAAAGCCAAAAAAGACGCCGAACAACGGCTCGCCAAAGTCGAGGCCGAACTCACCACGCTCGACAAACGCAAACACGAGATCGTCGAACTCCTCCAGGACGAAGCTACCTACGCCGACGCCGTGAAATTCCGCGACCTCAGCACCGAATTGGAAGCCGTGGAACCGAAAATCGCGAAGCTGACGACCGAGTGGGAGAAAGCGGCGGAGGAAGTGGAGAAGCTAAACGCTGCTTAGCTAACCGTGCAGATCTGCACGCCCTGTTTGAGCGAGGCGAGTTTGTCGGAGCGTTTGGGGATGAATTCCTGGCCAAGGTAGCCGGTGTAGCCGGTTTCTTGGATGGCCTTGATGATGGCGGGGTAAAAGAGCTCCTGCGTGTCGTCGATCTCGGCGCGGCCGGGGACGCCGCCGGTGTGGTAGTGGGCGAAGGATTCGTGGTCGCGGCGGATGGTGGCGATGACGTCGCCTTCCATGATCTGCATGTGATAGATGTCGTAGAGCAGCTTGAAGTGCGGTGAGGCGAGTTTCTTCACCAGCGCCACGCCCCAGGCGCTGTGGTCGCACATGTAGTCGGGGTGGTTCACCTTGCTGTTGAGCAGTTCCATCACGAGCGTGACGCCGAGCTTTTCGCAGAGCGGCAGCATGCGTTGAAGGCCTTTGGCGCAGTTTTCGAGGCCCTGCTCGTTGCTCATGCCGCCGCGGTTGCCACTGAAGCAGATGACTTGTTTGAATCCGGCCTCGGCGGACTCTTTCAACAGCGGCTCATAGGCCTGCACGAGCAGGTCGTGGTGTTCGACGCGGTTCCAGCCCTTCGGAATCGGGCCGATCTTCACGCCGCCGGGGCCTTCGATGGTGGGAAAGCTGACCATGGCGCAGTGCAGGCCGTGCTTCTTCATCGTCGCGAAGTCCTTCGGGTCGAGCAGTTCGATGGATTCGAGGCCGATCTCCTGCGCGGCGAGGCACATGTCCTCCAGCGGAATGTCCTTGTAGCACCATTTGCAAACCGAGTGGCGCACCTTGCCACCCGCGGCTTTTTCAGCGGCTTCGATCTGCGTTTGCAGCATCGCGGCGATGGCGCTCACACTGGCGAGGGTGCCGAACTGGCGGCGGGAGAGATTGGAAGGAGTCATGCGTTGAACCTACACAGAATGCGCGTTGGATTCCAAGCAGAGAATGAAACTGACGGCGTCCACGGGAACAATCCTGACAGATTCGCCGATGTTTGCGGTTATGGTTGGACGATGAAGTGGATGATTCTTTTTGCCGCCATAGCGGCCGTGGCGCATGCCGATGTCGAAGCGTGGAAGCACGCGGAGAAGCACGCGGTCGCGCCGGATCAGAGCCGGCATTCCATTCATGCCTACTTCAACACGTGCCCGGAAAGTCCCGATGGGAAGTTCGTTCTCTACTACACCTCCACCACGCCGGAGGGTGAGAAGGGTGATTTGCGAATTCTGGAACGAGCGACGGGAAAGGAGACGATCGTGGCGGAGAACATCGTCGCCGAGGACGCGCATCGCGCCGCCTGCCAGCAATGGGCCGGGAACGGCAAGTTCGTCGTTTATCACAATCTGCAGGATGGCCACTGGAGCGTGCGGGCGGTGGACATCGAGACGAAGAAGGAACGCGTGCTGGCGATGGATCGTCAGCTGGGATTCGGTTCGTCGAAAGGAAAGTGCGTGCCGGTGTATGGCTGCCACTGGAATCCCGGCCCGCATCGCGATCTCGAATTGATCGACGTAGCCACGGGTGAAATCACCACGCCGGTGACCGCAGCCCAAACCGTTGCCGAATACGGCGACTGGATCGAGAAGAAGCTCGGCTCGCGTGATCTGACGATTTTCTTTCCAGTGGTCAGTCCGGATGAGTCGAAGGTGTTCTTCAAGCCGTGCATTCCGGGCGGCGGATCAAGCTATCGCGGCATGTCGGTCAGCAAGCGCGACGGCAAGATCGTCTATGATCTCGCGAACAAGAAGTTCATCCGCCTGATCGAGTCCTGGGGCCATCCGTCGTGGTCGCCGGACTCCTGCGGCATCTTTGAGAAGTCGAACGTCCTGCAGGACATGGCGACCGGCAAACTGATGCCGCGATATGCGCCGTCGTGCTTCTCGGATCATCCGAATCTGTCACCCGAAGGCAGCGTGTTCGTGACGGATGCGAATGTGACGAAGCGCCCGTTCGGCAGGGAGGGCTACTGGGCCATCGGCATCGGTTCGACGACGAAGGACGAATTCGTCGTCGTCGATTTGTTCGACAATGCACACGGCGCGAAGACCTGGCGCAAAAACCACCCGCATCCCGCATTCAGCTCAGACGGCAAACGTGTTTACTACAACGTGAACAACGGTCCGTGGACACGATTGATGGTGGCCGAGATCAAGTGAGCGTTGCATCGCTCATGCTGACTCAAAGACGCACCGGCACGCCGTGATCGCCGAGGTACTTCTTCACGTCAGCGACTTTGTATTCGCCGAAGTGGAAAATGCTCGCAGCGAGGACCGCATCGGCTTTGCCATCGCGGAGGACATCGACCATGTGATCGATGTTTCCCGCGCCACCGCTGGCGATGACGGGAATGGTGACGGCTTCACTGACCGCACGCGTGAGAGCGATGTCGTAGCCGGCCTTAGTGCCGTCGGAGTCCATGCTGGTGAGGAGGATCTCTCCCGCACCACGTTTGCAGACTTCTGCAGCCCATTCGACGGCGTCGAGCTCGGTGGCGTTGCGGCCTCCGTGCGTGTACACCGTCCAGGAGCCGCGGTCGTTGCGTTTCGCGTCAATGGCGACGACGAGGCACTGGCAGCCGAAGGCGTTGGCGGCTTCGTCGATGACGTCCGGCGTTTTCACGGCGGCGGTGTTGATGCCGACCTTGTCAGCGCCGGCGAGTAGCATCTCACGCATGTCCGCCACGGTGCGGATGCCGCCACCGACGGTCAATGGCATGAAGCAGCTCGCGGCAGTACGCGCGACGACATCGACCATCGTCTTGCGCTCCTCATGACTCGCCGTGATGTCGAGGAAGACGAGTTCATCGGCTCCCTGCGCATTGTAAACCTGCGCGCACTCCACCGGATCACCTGCGTCGCGAAGCTGCAGGAACTTCGTGCCTTTGACGACACGACCTTCCTTCACGTCGAGACAGGGGATGATCCGTTTAGTGAGCATGTCGATGAGGATGGCCGAAAAAGAGAAAAGAAGGAAAAAATCAGAGGTGTCCCGACTGAGCTCTTTTCTTCTATTTTCTCCCTTTCGGCTAAGAAACTCAGCCGATCGCGGTCTTCACCATCGTTTCGAGCTTCACGATGTCCTTGGCGAAGTTGCGGATGCCTTCGGCGGTCTTGTCCACGGCCATGGGGTCTTCGTTGAAGAGCCAGCGGAAGGTTTTTTCGTCGCTGCCGATGCGCTCGATTTTGAGGGACTTCGCGTTGGCGGCATTGAGCTTCGGTGCGATGGCGTCTTCGCTCGCGGCGAGTTCGCCGAGCAGGCCGGGGCTGATGGTGAGCAGGTCGCAGCCGCAGAGTTCGGTGATTTCACCCTTGTTGCGGAAGCTGGCGCCCATGACCTCGGTCTTGTAGTCGAAGTGCTTGTAGTAGTTGTAGATCTGCGTCACGGAGAGCACGCCGGGATCTTCGGTCGGGGCATAATCTTTGCCCGTGTTCTTCTTGAACCAGTCCATGATGCGACCGACGAAGGGCGAGATAAGCTTGATGCCACCTTCGGCACAGGCGACGGCTTGGGCGAGGCTGAAGAGGAGCGTCAGGTTGCAGTTGATGCCTTCCTTCTGGAGGACTTCGGCGGCTTTGATGCCTTCCCACGTGGAGGCGATCTTGATCAGGATGCGCTCGCGGCTGATGCCGGCTTTTTCGTACATCGCGATGATGTGGCGGGCCTTTTCGATGTTGCCCTGCGTGTCGAAGGAAAGACGGGCGTCCACTTCGGTCGAAACGCGGCCGGGAACGATCTTGAGAATTTCGAGGCCGAAGGCGACCACCAGTTTGTCCATCACTGCGTCCACGCCGCCAGATTTGCCGTCCGTCACGGCCTGGTCGAAAATGGCCTTGTACTCGGGCTTCGAAGCCGCCTGGAGGATTAGGGAGGGGTTCGTCGTGGCGTCCTGCGGCTTGTAGGCCTTCATGGCTTCAAAATCGCCGGTGTCGGCGACCACCACGGTGTGCTGCTTCAGTTGATCGAGCTGGGTCATATTCTTGGGTTTTTGGGGGACGCGAGAATACGGGCAAAGGGGGGATGTGCAATGACGAATCCAGACAGACAAGATGCGCCCGTCCAAGTCGTGCAGACCACCCAAAATCCCTAGGGTGTCGCCGCTCTGTGATGCTTCTCAATCCAGCGCGAGGAAACGCACGCAGATGCTGCCGGGGACGTTCACCTTGGTGCCGGTGAAGGTGAGCTTGCCGCTGTCTTGATCGACTTTGAAGAGCGCCGCGGTGCCGCTGTTCTGATGGGCGGCGATGAGCCACTTGCCGGTCGGGTCGAGGCAGATGTTGCGCGGGATCTCGCCTTCGACGGGGACGTTTTGAATGAGGGTGAGCTTCCCGGTGGCGGGATCGCAGGCGAAGACGGCAATGGTGTCGTGCGTGCGATTGGAAACATAAACGACACGCCCATTCGGATGCGCGAGCGATTCGGCGGTGCTGAAGCCCTTCTTGTCGCGATCAGCCTCGGGTAGCGTCGAGACGGTTTCGATCTCGGTGAGCGCACCTTTTTCCGCGTCATACGCGAAGACGGTCTCGGTCATGGCCATTTCGTTGTTTACGAATACATATTTGCCGCTCGGATGAAACGCGAGGTGGCGCGGGCCACCACCGGCAGGCGTCTTGGCGAAGGGCGGATCATTCGGAGTCATCTTGCCCGTGGCGGGGTCGATCTTGTAGATGAGCACCTTGTCCAAACCGAGATCGCAGGCGAATGCGAAGCGGTTGTCCGGACTGAAGTTCACCGAATGCGCATGCGGCCCGGACTGGCGACGTGGATCGACGCTCGAACCTTCGTGCTGATAAAAACTAGCTGCCTCAGACACAGAGCCGTCGTCCTTGATCGCATACGAAGCTACGCTGCCGCTGCCGTAGTTCGCGATGGCGGCCAGTTTGCCGGTTTTGTCCACATTCACATGGCACGGACCGTTGCCGACAGCGCTTGCTTGATTGATCGGGGCAAGCTTGCCCGATTTGAGATCGATGCTGAAGGAACTGATGCCGCCGCCTTTTTTGCCGTCGGCCACGGTGATGTCACCAATCGCATAGAGATACTTTTTCGACGGATGGATCGCGAGGAAGCCCGGATTGCCGGCTTCGGCCGCGAGTTCGGGCTGCGTCAGTTCGCCGGAAGAAGAGTTGAAGCGCGCGACGTAAATGCCCTTGCTGCCGTTCTTGGCGTTGGTGTTCGTTCCAAAATAGACGAGGAAATTCTCCCCGGCGATGGCCGTGGTGGTGAGGGCGGCAAAGACGAAGGCGAGGGAGGAGCGGTTCATGGTGGCGGCGATGCTGAGGGGTGATGCGGAATTGGTCAAGCATCCTACGTGGTGGGGACCGCGAAATTACCGCTGCGTCGATTGTCTGCTTGCCCCTGGACCGTATGAAGACATCTTCGAAACGTCCCTAGCCCGAAAACTCCCATGAAAAAGATCCTGCTCCTTCTTGCCTCGGCCTCATTGCTCGCCGGATGCTCCGGATTCAAGCCTGTGCAGTTTGAGCATGACAGCGACAAGGAGCAACTCGACTACCGTGAAGGCGACTGGATCCCGAAGAACACCTGATCGTTCAGCGGCGGCTCAAAATCATCTGCACGGGCGCATTTGACCGCCCCGAGGTGCTCGCCACGATGCGGCATGCATCCCGCCTGGTTCCACGTCGAAAACGAATCCGAGATCCCGTCTCCCGCGCTGTTGTTTTATCGCAGCCGCATCGAGCACAACCTGCAGCTCATGCTCAAGATCGCCGGCGACGCGAATCGCCTGCGTCCGCATGTGAAGACGCACAAGTGCGCCGAGCTGATCGAACGGCAGGTCGCGCTCAGCATCACGAAGTTCAAGGCGTCCACCATCGCCGAATCCGAGATGTGCGCCGCCGCCGGTGCCTCGGATGTGCTGCTCGCCATGCCGCCTGTGGGCATCAATGCGCAGCGTCTGGCCGAGCTCGCCGTCAAGTTTCCGCAGACCAGTTTCTCCACCATTGCCGATGCCGAGGAGACGATCCGCTTCCTCGCGTCTGCCGCGCAGCAGCACAACGTCACGCTCGGCGTCTTTCTCGAACTCGACTGCGGCATGAGCCGCACCGGCATCGTGCCCGGTGATGAAGCGGCGATCTTGGCGCATGTCATTCACGACACGCCGCTGCTGCAGTTCCGCGGCCTGCACGCCTACGACGGTCACATTCACGACGAGAGCCTCGACGTGCGTCGCGAACGCTGCGATGCCGCGTTCGAGCCCGTGCATCAGTTCCGCTGCCGCCTGCAGGGCGAGGGGCTCATCGTGAAGGAACTCGTCGCCGGTGGTTCGCCGACGTTTGGCATTCACGCCGGGTATCCCGATCGCACGCTCAGCCCCGGCACCACGGTGTTGTGGGACTTTGGTTATGGCGACAAGTATCCCGTCGATCTGCCCTTCCAACCCGCTGCCGTTCTGCTCGCGCGTGTCATCAGCAAACCCGGTCACAACCGTCTCACAGTCGACCTCGGCCACAAGTCCGTTGCGCCGGAGAACCCGCATCCGCGTGTGCGCTTCGAAGAACTTCCGGACGCTGTCGCCGTGATGCAGAGCGAGGAGCATCTTGTTCTCGAAACCGAGCGTGCTCACGAATTCTCCATCGGTCAGGCCCTCCACGGTATTCCGCGTCATGTTTGTCCGACCGTCTCCATGCACGGCGAAGCCTGCGTCATCGAAGCCGGCAAGTTCACCCAACGCTGGCCGATCACGGCGCGGAACCGGCGGATCACAGTGTGAAGACGATTGAAGCAGCACTCTCATGAACCACTGGCTCCTCAAATCCGAACCTGATGTCTTTTCCTTCGAGCACCTGAAGGCGCGTCCGAAAAAGACGGAGCCGTGGAACGGGGTGCGGAATTATCAGGTGCGGAACATGATGCGGGATCAGATGGCGGTGGGCGATCTGGGGTTGTTTTACCACTCGAGCTGCGCGGTGCCGGGCATCGCGGGCGTGGTGAAAATCGTGAAGGAGGCTTATCCGGATCCGACGCAGTTTGATCCGTCTTCCGAATACTTCGACAAGGGCAGCAAGCGTGAGGAGCCGCGCTGGCTGATGGTGGATGTGAAGTGGGAGGCCGACTTCAAAACCTTCGTGACACTCGACATGCTGCGCGCCGATCCGAAACTGGCGGACCTGCTCATTCTGCGCCGCGGGAACCGCCTCTCGATCACGCCGGTGGAGGCGAAGCACTGGGATCGCATCTGCAAGCTGGGTGGGCTTTGATGTTAGGGACACGCTGCGTCGTGTCCCTTTTTGTCGGACGCGGCGCAGCGCGTCCCTGCCTTACTTCTCCACCACCACGTCCTTCACACTCACGGTGCCGAAGGCGAAGCCGACGCTGAGGTTGGTCTTGGCGCGGGCGAAGGAGGCGTGGTCGTAGGTTTTGGTGAAGTCGCCGACTTTCAGCGTGGCCTTGGAGCCGCGCAGTTCGACGCTGACGTTGGTCCATTCGCCGGGCTTGAGTTTGAGATCGGGCTCGGTGCCGGCGGCGATGGAGGTGTGATCGGCTTTGCCTTCGGGCGGGAAGGCGCGGATGGAAGCACCGGTTTTGCTGAAGACGATGCGGAAGATGTGGCCGTCGTCGCCATTGCTGGTGAAGACGACGCTCTTCGTGCTGGCATCGGGTTTGAAGGCGAAGCGGATGGCGGCGTCGGTGTAGGCGAGGTCGTAGAAGATGATGGGACCGTGATCCTTGAACTTCTTGTAGAGCTCGTCGTCCTGCGTGCAGGTGGCGATGTTGTCGGCGAATTTCCAGTCGCCGCGCGAGGCGCGACGCGTTTCGAGTTTGGGCGCGGAGAAGTCGTCTTTGAGCACCGGCGCATCAGCGGCGATGGCGGCGGTGGCGAGGAGGAGGAAGAGAGCGGTTTTCATGGTGAGAAGCGGGAGATGGAATTCGAACTCAGGGCAGCATTTTGGCGACACCGTCGAAGCCGGGACGGACTTTGCCATCGGCGTCGATGAGCGGAAGCGGATGCTCCACGCGGCCGAGCGGACGGACGCCAGGCGCGGTGGGGCCGTCGAGGCCGAGATCGTCTTTCATCGCCTCGGCTAGCGCTTTCAGCTTGGCGACCTGATCGGCGTTCGCGGCGGCGACGTTCGTGGCTTCGCCGATGTCGGAGTCGAGATTGTAGAGCTCGCCTTTGCCCAGCGAGAGTTTCCACGGACCGGAGCGCACTGCTTCGAGCTTGAAGCCGCGGTAGTAGTAGAAGGTGTCACGCGCCTTGAACGAACCGGCGTCGCCGAGGAGCAGGGGCGAGATGTCGATGCCGTCGATCTTGCGATCCGAGGGCGTTTTGCCGCCGCCGATCGTGGCGAAGGTGGGCAGCCAGTCCATGTGCGAGGTGATGGCGTCGGTCTGAGTTCCGGCGGCCACTTTGCCGGGCCACCATGCGATAGTGCAGACGCGGATGCCGCCTTCGAGCGTGCTGCCTTTGCTGCCACGCAGTGGGGCGTTGTTGGCGCCGTGGTTGATCGGGCCGCCGTTGTCGCTGGTGAAGATGACGAGCGTGTTCGAGTCGAGCTTGAGCTCGCGCACGGTGTCGAGGACCTGACCGACGGCCCAGTCCACCTCGCGCACCCAGTCGCCGAGCAGTCCCATGCCGGACTTGCCCATGTATTCCTTGCCCGGGTAAAGCGGGAAGTGGACGGCGTTGTGCGGCAGGTAGAGGAAGAACGGCTGCTTCTGATGCTCGCGGATGAACTTCACCGCACGCTCGGCGTAGAGCTTGGTGAAGGCGTGCTGGCCGTCGGCCTTGACGCGTTCGACGACGTTGCCGCCGTCGAGCATTGGCAGGGGCGGCTGCGTGTTGCCTTTGAGGCCGGTTTCAGGGTCGGCGTCGGCCTTGGCGTTTTTGCCGGCCTTGGCTTTGGCGTTTCCCTGCGGCACCGGCTGGCCGGGATTGCTCTTCGAGCCCTCGGAGGCGAGCCCCATGTCGTTGGAATAGGGAATGCCGAGGTAGCTGTCGAAACCCTGCGCGGTGGGCAGAAACTCCGGCTGGTCGCCGAGGTGCCATTTGCCGATCATGCCCGTGGCGTAGCCGGCGTCTTTGAGGACTTCCGCCACGGTGATTTCAGCCGGGTTCAAACCGACCGCCGAGGCAGGAAAGAGCACGTGAGGGATCGGCAGCACGCGCTTGGGGTAACAACCGGTCATCATCGACGAACGCGACGGACTGCACACCGGCGCGGCGTAGTGGCTGGTGAGCTTCATGCCCTCTTTCGCCATGCGGTCGAGATGCGGCGTGGCGTTCTTCGAGCCGAACGGACCGATGTCCGCGTAGCCGAGGTCGTCGATGTTGATGAGGATGATGTTCGGCGGAGCCGAAAATGACGAATGAGGAATGGCGAATGACGAAAAGAGGAGGAGGGCGAGGAGCGGTTTCATGAAATCGATTTGAGGAGAAGGTGCGACAGCCGGGTTTTGGAGTTGTGAGCCGTCTCGCTGACGGAGCGATTGGATCGAGGACGAGTAGGATTTGATTTCGCCCTCTGCTCTACGCTGCCTCACGGATCCACCAGCAGCGGCATGTACATCGTGTTGCCGGCGGGGATTTCGGGGATCTTGCCGTCGGGCGGGAAGGTGGGCTGGATGGCGGCGTGGAGTTGTTCGGCGAGTTTGGCCTGGGCGTCGGCGTGCTCGGGTTTGTCGGCGAGATTGGTGATCTCCTTGGGATCGTTTTGATGGTCGTAGAGCTCTTTGCCGGCCTTGCCCTCATCCCACTCGGTGTAGCGCCAGCGTTCGGTGCGCAGGGAGTAGCCGAAGATGCGCGGAGCGGGCGCGGCATCGGCTTTTTTTCCTTTACCCTTTCCTTTGCCACCCCCGCCGCCGCCACGCACGACCTCGCTGAGCACCCAGCCGCGGCCTTTCGCCGTCGCGGGATCTTTGAGGATGGGCGCGAGGCTCTGGCCCTGGAGATTGGCGGGGGCTTTGACGCTGCAAAGCTCTGCGAGCGTCGGGTAGAGGTCGATCAGGCCGACGGGCGCGGTGGAAACGGCGCCTTTCGCTGCGCCGGGACCGGCGATGATGAGCGGCACGCGGGCGCTCTCTTCGAAGATGCTCATCTTCTGCCACAGGCCGTGCTCGCCGAGGTGGTAGCCGTGGTCGCTGGTGAAGACGACGATGGTATTGTCGGTCAGGCCGAGGCGGTCGAGGGCGTCGAGCACCTTGCCGGCCTGGGCGTCCATGAAGCTGATGCTGGAAAAGTAGGCCTGCACGGCCTGGCGGCGGAGGTCGTCGGTGAGCTTCTCGTGTTCCTTCTTGTGCGAGGCGAGGGCCGGCGCGGGAACGTCTTTGATGTCTTCCTCAACTCCTTGAACGACAGGCATTTCGGCTTCGGGGTAGCCTTTGAACCACTTCTCCGGCGACACATACGGCGTATGCGGACGGAAGAAACCGAGGGCGAGGAAGAACGGGCGGTCCTTTTCCTTTGCGCAGCGTTCGAGCACCCATTCGGCATCGTGCGCCTGAAGGCCGTCGGTGTGCTGCTCGTCAGGCCGGGGGGAGGCATACCAGCTCAGCGTGCCGCCGAAAGAACCGGGGACGAGCGAGAAGATGTCAGGATGCTCGACAAGGCGGTCGCAGCCTGCCGGATTGAGTTCCATTTCCCACGAAGCGGGATCGTCATGGCCGTTGGTGCCGATCGAATTCGGCACACCGTAGTGGTAGAGCTTGCCGATGCGGGCGGCGAAGTAGCCGTCGCGCCGGAAAGCCTGCGGCAGGCTGACGTGATTCGGGATCGTCTGGCGGAAAAGCTGGGAGTTCGAGAGGATGCCGGTGCTGTTCGGGTAGAGGCCGGTGAGCATCGAGTTCCGGCTCGGACCGCAGAGCGGATACTGGCAGGCGGCGTTTTGAAAGCGGACACCCCGGGCGGCGAGCTTGTCGAGATTCGGCGTCTTGACGAGCGGATGGCCGTAGCAGCCGAGGGAGTTGTTCAAATCGTCCGCCATCATGAAGAGGATGTTCGGACGCATCGAGGCGGCGTTTAGCTGCGCAGCAACAATGACAATGGCGGCGGCGAAGAAGGTCGGGAGTCTCATGCGGCCGGGGAAAACGCTGTGAGAGGGGGCATCTTGCCTGAAGCGAAGAGTAGAGCGGTGCTTTCGTGCCAACTGGCGACGGGTGCGGAGATCCGTGTGGTTCTTTACGTGACGCGAAGAAGCGTATCAGGTTTACTTGAAGTCAGCACGCTTACCGCAGCTCTGGAAGGGGGAACCTATAGCGCGGTTGCGGCGCTCTTTACCAGCGGTGAGCTGGACGCTTACAAGACCACAACTCCGGTCAACCATGATTTCGTCAGCATCTCAGCCCCACAGCGGTGGCAGGGGAGAATTTGAATTCTCAAGTGAGGCTCATTTTAGGCTGAATCGGGCAACGGCGGGGAATTTGGCCGATTCAGCTGTGGCTTGAGAGTCAAACAGTTGAGGCTCAAGGAAGCGACTTGCCCCAATTGAACACGCAACCCATGAGTTTTGGTAAATTATGAGCCGCTCGGTTTGTGCGAGGGAGTTATTTTGGCAAAATTGATCGGGTAATTCAGTGATTAACCTAATATAACACAGCGTTTAAACTACCATAAGACAAACCCAGAAACTTAGAATAAAGAAAAGACTAATTTCAAAATAAAGCTTTGAGTATCACGTGATAGCCAATCGGCTGGTTTTCAACATAAGGATCGTTTTATACTTGAGGCTTACCTAGTGTGGTCCGCATATTGGCAGGCTAGCCGCGGCACATTATCTGATCGAGATGCGATGGATGCATCTGTCAGAGGTGTGCTCGGTACCGACCTGCCAACCAGTCCACACATGAAAAATCCTCACCGCACTTTGTGTTTGTCCCCTCTCCATAGGATCGGGGTCTTTATGAAGATGGTTTGTTTTTTCGTAGCCGTATCCCAGCCTGCCCCTGGCGCCACGTTTTATTGGGATATGGACGCCAGCTCCGCCGGAAATAACGCGAATGGCACCAATCTCGGTGGCACGGGAACATGGGATATCTCAACGGCAAACTGGTGGGATGGTATCAACGATGTGGCTTGGCCGAACTCGTTCTTTGATACCGCTATTTTCAATGGAACCGCAGGCACTGTCACCTTGAGCAGTGCCATCAATGTCGGCACACTTCGTTTTGACACGAGTAACTATGTCATCACCAGCGATACGCTGAACCTGGGTGGCGTGGGACGCATTGAGGTGAACGGCCTGGGGGGAACGATCGGAAGTACCGGAGCGAGGGCAACGATTGAGTCTGCTATCGCAGGCACGTCCGGTTTGAGCAAAGAAGGATCAGGCGTTCTTGTGCTGACCAACAACAGCAACACCTACACGGGCGCCACCGTCGTGAAGAACGGCACGCTTTCCATTTCGAACATGGGGCAGCTCGGGGCCTCCACCAGTACCGTGGGGGTTTACGGGGTGAGCAGCCTGGGTTGGGCGGGGGGGACACTGCAGCTCCAAGGCGGAACGGCAGCCGGAACGGGACTCACATTCAATAGAAACCTGAGCCTCTCCGGTCGCGGCAGCAACGGCTTCGGCACCTCGTTCCAGAGCATCGGCAACAACATCATCAACGGCAACATCGTGACCTCAAGCATCACGGAAACGCGTCTCGTCGCCACTGGGGGAACGACGATCATCAACGGCAACCTCCAGCTCGGCTCGGCAGACATCGGCCAGATCATCTATGGCAATGGCAACGTGGTGATCAACGGATTGATCACAGGCGGCACCAGCGGCCAGATCCACCTGGTCAAGACTACGTCTGGCATTGCCTCGACTCTGACCCTGACCAACAGCAACAACACCTTCCTGGGCGCCACACGCGCGGACTCCGGCACCATCCGCATCAGCGATGGTGGTCAGCTCGGTCGGAGCACGAGCAACAACATTGCGCCGATCACGTTCAATGGCGGCACCTACGAAATCCGCACGGACACGCCGAATTCGTTCAGCGGGATCAACATCAGCTACTCCAGCAACAATGGCACGATCTTTGTGGACCGCGCCATTGGCAGCAGCAGCTCCCTCATCAACCAGACTGTCGCCTTCAACAACCTGCGCCAGGAAAACAACCGCACGTTCACCTTCACAGGCCGCAATGGCTACGGACTCTCCATCGCTTCGCTGACCAACAACGCCAACGGAGCCAACAACGAAGCCTGGAACTACACTGGCAACGGCACCATGACCGTGAATGGCACGAGCATTTGGAGCGAGGCCAACACAGCAGGTGCGAGAACGCTGACCTTTACGGCCACGGGCGAGATGGTCATCAATCCGAACATCATTGCCAGCGGCAACTCCCATGTCGTCACCAAGAGTGGCACCGGAACACTCACTTTGAATGGCACGGCCTCGACATACACGGGAGCCACCAACATCAGCGCGGGTACACTTGCGCTAGGGAATGTCGGGGCGGTGGCGACCACCTCACAGATCAACATCGGCAATGCCACCACCACCTCGGGTGCGCTGACCTATCTGGGTGGAACAGCCACTTTGGACCGGAACATCCTCATCAACAGCACCACGGCCAGTGCCTACATCAACGCTAACGGCACAGGGGCGCTCACCCTCACTGGAAACATCCTCACGACGGTGAATGGCGCGAAGACCTTGTTCTTGGGCGGCACCAACACGGATGACAACACCTTGGCTTCCGCTTTTGGCAACAGCACCAGCGCCCACAATTTGCAGAAGATTGGCGCAGGCACATGGTTGCTTACGGCTGCCAACACTTACACGGGCACCACCACCGTCTCCAACGGTACCTTGAAAGTGCAAGACACGTTTTCGGGCGCTTCACGGAATGTGATCAATGACGGCAGTGCCCTGACCTTCAATGTGGATACCTTCACGAATGCCGCAGGCGGCACTTTCGAGTACCTGGGGGATGGAGCCAACGCCAGCGCGGAAACCCTAGGAGCTCTAACCGCCACCGCCGGGGCAGGAACGATCAAGGTCACCGCTGGAGCCGGGGGAACCGCAGACCTGACATTTGCCTCGCTTACCACACCTGCTGCGGGCACGGGCATCAACTTTGTGACGAATGCCGGAGGCACGGTGACCCTCACAGGAGCCACTGACACCAATGGCATCCTTAACGCGCATGTGTTTTTCAACGGGGCGGACTTTGCCTCCGGGTCAGCGGTGACGGCGGCGACATATACCACGGAAAGCGCTGGGGCCAGCCTCGCAGGCGGCAACTCCACGCCTTATTTGGTCGACACCACGGACATCGCAGCACAAGCCACGGCGACGATCAACGCGGGCATCAAATTTGTCGACAATCGCAACTTCACGCTTGGCGCCAGCCAGACTCTGACGCTGCAGAACGGCGCCGCGACGGTTTCGGGCGGCATTTTGGTCACCGGTGGCAGCACTGTGACAATCAGCGGGGGCACCGGCATCACGTCGGGTGGTGCCGCCGATTTGGTTTTCCGCACCGACGCTGCGGGCGACACCCTTATCCTCAACACAGCAATCACGAACACCACCACAGGCGGCTGGACAAAGCTCGGCGCTGGCACCTTGGTGCTCGGCGCTGCCAACGCAGGAACCGCCGCAGGCCAAGTCCACATCAATGAAGGGACGGTGCAGTTGTCCGGTTCCGGTCGTCTTGGAGCGGACAGCATGGATGTCCGGCTGCGTCAGGGAGCGACACTCGACCTCAACGGAGTTAACTTGGGGACCGCTGCTTCCGGCACTGCCGCGATAGATGAACTCAATGGCGCCGGCACTGTGAAGAACTCTGGTGTGGCTGCCTCACTGCGTGTCGGCAATGCGAACGCGAGCAGCTACTTCACCGGAAGCATCCAAGACAACATTGCCCTGGTCAAAAATGGCAGCGGCACCTTCCGCCTCGCAGGAGCGCAGACTTACAGCGGGGGGGTGACCATCAATGCGGGCACGTTGACCGTGAACACACTGGCGAACTTTGGTGACGCCAGCGGGTTGGGTGCTGGCATTACCGGTGACAACGCTGGAAGCCTTGTCTTCAACGGGGGCATACTGAACTACACCGGTGAAGACACGGTTATTTACCAAACAACCGGCACGCCCTCGGTCAGCATCGACCGTTTGTTCACGCTGGCGGGTGATGGCAGGATCAACAGCAACGGCAGCGCCGGCCAGAACGCATTGCAAACTCGCGCGGCCAATAATGCCGCGCTGATCTTCAACAACACGGCGGACATCGCCTTCAGCGGCAGCGGCGTTCGCCTGCTGACGTTGGGCGGTGATTCTCTGGGCGACAACGAAATGAAAATCGGTCTGCGCGACAACGGCGCGAGCGCGCTTTCCATCACCAAAGCTGACGGTGGTCTGTGGATCCTGAGCAATGCGAACAACGACTACAGCGGAGCCACCACAATCAGTGCAGGGGTGCTGCGGATTGAGTCTTCGGCCTACTCCACCAATACAAATACCGTCCTGGCTGGCGGCATTTTGGAATCCTCCGGCACGTTCACCCGCGCCATTGGCACTGGGGCGAATCAAATTCAGTGGACCGGCACATCGAACTCCGGTTTCGCCGCTTCTGTGGCATCTCTTGTGGTGAACCTTGGCGGGGGCACCCCCATCACCTGGGGATCCACCGCGAGCTTCAGCTCAACCGGCCAGCTGTTGTTGAACTCCACGACCGCGCTCGCCGACGTCAACTTTGCCAATGACATCGACCTCAACGCGGCGGTGCGCACGGTCAATGTGGCGGACAACACCAGCACCGGCACGGACTTTGCCATCCTTTCCGGCACTCTCAGCGGCACGGGATCATCCGGTCTGACCAAGACGGGCAACGGCTTGCTCTACATCACCGGCAACAACACCTACAATGGGAACACGACAGTGAGTTTGGGCCAGTTGGCGGTCACCTCCATCGACGGCACCAGTGGATCCAGCAACCTGGGTAATGCCAGCGGTTCCCTGACGCTCGGCAACACCACAACAGCCACCACCTACCTCATGTATTATGGCACCGGGGAAACCGTCGCACGTTCCATCATTTGGAACAGCACAACCGGCACCACCACCATCGACTCCAGCGGCAGTGGAGCGCTTGTGATCAACAATTTCTCCATCACCGGCAACGGCAGCAAGACGCTCAACCTCCGCGGCTTTAATACAGATGCCAACACCATATCCTCCAACATCGGCAACGTGGGCGGCACCACGTCAGTGACCAAATCAGACAGTGGCACGTGGATCCTCAGCGGCAACAACACGTTTACCGGAAATCTGACCGTCAACACGGGCTGGCTGGGACTTGCGGATGCAACGTCCGCAGGATCAGCGGGCACAGGAGCCCTCGTGTTGAGCAATGGGGGTATTTTTGCCGCAGGCGGCACTGCCTTGTCCATTTCCCGGGAACTTCAACTGGCCGCCAATGCCAGTTCCTTGTTCACCGGTGATCAGTCCATCACTTTCACCGGCACCGTCAAAGGTAATGCAGGATCCGACAACCAAGTCTGGAACATTTACAACACGCTCAGTTCTGGAGCGACGTTGACCTTCAATTCCTTCACCAGCGTCGAAGACACGGCCACTGACACCCGGCCGTTGGTGATCCTTGGAACCGGTGCCACCGTGTTTGACGCCACCATTGCCAACCAGGCCACGGTTACGGACCCCAACGCGGATGGTACCAGCCTGACGCTCAGCACGTCCAACAACGGCAGTCTGACACTGAGCGGCGCCAGCCCGAACACCTATTCCCGTGGCACCACGCTCACTCAGGGCACCTTGATTCTGGGCAAGGTGGGAGCACTGGGCAGCGGCACCTTCAATTTCAACGGTGGTGTGTTGCAGGCCACTGTCGATCTTTCTGGAGCTGACAAACTGACGAATGCAGTGACGCTGGCTTCTGCGCCCGGCGTGGTCTCCGGGAGTCAAAACATCGAGTTTGGCGGCGTG
Source organism: Prosthecobacter sp. (assembly GCF_020439865.1). Classification (GTDB taxonomy): domain Bacteria; phylum Verrucomicrobiota; class Verrucomicrobiia; order Verrucomicrobiales; family Verrucomicrobiaceae; genus Prosthecobacter. The sequence goes on from NZ_JAGRPF010000033.1 coordinate 58,898, forward strand.
GTGACCAACAGCGGTGGTGATCGTGCCTTGGAAAACAATCTCTCGGGTGCGCAGCTTACGCTCTCCGGCGGCGTCAACCTTTCCAATGACGGCACTAACCGTACCTTCAGTGTGCAAGGCAGTGGTGACACGATCATCAACAGCGTCATCGTCAACGGCAGCACTTCCACTGCCAGCGCACTGCGCATGCGCGGTACGGGCACGCTGACACTGACCGCAGCCAACACCTATGACGGGGGCACAACGGTCACTAATGGCGTTCTCAAACTGTCGGATAACGGCACGCTGGACCAGAATTCCATCATCACGGTCTCTGGCAAAGGCACGCTGCGTCTCGACAACTCTGTCACCAACCTGGGCGATCGCGTGAGCGATACGCAGGACATCAACATCGACGGTGGTCTGCTGGACTTCATCAGCGACGGCAGCTCCTCGTCGGAATCATTTGGCCGTCTCGACATCAACGGCAATGGTTTGGCCACCATCAAGGTGAGCGGCGGAGGCTCCAGCACCCTGACCTTCCTGTCGGTGAATTTTGCCAACACGGGCTCGACACTCGACGTCAGCGGCATCAGCAGCCTGGGCACCACCAACAAGGTGCTTTTCACCACGGCGCCCACGGGCACGGCCGTGGCCAACGGAATGCTGCCCAAGGTCGTTTTCGGGGCTGATTTTGCCGAATATGACGTGACCAACGGCATCCAGGCCTTCTCAGGCTACAATAACAGCAATGACCTGGTGGCCGCGGTGAACACGGACACGATGAATGTGACCAGCAGCGCCAACATCTCGGTCAGCCGCACGCTCAATGCCTTGAAGCTTGCCGGCGGCGTTACGGTGGGGTCCAGCATCGCCGGGTCACAGCTCACGTTGTCAGGCGGCGCCGTGCTGGTGGATGGCGGCGTGAACGTCCTGAATGTGCCGCTGCTCAACCTCGGGGCCAACAACGGCTACTTCCAGGTAACCACCGGCACGACGTTGAACATCGACAGCACGATGACCGGGGCCGCTTACACGCAGCTTCAGGGCGGGACGGTCAATTTCAACACCACCCAGTTCTACGTCAGCACCACGAACATTCACGGTGGCACTCTCAAGCTGAATGGCGGCCTCAACACCATCATGCCATTGAAGCAGTCGCTCTTCGTTAATCCTGGCGCCACACTGGACCTCAATGGCAACACCCAGTTTGTCGGCAACATCACGACCAGCAGTGACCAGCCTGATGGCGGCGGCACCATCATGACCAGCACCGGCACCGGCACGATTGTCACGGACAACGGTGGGAGCTGGATGGGAACCATCACCGGCAGCATCAATCTGGGCCGCGTGGGCGGCAGCACGTTGACGATTGGCACCGCGCAATCCTACACCGGCTGGACCTTCCTGACCGCAAGCACCACGACGTTGCGCGACAATGCCACCATCCTCAACACGTCCGGCATCGACATCAATCTCGCCACCCTGTTCCTGGGCAACAACGACAACCTGCAAATCCAGATCAACGACCGCGTCAAAGATGACGCCGCCATCAACCTGCGTGGTGGTACGATCAGTGTCACCGGCCGCGCGCACACGGATGCCACGGAGCGGATGGGTGCTGTTTCTGTATTGATGGGGGCCAACACCATCACCTCCACCGCAGGTGGCACAGGCTCTTACAATTCGTCCACGGTGACCTTTGCCAGCCTCACGCGCAGCGCAGGGGCTACTGTCAACTTCACCGGCACCAGCCTCGGCCAGGCGGGCAACAATGGATTCATCAAGTTCGACACTCCTCTGGCAACGGTGAGTGATCTTTTGCTGGGGAACTGGGCCATCGCCAACACCACGGACTATGCGGCGTATGCGCATGGCATGGGTGTGGGGGCTGTTGGCACGCCTGGTTACACGCCTTATGCGACCCAGGAGATCAATGATGTGATCGTGACTCCGGACGCGGGCATTTTTGCCTCTGGCGCGGTGACGAACATCGTCGCTCAGGCGGCTGGCTCCATTCAGCTGCCAAGCGGCACCACCACCACCGGGTTGCTGCGCATTGCCGGTGGTTTCACCAACGACATCGTCTTCACCAGTGGCACGGATGTGTTGAATCTGGAGCTTGGCGGTATCCTGCGCAGCAACAACAACAACGCCACGACGATCGGCACGCTCGCAACGCGTGGTATCATCACCAGCGGCGTCAGCGAACTGGTGATTTACAACAACCAGAACACGCTCACGATCCATTCGGTCATCCAAGGCACCAACAGCCTGGTGAAGGCTGGCGGCGGCACGTTGACCCTCTCCGCCCAGAATTCCTACTCCGGTGGTACCGTGGTCAATCAGGGCACACTCCGGCTTGAAGGGGATGTTGGATTCACGGTCATCCCGGCGGGCGGCCTCACCATCACTGGTTCCACAGTGACGATGATCAACAACCAGGGGCAGATCGACTCGTCCAACATCGTCACACTCAATGGCAGTTCCACATTGACCTTGGTGGGCAACAACACTCTCGACAGCATCGTCTTCAACCACGTTGGCGGAACCACTGCGCCCACTGTTACTTCGGGAGGCGTGCTCACGCTGACGAATGCCAATGCCGTCACTGTCACCAGCAACAACGCCATTGGGCTTCCGGTCATCAATGGCACGCTGGACATCGGTGCCAGCGCCAAGATCTTCAGTGTGGATGCTCCGCAGATGAATGGAGTGGTTTATGACAACTCCATTAACCCCTCCCTGAGCATCGGTGCTGTCGTCACCGGTGCCGGCGGTTCCATCACCAAGACCGGCACGGGGCTCCTCCTGCTTGGCGGGCAGAGTACTTTTACCGGCGGCATGACTGTCACGGGTGGTGGTATCGTGCTGGCGGCGAGCAGCACCTCCACCTTTGCCAACTCTCTTTTCTCCGGACCGCTGGGTCTCGGGGCGGTGAGCATGGCCGCAGGTACCAAGGTGGCGGTCAACGACAGCAGCCGCACGGTGGCAAACGCAATGAGCTTCGCCGGCAATCCCATCTTCAGCAATACCGGCAGCACCCTGGACACTCTGACCCTCAATGGTGCGCTCACCTTCTCCACTCTCAGCACTCCCGGTGGTTTGGTGGCCGAAATCGACACGCCTTACCTCAATGTGGTGCTCGGGGGTGACATCCAGGGCATCGGCTCGGTGACGGCCGTCGGCAGCACCGGCGCCAACACCATCAGCAAAACTGGTCCGGGCAATCTCTCCGGCCTCAACCTCACGGGCCTCGGTTCAAGCGTGCCGATCAACCTCACCAACCTCACCAACACTTCGTTCACCCTGCTGCATGATGGTGATGGCACCAGCGGCTTCGAGACCATCAACTTGGGCACTGTGACCTGGGAGTCCGTCAATGGTGCGCTCAATTTGACCATCGGTCGCGCGGGTGCCGGTCTCTACTTCCCCACCGCTGCTTTCAAGACCATTGCGCTGACCAGCCTGAACTCGTCTGGGTTGCCCAGTGGAATCGTTCTGACCAACAACAACGGCTACGGGCTCGACATCCCGGACAACATCGTCCTGGCTGTGGGCAACAGCTGGTCGGTGTCCACGACCAACACGTCCCTTCAAACGGTTGGGCTGACCCTTTCGGGTGAGATCAGCGGATCCACGGGCCTGACCAAGGCGGGCAACGGTGTCCTGAAACTCAGCAACGCCGCCAATTCGTTCACGGGCACAATCGACATCACGAACGGCACGGTGGAAGGCGCGTTGGATACAGTGTTTGGGAACCCGTCCAACATCATTCAAATCGGCTCCAACAGCCTGACCGAGGGTCTGCGCATTTCCGGCACCTTTGCCACCAGCCGCACCATCAACCTGAACAACACGAACAGCGGCATCGATGTGACGGGCAGCAATGTGTTCACCTTGAACAGCGCCTTCACCTTTGCCACGGCCACCAACAACCTGCAGAAGAACGACCGAGGCACGTTGGTCCTCACACAGGCCCAGTCCGGATGGGACGGTGTGTTCACCGTCAAGCAGGGCGTGGTGCGCATCTCAAACGCCGACGCCCTGGGCACCACCACCGGTAATACAACATTCGGCAACGTGGGGGCAGCACTGGAACTCACGGGCAGCATCACGCTGGCGGAACCTTTGCTGTTTGCTTCTGGTGATGACGTCATGTCCAACGGGGTCAACGGGGGCGGCGCTCTCCGTTCAGTCAGTGGTGACAACATTCTCACGGGCGACATCACCCTGAACAACGCCTCCGGGACCAATGACCGCAGCCGCGGGGCTACGATCACGGTGGATTCGGGAGCAACATTGGACATTCAGGGCGTGATCACCGGCAACGTCGGCAACGGCCAGAATCGGGACTCGATCCTCGGTCTTGGTGGCGATGGCAATGGCACACTGAGCACCGCTTTGGCCCTCGGCGGCACGCTCGGCACCAATCGTTACTTCCTCATCAACAAGTTCGGATCCGGCACTTGGACGATTACTGCCGCTAATGCGCATCCGGGCACGCGTGTCGTCATCAAGGAGGGCATGCTCACACTGAGTGGAAGTGGCTCCTTGGGGACTCCCACGGCGGGCCAGGAAACTACGCCGACCGTTTACCTGAATCCCACCGGTGTGCTGAAACTCGACAGCGGCACTGGCACGGCAGTGGACGACCGCCTCAGCGGACGCGCACTGAATGTCTCAGGGGCGGATGTCATCATCATCGGCAACGCTGCAGGCACCTCGGAAACTGTGGGGGCGTTCACCCTGCGCGAGGGTCTCTCGATCTTCACCTTGGATGCACATGCCTCCGGCCAGTTGAATTTTGCCACCGGCGCCATCACTCGCTCCACGGGAGCTTCCCTCCTCATCCGGGCCGACAATTTTGGCAGCGCAGCCGGGACGGGCGTCGCCACATTCACTGGGAGCAGTTACGCTTTCGTCGGCCAGCTTGGTGACACTGACACCACGAACAAGGCCATCATTCCATGGGCCCTGGGTGACTCGAATGTGGCAGGCGGCGGCACCGGATTTGTCACCGCGGACTCCACGGGCGGTGCCGCAAACACAGGCACCAACATCCTGCGCCTGCTCTCCCCCTCGGAGCAGACAACAGACTTCGCGACCGCGAATGCCAACGTGAATCTCTCCACAACTGAACTGCTTGGTGCTCTGAACAATTACAACTCGCTTCGTCTGGCCAGCGGCGGCGGCGTGGATCTGAATTACGTGCCGTTGTCTTTGGCCAGCGGCGGTCTGCTGGCTCTGTCTGGCAACACCGGCATTGATGGCTTCAGCGGTGTCAGCTACCTGACGACCGTCGGCAACGCCGAGCTGGTGATTCACGCCGTCGGGGATCTGGTCCTCAACGTGCCGATTGCCGGAACCACGGGCGCCCTGACGAAATCGGGGGCGGGCGCCCTCACGCTCACGGCTGGAAACACCGCCCATGGAACGGTTTATGTCAACGACGGCACGCTCATGCTGGGCGGTGGGAATCAAACCATCCTCCCGGGACGCAGCCTGCAGGTCAACAATGGTGGCACGCTCGACTTGAATGGCACAGCGCAGCATTTCAACCTGCTGGAGTCTCGCCTGACCGCCGTTCTGGCCCAGTCGGACTTGTTCCCCGGCGACTCGGGCGGCATCGTGACGAACTCCAGCGGCACGCAGGCCACCTTGGCGCTTGCCACGGGCAACGTGACCTTCACCGGTTCCATCCAGGGCAACGTTGCCGTGGTTCACAGCCAGGCCGCTGCCGCGTTCCAAGATTGGAACCTTTACAGCGAGCAGACTTATTCGGGCCCGTCGCTCTTCAATGGCGGCCGCACCCAGTTGCTGGTGGAAGGCAGGCTGACCAACACCTCGTCCATTGAGATTGCCAACGCCACTTTCCTCATCGCCACCACCAACGGCAACACAGAAGGCCAAAACGTCTCGGACCGCGTCAAGGATACGGCCCCGATCACGCTCCGCGGCGGCAACCTCCAGCTTCGCGGCCACGCAGCACTCTACACCACCGAGACGTTGGGCGCGGTCACGCTCGGCAGCGGTCAGAACGTCATCGATGCTGCGGAAGGCGGCACTCCTGTGGACCAGTCGGACTTCACCATCGCCAGCTTGACTCGGGCCGCCAACTCGCATGCCACACTGCGCTTCTACAACATTGACGGCACACCGAATGACGATGCGCGCCTGTTCATCACTGCCGCGCCGACATTGACGAACAACATCATCGGCGGCTGGGCGGTGTTTGAGCGTGAGTTCGCCAGCTACATTTCCGGCCACGGCGTCGGTGGTCTGAACACCCAGGGCTTCGCCGGGTATTCGCCCAATCTCATCAACGATGGCACGGGCACGGACAACATCCGCATCGCCCTGCCTGCGGCGGGATCCACCACGCTTCTGACGGCTGATCGCACCATCTACAGCCTCAATCTCCAGGGCGCCTCCAGCTCCACGGCCAACAGCAACCTGGACCTCGGCGGCAACACCCTCACGCTCGTCAGCGGCGGCTTGATCGCGTCGGGAGCCACCAACGACATTTTCATCAACATCACCAACGGCAATCTCACAGCCGGAGCCCTCAATGTCGGCGGCGATCTTTATCTTCACACGTTTGGTTATGTGAACGGCAACACCGACGTGGTGAACCGAGACGTCAACATCAGCGCCAACCTGGTCAACAACGGGACCGGTGCGGTCACCGTGGTCTACAACGGTGATGATGGTCGTGGCACGGGTCTGGATGGCCTGCTGAATGCATCCTCCACCAATGTCACCGGCAACAACACCTACACGGGTGGCACCTTCGTCAATGCAGGCCGTGTCATTCTGAACAATGCCAGCGCCAACGGCACCACCATCACTGCCACGGGCACCGGTGATCTGACCATCCACGGCGGTCCCAGCACCAACGGCAACACCTACCAGGAGTTCCGCTCCTCCGTGGTCTATGGTTCCTCTGACCAGATCGCCAACACTGCCACTGTGACCCTGATCGGCAGCGGCCGTTTGAATCTGAACAACTTCAGCCAGACCATCGCCGCGCTCGTCTTCAACAACATCGGCGGTCACAACCCCGAGGTTACCACCGGCACCGGCACCTTGACGGTGACAGGCAGCAGCATCACCGCCAGCGGCCAGAACGCCAGCACCAGCGCCATCTCCACCATCAACGGCAAGCTGGCCCTGAGCGCCGCCACCACCACCTTCACCATCAATCCGGTCGAATGGAACGGGGCGATCCTCAACCCGATCCTTCCCAACCTTATCATCAATGCCTCCATTGAAGGCGCCGACATTGTCAAAAACGGAAACGGCGTTTTGCGGCTCACGGCATCGAACGCCTTCACTGGCAGTTTTGACCTTCAGGCAGGTGGTCTCGCTCTCGGCAGCAACAACGCTCTCTCCACTGGTTCACTGATCATCGGCAATGGCACGTTCCTGACCTCGACCGCTGACAACCGCATTATCGCCAACTCGTATTCTGTCACCGGTGACTTCGCCCTTCGCGATGCCTTCAACCTCACCCTTTCCGGTGACGGAACGCTGGCTGCAGGAAATCATGACATCTCGGTCGATCTTGCTGCCAAGACACTCACGCTCAGCGGGGTCCTCGGCGGGGCCACGGCCAACATCAACAAGACGGGCGACGGCATCCTCGTGCTGGGCAGCAGCAACAACACCTACGGTGGCACCACAACCGTGACGGACGGCATTCTGCGCTATGGTGTCGCCAACGCCATTCCCACCGGTTCCGCAGTTTCTGTGCTGCAAGGCGCCCTGCTCGACATCACCCTCGGTGGTTCGGCGGTGACTGTGGGTTCGCTTTCGAGTGACAGCGCTACTCTAGGTGGCGTTGTGTATCATGGAGACACCAGCGGCACGAACACGCTCACAGCGGGTGGTGACAACACGACCACGAGCTTCGGTGGTGTCATCGCCAATGCGACGGGCTCGACGTTGAACTTTGTGAAGGACGGCACCGGTACGCTCACCTTGGGAGGTGCCAACCAGTACAATGGCAGCACCACCGTTGCGGGCGGCCGCTTGATTGCTCAGCCTGTGGGTGGCAACAGCCCGCTTGGCACCAGCCAGAGTCTCATCATGGGTGGAGCCTCCACGGCGGGGATTCTCCAGCTTGGCAACGGCACCGGAGCCCTGAGCCACACCTTCACGTCTCTGAGCAGCCAGGGCACCGCCACGACCAATCAGATCGTCTCCGGCAACGCCACGATGGCCACGTTGATCCTTGATCTTGCCGCCAACAGTGTGTTTGCAGGCAACATCGGTGGCTCTGGCACCAACGAGGCCAACTTGAATCTCGTGAAGAGCGGAGCAGGAGACCTCACCATTTCCGGCACAGGCACCAGCATGTACAACGGCACCACCACGGTCAACGGTGGCAAGCTCTTCATGGACACGCCAGGCGCCTTTGCTGCCACAACCACCAGCCTGACCTTGGCGGACGGCACGGAATTCTCCCTGCGTGGAACCACAAACGCTGCCAACCAGGTCTTTGGCTTCTCGGGTTCCGGCAATGTCATCACCGTCGGCAGCAGCACTGGAGCCACCCTTGGCTTCGGCATCGATGGGGTTTTCAATTCCCAACTCAGCCTGGCCACGGGTCAGACAATGACGGTCAATGGCACACTGACGACAGCCGTGTATGTGAACAGCGCCCCAACCGACGGGCTCGACTACATCCTCATCAATGGAGCTGACGCCAGCTCACTCCACGCTGGCAGCGGAACCTTCGATCTCAACCCTGTCATCTTCAACGGGGGCAGCTTTAGCTATGCGCTGCGCAATGAAACCTTGGGTGGCACGGTCGACCAGTGGATCCTGACTCCCACGGCGGTTCCTGCCGCAGCAGACACATGGTGGAAAGGTGACCTCACCGGCATTGGCACGGGTGTGTGGTCGGCGACCACCACGTCGGGCACGGGATTCCCTTCCAACTGGGACACCGACCAGTCTTCGGGAATCGATGCGCTCGTCCCGCCTGATGCCGGCTCCATCGTCCACTTCAGCGCCACGGGGGCTGCAAATTTCACCACCACACTCGGTGCCAATGTCACGATTCAGGAGCTCATCTTCCACACCGGCAACTCAGCCACCTCCATCGGCAGTTCCAATGGCATCAACACCCTGACTCTCGGCAACACTGTGGATGCCAGCGGCCTTACCATTCAGACCGGCGCCGCTGATGTCAGCATCAGCGCGATTGTGAATCTCGCGCAGAATCAGTCATGGAACATTGAGGACAGTGCACGTCTCCTGACCCTCTCCGGTAGCCTGACAGGCACGGCCATCGCCCTGACGGTCAACGATTCTGTGACAAACGCGGGCAGCCTTGTCTTCACCGGCAGCGCTGCGAGCCTGACTGGCACGCTGAACATGAATGCGGGCACGCTCCTGTTTGACGGGACGGGAAGCTTGAACTCGGGTCTCGATGTGGTGCTTGGAACGGTCAGCACGGCGGCGACCCTCAAGGTCGGTGATGCAGGCGCGGCCTCGGGCGCGACGATCGGTGGCCTGAGCAATGGTTCCTTTGCGGGCAGCCGCGTGATTGGTGGCAATGCATCCCTTTCCACGCTGGCCATCGGCCCGAGTTCGGGCACAGCCACATTCTCAGGCGATTTGGGCGGTGTGGGCACCAATGAAAACCAGTTCAACTTGGAAAAGACTGGCGCTGGCACCCAGATCATCAGTGGCACCACCATCACCTATGCCGGTAACACCACAGTCCGGGAGGGAGTTCTCCAACTCGGCTCCACCGCTGTCTTTGCTCCCACGGGTTCACTCTCCGTCATTGCCAACGCCGGAGTGACTGCGGCCTTCGACTTCAATGGAAAGAGCTTCACCACGATCGGCACCCTGACGCTCGGCGGCGGTGCCAGCGGCCAGGCGCAGGTGCTCGACACCAATGGCACCAAAGGCACCCTGACGCTCGGCGGTGACATCACTTACGATGCTAGCAACAACCCTGGCAACGCCACCATCTCTGCCAATCTCAATACCACGGGCGCCAACCGCGTGGTCACCGTTGGAGATTCCACCAATTCCACCAACGAACTCACCATTTCCGGCACCATCACTTCGACTTCCAACAACAGCCTCACCTTGGCGGGTGCCGGCAATGGCACGATCAGCGGAAACATCAGCCTCAATCCCGCTGGCGGCGCCACGTCCAGCCGTGACTTTGTGTTTAACAGCACCGGCACTTGGGATGTGAACGCCAAGATCGAAGCCGGGGATGACCTGCTGCTCAACACGGGCACCATCAATGCCAATGTAGGAGAATCCTTGGACGCCACAGATGACATTGTCATCGACGGTACTGGAACCCAGGGAAGCATGGTGGTGAACATCTACAGCACCTCCCAGGTGCACACCGGGGACGACATCTTCATCCGCAATGGCGGCCAGATTAACATTTATGGCGCTGGTGGTATCGGAACCGGCACAGACCAGCTCCTGATCGGTGATTCTGCATCGAACAGCGCAGCGGCTGCAGGTTTGTTGAATTTCGCCGCCAACGTCAACATCAGCACCACCAGCGGCTTCCAGTTGGGAGCCACCGGAGGCCAGCTCGGCAACATCACCGGCACCGGCACCTTCACCAGCGCCGGAACCAAGGATTTGCGGAACGGCAGCATCGGTGACGGTGTCACGCTCGCCGGCAACGGGGCCATTACCAAGCAAACCACCGGCACCGTCACCTTCTCTGGTGCACGTGCGGGCGCGTCCACTGGTGCCACCAACATCTTTGAAGGCACGCTTATCCTTGACTACACCACGAACAACAACAGCAAGATCGGCGGTGTGCTCACCTTGGGGCAGTTGAACAACGTCTCCAACGGAACTCTCCAACTCAACGGCAACGATGCTGGTGCCACATCGCAAAGTGTGACCAGCACCACCATCTCCACTGGCAACACCACGGTGGCCATCAACAACGGCACCGGGCAGACCGCCACGCTGAACCTCGGCGCCATCACCCGCACGGTGGGAGGTGTGGTTTCCTTTGAGTACCTCAGCGCGAATGCCGGTGCCACTTCCACCAGCCCTGCCGGTACGCTGGGTTACGCCACGCTTTCCATCGCCGGCGGGTCTGACCGCTTTGCCGCCATCGACGGCTCTGGCAACATCGTTCAGGCCACGCTCACCACGCAAAATGACGTGACGCTCTGGGCGACGGGACAGAACATCATCAATGACGCGGCTTTCGCCGGCGTGGTGGACTGCGCCAACATCGCCAGCCTCACATTCAACGGCATCAGCGCCAACAACACGCTCAGCCTGACATCCACCGGAGACCTTCTCATCAGCAGCGGCGGTATCATGGTGGATCCGTCGGTCGGGGCGTTCAGCAGCACCATCAGCGGTGGTCGTCTCCTCGGCGCCACGAATTCGGGAATCGCGGGTGAAATCATCATCCAGCAGAACAACACGGTCGGACTCCTCACCATCGCATCTAAGATCATCAAGAGTGCCGGAATCACCAAGTCCGGCTTTGGTACGGTCCTCTTGAGCGGTGCCAACTCTTTCCTCAACACCGGCAGCCAGCTGGTCATCAACGAAGGAACGGTGCGGATCAGCGGTGGCAATGCGTTGGCGGACAACATGTCAGTCTACATGCGCCAGGGCACCACGTTCGATGTCAACAACAGCACCGAAGTGGTCGGACACCTGGTTACCGAGAGCAATGGCACCATTGCCCTGGGCACGAGCGGTAAGCTCACCTTCAACCAGACGGGCAACATCAGCTACCGCGGGCTTTTCACCGGCGGAGCAACCAGCCAGCTCACTCTCAACGGACCGCTCTTCAATTTCAACATCACCGGCAGCACCACCTCGGCGTTCACTGGCGCGGTTGTCGTCAATACAGGCCTCCTCCAGCTGAGCGGCTCGGCAGGCAGACTGAGCGGCGTGCTGTCCTTCACGATTAACAAGGGAGGCACCATGCTGATCGACAACAACGACGACAGCGCTCCCAACGACCGCATTTCCGACAGTGCCGCATTCACTCTGCACTCTGCCGACGGTACACCCTCGGGTGAAGTCGCGCGCCCGCGGGGATTGTGGATTCGTTCTGACAACAGCAACGGCGAAGACGAAACCATTGGCGCCCTTACTTTCGCCAGCGGAGCCAGCTATGCCACGCTGGACGCCAACACAACCAATGCGGCCGCTGTGACACGTCTCATTTCCAGCGGCTGGACACGCAACGCCGGTGCCACCATCAACGTGCGCGGCCGCAACCTCGGTGCGACGGCCAATCAGCGCACTGGCTTCAAGATCGCGGATGCCAATGATTCGGCGTTCATGGCGGCCAATCTCATCGGTGGCTCCGGTGGCGCTGGAACCGACACCCGTTCGATTGTGCCTTGGGCCATGGGAGAGAACATGACCGTTGGGGGGGCCACGGACACCAACATGGGCAACACCCTGCTCACTTACGTCGACAATGTGGGTTTCGTGCCGCTAAGTTTCACCAACGAGTATAGCACCTTTGCTGCGAAAGATTCTAATGATGACAACATTCGCGAGAGCCTGACCGCCGATCTTACAGGCCTGGTTGGCCAGACCATCAACTCTCTGGTCATCCACAACAACAGCACCTCCGCATCCACCATCAATGTGACTGGCGCCGGAGCTGGCCATGCACTCATCAACTCCAGCGGCACGTTCCTCTTCACCCAGAACACCGCCGCCGCTGCCAGCACTGTCCACAGTGTCGTTCTCGGCGGCTTTGTCGACGGTATCCAGGTTGGCGCCACCAACGAATATGTGTTCTTCGTGGTCAATCCCTCCGCTGCGACCAACACCGCCACGCTCACTGCCACGGTCGCCTCACCGCTGAATACGACGGGTGCGTCCGTGACCAAATCGGGTCGCGGCACGCTGGAGTTCACCGCCGTGAACACCTACACCGGCGGCACCACGGTCAACGAAGGCACGCTCCTCATTCATGACAATGACAACATCGGTTCAGGCGGACTTTCCCTCGCAGGTGGCACGCTCAGTCTGGCCAGCGACTTCGCCGACGACATCGGCGGCCGCAATCTTGTCGTCCAGATCGGCGGCGGCACCCTTGATGTGCAGGCATCCTCGGTCACGGCGACGAATCTGGTCACCAGCGGCTCGGGCACCCTCACCAAGACTGGCACCGGCACCCTGACGATTGCGGGCGGCACTGCCAACACCCAGACCGGTGACTTTGCCGTCACCCGCGGTTTGGTCGAACTGGGCAAAACCGCGGGCGTCAATGCCATCAGCGGTGCGAACCTGCTCATCGGTTTCAATGCTACAACGAACCAAACTTCGACGGTCCGTCTGCTTGCCAACAACCAGATCGCCAACGCCACAAGCGTGAGCTTGCGTTCCGCCGCGACCGGCTCGGTGGCCACCTTCGACCTGAACGGCTTCTCGGATACAATCGGGTCCCTCACCATGGGTGCGACCACGGGGTCAGGCGTGTTGCTCACCACGGGTGCTGGTGGAGTCCTGACGGTGTCCGGTGACATCGTGTTGAACAGCGACCGCGCCCTGAATGACGCCAGCACCAATGCGCGCAACATCGTCATCACCGGCACTGGATCGATCGCCACAGCAGCTCCTGACTCAGGCACGCTGAACCTCGGCAGCGTCACACGGACCATTACAGTCCAGACCGTCGCCACAGGCAGCAACTTGGGCAACAACGACGCCACCATTGAAACTGCCATCACTGGAACCGGCAGCGCCGGCATCATCAAGGAAGGCTCACAGGCCCTCGTCTTGAGCGGCACCAACACCTACCTGGGCGCCACGACGATCAACGACGGTGAAATCAACCTCCGCGGCAGCTTGAGTTCCGGCGCGGTGACCGTCAGCGAGGTTGGAGGCACGCTGGCCAATGCTGCGGTCCTCTCCGGCTCCGGGGACGGAGTCACCACCGGCATCATCGGTGGAACGGTGACCATTGGTGAAGTTGACTGCGGCGTAGGCATCCTCGCCCCGGGCACGGTGGCCAGCACCACGACGCTGATCAGCAATTACGGAGCGAACGCCAATGGCACACTGACCCTCACGGCCGGTGGTGTTGCCCTCACGGTTGCTGACGGGTCGCAGATCCAGCTTGGCATCACCAACGCCACCTACACCAGCCTGGGCCTCGTTGCTGCGTTGGGTGATGGTTCTGCCACAGACGCCTCCTCCTACATTGCGTCCAACCTCACCGAACTCGCCTCAAACTGGAATGTGGCGCCCACCTCGTCTTCGGACATGGATTACCTCAATCTCACAGGTTCGGGTTCCAACCTCAGCCTCGGCAGCCGTGTCTCAGCCACCTTTGGTGACGGCGTCGTCCGTGTCTCCGTCGTCGGTTCCCCCACCTTTGCCCAAGGCCAGGTCTTCAACCTGATCGACTGGCAGGCTGCCAGCATCATGGGAGGCACCTTCAGCACGGGCACCAGCACCATTTATGGTGCAGCCTCCAATGTAATCGCGGGTGACCTCGATCTGCCTTCGCTGGGAGCCGGACTTGCCTGGGACGTCAGCGCCTTCACCCAATATGGTGTCATTGTAGTGGTGCCCGAGCCGTCACGTGCGGTTCTCCTGCTGCTCGGCCTGCTGGGCTTCGCCATGCGCCGCCGCCGCTAAAAGCCCTCCGTCGAATCAAGCCGCTCCGCAGAAGCTCTGCGGAGCGATGATGCGGATTATCGCCCCACTTCCATCAGTGTTGGCAGCTTGTGCAGAGGGGTGAACTCCACGGTGCCGCCCGGGCCTGCTTTGGGCTGCTGGCTGCTTGATTTCAGGTAACGAAACAGCTCGCTGTCGGTGGTGAAGATCATGGTGGTGTCATCGGTGATGACCTTTTTGTAAGCTTCCATGGTCTGCTTGAACTCGAAGAGCTCTGCGGCTTCGGGAGTCTGGTTGTAGGCCTTGGCGTAGATCTCGGTGGCCTTGGCGTCGGCACCGCCCTCGAGCTCCTGCACTTTGCGGTAGGCTTCGGATTCGATGGTGGCGAGGTCGCGCTCGCGTTCGCCGTTGATCTTGGCGGCTTCGCCGGCGCCCTCGGAGCGGTAGCGCTCGGCGATCTGCTGGCGCTCGGTGATCATGCGCTGGTAGATGGACTGGCTGACGGAGGCGTCGTAGTCGATGCGCTTGAGGCGGACGTCGAGGATCTTGATGCCTAGTTCCTTCACCTTCGGCGCCGCATTGGCGAAGATCTCCGCCTCGAGCTCGCTGCGCCCTTGGTTGATGGCGGGCAGGACACCGATGCGGGCCTCGGCGGTGGAGACTGCGGCGCCTTCGACCGGGGCAGGGCCGTCGCGGACGACTTTGCGGTCCTTGGTGGTGCGCACGGCCTCGATGAAGTCATGACGTGCGATGACGATGCGTGTCTCGCTGCCGATGATACCGTTGAGGCGGGAGATGGCGCGGTTCTCGTCGGTGAGCTGGCGGAAGAAGACGAGGGGATCGACGATCTCCCAGCGGGCGAAGACATCGACCATGACGAAGACTTTGTTCTTCGTGGTCATGGGGGTGGACTCGCCGTCCCATTCGAGGACGCGCTTTTCGATGCGGTTGACGGTCTGGATGAACGGGGTCTTCCAGTGCAGGCCGGCGTCTTTCACCGGCTCGCCCACGGGCATGCCGAACTGGGTGATGATGGCCTGCTCCGTCTCGCTGACGGTGTAGAAGCCGGAGCTGAGGAGGATCGAGAGCACCAGCAGGGCGATGAGTGCAACGGTGGATTTCATCGGGTGGCGGGGGCTTGGGATTGCTGCGGGGCGTGCTGACGCAGGTTCATGAGGGGAAGGAAGGACGAGGCCTTGTCATCGAGGATGATTTTGCCAGGCACGGTGGGCAGGACCTCGCTCATGGTCTCGAGGTACATGCGCTTCTTGGTGACCTCGGGCGCCTTTTTGTACTCGGTGAGGAGGGCGTTGAAGCGGTTGGCGTCGCCCTCGGCTTCGTTGATGCGCTTGGCGGCGTAGCCTTCGGCGGCGCTGATTTTTTGCACCGCCTCGCCGCGGGCGCGGGGAACGACGCGGTTGTACTCGCCGCTGGCCTGGTTTATGGCGGACTCACGCTCCTGCTGGGCGCTGTTAACCTCGTTGAAGCTGGCTTTGACCAGGGCGGGCGGATTGACGTTGCCGAGCTGGATGAGGTCGATGCGCAGCCCCATCTTCAAATCCTCGACCAAGGTGCGCAGTCGATCGAGTGCGTGCTTTTCCATCTCCTGACGGCCGATGGTGAGGACCTCGTCAACCGTGCGGTCACCCACAACCTCCCGCATGACGGCCTCGGAGAGGTCGCGCAGGGTGGCCAGGGGCTCGCGGAAGTTGAAGGTGTAGGCGACAGGGTCTTCGACGTGGTATTGCACCTCCCACTCCACGAGAACGGCGTTGAGGTCGCCGGTGACCATGTTTTTCTCCTGCTGCTGTTCCTCGTAGTCGGTGTACTGGTAGAAATTCGTGGCGCCATGCGTGGCGGTGCCGAATTCGAGCTTCTGCTGGCGCTGCACCTCGACGACGGTGGCGCTGTCCACGCCCCAAGGGAGCTTGAAGTGCAGTCCGGGCGGTGCGGTTTTCAGATAGCCGCCAAAGCGCTGCACCACGGCCACGGAATTCGCGGGCACCTGATAGATGCCGGAGAACAGGCCGATGAGCAGAAAAACGCCGATGAAACCGAAGAGGATGAGCCGGGCGTTGATCCGAATTTGAATCGGGCCCGGCAGGGGAGGCGGACGAAGGGTAGCCATGAGGGTGAGGCTACTGCATCACCAGCCTGCGGCAAGGCCGCATCCATATCGTTTCAGCTTCTCAAGAAATCCTCCACATACTGCCCCACGATCACCTTCAGCTCCGGCGGACGCGGAAGGCCGATCGCTTCCGCGCGCGAGCCATCCACCTGCTGCGGCCAGTTGTCGACGATGCCCTGAATGCGTGCGTCGAAGGCATCGACAATCGGTCCCACCGTGATGCCACGTTCCGCAGCAACCTCGGCGATGATCTTCTCCGCGATTTGCGGAGTGACGCGATGTGCAGGCAGTACATAGGCGCGGTCTTTGCCCAGCTTTGACTCCTCCACCTCTGCCAGCGCGATGAACGACTCGATCACGGTGCGATAGCCGGTCATCGGATGCGGTTGATCGCGACGGATCGGCAGGTTGCAAGCTTCACCGTTCAGCGGTTCGCGAAACATGCCGCTGGCCCAGCTTGATGCTGCGGCGTTCGGCTTGCCAGGGCGCACGATCACGGTGGGAAGTCGCACACTGCGGCCGTCGAAGTGGCCTTTGCGCGTGTGATCGTTCACCATCATCTCGCACATCGCCTTCGTCATGCCGTAGGTCGTCTGCGGAAGCTGCTTCGTGAAGTCCGACATCATCTGCGACATGTCGAGCCCGCCGTAGCAGGCAACGCTGCTGGCAAACACGACGCGCGGCCTGCCTTCCGCCGCACGCGCGGCTTCAAACACATTGCGCCCGCCGTCGAGATTCACGCGCATCGCATCATCGAAGCGCTCCTCGCATTCGCCGCTCACCATCGAGGCCAGATGGAAGATCACATCGAACTTCGATCCTGTGGCCGCAAACACCGTCGCTCGATCACCGATGTCGCCCTTGATATGCTTCACACGTGAATCGGTGGGTTCACTGCGAAAAAAGGCGTCGAGCAGGATCATCTCGGAAACCGGCTTTCCGCAAAGCGTGCCGCGTTCGAGGATTTTCTGCGCGAGTTGGGAGCCAAGAAAGCCGCCGCCGCCGGTGATGATGATTTTCATGCTTGAATGGGAGTCCAGATTGAGGAGCGCCACGATAGGGGGACGCAGCTCCGCGGCAATGACGTTTGTATTAGCGGTCACGTTGCACCTCGTGCGAACGGCCGGACGATGCGAAGATGCGGGTCGCAACCCTGCCGGGAGCCAGTTGACCAAGATAGCGCTGCCGTGTCTGCTTTTGGATTCCGTTGCCCCCTCGACATCACTCCCGCTCGCTGGCTTCAGCTTTGGCAATCTCGTCCCACGACGGCGCGCGAAACAGCCGTGCTCCGTCCCATCCGTTGCCGAACTTGTAGGGAAACAAGAGGATGCCGTGATCGTCGGACGTGAACCGGGGTGTTGCGTAATAGAAGCCCGTCGGAGGTTCGAGCCGGGCGACTTCCTTCCAGCTTCGGGTGCTCCACAGTTTCACAGGCTCGCTCCCGATGGTGTTGCTCAGCAACCGCGTGCCATCGAAGGAGTATTGCAGCTTCGTGATCACGAGGTTGTGCCCACGCAGAGTGGTCACGAGGTGACCGGTGTCCACGTCATGGATCATGATCGCAGGCCTGTCCCTCTGGGCGACCGCCAGTTGCTTGCCGTCCGGAGACAACGCCATGCCCTGGATCCCCGCCACGCTTGGCACCGCGATGGCGGCCTCCTCGGTTTCGTTCGCGATGTCGCAGACGGTTACCGAAGTAAACCGCGACACCGCCATTCGCCTGCCGTCCTGCGAGAAACACGGGACGTGGTCCTGGACTGATTTGCGGATGGCCAGCGCGCAGGACGACAGCTTCCGACGGCCGGTGACATCCCAGCGAATGACAGTTGCCTCCCCTGTCTTCTCGCCCGGCACCAACAGGACGAGGAGATGGGAAAGCTCGAGATGTTCACTTATCACCCACTCGACGGTGCCGACGTCCATGGGGAAGCTCTCGACCTGATTGGAAACCAGGTTCCACACTTTGATTTCAACCGGCGCTTTCGACACTGCCACAATCTGGTCGGGCGCCACCCAGAATGCCTTGACGTTGTTCGTGCCGAGCTCCGAGGGCACCGCAGGAACAGCACCGCCGGCGAGCGTGACAACGCCACCCACGGTGGAAACAATCTTCTCGCCGCTTGGTGCGGCCTGCGGAGTCCCCTGCATGAGCGGACGCGCAACGACAAGGGCCGAGGCATCACGCTCCGCGAAGTTTGTCGCGGACCAGACTTCGATCCGCTTGTCCTTGCCGCTGCTGACGACTTTTGCGCCGTCGGGGGAAAAATCCACGGACCAGACCTCGTCCGTGTGACCTAGGTGCGTGCCGCGCTCTGTCCACGTCTCAACGTCCCAGATCTTCACCGTCTGATCGGCGCTGGCGGACGCCAGGGTCTTGCCGTCGGGTGAAAACGCCAACCCCGCGACGAAGCCCGTGTGGCCGGACAGAACCCGCTCGGTTGTGCATTTCTCGACGTCCAGAATCTTGACTTGAGGATCGATGAACACGCATCCGCAGGCAACCCGCCGGCCGTCGGGTGAGAAAGCCAACGAAGAGATGCCCTGCCCACGGACGGCTGCCAGTTTGACATCTCCCTTCAACGTCCAAGTCTCGACGTTCATGAACAGAACCTGGCCTCCGAATCCAGCCACAGCCAGGGTCCTGCCATCCGGTGAGAACTGAACTGCTCCAAAGCTGGGGAGCAGCTTTGGTTCGGCGTCCAGCTTGATCGTCACGGGCTTTCTTTCCCCTGAGGCGATGTCCCAGACGAATGCCGTGTTCTTCTTCAAGATGTAGGCTGCCAGAGTGCCCCCATCCGGTGAAATAGCGATGGCTGTGGCGCGCTCCTCTCCGATGGCCACCTTCCGTGGCGGCGACTTTGAAGACAGATCCCAAATCCGGACGAAAAACCCGTCATTGTCCATTTCCACGGCCCCAATCCATCGCCTATCCTGCGAGGCGCAAAGGAACCCGGAGTTGCTGCCCAGTGTGAAAGCGGATGGGTCACTCTGCTCCTGCAGCGTCTCGACGCGGCGGCTGTCGAGCATGATGCGCCTCACCGCCCCCCCGTGTTCGTAGCTCACGATGGATTTTCCACCTTCCACAAAGATCGCCTGGGTCACCCGGACCTTCTGCTCGCCGAGTTCAAACAGCGCCCCCGTCTTGCACCGCTCCGTAAGCCAGCGCCATTCCCAGCCACGAAGATCTTCCGCGCCATCCTTGGGCAGTTGCGACTCAAGCAGTTGGCGGGCTTCGCGGAGATTGTTCGAACTCAGCGCCCGACGGCAGAGCAGCATGTCCGCCGCGTAGGCACGCCTTCTCTCATCGGCCCTCTCATTCTGCACCGTGATACGCTGCTGAGCTTCACGCTTCTCAGCCTCGTTGGCGCGCGCGGCTTCGGCTTGTGCCAGCTGCTGCTGCCTTTCAGCAGCGGCGCGAGCCCGCGTCGCCTGCACCGCCTGCCAGGTGCTGACCACGATTCCAGTCACCAGTGTGAGCGATACCACTGTGGCGGCTGAATAGGCAATCTTGTTCCGACGCCACGACTTTTGAAGGCGATACGCCGCGCTCGGCGGGCGGGCCGTCACGGGTTCGTTGGCCAGGTGACGTGTGATGTCCGCAGCAAGGCCGTTGGCCGTTTCGTAGCGGCGTCTGCGATCCTTCTCGAGGCACTTCATCACGATCCAGTCGAGATCACCGCGGCACTGATGCAGCAGATGCGACTTGTCCGTTGATCGCCGCTTGGCTGTGGTGGTCAGCTCCTGATCATTGAGCGTTGCCAGCCGGTTGCTTGGGCGCGGTGGATCTTGTTCGCGGATCGTTTTGCGCATCGCATCGATCCCGGACGCCATCAACTCCCGCGCATCGAACGGCGTGCGCCCCGCGAGCAGTTCGTAGAGCAGCACGCCGAGGCTGTAGATGTCGCTGCGCGTGTCCATGTCGAGTCCGCTCATCTCCGCCTGCTCCGGGCTCATGTAGGCGGGCGTTCCCACCAGTTGATGGAGCTGTGTGTAGATCGTCGCGTCGGTGAGGCTGCCCTCCGTCGCCTTCGCGATGCCGAAGTCGATCACCTTCGGCACCGGCACGCCGTCATACAGCGTGACGAGGATGTTCGACGGCTTGATGTCGCGATGAATGATGCCCTTCTGATGCGCGTGCTGCACTGCATGGCAGACTTTGGCGAACAGTTCCAGCCGCTCCCCGGTCGTGAGATTGTTTTGGTCGCAGTAATCCGTGATCGGGATGCCGCGCACGAGTTCCATCACGAAAAACGGGCGCCCAAACTGCGTCGTGCCCGCATCCAGCACCTTTGCGATGTTCGGGTGATCCATCACCGCCAGCGCCTGCCGTTCCTGCTCGAAGCGTGCGATGACCTCCTTCGTGTCCATGCCCAACTTGATGATCTTTAGCGCCACGCGGCGCTTCACCGGTTTCTCCTGATCCGCCACCCACACCGCGCCAAAACCGCCTTCGCCGATCTGCTCCCGCAGCTTGTAGGGACCGAGGATGTCGCCTTCCTGCTCGGAGGCCCGCCCCGCGAGCAACTTCCGTTCGGCCTCGGACATGGGAAGCGTTGCCTCGAGATCGACTGCCAAAGGGCTGGCGAGAAAACTGCCCGCGCCTTCATGCGAACGCAGCAATTTGTCGATGCGCGCGCGCAACTCCGCATCGCCTGCGCAGATCTCGTCGAGGTAGGCACCGCGCTGCTCCGGCGGCAGCCCGATGGCATTAGTGAAGATGTCTTCGTGCGTCATGGCAGATTGTCGCTTCAAGTGGTTCTATCCTAAAAGGCGAGATTCCGGAGCCCCATGACTCATCGAATTTCTTTTTTATCACAGATGGGGAATTCGAGGGCGACAGGAGAGATGCTCCAACTGCTTCAGGTCAATCTCGCACTGCCTGTTTCTTCGCGTCGTATTCCTTCCAGAACTCCTCGGCGGTCTGGGCGGTGATCCATTTGGCGTCGGGGTCATCCTTGTAGCTGATGCGCTCGAGGTTGGGAAAGGTGCGGAGGAACTCGATGTCCTTTGCGTTCGGTGGCAGTGTGAGCACCTTGAGCGTCTTGCACTCCTTGATTGGCGAAAGGTCGGTGATGTTTTCGCACTGGCCGAGCTTGAATGAGGTCAAAGGCATGCCGCGGAGCGCCGACAGTTCGGAAACCTTCGTATACCCCATTAACAAGTTGTCGATCGACATGCCGCGGAGCGGTTCGATGCTTTCGACTCCAGTGCCGTTGATGCGCAGAAGTTTGAGCGGCATACCTCTGAGCGGACTCAGGTCTGTGACGCGGGTGTGGGCCAGAGTCAGTTGCTCGAGGGGCATCCCATGAAGCGGACTGAGGTCGGCGACTTTTGTTTCATCGAGGTACACTGCGGTGAGGGCCATCCCGCGCAGTGGCTTCAGATCCACGACGCCGGATTTGGCGAGGCGCAGTTTGCTGATCGGAGCTCCCTTTAACATCGTGAGGTCCGAGATTTTGGCGCCGATAAGATTCAACTCCCATGTGCCGTCGGGCAGTTGCTTCACGCTCTGGATCGCGACCCCCGCTGCACGCAGCGGGGGTAGCCATTCTTGCGCGTCGTATTCCTTCCAAAACTCTGCGGTGGTTTGGGCGGGATTGGCACCGTTAGAGTTGAAGCTGAGGCGCTCGAGCTTGGGAAAGCTGCGGAGGAATTCGATGTCCATCGCCTTCGGTGGGAGCGTGAGTTTGGTGAGTGTTTTGGAATCCGCGAGTGGAGACAGGTCAACGAGTTTATTGCAGGAATGAAGGAGCAGAGTGCTTAGAGCCATCCCTCGCAGGGCCGCGAGGTCGGTCACTTTGGTGTTGCGCAAAGACAATCGCTCGATCGGCATCCCCTTGATGGGACGCAAGTCGGTGACGTTTGTGTTGGCGATATTGAGTTCCTTGAGCGCCATGCCGTGCAGGGATTCCAAATCGGCGACGGCGGTATCACCCAATTTCAGAACACTGATCGGCGCTCCTTTCAGGATATTGAGATCGCTGAACTTCGAGTTGCTGAGGTCCACCTCCCAGGTGCCGTCGGGCAGTTGCCGGGCGCTCTTCACGCAGCCGGTTGCACGCAGCGGGCGTAGCCAGGCTTGCGCGTCGTATTCCTTCCAGAAGTAGGCGGCCTTTTGATCAGGAAGGCCACTGACGCCTTTGTTAGTGAAGGAAAGCTCGGCCAGGGCGGGCAGGGCGCGGAGCGCGCCCACGTCGCTGGCCCCGGCGGGAAGCACGAGTTGCTTCAGCGTGGGGCACTTGAGCAGCGGACTGAGATCGGTGACGGCCGTATCGTTGAGTTGAACCCATTCCAGCGGCATTCCAGCGAGCACGGAAATGTCGGTGACCTTGGTCCTGCCCAGGCGGGCGATTCGCAGTTTGAGACCGCGCAGGCTGGCGAGGTCGGCCAGTTTGGTGTCGAAAGCCCGGAAATCCTCAAGATGGGCGCAGGCGGCCAGCGGTGAAAAGTCGGTCACCTGTGTTTGACCGATAAACAAGACCCGCAGGCTGCCACTCAGTGCCGGTGCCCGCAGCGGGCTGAGGTCGGTCACTTTCGTATTCATGAGGTTCAACTCCGCAAGGGCGAGTTCCTCCAGTGGGTGGAGGTCGGTGACGCTGGTCCCTTGGAGCCGCAATGCCCCAATGTTGGTCGCGCCTTTGAAAATGGAGCAGTCGCTGAAGTCTTTCGAAGTGATCGTAACTGCCCACATTCCCGCAGGCTTTCCGACCTGATTGCCGGTGGCCTTTTTGTTCTTTCCTTCGCCACTTGGTTTATGGGTCTGGCGGGATGCATCAGGTGCCTCATCGAGAATTCTCGACGCAGTGTATTTCACTCCCGCGTCGTTCAAAGCCCGCATCCACCACAAGCCGTCCCACTCCTCCCAGAACTCGTCAGTTGTGGTAACGGGAAGCCATGGGTCCTTCGCCATCATCTGAAACGCGAGACGTTCCAAGTTTGGCAGTTTGCGGAGCAGTTCGATGTTCCGGGCGCTCGTCGGCACGGTGAGGATTTTCAAGGTGGGAATCTCAGCGAGAGCGGCGACATCTGTAATCTGGTTGCACCCACTTAGTAGGAGCTTCTCAAGCGGCATCCCCGCAAGCGGGGAGAGGTCGCTGACCTTCGTCGCATGGAGGATCAAACTCTTCAGCGGCATTCCTTTCAGCGGGCTGAGGTCGGCAACTTGGCTATCTCCAAGGTGGAGGTAATCCAGTGGCAGGCCGGCGATTGGCGACAGGTCCGTGACCGGGCATCCCAGAAGGAAGAGGCTGCTGATCGGCACGCCCTTGAGCATCGAAAGGTCCGAGAACGGCTGGTTTTGGATCGAGAGCGAGTAAGTCCCGGCGGAAAGTTTGGAAAAGCCAAACTTGAATCCGCTTTTCCGCAGTTTCGTCACCAAGCTCTTCTGGATGTCCCAATCCTCCCAGAAATCGTCTTTCGACAGTGTGGTATTGATGATCCAGGAACCGGACCGGTATTCGGTCTGAATGTTTTTCAGCGTCGGATGCGTGCGGAGGGACTCGATGGCAGCCAGATCTTCCTCCGGCAGACTGCGAAAACTCTGCGGCAGGATCAGCAGGTCGAGTGACTTCAACCCGGCGAGGACGGAATAGCCGCGTGCCTCGTCGCAATTGAAGAGCGCGAGTTGTTTCACGGGCGAGCCCTCAAGGAAGGAAAGATCGCGCAGGGGTGAGTTTTGAATGAAGCACTTTTCCAGGGGCGCTCCGGCCAGCGGTGAATAATCCGTGGCGGGTATCGAACTGGCGTCGAGCATCGTGAGCGGCATTCCGGCGAGAGGCGAGAGGTCGGAAACGCGGGTGTTCCGCAGGTCGAGTTTCGTCAGCTTCATTCCGCGCAGCGCGGTGAGGTCGATGACTTTCGTGTCCGCGAGGTCGAGCGTCTCCAGCGACAGTCCGCTCAACGCGGAGAGGTCCGTGATTTTCGTGCCGGTCAGGTAAAGAATCTTGAGATCGGTGAGGCTGGTGATCACGGCCAGGGCGTCATCGTCCAGCGAGGAGATATCTCGCAGAATGAGGGTGCGCAGCGGGGCTCCCCTCAGGGGGTCGAGACTCTTGACCTTGCTGCACCCATCCAAACTAAGCCAGCCAACCGGCATACCGCGCAGGGGCTCGAGATCGGAGACCCCGGATCGGGAGAGGTCCAGCGTTAGCCGGCCAACGTCAGCCATCGTGAGGCGCTCCTTGAGCGGCTTCTCGGGCGAAATGGGGAGGTCCTTGAGCTTCTCAAGCCAGAATTCGACGATGAATTTCTTCTCTTCGCCGAGCAGCCTGGCGACCGGCATGAGGTGTGAGGCCGGGCGCTGCTGCTGCTGCATGGCGAGCTGGAGCCTGGCGAGGCTTTCGCGTGTGAGATTGCCCTGCTCGCCGGGCGCGGCCGCGAGCAGTTCATCGCAGAGCTTGGCAGAGGCCTCGGCACGCGCGAGGTCCGGCTGCACGCGCAGGGCTTCGCGGTAAACAACGGCGGCTTCGGCGAGCTTGAACTGGCACTGGAGCAGGTCGGCCTTGGCTACAAGATACTCAGCGACGTTAGGCCGCAGCCTGATGGCGTAGTCGAGCTTGTCGATGGCGTCGTTGAACTGCTCTTTCGCCGCGAGAGAACGCGCCTGCACAGCAAACGCCGGGGCCGTCGCGCGCAGTTCATCGAGCGCCATCGTGGCTCGCTCCTCGGCGGCCTTTGCCTGCGTCGCCGCATCTTGTGCGCGGTGTGCCTGCCACAGGCTGGCTGCGATGCCGACAACGAGCGAGGCTGCGATGGCCGCACCGGCGGCGAAGGCCACCTTGTTGCGCCGGATGAGCTTGCTGAGCAGGTAGCCCGCTGTGGGCGGACGCGCGATGACGACTTCATTGGCCAGATGCCGCTGGAGATCGAGCGCGAGACCATTGGCCGTGTCGTAACGGCGTGCGCGATCCTTTTCCAGGCACTTCATCACGATCCAGTCGATGTCGCCGCTCAACGTGCCGGGCAGCCGCGTGGGATCGGTGTGGCGGCGCTTCGCCATGGTGGTCAGCTCGTTGCCATCGAGCGTCTTCAGCCGCGCCGAGGGCCGCACCGGATCGACCTCGCGGATGATGCGGCGGATCTCGCCGATGCCCGCCTTGGCCATGGTGGTCATGTCGATGGGCGTGCGACCGGTGAGCAGCTCGTAGAGCAGCACGCCGAGGCTGTAGATGTCGCTGCGCGTGTCCACATCGACGGAGGTCATCTCCGCCTGCTCCGGGCTCATGTAGAGCGGCGTGCCGATCATCTGCTCGAACTGCGTGAAGAGCGTGCCGTCGGAGAGCTTGCCCTGCGTGGCCTTCGCGACGCCAAAGTCGATGACCTTGGGCACCGCCTTGCCGTCATTGATGGTGACCAGGATGTTCGAGGGCTTGATGTCGCGGTGAATGATGCCCTTCTGGTGCGCGTGCTGCACGGCCTGGCAGACCAGGATGAACAGCTCCACGCGCTCATCGGTGGAGAGGTTCTTCTCGTCGCAGTAATCGGTGATCTTCATCCCGCGCACCAGCTCCATGACGAAGAACGGCCGGCCCTGCTCGGTGGCGCCGGCATCGAAGACGCGGGCGATGTTGGGGTGGTCCATCATCGCCAGCGCCTGGCGTTCCTGCTCGAAGCGCGCCACGACTTCCTTCGTGTCCATGCCCAGCTTGATGATCTTGAGCGCCACACGGCGGCGCACCGGATGCTCCTGATCGGCCATCCACACCGTGCCGAAGCCGCCCTCGCCGATCGCCTGCAGCAGCTTGTAAGGCCCGATGCGGTCGCCGGACTTCTCCGATGAGGGCAGCCCGCGGGTGGAGGGCATCGTGCCGGGCGCGGCCTTGACCGTCACATCGAGATCGGCGGCGATGTCTTGAATGGCTGCGCCTGCGAGAAAACTGCCCGCGCCCTCGTGTGAGCGCAGCAGCTCGTCGATGCGCACGCGCTGTTCCGCATCGCCTGCGCAGGCCAAGTCGAGGTAGGCACCGCGCTGCTCCGGCGGCAGATCGATGGCGTGGGTGAAGATGGATTCGTCGGTCATGGGAGAATGGGTTCAGCTATCCAAGGCGAGATTCCGGAGCCCCATGACTCATCGAGTTTCATTTTTCTTTTCGGACCCTCGCATGCAGCCAGGCGCGGGCGTAGGCCCAGTCGCGGTCGGCGGTGGCCTTCGAAATGCCGAGCACGTCCGCGGCCTCCTGGCTCTCCAGCCCCACGAAGTAGCGGAGCTGGACGAGCTGCGCTTTGCGCTCGTCCTGGGCGGCGAGTTCCTGCAAGGCCTCGTCGAGAGCGAGAAGTTCGTCCGACTTGTCCGGCGGTGCGGCGGGCACGTGGATGCTGTCGAGCTCGGTACGCTGCCAGCCGCCGCCATGACGCTCCGCCTTCTTCCGGCGCGCACGATCAATGAGGATGCGGCGCATCGCCTCGGCCGCGGCGATGTAGAAGTGGCCGCGATTCTCCCAACGCGCATCCTGCTCCGTGCGCGCGAGGCGCATGTAGGCCTCATGCACGAGGGCGGTGGCATTGATCGTCTGCCCCGGCTGCTCGCCGGCCATCTTCTGCGCGGCGAGCTTGCGCAGCTCCTCATACATGGACGGCAGCATCTCCTCCGCCCGGCGCTTCGGGGTGGATTCCGGGGAGGCGGGATCACTCATGGGCGCATCTTTGCAGGTTTGATTCCTCATGGGAAGCATCGAATCGGATGCGCCTGCGCATGCCGTTGATTCATGCATTCAACTCGGCATGCTGGGCTTCACACGCATGAGCAAGCCACTCGCAGGACACAAGATCGGATTCGTCGGACTCGGCAACATGGGCCGCGCCAACGCACGTCATCTCCATGAGGCCGGAGCCGAGGTGGTCGTTTGGAATCGCAGCGACGCGTCCGCCGAGGCTGCGGTGAAGCTCGGCATGCGTCGCGCCGCTTCTTTGCCCGAACTCGCCCGCGAAATCGGCCCCGGAGTCATCTGCATCAACCTCACGATGACCGATGTCGTCGAAAAGGTCGTCTTTGGTCCCGGCGGCTTGATCGAAGGCCTGCACAAGGATGCGCTCATCATCGACTTCGGCACCACCGGCGTTCCCGAAACGAAAAAATGGGCCGAACGTGTGAACTGGGTCGATGCGCCGGTCTCCGGCGGCCAGGTCGGAGCGGAAGCTGCCACGCTCACCATCATGGCCGGCGGCACTGAGGCGAATTTTCAGCGTGCGCTGCCGATCTTCCAGGCGTGTGGCAAAAACATCACGCACATGGGCGCGAGCGGGGCAGGGCAGGTGACCAAGCTCGCGAATCAACTCATCGTCGCGCAGACGATTGACGCTGTCGCGCAGGCACTGCGCATGGCCGAGCTCTCCGGCGTCGATTCAGCGCTCGTGCGCAAGGCGCTGCTCGGCGGCTTCGCCGAGAGCCGCATCCTCGACCTTCATGGCAATCGCATGGTGAAGCGCGACTTCGTCCCCGGCGGTCGCGCCGAACTGCAACTCAAGGACGTGCGTCTCATGTGCCAGCTCGCGGATTCCGTTGGCCTCGATTCACCCACGTTGAAGAACTCCCTCGCGCAGTGGGAGAAGTTTGTGCACGAGAAAGGCTTTGGTGATCTCGATCACAGCGGGTTGTTCCGCCTTTACGAATGATCACGCGTGCATCACCTGCCCGCCGTCGATGTTGATCGTCTGGCCGGTGATGTTCTTGGCGTGATCGGAGGCGAGAAACGTGGCCATGGCGGCATACTCGTCCGGCATCTGCCAGCGACCAAGGTGAGAAACCTTTTTGATCTTCTCAGCGGCCCAGTCGTCGAAGCTCACGCGCTGATCCTCCGGCAGCTTTTGCTGACCGGCGGCCCAGATGGATTGATTGAGCTCCGTCTTCACCATGCCCGGCGCCAGCGCGTTTACACGGATGTTGTGCGGGCCGAGATCCTTCGCCGCGCATTGGGTGAAATTGATCAACGCCGCCTTTGACGCGCTGTAGGGCGGATCGGTCTGCGATCCAATCTGTCCGGCGACGGAGACGAGGAAGAGCATCGAGCCTGCACCGCGCTCGATCAGCTTCGGCGCGAAGGCATGCGCGACATTCACGGCACCGATGAGATTGACATCCAGCACGCGCGCCCAGTCGGACGGTTCCAGATTCCAAAAGGGAAATCCGAACTTCCCCGAACCGATGCCGACGCAGAACACGACGTGATCCACGCGCTCAAATCCTGCCGCGAACGACTTTACGGTCTCGTAGCTCGTCACATCGCCCGTCGTGATGAAGTCCGCGCTCTGCTCGCGGTCAAAGCCGCGCACGTGACAGCCTTCCGCGATGAATCCTTCCGCGATCGCACGACCGATGCCGCGTGCGGCTCCAATGATGGCGACGGACTGGCCTGAGAGATTCAGATTCATGGCACGCGATGCGATTCAGCTTATGAGCCCAGCGCCTTGGCGATCTCCTGCACGGCCTGATACAAGCCGATGGCGGCCATGGACAGCGCTGCAATCCACAGACATGCCGTCCAAAACACGCCGGGACGAAGTTCCGGATCGATCCGGCGATGACGGAAGTAGAGCGCGGCACCGGCAAGGAAGGGCAGCATGATGCCCTGGCTCACCGCACCCACGAGCACGAGCGTCACCGGCTTTTCCCACAACAAGTAAAGCCCCAGCGAGAGCGCGGGAAGCAGAACGACGCACACCTTCACCGCCCGGGCACGATGCTCCGGCGTGGGATAGCGCGTCACTTTGAACAAGGCCAATGCGTCCACCAACAGGCGTGCGTTCGATGCCGTGGCCACGAAGACCGTCGAGTAAAGCGCGAAGAAGGCACCGATGAGGAAGAGATAGAGGCTCCACTGGCCGAAGCTCTCCGCATACATGTGCGCGAGCGTGTCGATCATGCCCTTGTCGTTCACTTGCAGGCCCTTCGCATACAACACCGCGGCACCGAGCAGGTAAAACGCCAGCGTGGCCAGGGTGTAGATCGTGAAGGAAAACCACGCGTCAATCCGCATGACCTTCATCCATCCTCGGGCCCGGCCCAGCCAGCCAGGCGAGCCATCACGCGGGCCGACATTCAACGCGTAGCCCTTTTCCAGGCACCAATAGGGATAGTAGATCAGTTCCGAAGCCCCCACACCGATGATGCCGAAGGCGCCGAAGGCGGTCATCGTGTCCGCTGGAAGCTTGAATTGAAATCCCTCGACCAGATTCGCCCAGGTGATCGCATAGGGCGACCACTGGAGCGAACCGACCGCGATGATCGTCGCGAACGTGAAGAGGGCGACCATCGCAGTGGACACGTTTTCCACCAGGCGGTAGCGCCCTATCGCCAGCAGCAAGGCGGCGGAGCCCGCGACCCCGAATGCGAGCCACTTTTTGTCGAGCATCAATCCGGCCGCCGAAAACACATCTGCGACGCCGCCAACAATGCCGGCCACCTGAAAAACCAGCGTCACATACATGCCCAGCCAGAGCCACAGCAGCCAGCTTACGATGAAGCGCGGTCCAGGAATGCTGTTCATCGCCTCCAGCGTTGTCTGGCCGGTGGTCACCGCGTAGCGGCCCAGTTCCACCTGCACAAAGACCTTGATGCAGCAGCCCAGCACGATGAACCAGAGCAGCGTGAAACCCGCCTCGCCCGCCACCTTCGGTGTCGCGATCAACTCGCCCGAGCCGACGATGGACGCGGTGATGATCAGCCCGGGGCCGATGCTGCGAAGGATGGAGGTCCAGTGCGTAGGCGCGGACTGGGGGACGGGTTCAGGCGGATTCATCAGAGGATCAGGAACGTCGACGGGAGCGGGCTCCTGGCGATTCGGTTGGGACTGCGATCGAAAATCTCTCGCCGGGACAACGCCCGGCCCTTGGGCAAACCTAAAATCCAAGACTTGCAGGACGAACTGCCCCTGACCCGAGAATTTCGAAGCTCGAGATCGGATAAAAAAGAAGTCCGCAGCCACGGGCGGCGGACTTCAAGCGCCACGCGGGCAGATATTCCTACTTGCCGGAGGTCACCGGACCCGAGGCGACTGCACGGGAGACAGAGGGGCGGGGCTGTCGGATCTCCTTCTCGCTGCGGCCGTAGCTGTTGCCGACAAAATCTGCATCATCGTCGTCCGCCCAGTACTCGGCATAGTTTTCGGTGGGCATGGGCCAGATGTTGTAACCGTTGCCGTAGCCACCGCCGTGACCGCCGAAGCTCTGAGATTCATACTTCGAGCTGAGATAGGTAGGCCCATTGGCGGTGGCGCTGCCGTAGCTGTTCCAGCCACTGCCGCTGGTGCAGGAAACGAGAGACAAAGCGGCAAGGACCGGGAGGCAGATCAGGGAACGGGTGAGTTTCATTGGGCTGGCGTTGATGATGTTCGGGGCGGAATTTTCTGAGAATTGGCCATCGGGCCGAAAAAAGCAATCCTATAAATCCATCCCGGCAATTCTGATGTCTTGTGGCGGCCTTTTGGGGTCGGGACCGGAGCAAAAGGGACGGCCGTGACCTGTAAATCCCCCTGCTTTAATAAGCTTGGAATCTTCATCATCAGGTTCACGTTACCTTCCGCCCAATCATGAAACACCTCCTCGCCCTTCTCGCCTTCGCCTCCCTCTCCCTTGCTGCCGATCATCCCGACACCACCGGCTGGAAGGATCTCTTTGCTCCCGATCTTTCCAACACCATCGCTCCGGGCGGCTGGAGCTTCACAGACGGCGTTCTGGTCGCCAAAGACCATGACACTCTCTGGACGAAGGACTCGTATGGCGACTTCATTCTCGATCTCGAATTCAAAGTCGAAAAGGAGTCCAACAGCGGCGTCTTCCTTCGTTCCGGCGACATTAAAAACGTCCTCTCTGCGCTCGAAATCCAGGTTCATGACAGCGCCGACGGCAGCAAGTACGGCATGGTCGGCGCCATCTATGACGCCTGTCCTCCCAGCAAGAGCATGGCGAAGCCCGTCGGCGAGTGGAACCACTACACCATCACCTGCAAAGGCCCTCTCGTGAAAGTCGTCTTCAATGGCGAGACCGTGATCGATGCCGATCTCGACAAGTGGCCCGAAGTCGGCAAGAACCCGGACGGCACGCCGAACAAGTTCAAGAAGGCGCTCAAGGACTTCGCCCGCAGCGGCCCCATTGGTCTGCAGGGCCTGCATGGCAAGGCGCAGGCTCCGGTGTGCTACCGGAACCTGAAGATCAAAGTGCTCGAATAGGAACGGTGTGCAAAACCGGGCTGGGGCTTTGACCTTCGGCCCGGCGTGGTCGGAGCGGTTCTGCATCAAAGGCTTTTCCAAAAGCAAAAACCGTCCATAGATGCGACCATGCCGCCCGCCAGCCTCGAAGAACTCGAAGAGCGTCTCAGCCGTCCCACGCCGGCGGTGATCGACCTCATGCGGGCGATGCCCGGCGACATCATCGTCCTGGGTGCCGCGGGCAAGATGGGACCCTCGCTCACGCGCATGGCGAAACGCGCCAGCGACGAGGCGGGCACGAAACGGCGCATCATCGCGGTGTCGCGTTTCAGCACGGCGGGTTCGGCGGATGAATTTCAGAAGCACGGGATCGAAACGATCGCCGTCGATCTCCTGGCGGCGAACGCCGTGGCCTACCTGCCGCATGCACCGAATGTGATCTACATGGCGGGCATGAAATTTGGCTCCGCAGGCAACGAGCCGATGACCTGGGCCATGAACGCCTGGCTGCCCGGCCTCGTGTGCGAGCGCTATCATCGCAGCCGCATCGCCGCGTTCTCCACCGGCAATGTGTATGGCCTCGTCTCCGTCGAGCGTGGCGGCAGTCACGAAGAGGACGTGCTCAATCCCGTCGGCGAATACGCCATGAGCTGTCTCGGCCGCGAGCGCATCTTCCAGCATTTCAGCCAGATGCGCGGCACGCCCGTCTCGCTCATCCGCCTGAACTATGCCTGCGATCTGCGCTACGGCGTGCTCGTCGATGTCGCGCAGAAAGTGTGGAACGGCCAGCCGGTGGACGTGCGCATGGGCTGGTTCAACACCATCTGGCAGGGCGATGCGAACGCGCTCTCCCTCCTCAGCCTCGGCAAAGCCCAAAGCCCCGCGTGGATCGTCAATCTCACCGGCACCGCCACGCTCAGCGTGCGCGAAGTCGCCAAGCGCTTCGGCGAGATCTTCGGCAAGCCCGTGCAGATCGAAGGCAAGGAGGCGCCCGACGCGCTGCTGAGCAATCCCTACCGCAGCTTCGTCGAACTCGGCATCCCCTTCATTCGTGACGAAGAACTCATGGAATGGGTCGCCAGCTGGGTCTCACGCGGCGGCGAGTCGCTTGGCAAACCGACTCACTTTGAGTCGCGTGACGGGAGGTTTTGATTTGGTATGATGCATGGAGTGCAAAAGCGAATCATCAGGCCCATGGAGATTTAACCTGCACACGCCGCCTTGATCTCCTCCAATTCCGCCCAGCGCGTGAATCTGCCTTCAAGCTCAGTCTTCTTCGCCTCAAGCTTCGCGATGTAGTCATTCGTGCCTGCACCGAGTTTCACAAAGGTCTCGGGGTCGTTCAGTTCGGCTTCCATCGCGGCGATCTCGCTTTCGAGGGTGGCGATGGCGGCTTCGACCTCGGCGAGTTCGCGCTGCTCGCGGTTCGTCATCTTGCGCGGCTTCGGAGCGCTGGCGGCTGCGGGCTTCTCTTTCTTCACCGGAGCGGTGACGAGGGCCAGTTCGGCGGCGGCCTGGGCGGCGCGTTTTTCCTGGTAGTAGCTGTAGTTCCCGGCGCATTCGTGGATGCGGCCCTGGCCTTCGAAGGCGATCAGGCGGTCGCACACGCGGTCGAGGAAATAGCGGTCGTGGCTGACGACGAGCACGGTGCCTTTGAACGCGAGGATCGCCTCCTCAAGCACGCGCATCGTGGCGAGATCGAGGTCGTTCGTCGGTTCGTCGAGAATGAGGAAATTGCCGCCACGGCGGAGGATCTTGGCCAGCAGCACGCGGCTTTGCTCGCCGCCGCTGAGCTCCTTCACGCGCATCGTTGCGCGTTCGTCGGTGAAGAGAAAGCGGCGCAGATAGGTGCGTACATGCAGCTTCTCCGGGCCGAACTGCACGAAGTCGCTGTTCGGTCCCGCCACCTCCTCCATCACGCTCTTTTCCGGATCGAGCAGCAGTCGCTGCTGATCGACGTAGTTGAAGATCGTCCGCTTGCCGATCACGACCTTGCCTTCGTTCGGCTGCTGCTCGCCCATGAGCATGCGCAGCAGTGTCGTTTTGCCGAGGCCGTTGCGGCCGATGATGCCGGTGCAGGTGCCGGCCTCGAAGTTGAGATTGAGATGGCTGAACAACCAGCGGTCATCGACATGCGCGCCGATGTCGGTTGCTTCCACGACGGTGTTGGCGAGCGGCGGTGCAGGCGGGATGATCAAATCCATCACCAGCTCCGCCTCGGGTGCGGCGATGGCGGAGACGCGCTCGAATTCATCCAGACGCGACCGCTGTTTCGTGCGTCGTGCGCTGACTCCGGCGCGGACGAATTCCAGTTCATGCCGCAGGAAGCTCTGACGGCGGCGCTCGGAGTTCGCTTCCACGCCTTCGCGGATGGCTTTGCTCTCCAAGAACGCGCTGTAGTTGCCGGGATGGCTGTAGATGCGGCTGTCGTCGATTTCAATGATGCGCGTGGCCACGCGGTCGAGGAAGTAGCGGTCGTGCGTGACGAAGAGCACCGCGCCGGTAAAATCGCGCAGGAATTTCTCCAGCCACTCGATGGATTCGGCGTCGAGATGGTTCGTCGGCTCGTCGAGCAGCAGCAGATCGGGCTGCGCCACAAGCGCGCGTGCCAAAGCTACGCGACGTTTTTCACCACCGGAGAGTCCTTTGACGAGACGATCCGGCGCGGGAACGCCGAGTTCGTTCATCGCCGTCTGAATGCGGGTCTCGACTCCCCAGCCGTCGTGAAGCTGGATCTGATGCAGCAGTTCATCCTCCTGGCCGCTCGTGTAGTCGCCGGATTCGTAACGTGCGACCATGTCGAGCAGTTCCTTGGCTCCAGCGCGCACGTTGTCGATCACGCTGGCGTCTTCATCCA
>NZ_JAGRPF010000034.1 GCF_020439865.1 Prosthecobacter sp.
GGCTTTTCCTTTCGGACTGCATCTTTCGTTCTTTGGTTTCAAGCCGCGTGACTGACGCTCCTGCCAGCCCCCTGAAGATGGCCATCGTTGCGGGTGGGCAGAACCTCTTTGGCAAGGAGATCATGGCCTTGGAGCTTGGAGAGGGACTTCGCGATCGCGGTCATCAGGTTTTATTTGTTTCCAGCCTGTGGTGTGGAGACGGAGGGTTTGGCCGGCGCCTCCAACAAGCTGGCATTCCAGCACAGTTCATGCGCCTGGGATTCATCTCGGCCACGTTGAGGCCGGACTGCATTCGCATGACCTTGGACCAACTGATTCGTGCACCGGGTCTGTGGCTGAATTACGCCGGCTTTTTACGGCGGCAACGATCGGTCCAGGTGATTCATACGAACTGGCATCATCTCCTGATGCTTCACCCGTTCCTTAAACCTGAGCGTGATTGGTTCTGGCTGCATGAGGTGGTTCCGAACAAACCTCAGTATCGGCACGTCTTTCGACATCTTGCCAGGCACCTGAGAGCGTTTATACCCGTATCGGATGCCGTGAAGGCCTCACTGCTGGAGATCGGTATTCCTGAAAACAAGATTCATGTGATTCACAATGGCATCAAAGACCCCGTGGGCACCGAGAGCACTCGGGGCAGATCCTGGCAGGGTGGGCGCATTGGCGTTGTGGGCCAGATAGGCGAATGGAAAGGCCACCAGAACCTGCTGGAGGCTTTTGGCGCCATTGCAGGCTCACACCCTGATGCCGAGTTGCATCTTTTTGGAACAGGTGAACAAGACTTTACGAAGCGTCTCCGGCAACGTGCGGAGCAGCTCGGCGTCGGGGGACGGATGGTATGGCACGGTTTTTTGTCCGATCGGCGGCAGATTTACGAGTGCATCGATCTATGTGCAGTTCCCAGTCGTACAGCGGATCCGTTGCCCACGGTCGCGATCGAAGCTGCTTTCTTCAGTCTCCCTGTCGTGGCTTCTCGAATCGGCGGACTTCCTGAGATCGTGGAGGATGGCGTCTCCGGTTTTTTGCATGAGGCTGAAAATCAAACGGAGCTTGCGACTCATCTGCAAACTCTGCTGAGCAGCGAGGAACTGCGGAAGAGAATGGGGGCCGCTGCCAGACGGCGGGCCCAAATTTGTTTCAGTCGAGGACGCTTTGTGGCGGATTTTGAACAATTGTTGCGAAGTCCGGAAAGTTTCTTGCAACCGCCTTCCGGCCCCTGAATTTCACTCATCCTCCCTTCAGCCGCTGTAAATCATTCAAAAAAGTGTTCCCATACAGTTTTCCAATCAATCCAAGCCCTTGGAGGGTGGGTGCCTTGAGCCGATGCGCCTAGCCATTGTCAGCCGCGCTGAGAATGTCTCCGGCAAGGAGATCATGACGCTGGAACTGGGGGCGGGCCTGCGGACGGCGGGACATGAGGTGTCCTACGTCACCAGCATCTGGAATGACGGCGGATATCAGGCACGACTGCGGGAGTCGGGTTTTGATTTCCGGGAGGTTCCACTGGGAGCCATTTCCGCCACACTGCGCTGGGACTGCCTGACCATGACCGCGGGACAACTGCTGCGCTTGCCGGGTCTGTGGGCCGAGTATCATCGGGTGCTGAACGCTGGGCAACCGGAGCGCGTGCTGCACACAAGCTGGCATCACCTGCTGCTTTTGTGGCCTTATCTTAACCGGAGTCGTGATTGGTTCTGGGCGCATGAAGTGCTGCCGGACAAGCCGCAGTATCGCTGGCTCTTCCGTCGCCTAGCCCGGAGGATTTGCGGTTTTGTGGCGGTGTCCCATGCCGTGCGGGATGCCTTGGTGCAGTTGGGGGTGTCGCCAGAACAGGTGGCCGTCGTGCACAACGGATTGCAGGACCTGAATCCGTCCGGCACCGGCGCGCAACCGGATCAGGGCGTGGTGAGGATCGGCATTGTGGGACAGGTGGAGGAGTGGAAGGGACATCACGATCTTCTGACTGCCCTGGCCAGGATACCCGCTGGCGTGCCGCGGGCGGAAATCCACATCTATGGTTCTGGATCGGCTCCTTATCGGGACCGCTTGCGGCGGCAGGTGGTGAGCCTCGGGATTGAGGACCGGGTGATTTGGCGGGGCTTTGTGCAGGATCGGTCCAGGATTTATCAGGAACTCGATCTCTGCGCTGTGCCCGTGCCGGCTGGTGCCAATGAGGCCCTGCCCACGGTGGCCATTGAGGCGGGTTTCTTTGGCCTTCCGGTGGTGGCCAGCCGGCGTGGCGGGCTCCTTGAGATCATCGAGGACGGAGTGACGGGCCGTTTGGTGGATTCTGGCAATGTGGATCAACTGAGCTCGTGTCTGCAGGAACTCATCAGCAACGCCGAACTGCGCAAACGGCTGGGCAGTGCGGGCCGTCACCATGTTAAGACGCGGTTTGGCCGGGAACGCTTTGTTGCTGATTTCCTGCATTTGATGGAGAGTCATCGAGGGGTGTCTCAGGATGCCTGAACGGACATCACTCGACGAGAACCAATCATGAGCCAAACAACGAGATCTTTAGCGTCAGGTGCCAAAAACCGAGTTTCCGCGCCGATTGCACGTTCGCAACGCCCATCTCGCCAGCGTCCGATGGAGCGGGGTCTTTTTCAGCCTCTGCCGGGTTGGGTTTGGGTGGTGACGTTCGCGGCGGTGCTTGCCGGGCTCCCCACCCAGTACTCGTTGCTGACAGCGGCGTGCGTGCTGACGTTGCCGGTTTGCGCGAGTCTTCTGCTGTTCCGCGGGGAGTCTCCCATTCTGTTCGCCTGTTGCGCCATGCAATGGCTGCAGGTGGTGGTGGCGGTCTTCTACTCCGACCTTTACAATGTGACGATGGACTCCGTGCTGGAGGCTCCGGAGATCGAGACGGCCACCTGGCTTACTCTGGCAGGTGTGCTTTGCCTGGCGGTTGGCATGCGTTCCATGCTTTCAGCGCAAGGCCGTGGGAGGGTGGTGGCTGACATCATTGAGGTGGAGGCGGGACAGATCGACCCTGTCCGGTTGATGCAGATGTGGGTGGTATCGTGGATCGTGGCCACCATCGCGGAGGGGATCGGTTGGTATGTGACGGCCCTCCACCAGTTTCTGGTGCCGTTTTCGACAATGAAGTGGGTGTTCTTTTTCATGGTCTGCTACCGCGTGCTGCTGCTGGACAAGGGCTACGGAATGATGTCCCTGATGGTGGCGATCGAGTTCTTCGGCGGTTTCCTGGGTTTCTTCAGCAGCTACAAGGAGGGATTGTTCATGTTCCTTATTGCCGCGATGACGATCCGGCGCGCCATGAACATCAAGCTCAAGCTGGCCGGTTCCTTGGTGTTCGTTCTGGCGTTTGTGACCTCCGTCTTTTGGAGCTCCATCAAGATGGAGTACCGCGAGTTTGTGAGGGCCAGCCAGCATCGGGGCACCGTGGAGAAGGCGCTCCAGCGCCTTAGCTGGCTGGAGAGCCGCGTGTCCCGCATGGACGCCAAGTCGTTCGATAACGGCATGCGGGCCTTGGTGGCCCGGGTGCAGTATGTGACGCTGTTTGGCCACACGATCTCCCACGTGCCGCACTTTGAGCCGTACGCAAAAGGCGAACTGTGGTTCGGTGCCGTCAAGCACGTCTTGATGCCGCGTTTCATCTTCCGCAACAAGTCCGTGCTGGACGACTCCGAGCGCGCCCGGCGGTTCACGGGGGTAAGGTTCTCGGGAAGCGAGTCGGGCACATCGATCGGCATCGGATACATGGCGCAGAGCTATGCCGACTTCGGCAGGATCGGCATGTTCGTGCCGGTTTTCCTGCTGGGCGCCTTCTTTGGCCGGATCTATCAGGTGGCCATTCGCAACCGGCACTCGGCTCTGCTGGGCACCTCCGTCGGGACGGCCATGCTGTTCTCCGTCCTGCAGGCCTTTGCCACGTCCAATGCCAAGATTCTGGGAAGCCTGGTGGTGCTTTCTCTGGCTTATTGGATGTTGAACAAGACTTTTGGTGCTCAAATCATGCGCTGGCTCAAGAGGACTTGGTGAACGGGGTGCATTTGCGTCTGCCTGATGATGGCGTTCAATCACCATTTGTAACATGAGTCGTACTTCATCTGTTCCCTCCCGTGTCGAGGGACTGGATTCGATCCGGTTTTTTGCCGTGCTGTGGGTGGTCTTCAGCCACTGCGGCTCCCCACCTCTGACGACGGGGCTCGACAGGGAGAATCTGCTGGCACTCGGTGTGCAAGGTGTTTACGGCAACCTGTTTGCCGGAGTCCCGGCGGTGATCGTGTTCTTTGTGATCTCCGGGTTTTGCATCCACCATCCCTTTCGTCACCCGGGAAGTTTCAGACTGCTGCCGTATCTGACGCGACGTTATGTGCGGATTGGAGTACCACTGCTGGCGGCCGTTGTGCTGGCCAGTCCCTTGGGCGTGAAACTCACCTTGTTCCAAAACTCCGTTCTCTGGAGCCTTCTCGCTGAACTGATTTACTACACGGTCTATCCCGTTCTGCGCAAAATTCGTTCGCGCATGGGATGGAACTGGATCCTGGCCGCTTCTCTTGTGCTGGCCTATGGCGTCGTGGTCTTTTTTCCTTTGGCGAAGGACTACAGCCCCTTTGGACCGGTACTGGCCTCGGTGGTCGCCTTCCCGTGCTGGCTGCTGGGATGCAAACTGGCCGAACAATCGACGGAGAGGCCAGCCGCGACGATGGAAAGCATGGCGCGGCGGTTGTGGACCTGGCGGCTCACTGTCTGGTTTCTGAGCTGGGTGTGCAGCGCATTGCGCTTTCATTCCCCCATCGGCTATCCGTGGACGCTGAATCTCTTTGCCTTCGCCGTTTTCTTCTGGCTGCGTGCCGAGATTTCGGTATCGGGGAGGTGGGAGCGCAGCCGTGCCCTGGAGTGGGCTGGCACCTGGAGTTACTCCGTGTATCTCGTCCATCTGGTCGCCGAGGCGGCGCATGCCCAAATGCCGCTGCCGAACCTTGGTTTCAATCTCAACTGGCTGGTGAAGATGTTCGTCATCTTTGGAGCGTCCCATGTCTTTTATCTGCTGGTGGAGAAGCCCGGCCACCACGTTGCCAGGCAACTGGCGAAGCGGGTTGCGCGAAATTGATGTTATCCTCAATGTCCGGCATGATGCGTCACGCCTTTGCTCCCTCCTGTTCTGTCTCCTCCTGCCTTGCCAGGCATCGGCGGCTTTTCTGAGCCATGGCAGGGCGGGTTTGTGAGAGCATTACCACGCCAGTTCCTCCCCAGGCATTCTTCCCAAATCATGGCCCATCGAATTCTCGGCATCTCGGC
The DNA here is from genome assembly GCF_020439865.1 of Prosthecobacter sp. Lineage (GTDB taxonomy): Bacteria > Verrucomicrobiota > Verrucomicrobiia > Verrucomicrobiales > Verrucomicrobiaceae > Prosthecobacter. Next base: position 5,269 of record NZ_JAGRPF010000034.1, read on the forward strand.
TTACTATCATGACAGCGCTGCCGCGCTCGTGGTGGATGGAGACATTGTGGCGGCAGCACAAGAGGAGCGGTTCACCCGGATCAAGCATGATCATGAGTTTCCAAAACACGCGGTGGACTACTGCCTCCGCGAGGCGGGCATCACCCCGGAGGAGATCGATCATGTGGTGTTTTATGACAAGCCGTTGCAGAAGTTCGACCGTCTGCTGGAAACCTATCTGGCCTTTGCGCCCGCTGGCCTGCGCTCCTTCATGATGGCAATGCCGCTGTGGTTGAAGACGAAGCTGCATCTGCCGCGCGAGATCCGCAAGGCGCTCGACGGACGCTACCAGAAACGCATCGCCTTCACCGGCCATCACGAGTCGCACGCCGCCAGCACGTTTTTTGTCTCCCCCTATGACGAGGCGGCGATCCTGACACTTGACGGAGTCGGGGAATGGGACACGGCCACAATCGGCGTGGGCGGGGGGAACAAGATCAAGATGCTCAAGACCCTGCACTTTCCTCATTCGCTGGGTCTTCTCTACAGCGCGGTGACCTACTTCTGCGGGTTCAAGGTCAACTCGGGTGAATACAAGCTCATGGGACTGGCCCCCTATGGTGAGCCGAAGTTCGCGGACTTGATCCTGCAGCATCTGGTGGATTTGAGGGAAGATGGCTCGCTGGCGATGGACATGAGCTTCTTCAATTACTGCCATGGGCTGACGATGACGAACGACAAGTTCGCGGCCCTGTTCGGCGGCCCTCCGCGCAATCCCGAGGAGGCCATCACGCAACGGGAGATGGACATCGCGGCCTCGATTCAAAAGGTCACCGAGGAGGCGGTCCTGCGCATGGCGCGGCATGCGCGGGAGCTGACCGGATGCGCGAACCTCTGCATGGCGGGCGGCGTGGCGCTCAACTGCGTGGCCAACGGCAAGCTGCTGCGCTCGAAGATTTTTGACGACGTGTTTGTGACGCCTGCCTCAGGCGATGCGGGTGGAGCGCTGGGGGCGGCATTGTTTGTGCATCATCAGCTTCTCGACAGGCCGCGCCATCCCGGCGGCAGGGACAGCGCGAAGGGGTCGCTGCTGGGCCCCAAGTTTTCGAATGAAGAAATCCGGGCGTTTCTACAGGAGAAGAACATCCCGCATGCCTTCCATGCCGACGAAGCGGAATTGCTGGGCGAGGTGGCGCGCGAGATGGCCTCGGAAAGGGTTGTAGGCTGGTTTCATGGCAGGATGGAGTTCGGTCCGCGCGCGCTCGGCGCCCGCAGCATCATCGGCGACCCGCGCAGCACGGCGATGCAGTCGCAGATGAACCTGCGCATCAAATTCCGCGAGAGCTTCCGCCCCTTCGCCCCGTGCGTGCTGATCGAGGATGTTTCCACCTATTTCGATCACGACCGCGAGTCCCCCTACATGCTGATGGTGGCGGATGTGAGGAAGGATTTGTGGTGCGACCTGACCGACGAGCAGCGCGCGCTGATGAAGGACCCCGACCTGCGCAAACGCGTGAACGTGCCGCGCTCCGCGCTGCCGGCGATCACGCATGTGGACATGAGCGCCCGCATCCAGACCGTGGACGAGGCTAGGCACGGCCGTTACTACCGGCTCATTCGCGAGTTCAAGCGGCAGACCGGCTGCGGAGTGATCATCAACACCAGCTTCAACATCCGCGGGGAGCCGATTGTCTGCACTCCGCAGGACGCCTACCGCTGCTTCATGGCCAGCGACATGGACGTGCTCGTTTTGGAAAACTGCATCCTGCGCCGAGCCGAGCAGCCCGTGCAGGATGACAGCGAGCGCCGCAAGTACATTGAAAGTTTCAAGCTTGACTAGCTGGCGGCCTGACAAGGCAAACCATCCCCTCTCATGATCAATCCTTTCGAACACGTCAACTGGAAGCCCGGGCCGCGGGAACTCCGTTCCTTTGCCCGAAGTCTCATCATCGGTTTCCCCGTCATCGGACTCGTCATTCTGTTCTGGCACCTGTTCCGTCATGGCGGCTGGGATTTCAAACTGCCGCTGCAAGTTGCGGGCTGGGGAGCGGGCGCGGGAGTGCTGTTCATTCTGGTGCCTGCCGTCGCCCGCCCTGCGTACTGTGTGTGGTATGCCCTGTCATGCACGGTCGGGCTGGTGATCAGCAATGTGCTGTTGAGCGTGTTTTACTTCACGGTCTTCACCGTGATCGCGCTTCTGCGCCGGACATTGGGATCGTCCCCTGTGCACAAGGGTTTTGACAAAGCCAGACCGACGTATTGGATCGATGCGGAGACGGCAGACGATCCACGGAGCTATTTCCGCCAGTACTGAGGTCAGACATCCAAGGTCGTGGGCAACGCCAGCATCAACCAACTGCTGATCTACCGTTTCGGCCAGATCGGTGATACCATCGTGGCCCTGCCATCTCTGTGGCTGCTGAGGAGCCAGTTTCCGCAGGCCAGGTTCACCCTGCTGAGCGAGGTGCCGCAGGGAGGCGATGCGCTGCCGCCCGAACGCGTGCTCCCGGGTGAAGGACTGATCCAGGAATTCCTGAAGTATCACGGTGGTTCAACCGGGGGAAGGCTGTGGTCGATGTTGCGCACCGCATGGTTGCTGCGCCAGTCCCGTTTTGATGCCGTGGCTTACCTGCTGCCAACGATCCGCACGGCCCGGCAGCGGGCACGGGATGCGTGGTTTTTCCGCATGGCAGGAATCAAGAATACCTTCGGTTTCGATGGCTTCCCGGAGAATCCGCTGCCCCGCGCCGCCGATGGTTCGTTGAGCCCGGTGGATCATGAGGCCGATGCCCTTCTCAAACGACTTGCCAAGTCCGGGCTTTCAGAGGTCAAGCCGGGGGAGGGATCGATGGATTTGCGCATCACGGCGGAGGAGCAGTCCCGCGCCGATGCCTGGTGGTCGCGCCATTGCGGTGAAGCACGCGCCCCGCATGGCTGGTTTGCGCTTTGCGCCGGTTCCAAGTGGTCTTCCAAGCAATGGCCTGCAGAGCGTTACGCCGAGGTCGGGCGTCTGCTGATCGAGAAACATGGCCTGCTGCCGGTCATCTTGGGCGGGAATGAGGATCGCGAGCTTGGCTTGCGCTTGATCTCAGGTTGGGGGACCGGGCTGTGTGCGGCGGGGGAGCTTGCGGTGCGCGAGTCCGCCGCGCTCCTGCGCCGGGCACGCTTTTATCTGGGAAATGACACCGGTGTGATGCATCTGGCTGCGGCGGTCGGCAGGCCCTGTGTCGGAATCTTTTCGGCCCTGGACTGGCCGGGGCGCTGGCATCCCTATGGCCCGGGCCACGAGGTATTGAGGCACGAGGTTCCCTGTGCGGGGTGTCTGCTCAAGCAGTGCCCATTTGCCAACGAATGTCTGACAGGCATAGATGTCATGCGTGTGCATGAGGCCTGTGAAACCGTTCTGGCCCGGACAAGTAGTGCTTTGCGCTTATAAGACTCAACCAACCCGCCCATGCCTGATTCTCCGTTCCCCTCAGCCCGTCCGCCTCGTTCCTGGTTCAGGCGTTTGCTCAGCTTTTTGCTGCAGGCCGGGGTGATTGCCCTGATCACCGCGGTTCTCGTCGAAGCAGGCTTCCGCGTTTTGGAGAGAAGCATCAACAGCAAGTTCTATTATGACGGCCAGGGCGGCCTGTGGATGGACGACGCGCGCTGGGGCTGGAAGCCAACGCCCGGTCCCTTCAAGATGGGGACCTCGGAATTCGAGGTCACCGGAGATGTGAACGAAATGTTCATGAACGGGCCGGCGGTGGACACGGCTGCGGACGCCGGCAAGACACGGGTGATGGTGCTGGGCGATTCGCACACCTTTGCCACGGGGGTTTCGAGCGGGCAGACATGGCCCAGTGTGCTCGAACAGCGGCTCAACCAGGAGGGGCAGGGAGCCTTTGCCGTGTACAATGCCGCGACGACCGGCTACAACCTGCACCAGCATCTGCTGAGGCTGATGGACCAGGGGCCGGTGCTCAAGCCGCACTACGTGGTGCTCGGGCTGTCCTATGCCACCGACCTTTATGATCTGCTGCCGCCCGATCACGGCGGCTGGATTTATGGCGAGGACAGGGCGCGCGATTACTTCGACTTGGACAAGGAAGGAGCGTTGTATGAGCGCCACTGGGAGAAGCCGAAAGCGTCTGCCACTGCTGGCGGGGCGCAGACAGGCGCCTCCAGCACCGCACCGCAGGTCATCCGGCGTTTTTTGGAAAACTTCGCCACGTTCCGTTATCTTCGCCGGTCGAAGTTTGCGCTCGCGATCGGCAGCAGGCTGCGCATCGGCGGCCAGTCTCTGTGGCCGAACATGGAGATCGTCGTGGAGAAGGAGGTTTCGGAGAAGAACCGCTATCAATGGAGGCTGTTTGAAGCGTTGCTTATCGGGATCCAGAAAGAGTGTCAAAAGCAGGGGGCCAAACTCATCATCACGGGCATCCCCTACCTACCTCAAGTGTACGATAACATGTGGGACAGCACCTTTGGCGGTGATTCGCGATTCAGCCGCACCGCCGCGATTGAAAAAGTGTCCAAGTTTTGTGGCGAGCATGACATCGCCTATGTGGACACGCTGGATGCCCTGCAGGAGCATTCCAAGAAACTTGGGCGCTGGCTGCACTATCCCGTCGATGCGCACCCCACACCGGAAGGACAGCAGGTGATCGCGGATGCCGTCTTCGAATCGGGCTTGTTGATCCCGTCCCGGCAGCTTCAGCATTCCAATTGACGTCCAGAGGATAAAACAGCAGCGTTCCACCGGGAATACATTCATGAACGAAGACAAAAACCTCTCTTTTGAAGAAGCCAGCCAGGGGAAACAATCCAGCCTGCTGGCAGACGTTTGGAACATGCTCAAGAAGAACAAAAAGTTCTGGCTGATCCCTCTGATCATCGCGCTCTTGATCTTTGGCATCATCATCATGGTCGGAGGCACTGCTGCCGCGCCATTTATCTACACCCTCTTTTAAGTCAACCGTCATCGGGCCTGCCGCGCCGCGGAACCATCATGGACACCCAGCAAAAACTTCCTTCCGGATTCTCCACGCCCACGGAACTGCCCGACGAGCGGAGACAGGGGGAATGGCAGCAGCAGAACCGCTCGTGGTGGGAGAATAATCCGATGCGCTATGACTGGGGCGACCGGATTCCAGCCGCGGAGTTCTCGAAGGAGTTTTACCAGGAGATTGATGAACGCTTCTTCAGTGACTCGTGGCGTTATATGCCATGGAGGACACGTCCGTTCGAGGACCTCGTCCTGTTCGAGGAGCTGGCCGCCAAGGATGTTCTGGAGATCGGCGTGGGCAATGGCAGCCATGCCCAGCTGATTGCCCCACATTGCAAGAGCTACACGGGCATCGACCTGACTGAATACGCGGTGAAGAGCACCTCGAAGCGCTTTGAGGTCTTTGATTTGAAGGGGACGATTCGCCAGATGGATGCGGAGAAGCTCGACTTTCCTGACGCATCCTTCGATTTTATTTGGACTTGGGGAGTGATCCATCACTCCGCGAACACCGGCCAGATCCTGGCCGAGATGAACCGTGTCCTGCGCCCCGGCGGCAAGGCCACGATCATGGTCTATCACCGCAGCTTCCTGTATCACTACATCGCCACCGGCCTGTTCCGCGGCATCTTGCAGGGCGGCTTTTTCAAGGGACGCTCCTTGCACGAACTGGAGCAGTTGCACACCGATGGAGCGATTGCGCGCTTTTACCGTCCGGCGGAGTGGCGAGCACTGATCGAGAGCATGGGATTCGTGCTGGAGATGGAAACCATCAAGGGACAGAAGTCTGAGGTCTTCCTGCTCCCGGCCTCGAAGTTCAAAGACTGGTTGATGGCGAGGGCTCCGAATGCTGTGAGCCGGTTCATCACCAATGCCTGCAGACAGGGGTCGTTTTTGATCACGACGATCCGCAAGGCGTGAGAGAGGCGGTCTCACTTTAACAAAAACTTCATGTGCGGCATAGCCGGCCAGTTTGGTAAGGTGACCAAGGACTTTGCGTCTAAGGCACTGGCAGCGTTGCAGCATCGCGGGCCGGACGGGCAGGGGGTGTGGGAATCGGAACTGGCAACGCTGGTGCACACGCGCCTGGCGATTCTGGATCTGTCCGAGGGTGGAAGCCAGCCGATGCATGTTGCGGAGTCGGGGCTGACGATCGTTTTCAACGGGGAAATCTACAATTTCCGCGAGCTGCGTGCCGAATTGGAGCGCGAGGGCGTCGTCTTCCACAGCCAGTCGGACACGGAGGTGCTGCTGCGGCTTTATCAGCGGGAGGGCGAGGCGATGACGGGGCGGCTGCGCGGGATGTTCGCCTTTGCGTTGTGGGATGCGCGTAAACGTCGAGCGTTTCTGGCGCGAGATCCCTTTGGCATCAAGCCGCTCTACTACTCGTTCTCGGGCGGAACGCTCTCATTTGCCTCGGAACTGCGGGTGTTGCAGAAGACTGGATGCGCAGGCTCGAAACTGGATGCGGCGGCGCTGATGGGTTTCTTTGAAACGGGCAGCGTGGCTGAGCCGCGAACGTTGCTGGAGGGGGTGCGGTGTCTTCCCGCCGGTCATCAACTGACCTGGCGTGACGGACAGGTGCAGGAACGCCGCTTCTGGTCGCTGCAATTCGGTGGTGAGAAGGTGGCGCCCGCGGATTCGGTGCAGATGACGCGCGCAGCGTTGCTGGACTCGGTGGAGCACCATTTCGTGAGCGATGTTCCAGTGGGCCTCTTTCTGAGCGGCGGGGTGGACTCCACCGCCCTGCTGGCGCTGGCGCATCAGACCGGGCGCCGCGAACTGAGCACGTTTTCCATCGGCGTGGATGATGAGGGTCTCGACGAAAGCAGCATCGCGGCGCGAACGGCGGCGCATTTTGGTGCGCGGCATCATGAACTGCGTCTGAACGCCTCTGCGTTGGGCGAGAGCTTTCCGCGTTTCCTGTCCCACATGGACCAGCCGAGCATCGACGGCTTCAACACCTTCAGCGTGGCGGGATTTGCCCGCGAGCATGGCATGAAAGTGGTGCTTTCCGGACTGGGCGGGGATGAGATGTTCGGCGGTTATCCGAGTTTCGAGCGCGTGCCACGGCTGGCAGCGATGGCACGATTGACGCATCGCATCGGACTGGCGGGACCGGCCGGGCCGCTGCTGGAAAAGCACATGCCCAGACTGCCCATGCGCCGTGTGGGCAGCCTGCTGCAACGTGAGGCGACCATTCCGCACGCCTACCGGGCGTTCAGGGGCGTTTTCACGCGGAAGACTGCTCGTGAACTCGCTGCTCGTTACGCGGGATGCGACGTGAACGAGGTGCCGGATGATCCCAGCCTCGGTGACGTGCCTGAAGGTGATGCGAGGGATCAGGTCAGCGCCTGCGAGCTGTCTCTCTACATGCGCAATCAACTCCTCAAGGACAGCGATGTGATGAGCATGGCGCATGGTCTCGAACTGCGCGTGCCTTTGGTGGATCGCGTGCTGTTTGAATCCGTGGCGGGGATTCCTGCGGCGGAGCGATTGCGGCCAGGAAAGCAATTGCTGCTCGAAGCCGTGCCCGAGGTGCCTGAGTGGGTGGCGAACCAGCCGAAGCGCGGCTTCCTCTTTCCCTTTGAGAAGTGGCTTTCTTCGGAATGGGGCGGTGCGTTTGCTGATGTGACCCGACGTCTCCCGGAGAAGCATCCGACATGGTATCAACGTTGGAGCGCCTTCATGCTGGAGCGCTGGATCGAGCGCTGATTTTTCCTTTGAAAGTTCTTCACGTCATCCCCTCTCTTTCTCCTTCGCAAGGCGGCCCGAGCTTTGCCATGCCATTGATGGCGGGCGCGTTGAGAAAACTGGGGGTCGAAGTCGATATCGCCACAACCGATGATGATGGTCCGGGGCGGAGGACGCAAGGGACAACCGGTCATCGTGTCCAGGAAGACGGCTGCCGTGTGTTTTACTTCCCGAAGCAGACGGAGTTTTACAAAGTCTCGCTGCCGTTGAGGAAATGGCTGCGTGAGAACGTGCAGAGTTATGATGTGGTTCATGCGCATGCGTTGTTTTCATTCTCAAGCCTAGCGGCTGCCCGCATGGCGAGGCGGAAACGGGTGCCGTACGTGATTCGTCCTCTCGGAGTGCTCAACCGGTGGGGCATGGAAAACCGCCGCCGCTGGCTGAAGGCACTTTCCTTCCGGCTGCTGGAACTACCCATGCTGCGTTCCGCCGCGGCGATGCACTACACGAGCCGGATGGAGCTGGAGGAGGCGTCGCGTTTCGGTTTGTCATGTCTCCAACGGGTGATCCCGATTGGCGTTGATCTGACACCCTTCGAGCAACTGCCGCTGCCGTCAGTCTTTGCCCAAAGGCACCCCGAGGTGGCAGGCACACGAAACCTGCTCTTTCTCTCGCGCATCGATGTGAAGAAGGGGATTGATCTTTTGATCGCGGCATTTGCCCGGTTGTCCCCACGCGAAAAAAAACTGCGGCTCATCATCTGCGGCGATGGTGATCCAGTCTTGGTGGAATCACTCAAGCAGCAGGCTGCGGACGCAGGCGTGGCGGGCGACATCACCTGGGCGGGGCAGGTGGGGGGAGAGCAACGGCTCGCGGCCTTTGCATCGGCGGAGTTGTTCGTGCTGCCGTCACACTCGGAGAATTTTGGCATCGCCCTGCTGGAGGCCATGGCCGCCGGTCTGCCATGTGTTTCGACCGACCAGGTGGCGCTGGCGGTGGATGCTGCGGCCCATGTGGCGGTGAAAATCGCGGCACGTGAACCAGCCGCCCTCGCGGAGGCCATCCAATCTCTGCTCGATTCGGAATCCGAGCGCTTGCGCATGTCGCAGGCTGCCCGTCGTCTCGCCCAGGAAGAGTATTCGCTGGACGCCATGGGGGGCGCCTTGCATCAACTGTATCGGGATGTCCTGCCCAATCAGCCGTGACCGCCGTTTCTTCCATCACCCCGCTCATCCTTACCTACAATGAGGAGCCCAATCTGCGCCGCTGCCTGGAGCGGCTTCGATGGGCCGGGGAAGTTGTGATCATCGACAGCGGCAGCACGGACGCCACAGCGCAGATTGCCGCGGAGTTTTCGAACGTGCGGCTGCTGGTGCGTCCCTTTGACGACCATACGTCACAGTGGAACTACGGCGTGGATGCCGTGCAGTCCTTGTGGGTGCTTTCGCTGGATGCAGACTACGTTTTGGGCGCGGGTTTTGAGGATGAGATCATCCGCTCGACGGAAAGCACAACGCATGATGCTTTTTTCGCCTCGTTCCGGTATCTCATCGGTGGCAGGCCTCTGCGTGCCTGCTTGTATCCGCCGCGCGCTGTGCTGTTCCGCAAGGATCACTGCCGTTACCGCAAAGACGGCCACACGCAGCTTCTGCATGTTCCTGGCGCCAGCGGGACCTTGGTTTCCAAGATTGATCACGACGACCGCAAGCCGTTGTCCCGCTGGTTTGCGTCACAGGACAAGTATGCCGCGCTGGAGGCAGACAAGCTGCTTTCCCTGCCGCCTGACGAATTGCATCTGCAGGACCGCATTCGCCGCGCCATTCTTCCCGGCCCCTGGCTGGTGTTTATCTACACGCTTCTGGTGCGTGGCACGCTGCTCGACGGCTGGCGCGGCTGGTTTTACGCTTTCCAACGCATGGTTGCAGAGATCATGCTTTCTTTGCGTCTGTTGGAGAGGCGGATTCTTTCCTCAGACAAGGCATCTTCATGAAAAAAGCGCTTATCACAGGGATCACAGGACAGGACGGCTCCTACCTGGCCGAACTGCTTCTGAAGAAAGGCTATGAGGTGCATGGTGTGATTCGCCGTTCCTCGAGCTTTAACACCGGGCGCATCGATCACATTTACCAGGATCCGCATGTCGATAATGCGCGGATGATTCTCCATTACGGTGATCTCGCGGATGCGGTGCAGATGGTGAAGCTGCTCTATGAACTGCAGCCGGAGGAAATCTACAATCTGGGGGCACAGTCGCATGTGAAGGTGTCCTTCGACATTCCGGAGTACACCGGAGATGTCGATGGCCTCGGCGCATTGCGCATTCTGGAGGCGATCCGGGAGACGGGGCTGGACAAGAAGACGCGTTTCTATCAGGCGTCATCTTCGGAAATGTTTGGAAAGGTTCAGGAGGTGCCGCAGACCGAGAAGACACCGTTCTGGCCGCGCTCGCCGTATGGCTGCGCGAAGGTTCTCGCCTACTGGCTGACGGTCAACTATCGCGAGAGCTACGGGTTGCACGCCTCGAACGGCATCCTATTCAATCACGAGAGTCCGCGCCGTGGGGAGACCTTTGTGACACGCAAGATCACCCGCGCGGCCACGCGAATCAAAATGGGGCTTCAGGACAAGCTGTTCCTCGGCAACCTCGATGCCAAGCGCGACTGGGGTTTTGCCGGCGAGTATGTGGAAATGATGTGGCTGATGCTGCAGCAGGAGCAGCCGGACGATTATGTCGTCGCCACTAACGAGACGCACAGCGTGCGTGAATTCTGCCAGGCGACCTTTGACCTGCTCGGTCTCGATTGGGAAAAGCACGTCGTGCATGACTCGCGCTATGAGCGGCCGGCGGAGGTCGATCTGCTGATCGGCAATCCCGAGAAGGCGCGGAAGCAGCTCGGCTGGGAACCGAAGGTGCGGTTCAAGGAACTGGTGAAAATCATGGTTGAAGCCGACCTGAAACTCGCGGAACACGAGGCGAGGGTGAAGAATCTCTGAAGCATGAAGAAACTGTTCATTTCCGGTCACACAGGCATGGTGGGGGGCGCGTTGGTGCGCCGCTTTGAAGAGGAGGCGGGCGTTACCTTGGTTTTGCGTACGCGCAAGGAGCTGGATCTGACCGACCAGGCCGCGGTGCGGGCCTTCTATGCAGCGGAAAAGCCGGACACGGTGATCGTGGCGGCAGGAAAGGTGGGCGGCATTCACGCCAACAACACCTACCCGGCGGAGTTCATCCATGAGAACCTCGCCATTGCCACGAACTGCATTCACGGCGCCTGGGTCAATGGCGTGAAACGGCTGCTCTTCCTCGGCAGTTCCTGCATTTATCCCAAACTGGCGCCGCAGCCGATGCACGAGGATTGCCTGCTTTCCTCCGCCCTCGAACCAACCAACGAGGCCTATGCCATCGCTAAGATCGCCGGATTGAAGATGGCGGAGTATTACCGCAATCAGTACGGCGTGACCTATCATTCCGCCATGCCGACCAACCTGTATGGTCCGGGAGACAACTACCACCCGCAGAACTCGCATGTGATGCCGGCGCTGATCCGGCGTTTTCATGAGGCGAAGAACGCGGGGCTCGCAGAAGTTCCAGCATGGGGCACGGGCAGTCCGCGGCGCGAATTCTTGCATGCGGATGATCTGGCAGATGCCTGTGCGTTTCTGCTGCGGCTGGAGAATCCTCCCGACCTCGTGAATGTCGGCTGTGGCACCGATGGGACGATTCGTGAACTGGTGGAACTCGTGGCCGAAGTCGTCGGTTATCGAGGCAGGATCGTCTGGGACGCCTCGAAGCCGGATGGCACGCCGCGCAAGCTGCTGGACACCTCACGCATCAACCAGCTCGGCTGGCAGCCGCGTGTTTCGCTCAAAGACGGTCTGACCCGGACTTATCAGTCCTTCTTGGAGGAGCTGGCTGCCGGCAGACTGCGTGGATGAAGTCCGCGAAGACGCGACGATGAAGATTCTGCTGCTCAACCAGTGCTTCCATCCGGATCACGTCGCCACGGCGCAGCATCTGACCGACCTTGCACTGGAACTGGTGAAGGCGGGCCATCGGGTCACCGTGGTGGCCTCGTCGCGGGGCTACGATAATCCTGAGGTCCGCTATCCGGTGCGTGAAACGTGGCGTGGCATCGACATTCGACGCATCTGGACGCCGGGCCTCGGCAAGAGGGCCAAATGGCGCCGGTTGGTCGATTTCGCCATCTTTTGGGGGAATGCGACGCGCATTCTGCTGTTCCTGCCCAAGCAGGATGTGACGGTGTGCCTGACTTCTCCGCCGCTGATTTCCACGCTGGGCACGGTGATGGCGCTCTTGAAAGGAGGCGCGGTGGTGCCGTGGGTGATGGATTTGAATCCAGATGAAGCGGTGGCCGCCGGATGGTTGAAAGCAGGCGGATTTGTGGAGCGCATGCTGACCTTGATCCAGAACTGGAGCTTTCGTCGTGCGTCGCGCATCATCGCCCTGGATCGCTTCATGGCGGATCGCCTGAAGGCAAAGGGAGTGCGAGAAGAAGTCATTCACATCGACGCTCCGTGGTCGCATGACCAGGCGGTTCGGTACGATGTGGCGGCGCGTGAGGCGTTTCGTGCAGAGCACGGGCTGACAGGGAAGTTTGTCGTGATGTATTCCGGCAATCACAGTCCATGTCATCCTCTGGATGTGGTGATGGCGGCGGCAGACGAGTTTCAGTCAGATGATCGCGTGCACTTCCTCTTTGCAGGTGGTGGCAGCGAGTTTAATCGAGTGCAGGCATTCGCGAACGATCGCGGGCTGAAGAACATCACCTGCCTGCCATATCAGCCGATGGAGAAGCTGTCTGGCTCGCTTTCAGCAGCCGATCTGCATCTCGTCGTCATGGGCGATCCGTTTGTCGGCATTGTGCATCCCTGCAAAATCTACAATATCCTCACGCTGGGCATTCCGTTCCTCTTCATCGGCCCGGGAGCCAGTCATGGCAGTGATCTGGCGCTGCGTTTGAATGATCCCGCGCATGGCAGGCTCGCACGTAATGGAGATGTCGCGGGCATTGTGAGCCTGATTCACGATGCGATGGCGCTCGGCCCCAGGCCGGTGAATGAAGCCGCTCAGGCGCTCGGCGCGGAGTTCTCCCATTCGAAGCTGTGTCCGCGCCTGGTGCAGGTCATTGAGCAGGCCGCAGCACGCGCTTGATCAGCTCGTAGCTGGCGAAACGTTCGGCGTCGGGGAAATCGTGTTCGGAGTCCGGGTGGACGATCTGGAGGTGTGACTCCGCGTGATGCAGCGCAAACAATGGCAGAGCTGCGCCTGCAATCCGGTCAACGCTTTGCCAGCGGAAGTTTGCATCGCGCAGCGGTGCGTTGACGAAGACGTGGCGTGGGGCGAGGCAGGCGATGAGTTCGTAGAAGTCGAAGGGCACGTCCTGCGGCCGGCCGAGGTAGTCGCCCATCTTAGACATGTAGCGTTCCTGGTTCCAGCCTTTGATGTTGCCACCATAGTAGTCGAGGAAGGAGTCGAAGCCACAGCTTGAGACGATGACCTTGAGGCGATCGTCGAACACGGCCGTGTAGATGGAATTGTGACCGCCCAGTGAATGTCCGATGACTCCGTAGCCATGTGAGTGGTCAACGAAGGGCAACGAGTCGAGGTAGTCGAGGCCACGGATGTTGTCCCAGATGGCTTTCATAGTGCCGCTGGGCATTTTGAGGGCTTTTAAATTGGGCTGGTAATCGGCGAGCAGGGGGTAACTCGGCGCGAGGGTCACGAAGCCACGTTCGGCGAGTTCGGCGGCGTATTGGCGGTGCGGTTTGCCTCCGAGTCCGACGACGACTTTGAAACCGATTTTGTTTTCCGTGGGATGCAGGCAAAGAACGGCGGGTGTTTTTCCTCCGTTGAGCGCTGATTTCGGAACACAGAGATAAGCCGGCACCTGACCGCCTGGCTGGGAAGTGTAGGTGATCAACCGCCGCACGTAGCTGCCGCAGTCGGTTTCCTCGCTGATCTTCGGATCCAGAGAGCAGCGCATCTCCGGGCCGGGGAGAGGACCGGTCACCTGCTGAAAGCCGTGAAGTGCCTCCCGCTTTCGTATTTCCCAATCGGCGGCTGATTGCGCAATTCTCTTCGAGCCGTCGGCGGCGCGATACTCGAGCAGATTCGTGCGGCTAAGTCCGCGAATGAGCGGGATGTCATCCGCAAAGGAAAGGCAGGGGATTACGAGGGCAAAAAGAACGCGGCGCATGGGACTCATACGCCGCGTCAGGGGGAATGCTTTTCACGACCTTAATCGTCGCTGCGCTGGCCACCAACCATGTGCATGATGTAGTAGAGGAAGGTGCCGAGGGCGCTGATGAAGGCAGCCACGTAGGTCAGTGCGGCGGCATCAAGGACCTTGCTCATCGCGGCGGTTTCCGCTCCGGGCGCAACCGCCCCGGTTTGCGCGAGAATGCGCTTCGCACGGGCGGTGGCATCGAATTCCACGGGCAGTGTGACGAGCTGGAACAGCATCACGATGCCAAAACAGGCGGCCAGAATCGGGATGGCGATCCTGGGGGCGATGTAGAAGAGGCCGAAGCCTGCGATGGGAATGATGTTGCCGGCGATGGTGGTGATGCCCACGGCGGCCATGCGCCACTGCAACGGCGCATAGAGCTGCTGGTGCTGGATGGCATGCCCGCACTCGTGCGCAGCCACGCCGAGCGCGGCGACGTTGGTGCCGTAGTAGTTTTCTTCGCAGAGCATCAGCTGCTTGTTTGCTGGATCGTAATGATCGCTTAGCAGGCCCTTGGTAGGGCGCACAGCGACGTCACGGATGCCATTGAGGTCCAGAATGCGTTGTGCAATCTGGGCGCCAGAGAGGCCGGAACTGGCGGGCACCTGAGAATATCTCGCGTAGGCACCTTTTACGCGCCACGAAGCCCAGAGGGACAGCGCCATCGTTCCGAGGAAGAGAAGGAGGTAGAGAGGATCTATGATCATGGTTTATCGGATAAGTTTGTCCTTTGATACGCATCAATTCGGCCATGGGAAGCGCCGGCTCATTGCAAAACTGCATGGAGTTTGTCACACAAAATCCCGTGTTGCTTCCCCTCGTGCCTGCGATTGAATCAGCCTCTAATGGAAACCGACTCCCAATCTCCCGCTCAGGCCTCGGAATCGATCGTGTGCCGCGTCACGCGCTGGTACTTTCGCCGGATGGGAATGCTGGCCGGGCTGCTGCTGGTCTTTGGGCTCGTGTTTCTCTACGACGGTGTTTGGGGCTATCCCAAAGTGGTGGCCATCGCGCAGAAGAAGGAATGGTTCATGAATGAATTCCTGCCTTCGTTTGAAACCGCCAAAAAAGAAGGGCGAATGGAGCAGTGGCTCGCGGATGCCCAGGCGAAGGGGCTGCCCACTGGTGTGGATGGCGACTCTCCGCGCTGGAAGAGTTATGCGGCACAGAACGGGTGGGAGGAGGATCCCAAGCTCTACAGTGACCGCGAGATCGCCGAGCAATTCTGGTTTGCCTATGGCTGCTTTGCTGGAGGAGTGATCGTGGTCATCATCCTGCTGCGCAATCGTGGCAAAGTGCTGCGTGGTGAGGCCGACCATTGGGTGACACCTGAAGGCGCGAACATCCGATACGTTGATGTGTTTCGTGTGGACAAGCGCAAGTGGGAGCACAAGGGCCTCGCATATGCATGGTATCGCAGCAGTGGCGGCGCGGAAAAACGCGCAGTGTTCGACGATTTGAAATTCGCCGGAGCAGATCGTGTTTTGGAGCGCCTGCTCGGTCGTTTCAGCGGTGAACTCATCGAAAAAGTCAGTGAACCTGAGACCGCGGAACAACCTTCTGCAGAGGCCGAAAAATGAGCCGGTTGTACCGCGTTTGAAAAACACGGGAATTTCTCCTTGCCAAAGCAAACTCAGCCGCTAAAGCTCCGGCCCATCACCCACCCCCATCTATGGCAGAAAACATCACAGAAAAAGTCAGAGACATCATCGTTGAACAGCTTGGCGTGAATCCCGAGCAGGTCACCCCCGAAGCCAAGTTCATCGAAGATCTCGGAGCCGACTCCCTCGACACCGTCGAGTTGGTGATGGCTTTCGAAGAAGAGTTCGGCATCGACGTTCCTGATGAAGAGGCCGAGAAGCTTCAGTCCGTGGGCGACGTTGTTCGCTACGTCGAAGAAAACGCCGAATAATCCGTTTCAGGATTCCTCCTTTTGAAAAGCCAGATGGTTCATCCATCTGGCTTTTTTGTTGGTCGGAGACAGGTGCCTTGGCTGTCAGCGAAGCTGTGTTGTTGTCAGCGGTGCAAATTGGAGATCGCAGTCAAAACAAAAACCCCGCCGCGTCGTAAGACACAGCGGGGTTGGAAAAAGAGGGGAAGGGGAATCAGCCCTCGCCGGCGACCTTGCTGATCACCTGACGGCCGCGGTAGTAACCGCAGGACGGGCAGGCAACGTGGCCGGGGATGGTGGTGCCGCATTCCGGGCAGCTCTTGAGGGTGGGTGCCTTCCAGCGGTTTGCGCCTTGACGCATGCGTTGGCGGCTCTTGGATTGTCTGCGCTTCGGATTGGCCATGAGAGTATCGAGGTGGGGTCTGTTCTAGTTTAGCTTGTTCAATGCTTCCCACACACCCGGACCCGCACCTTGAGATTCGTCGGGAGCTGTTTCCAGCCCCGGTTCAAACCTGCCTTCGGCGGGACACTGACGAGGCCGGACATTGCCGTCCTCACAGCGTGGGTAGCTCGGAAGGGCCAAGAGAGTATCTTCACGGATCGTATCCGTCAAGTTGATCGTGGCGTCCTTCTCAATCTCGATTTCGGCTCTGTATTTGGGCAGTTCGACCCGGTGGTCGAACCTTTCGAGGCAGGCCCCGCACTCAAGGCTGAAGGTGGCCTCCAGCCGCCCGCTTACGAGGAGGTCGGTGCCGTCGCGTTCGACGTGCAGCTCGTATTTGAGCGGGGAGACCGCCTGAACGGAGTCCTGGGCGTCCAAATCGAAGAATGCAGGGGGCTCCTGGCCGGCAATGTCCTTGCCGCCGTCGGGAAGGGAGCGCAGATCGATGTTAAAGGGACGGTGCATGAGAAAATGGGGCAGGTCAGGATGACTGGAGCCTGGAGCGGAGGGCGGTGGCGACGTTGGGCGGCACAAACTGCTCGATGTGACCGCCCAGGCGGCAGATCTCCTTCACCAGGCGGCTGCTGATGTAGGTGTACTCTTCGCGGGGCATGAGAAAGAGAGTTTCTAGGTTCGGTTCCAATTTACGATTCATGAGGGCCAGTTGGAACTCGAATTCGAAGTCGGACACGGCACGCAGGCCTCTCACGAGGGCGCAGGCTTGGTGCTGGCGGGCAAAATTGACCAGAAGGCCGTCGAAAGGCATGACTTCAATGCCTTGAATCTCAGCTGCGGCGCTGCGGATCAGTTCCACACGCTCCTCCACACTGAAGAGGCTTTGTTTGGAATTGTCCCGTGCCACGGCAATGATGAGTTTGTCAAAAATGCCCGCCGCACGCTGCAAAACGTCGAGGTGGCCGTTGGTGATGGGATCGAAGCTGCCGGGATAGATCGCGCGTCGCATGATGGTGGGGTGGGATTCTAGTGGCGGCAGGGGAGTGTGAAAAGGGAAAGCTCACGCCAGCAGCACCTGCGCCATCGCCAGATCACTGGTGTGCGTAAGGCTCACAAGACAGGTGGCATCGCCCGCATGCTGCCGGGCGGCTCCATGCAGTGCGATTTCGGGTTTGCCGCTGACAGTGCGCACAACTTCAATGTCCGTCCAGTTGACGCCTTCGGCCCAGATGCCGGTGCCGAGGGCTTTTGCTGCTGCCTCCTTGGCTGCAAAACGGGCGGCGTAGTGCATCGCGGGTTCGGCGCAGGCATCGCAGTAGGCGATCTCGCCGGCGGTGAAGGTGCGGTCTTTGAAGCGCTGACCGTGTTTTTCCAGCAGCTCGCGGATGCGGGACACCTCCACGAGATCAATGCCAATTCCGGTGGCTTTCATGAGGGGAAATCAGTCGCGGTAGGTTGCCATGACCGCCAGCATTTCGCGCACGGCTTCGCGCAGGCCGATGAACACAGCGCGTGAGACGATGTGATGGCCGATGTTCAACTCCGCGAGGTGCGGAACCGCCCACAGGTCGGGAAGATTGCGCGTGGTGAGACCATGTCCCGCATTGATCTGCAGTCCCAGGGTGTGGCCAAGCTCTGCAGCGTCGCACAGTCGCGCCACCTCGGCGGCGCGTTCGGCTCCGGTGTGATTGGCAAAGGTTCCTGTGTGCAGTTCGATCATCGCCGCACCAATCTCGGCGCTGGCACGCACCTGATCGAGATCCGGGTCGATGAACATGCTGACGCGTGTGCCATTGTCATTGAGCGCCTTCACTGTGCCGCGGAGGGCATCACGCTGACCTGCCACATCGAGCCCGCCTTCGGTGGTGACCTCTTCGCGATTCTCAGGAACCATGCACACAAAGTCAGGTCGCACTCTCAGTGCGATGTCGAGAATCTCCCGGGTGTTGCCCATCTCCAGATTCAGCTTGGTGCCTATCTTCTGTCGCAACAATTGTACATCGTCATCCTGAATGTGGCGACGGTCGGCGCGCAAATGCACAGTGATCGAATGAGCTCCCGCCGCTTCAGCGGTCAATGCTGCTTCCAGCGCAGAAGGTTCCGCGTTGGGCGACTCCAGCATGCTGCGATAGCGTGCCTGACGCAGGGTCACCACATGGTCGATATTGACTCCGAGGAGCAGGTTGGGTTGGGGCATGGCGGCTATGTAGCGCGCGCATTAAGGCCCGCAAGCCTCGTGTCCGCGTGACTTTTGACAGAATCTTGACGGAAAATGTAACAGCAGCCCCAAGATAATGAAGTTCTCGATCGCTTGATCATACGACAGAGTGTGAGTCCCCAACATCCTCTCCCATGAAATCCCTGTTCTATACCATCTTCATCATCGGCGGCGCCTTTCTTGCATACGACTACTTTGGTGCGCCTCCCGGTCAGAAGATCGTGTTCAAGAGTCTGAATCCTCCCAAGCAGAAGAAGGTCGTGACTGCGGCCGTCGTGCCGGAGCAAAAGCCGGACGTGACCCCGGCAACGCCCGCTTCCGTCAAATCAGTCGTGGCGGAGAAGCCCAAGCCGGTGGAAGCAACTCCGGCCCCTGCGCCTGTCGCGGCCTCATCTGGTCCGAAATTCGATCCCATCGAAGTTTTAACCGGCAACTGGCTGAAGATTCCTTCGTCGGCATTTCCTCGCGAGGTGGCGCTGAAGCAGGATGCCATGTTCAAGATGAGCGTCGGAGCCAGCAAAATCATGGCAGGGGCCAAGGTGTTTGCTCTAGCCGCGGAAAACGGACAACTGACTCTGGCCCCGACTCCCACCTCGCCGGCGCGTGCGCTGGTTCCGATTGATGGGACCGACTTGAAGGAACTGCTCAATGACGTTTACGAGAAGTGGAAGGTCGTCAGGGCGGAGGAGTTGAAGGCCATCGCAGCCAAGAAGCAGCAGCTTGCTGCGCAACCGGAGGCTGCTCCCTCAAGTGGTGAAGTGGAGGCCGGTGGAAAACCGGTGCGAGGCAGCGATGGTGGCTATCCTCTGCTCATCGCCAGCATGAAGCGTGGCCAGGTGACGGAGATCAAACCTGAACACATTACTGGATGGCAGGACCCGCAGCCCGCGAAGATTCAGGGTAAAAACGGATGGGCTGTGAAAGTAAACTACGAAGCCAGTACCATTTTTGGCCTGCAGCCAGTTGAGGCACAGGCGCTCGTGCTGGATGGACGGGTCACAGGGTGGTTCTACACGGGGTCTGGCGAGGAAGTGCCGTGAGGAATTTTCATTGGAAGGAACTTTCCGTTTGCCAGAAAGGGGGCAGCGTTTACTATCGCGGCCCCAAACGGCAAAGGAGCGGTAGTTCAGTTGGTTAGAACGCCAGCCTGTCACGTTGGAGGTCGCGGGTTCGAGCCCCGTCCGCTCCGCCACTGGGTTTGATCAAAGCCGCCATGAAACATGGCGGCTTTTTTATGCCTTCATTTTACAGCAGGAGCGGCAAATGAGCGACCGAACGTTCTGAAGTCTCCGACATCACTTGACCTCCAGAACGCGCTCAAAACACCGGCGTTCCTCAGGCAGCATGGTTGCGCGAGGATTGATGGCCTTGATCACGCCGACAGCTTCGTTGTGGAACCCCCCGCTGTTGGCGATGGCGGCAAACACCGCGCGCTGTCCCTCCGTCAGCAGGTTCAAATCCATGTATTGAAGGAAGGAGACCGCCTGCTGGATGTCTTGCAGGCGCCAGAATGCGAGCGAGACGGCGAGTTTGCGCTGGTTGTCCTTGGGCTGCAGTTTCAGCAGGTTGTGTGCATTGCGCAGAGACAGCTCGATGTTTTTCCCGACCAGAAGGCTGACGTAAAGATGGCTTTCGATGAACGTGGTGTCGTCGGGCCAGCGCTGCACGGCGCTCTGGGTGGCCTGCAGCAGAGATTCGGTGTTCTGATTGGCCGTGCAGGCTTTGATGAGCCCGGTGAAGGCTTCACGTTCGATGCGTGGGGAGGCCGAGGCGCGCTGAGCCGCCTTGATCGTGAGGCGATAGGCGTCTTCGGCGATGTCGAAATGGCCGCGATCTTCACCATACTGGGCGATTCGCAGCAGGGCAGGGTAGCGTCCGTTGATCTGCGCCGCATCCTTGGCGGCAATCAGTTTGGCACGAAGCTCTTCGGCGGGTTTTTTCAGGACGTAGGCCAGGTGCGCACGAAACATTGTCAGGGTCGCCGGATCCAGCACCTCCGCCACCTTGGGATCGTTCACGAGCCGTTCCAAGTCGTTGAAGCGTTGCAGCATCGTCAGTGCGTTGAGATAGTTTTCCAGCAGCCCCTGATGGGTCTTGGCGTCTTGCTCCGGCAGAATGGTGAGGACCTTGCTGAATTCCCCCTCTTCAACGAGCCAGCGCACAAACGGCAGCAGCTGATCACGCTTTTTGTCTCGGTACTTCATCATGCCATCCATGACGATTTCCTTCTTGCGTTCCGGGAACTGCTGAACCTCACGCTTCAAGGCGAGAACATAATGACGGTCGTCCGCCTTGGGGTGTGCCTTAAGGCGTTGGATCAGCTTGGCCGTGTCGGCGGGAGTGAGCGAAGGCAGGCTGCTGATGTACTCCAACGTCTGCAGGCCGAGCGTTTCGTTCTGGGAGGCCAGGCTCCACAGCGTGTCCATGCCCTCGCCGGCTTCGGTGGGATTTCCGGAGGCTACCTGCACCTTGGCGAGACGCAGTGCGCTCTCCTTGTCTTCAGGATGGGTCGTGGTGTAGCTGCGCAGGACGTTGAGCAGTGGCTTGTGCTGCTCGCGCTGGCCCCAGACGTCCTCTGCAAGTTTCATGAGCGCCTCGCTGGGCTGCTTCACACGCATCAGCTTTTCCAGCGCGACGGAGGCCTCCTTGGGCTTGCCCAGGTTCATCAGGCAGCGCACATGAAGCTGTTCGTCGGCCGGAGTGAGGGCTTCGTGTTCCTTGAGCTTGTCGTAAAAGTACAGCGCTGTGTCGCGCTTCATAAGCGTGAAGTACTCGAAGTTCAGGCGGATGGCATCGATGCTTTCAGGTGCTTTGGAGTACGCCTCCTGTGCTTTCATCACCGCATTGACGACCTGGCCGTTCTCCGCCATGCGCCGCGCCTCCTTCACCATGCTCTCCGCCCGCATGTTCTTGTAAGAGTTCTTCAACGGACGGGCATAAATGACGCCCAGGATCAGCAGCGAAGTGCAGATGCTCACGATCACCGTGGCCGCAACCCAGCGCGACAGTGTCGACTGACGGTCGCGGTGCGCCACCGTGGGCGGCACCAGCCATTCCCACGTGGCGATGAACGGACGCCAGAGAATGAACGGCTTTTTGGTCAGATCCTTGGTGGGATCGATGTTTTGGTTCCAAAGCATGAAGGTCGGCGGAGGGGCGCTGAATGTAGGTGTGCGAAATGCCGCGTCACGTTGAATTTTTTCTGCAACCTGATTGTCAGCCTCCACGTTCAACCGAGCTCGCGCTCTCCCTGCGAAAATTCAGTTGAAAAGCCCTGCGTACCCCCTAAAGCAGCGCTCCGCGATTGAACGTCCGGAGGGGGCGAACAACCAAACCGCCTCCCCGTGGCGTTTTACCCCCAACCAACCGATCCCAACGACGTTATGATCCAAGTTAAGAACCTCATCAAAGTGTTCGGCACCAAGGTGGCTGTCGATGATGTCTCCTTCTCCGTGGAAAAAGGTGAAGTGCTCGGCTTCCTCGGGCCGAACGGCGCAGGCAAGTCCACGACGATGCGCATGGTCACCGGTTACTTTCGGCCCACCAGCGGCAGCGTGAAACTTTGCGGCATTGACATGCTGGAGGAGCCCGAGCAGGCGAAGCAGCGGCTGGGCTATCTGCCGGAGAATGCACCGCTCTATTCGGACATGACCGTGGCCAGCTTCCTCGCATTCTGTGCGGAGATGCGCGGCCTGCATGGGGCAGACCGTTCGAAGGCGATCGACCGTGTGCTGGATCTGTGCTTCCTCGACAATGTGCGCAACCAGAGCGTGGACACGCTTTCCAAAGGCTACCGCCATCGCACCTGTTTCGCGCAGAGCATCATTCACGATCCCGATGTGCTCATCCTCGACGAGCCCACCGATGGTCTCGACCCCAATCAGAAGCACGAGGTGCGCAGCATGATCAAGCGCATGGGCAAGGACAAGGCGATCATCTTCTCCACGCACATTCTCGAAGAGGTCGAGGCCGCCTGTTCCCGTGCCATCATCATCGACCGCGGCAAGGTGGTGGCCGACGGCACTCCCGAAAGCCTCAAGAAACTCGTCCCCGGCGCGAACTCGCTCGACGAAGTCTTCCGCAGCATCACGCGTCCCGACACCGAGCATAAAAAGGCCGCCTGATTTCAATTCACTGTTCCAACCCCATTTCACGTAACATGAACAACCGAAACATCCAGAACACCATTGCCGTCTTCAAACGGGAATTCCTGGCCTACTTCAACTCGCCGGTTCTCTACGTCATCGTCGTCATCTTCCTCCTGGCTTCGATGGGCTTCACCTTCTTCTTCTCGCGCATTCTCGACAGCGAGGACGTTTCGCTGACAGAGCGCTTCTTCGTCTGGCATCCGTGGATTTTCACGGTGCTGGCGCCCGCCGTCGGCATGCGCTTGTGGTCGGAAGAGCATCGTCTCGGCACCATCGAGCTTCTGCTCACGATGCCGGTGTCTCCCTGGCAGGCGATTCTTGGCAAGTTCTTTGCCGCCGCCTGTGTCTGGCTCATCGGTCTGTTTCTGACCTTCCCGATCGTCTGGACCGTCTGCTATCTCGGAGATCCTGACATGGGCCCGATCATCAGCGGCTACACCGCCAGCTACCTGTATGCCATGGCCTGCCTCTCCGTCACCTGTGCGGTGAGCGCCATCACTCGCAGCCAGGTGGTTTGCTTCATCGTCAGCGTCGCCTTCTGCATGGTCATCGCCCTGATCGGTGATCCTGGCGTGACTCACACCATCGTCGCCACGGTACCGTCCTGGGCCGAGGGCATCGTTCGCTTCATCAGCTACTTCAGCTTCATGGATCACTTCTTTGAAATGACCAAGGGCATCTTCGTCTTCCGTGACGTGCTCTACTTCCTTTCCGTCGTCGTCGTGACCCTCTTCATCACCAACCTGGCCCTGCGTGCGAAACGCGCCTGATTCTGGCATCAAACCAATCTTCAACCTGCTTTGACACCATGAGCGTGAATCTGAACAGCAAGCAATCCACCACCGGCATCACCGCCATCCTGGTCATCGCCATCGTCGTCGTCCTTAACTTTCTTGTGGGCGGCCTCGGCTTTGGCAATTTCCGCGTCGATCTTACCCAAGACCGGATCTACACCCTTTCCCAAGGAACAAAAAACATCCTCAGCCGCCTCAACGAGGACGAGCCAGTCACCATCCGTTATTACTACACCACGGACGACCGCGTGATGCCCAACGTGCTCAAGCCGCATGTGCGTGCGGTGGAAGACCTGCTGCTGGAAATGGTCAAGGCCTCCGGCGACAAGATCATCCTCGAAACCATTCACCCCAATCCCAACACCGACGAAGAGGACAACGCCCGTGCGGACGAAATTCAGGACATGGGGCCCGTGAATCAGGAGGGGGACAAAATCTACTTCGGTCTCGCGGTGCAGTGCCTCGACCAGAAGGAGGTCATTCCTTTCCTCAATCCGCCGGGGCCGAATGAAGGCTCCGCCGTCGAGTATGACATCGCCCGCGCCATCTCGAAGGTCATCAAACCGACCAAGAATGTCGTTGGTGTCATGAGCGCCATGCCGGTCATGGGATCACCCATGTATCCCTTCCAGAAGCAGCAGGGAGATGGTCCGTGGGTGCTCATCCAGCAGCTCCGTTCCGATTACGAGGTTGTCGAGGTGCCCATCGGCGCGGACAAGATCGATCCGAACATCAAGGTGCTCGTCGTGCTCCATCCCGCTGACATTTCGGAGACCGCCGAATATGCCATCGACCAGTTCCTGCTTGGCGGCGGCAAGGTCATCGCTTTTGTTGACCCGAACAGCGTGGTCGCCCAGGCCTTCAGCGGACGGCCCAATCCGATGACCGGCCAGCAGAGCATGATCAACACCACCTCCGATTTGAAGAACCTGTTCAAAGCCTGGGGAGTCGGCTTCAAGAGCGACCTCGTCGTCGCCGACATGAACTACCGCGGCATGCTGCAGGGCCGCAACAACCCAACGGCGCTCCAGCTTCCCGCGGAGGCCATCAATCGTGAAGACCGCATCACCTCCGGTCTTAACTCCCTCGTCATGGTGACGGCGGGTGCTTTCAGCATCGACAAACGCGACGGCATAGATGCCGACATGCTCGTCAACAGTTCGGAAGAATCTGAGATGATCGAAGTCTCGGAAGCGGAGAAAGCGCGTTCGCCTCAGGGCCTGACCTCATTCCATCCCAGCGGCCGCAAGCAGATCCTCGGAGTTCGTCTGACAGGTAAATTCAAAACGGCCTTCCCCGCAGGCAAGCCTGCCGCAGCGCCGGGACGACCCGACACCGGTGGCGCCCAGGATGAAGAAAAGCCCAAACCTGCCACCGCCACCACACCGCCTGTGTCTGTCACCACACCGCCGGTGGCTCTACCGGCAGCTCCTGCCACCGCTCCTGCTGCGCCAGCACCTGCAGCCGCTCCGGCCGAACAGAAGAAAGAGGAGCCGAAAAAAGATGACGGTTCCCTCAAAGAATCCGCCAATAGCGAAGGCGTGGTCATTCTCGTTTCCGATGTGGACATGCTCTATGACGCCTTCTGCGTGCAGCAGGATCCCATGACCGGCATGCTCGTCTCCCGCACCGGCAATCTGCCGATGTTCCTCAACGCCGTCGAAGTTCTCTCCGGTGGCGGCGATCTTCTTCAGGTGCGCAACCGCAAGTCCGCCGTGCGCCCCTTCAGCACCCTCAAGGAAATGCGTGAGAAGGTGGAAAGCCGCTACCGTCCGCAGCTCATGGCGCTGCAGGCCGAGCGTCAGCAGATTGCGGAGAAAATGGGCGCTCTGCGTCTGAAGCGGGACTCCAAGGGCAAGGGCTTCATCGTCGATCCGCAGCAGCAGAAGGATCTTGAGGCTCTCATGCAGAACGACGTCGATCTCTCCCGCAAGGAGCGCGACATCAAGAAGGAGCAGAACAAGGAGATCGAAGCCACCAAGACCCGGCTCAAATGGCTGAACTTCCTCGCCGTGCCGCTGCTCGTCAGTTGTGTCGGGCTGCTGCTCGCCATCCGTCGTCGTGCCGCCACCGCCGCTGTTTGATTTCCTTCATCCTCCTTCAACCCTGTTTTATCTCTCATGAAAAAGATCATCATCCTGACCGCCGTGCTCGCCGCACTCGTCGGAGCCGCTCTTTATCAGCAAAAGGCCCGCAAATCTCGCCTCAGCACCGGCTCCCGCAAGGGCGTGGAAATGCGTGAAATGCTTGTCCCGGATCTCGACGTCAACAGCATCCAGAAGATCCGCATCAAGGACGCCCAGAGCGAGGTCAATGTCGCCCTCAACGGCACCGCATGGACCGTCGCTGAGCGCGGTGGTTACGAGGCCAGCTTCGACCACATCAGCCGCGCGCTCCTGGCCCTCAAGGAGCAGAAGATCAGCCGCAAGCAGTTCGTCGGCAAGGAAGCCTGGGCCAAGGTCGGCGTTCAGCCTCCCGGTGAACCCACCGGTTACGGCATCGGCACTCTCGTCGAACTGCTCGACTCCAAGGGCAACATCAAGAAGTCCCTTGTCCTCGGTGGCAACGTTACCTCCTCAGGCAATCCCAACGCCTCTCCCTTCGGCGGCAACAGCGAGCGCCTCGTGCGCATGGTCAGCCCTGACGACGGCGAAACCATCTGGACCATCAACAACACCTTCGCCGACCTCGAAAGCAAGCCGGAAGCTTGGCTCGACAAGGCCTTCTTCGACGTGCAGAAGGTTAAGTCCGTCGAAATCACCGCCGCCACTCCGGCGGACTCCTGGAAGGCCTCCCGCCCCGATGCGGAGACCACCGACTTCACCCTCGAAGGCGCCAAGCCCGGCGAGAAAATCGACGCCGGCAAGGTCTCCCTCGCCACGCTGCTCTCCAGCCCCACCTTCAATGACGTGCTCGCCAAGGACAAGGCCGCGGACGCTCTGAAGGGCGCCGTGAAGGCCAAAATCGTCACCTTTGAAGGCTTCACCTACAGCGTCCAGGCCGCGAAACAGGGCGGCAAGGACGGCACCGGAGACAAGTACTACCTCTCCGTTTCCGTCAGCGCCGACCTCCCGAAGGCGCGTCCGGCGGTGAAGGATGAAAAGGAGGAGGACAAGAAGAAAAACGACGCCGCCTTCGCCGAAGAAAAGAAGAAGCTTGAAGACAAGCTCGCCGCCGAGAAGAAGCTCGAAGGCTGGGTCTATGACGTCAGCGAATATACCGTCAGCAACCTCCTCAAGAAACGCAGCGAGATCCTCGCCGAACCGGACAAGAATGCACCGCCCGCCGCACCCGAAGGAGCGGGCGCCACCGCGCCCGGCCTGCCTGATGTGAGCAAGATGCTGCAGGGTCTCAAGTCCACGCCGGCCGCCCCCGGATTGACCCAGCCCTCCTCACCGTTGCCCGAGACGCCCAAGCCGGAGATCAAACCTGCTCCCGCTCCCGGCTCCAATCCCGTCACTGGTGAGAAGCCTGCGTCACCCGCAAAGCCCGAAGGCGAAACGAAAAAGTAGCATTGCAGGCACACTGTCTGAGCGACTTTAGCCAGGGGGCCTGGCATCACTGCTCCTCCCAGCGGGCGAGCAGCCAGAGAACATCGGAGAGACGGTTGAGGAAGCGGACGATTTCGCTGTTGGGCATGCCGTCGCGTGTTCCTTCGAGATCGATGACACTTCGTTCCGCTCGACGACACGCGACGCGGGCGAGATCGGCGTAGGCGCCGCTCATGACACCGGCTTCGCCGGGCAGTGCCCATCCTTTGATGTTCAGTGCACCGCCCGCTTCGAGCCTGGCCACCCATTCATCGAGCCAGGCTACATTCGTTGGGGAGATGCGCTCGGGATGAGTCTCCGCATAGCGAGCTTCGTCACCGGGCGGGGTGGCGAGTTCCCCCATGAGTCCGATGAGCCAGCGCTGGACCTGAGGCACGATCTCCTTTGTCTCCGCGCGTGCGGCTGCTATGCGCAGCGGTCCGAGTGCGGCGTTCAGTTCATCCACCGCTCCGAGTGAGTGGACGCGAGGATGGGATTTGGCGAGACGGCAGCCGAACAGCAGGTCGGTCTGACCTTGATCTCCTTTGCGGGTGGCGATGGACATAACAGGAAAAGGAAAGGGGGATTACTCGTCGGGAAAGGTGTTTGCGGACGGTTCGTTCTTCGGAGCAGCCAACGCGGGGGAGGGGACGGGAATGGTGGACGTCCCGCCTTTGCGGTAAGTCCGCACCACCCAGCCGAACAGCAGGGCAATCAAGAGAGTGGCAGCAAGACGGGCGGAGCGGGAGGGCAGCATGCGAAACGGAGGCGCTTCAAGCTCATTTGCCCTGCCGCTGGCGTTCGAGTTCACGGCTGGCGCGCTCCAGAGTGCGCCGTTCCTCGTCGGTGAGGCTGCCGATGCCGTGCTGGCCGATCTTGTCGAGAATCGGGTTCACCTCGTCTTCGATCAGCGACACGAGGGGATTCGCCGGAGGCGAGTCCTCGGCTTCGTTTTCAAGATCGAGCACGGGGCGCACTCGGGCGCGTGCCATGGCGGGGCGGCGTTCGGGCCTGACATCGGCGGGCTGCCACTGGCTGGCATAGGTCAGCGGACGGCCTCCGTAGCCGAGACTGCGCGCATAGAACCAGCCCAGCGCCGCACCACCGAGATGGGCGAAGTAGGCGATCTGCAGCCCCTCGGGCAGCACCTGAAACAAAACACCGGCCAGACCAAAGACGAGCTGAATGACGAAGAGCCCCTTCGCCAGCGTCCACAGCCGCAACTGCACGGGAATGACGAAGTAGATGAAGGCGGTGATTTTTTCATCGGGCAGCACCACGGCCAGGGCCATCAGCAGGCCAAAGGCTGACGCCGAGGCACCGATGAGAGGCGTGGTGATGTCTCCCTGCACGAAGCCGTTCACCGCCATCTCCGCTCCCGCACCGACGATGCCGGATAGGAGATAGATCAGGGTGAAATGAAGGCTGCCAAACACCTGCTGAACGCCGCGACCCGCGAACCACAGCAGCATCATGTTCAGAAAGAAGTGCGCCACGCTGCCATGGACGAACATGTAGGTGAACAGGGTCCACACGTTGCCGCGCGCGAGTTCATGCACGCTCACACCGCCCAGTGGCATGAGCACTTCTCCCGACAGCGGATGCCGCAGCCAGCCGACTTCAAACACAAACTGCATGACGAACACCGCGACATTGAGCCCCAGAATGATCTGGAATGCCGTCAGCCCCTGCACCGTTCTGGAAAAGGAACGGGAGGAGTCTTCGCGCATGTAGTCGCGGTCATGCAGGGCCATGGCGGGGAATGTGCGCGTGCCTGCGTCCTGTGCGAGGTTTTTTTCGCCCCGGCCGATGACAAGCGTCTCGGGGTCGTTTAGGCTCGTTCCTCACACATGAAAACGTCCTCCGACTCCCTGCTTGATGCCGTTTCTGAGAGAGGTGCGCATGACGCCGCCGATCTGCTGGAGAAAGTCTCCGGCGAGGACGCTGCAAAGGTGCTCCAGCAGCTCAATCCCATGGTGGCCCAACAAGTCATGGCTGAGATGGAAGAGGAGCCGAGGACAGCAGCGATGAACTTCGTCCCTCTGCACAAGGCCAGGCAATGGGCCAAAAATCGCGAGTATCCCGAGGACAGCGTGGGCTGGCTGATGGAGGCGCCAGTGGCCGTGTTCAAACCTGAAGCCACGGCGCGGGACACCATCGAGGAGGTGCGCAAGCTGGCGAAGAAGGCCTTCATCACCTACGGCTACATCACGGACGACAAGGACCGGCTGCTGGGACTGCTGGTAATGCGCGATCTCATGCTCGCAGCGCCTGATGCGAAACTGGCCGACATCATGATTTCGGATCCTTTTACTTTGGATCCGGAGATGGAGCTGACCGATGCGATGAAGGTCGTCGTGAACAAGCATTACCCGGTCTATCCCATCTGTGACAAAGGCGGAGTGCTTCTGGGACTGGTGCGTGGGCAGACGTTGTTCGAGGCGCGTGCGATCGAAATCAGCGCGCAGGTCGGATCGATGGTCGGGGTGGAGCGCGAGGAACGTCTCTCGACACCGTTTCTGCGCAGCCTGCGGTTCCGCCATCCCTGGCTGCAGATCAATCTGGTGACCTGCTTTGTGGCCGCTGCGGTGGTGGGAGTGTTTCAGGGAACGCTCGACCGCATGGTCCTGCTCGCGGTGTTTCTGCCGGTGCTCGCGGGCCAGTCCGGCAACACCGGCTGTCAGGCGCTCGCGGTCGCGTTGCGAGGAATGACGCTCGGCGATCTGAAGGCGGGGGAGGAGCGCAAGCTGGTGATCAAAGAAGGGCTGCTTGGTTTGTTCAACGGCATGCTGGTGGGCGTCTCCGCCGGTGTGGGCATGTGGGTCTATGCGCGTATGAACCACAATCCCAGCGCCTTCGTGCTCGCCTGCGTGGTGTGGCTGGCAATGACGGCGAGCTGTGTCGTCAGCGGTCTGAGCGGAGCGCTGATTCCGCTGACGTTGCGGAAGTTTGGTGCGGATCCCGCCACGGCATCGAGCATCTTCCTCACCACGGCCACGGATGTCATCAGCATGGGGACGTTTCTCGGTCTCGCGACGCTGCTGGTGCCATGATCCTAATGGAGAGAGGGGAGTGGCACGCACGCATGCGGGCACATGAAGCACGTGTGGTCGCGCATGCGGACGCCTTTGTGGACCGACGCAGCCGCGGGGCGAAGCATCCGGTGCATGATTTTCTCTTTACGTATTACAGCTTCGCGCCGGCCAAGTTGAAACAATGGGTGCCGCCGCTCGGTGCGAGCATGGAAGTCGTTGACGACGATTTGGAAAACTTCCCCTGGCTGCGAAGCGATCGCTTCATTCGTGAAGGAAACCGGCTTCGCATTGATGAGCGCCGCTTCACGCAACGTGAGCGCGAATTCGCCGCGTGGGTGGCGATGCTTTGCCGGCGCATTCTCGGCAGGGCAGGGAGGTTCACCTGCTTTGGTCTGCATGAGTGGGCGATGGTGTACCGACAGTCGGCGCAGCAGGTGCGGCATCAGGGATACGAACTGCGTCTGCCACCCAGCGAACTTGCCGCCTTTGTCGAATCGCTTCCCGTTTGCTGCTCGCATTACGATGCGTTCCGATTCTTCACGCCCGAGGCGCGTCCGCTGAACTCACTCCAGCCCACGCTCGACATGCGACCCGATCTCGAGCAGTCAGCCTGTCTGCATGCCAACATGGATCTCTACAAGTGGTCCTCCAAACTTTGGCCCTGGACGGGAGCTGATCTCATCGGGGAATGTTTTGAACTGGCTCTTGCCGGACGTGATCTCGACATGCGTGCAAGTCCCTATGACCTGGGCGTCATGGGCTATAAGCCGGTGAAGATCGAAACAGCGCAAGGGCGCGCTCAGTATGAGCAGGAGCAGCGTGAACTGGCGGCCAGGTCGGCGGTATTGCGCCAGAAACTGCTGGTGTGCTGCGAGTCACTTGCGCTCGTCGATCATCCGTCGTCCGACCTCCTCGCACAGGCCGATGAACGTGCGCTCCGGTAGATTGAGCGGTCGGTCTTTGAGCGTGGAGACGGCCCAGTGGCGCTTGAGTTTGCCGCGTGGCATCGGCTGCGCGATCAACTGGCCGGCATCGATCTCGCTGCGTGCAATCCAGCGCGCCGCGATGGCGACGCCGATGCCGAGCTTGGCAAGTTCGATGGTGGCTTCAGAACTGCCCAGTTCGATGAAGTTGTTCAACCGGATGCCATACTTCATGAAGTATTCCTGGATGAGGATGAAGTTCATGCTGTTGCGGCTGGCGACGATGAAGGTCTCTCCTGCGGTGTCCTTCAGCTTCGGTGCCTGCTGCGCCCATGCATGGAGTGGTGACACGAGAAACTCCAGCGCATCATCGAAGATGGGATGACAGACGAGGCGCGAAACGTCCTTCGGACGCAGGCTGACCGCGATGTCGATCTGGTTCTTTTGCAGGCGTTCGATGGTGTCGGGCGTCTCGCCCGTGACGACCTGGATCTCGTATTGAGGAAACGATTCTTTGAATTCGCGGAACACCGTCGGCAGGATGAACTGAGCCGCCGCAGTGGTGCAGCCGATCCGCAGCTTGCCGCGCTGCGTCTGATCGAGCGTGCCGAGAACGCTGCGAGCGTGGCTCATGGATTGCAGGATTGCCTCGGCGTGCGGCAGCAGTTCTCGTCCGGCATGGGTGAGGTGCACGCTCTTGCCCTGGCGATGGAAAAGCTGGCAGCCGAGGTCAGTTTCGAGGGACTTGATGGCGTGGCTGATGGCGCTCTGCGTGAGATGCAGTTCGCGGCCCACCTGCGTGAAACTGCCGGTGCGTGCGAGGCAGACGAAGGCGCGAAGCTGGCGTGTGTCGATGGCGTGGTCCATGAATACCATTCATACACCAAGTGAAAAACATTGCGCATCATTTATGCGGGAGATTGGCACGATGGCACCGCGGCTGCTTATCCCGAGGCTGTCATGCCAAAGCCAGCTTCCAGTTCCAAAGCAGTCCTCAGCGGAGTCATTCAGCCGGTCAGAATCGGGTTCATCGCCCTCACCGACTGCGCTCCGCTGCTGGTGGCCAGAGATCACGAGCTGTTCCGCAAACATGGCGTGCGAGTCGAGTTAAGTTGTGAGGTCGGATGGGCCACCATTCGGGAGAAGCTCCTTTATGGCCAGGTGGATGCCGCCCATGCCATCGCCGGCCTCGCGCTGGCCATGCGCATGGGAATCAGCACTCCGCCCTGCCGGGTGGTGGCTCCGTTCGTCTTCAATCTGCACGGCAACGCCATCACGCTGAGTCGTGATCTTTGGAACCGCGGCGTGCGTGATGCCGCCAGCCTGAAGAAGCTCATTCGCAGCAGTTCGAGCCGCCGTTTCACTTTTGGTGTTGTTTCACGCTGCTCATCTCACAACTTTCTGCTGCGCCGGTGGCTGGTGGCAGGCGGCATCGATGTCGATAAAGAAGTTCGCATCGTGGTGCTGCCCCCCACGCAGATGGCGTCGAACCTCACTGCAGGTTTGGTGGACGGCTGCTGTGTTGGCGAACCCTGGAGTTCGGCTGCCGTCGAACGCGGCATCGGCTGGATCGCCGCCACGAGCGAAGAACTTGCACCCGGACATCCGGAGAAGGTGCTGCTGACTACGGAGAGTTTTATCGAACGTCATGCTGACGAAGCGCTGGCGATTACTGCCGCGCTGAAGGAAGCCTGCGTGTTCTGCGATGTGAAAGAAAACCGCGCTGAAGTGGCTCGCATCCTTGTGAAGAGCGGCTACTTCAGCGTCAGCGAAGAGATCTTGAAGCGCTCCCTCGTTGGTCCGCTCGATCTCGGCACCGGCGCCAAAGCCGCCGTGGACGGCTTCCATGTCTTCCATCGTCGCGATGCCAATGAACCCACCAGCGAACGCGGTCGCTGGCTGCTCGAAGAGTTCATCGCCCACGGTCTGCTCCAGCCATCGCAACGCGCCGAAGGCGCGGATGCGCTGCGCGAATGCTGGAGCTCCAGCATCCTCACCTTTCCCAAAGCCCAAGCTGCCGCCCCCAAAACTACGAAATCCAAGAACCGCTCCAAACTCATCCTCGCATGAAACTCAAACGTACTCCCTCCACCCTGACTCGCCGGCTCCTGCTGACGTTGTCGGCATTGCTCGTCGCGCCCGCATTCGTTCGCGCCGCCGGCACCACCGAACTGCTCGATGTTGAGAAAGACCAGCTCAAGATCGGCTTCATCAAGCTGACGGACTGCGCCCCGCTCGTCATCGCCAAGGAGAAAGGCTTCTTTGAAGAGGAGGGCCTCATCGTCGAAGTCGAAGCCCAGGCCAACTGGAAGGTGCTGCTCGACCGCGTCATCTCCGGCGAGCTCGACGGTGCTCACATGCTCGCCGGTCAGCCGATCGGCGCGACCGTT
This sequence comes from Prosthecobacter sp., assembly GCF_020439865.1. Lineage (GTDB taxonomy): Bacteria > Verrucomicrobiota > Verrucomicrobiia > Verrucomicrobiales > Verrucomicrobiaceae > Prosthecobacter. The sequence continues at coordinate 38,506 of NZ_JAGRPF010000034.1, forward strand.
GGTTTCGGTTCGAAGGCCGAGGTCATCACGCCCATCAGCCTCGACTACAACGGCAACGGCATCACAGTGTCGAACGCCATCTGGGAGCAGATGAAGCCCGCGATCCCGAAGGACGCCGACGGCAAACCGGTGCATCCGATCAAGGCGGACAGTTTCAAGCCCATCGTGATGGCCGCCAAAGCCACGGGCAAACCACTGCAGTTCGGCATGGTGTTTCCGGTCTCCACTCACAACTACGAACTGCGTTACTGGCTCGCGGCCGGTGGCATCAATCCCGGCTTCTATTTCGATCCGAAGACCGGTGAAGAAAACATCCCCGGAGTGCTCAACGGTGACCTCGTCCTTTCCGTGACTCCACCGCCACAAATGCCCTCTACGCTCGAAGCTGGCACCATCGTCGGTTACTGCGTGGGTGAACCGTGGAACCAGCAGGCGGTTTTCAAGAAGATCGGGGTGCCGGTCATCACCGATCACGAAATCTGGGCCTACAATCCTGAGAAGGTCTTCGGCATCACCAAGGCTTTCGCAGAAAAGAATCCGAACACCACGCTGGCACTGACGAAGGCAATCATCCGCGCCTGCGCCTGGCTAGATGCCAGCCCGGAAAATCGCAAGGAGGCGGTGAAGATCCTCAGCGCACCGAACTATGTGGGGGCTGATGAAGCGGTGATCGCCAACAGCATGACCGGCACCTTTGAGTACGAGCCCGGCGACAAGCGCCCGATGCCGGACTTCAATGTCTTCTTCAAACACAACGCCTCCTATCCGTGGGCGAGCGACTGCATCTGGTATCTCACGCAGATGGTGCGCTGGGGTCAGGTGAAGGAACAAAAGCCCGACGCGTGGTACTTCGAAACGGCGAAGTCGGTCTATCGTTCCGATCTCTACGAGAAGGCCGCGAAGCTGCTCATCAAGGAAGGCTTCTTCACCGAGGCGGACTTCCCGCTCGGAAGCAACGGCTTCCGTGAGCCCACCTCCGAGTTCATCGACGGCAAGACCTATGACGGTCGCAAGCCGAACGACTACCTCAAGGCCCTCGAGATTGGCCTCAAGTAAATCTCAACACGTCCCTGACAGCCGCCGCCATCATGAACGCCACCACAGCTGACACCTCCACGACCACCGCCGCCGCGATGACTCCACCGAAACGAGAACCCCTCCGCAGGCTCGCCTTTGCGTCCCTGCTGGAGAAACTCGGTCTCGGCTACTTCAGCCCCTTCGTTCGCATCATGGCCCGCCATGATGTGAAGGAACAGTGGCAGCAGATTGTCACGAACACCGTGCTTCCAGGCGTCGTGATCGCGCTGTTCATGGGATTCTGGATGCTCTGTTCGCACGTCGTTCACACCGGAAGTCAGCGCATTCCCACTCCGGCGGAGACATGGAATGCCTGGCAGGGCATGCGCGAGTTTGCCCGCAATGAAGCGGTCAAGAAGCAGGAGTTCCTCACCAGCATGTCGAACATCGCCGCCAAGTGGGATACGAAGGCGGAAGAGGCGAAGGCTGCTGGCAAGGCGGATTCCGCAGCCCAATACAGCAGCAAGGCGGCAAGCTATCGCAGCAAATACTATGCGGGGCCTCCCACCTTCGGCACGCAGATCATGACCAGTCTGGTCACGGTGGCCATCGGCATCGGCGTGGCGACGCTCATTGCCGTTCCGCTTGGCTTTCTCTGCGGATTGAGTTCGCGCTTTAATCTGGCGATGAATCCTCTCATCCAGATTTTCAAGCCGGTGTCTCCACTGGCGTGGCTGCCGATCGTCTTCGTGTTCGTCACCGCCCTCTACAATCCCGCGGGTGATGCAGGCGTATCCCGAGCGCTGCTCATTTCCGCCGGCACAGTCACCCTGTGTTCGCTTTGGCCCACGCTGATTAATACGGCAGTCGGTGTTGCAGGTGTGGACAAGGATTACCTCAACGTGGCGAAGGTTCTCAAGCTGAACGCCTTTCAGCGCATCTGGAAGATCATCCTGCCCGCCGCGCTGCCGCTCATCTTCACCGGCATGCGGCTTTCCATCGGCGTGGGCTGGATGGTGCTCATCGCGGCGGACATGCTCGCGCAGAATCCGGGCCTCGGGAAGTTCGTTTGGGACACCTTCCAGAACGGTTCCACCGAGAGCATGGCGCAGATCATCGTCGCCGTGTTCACCATCGGCTTCATCGGTTTCGTCCTCGATCGCATCATGCTGGCCCTTCAGCGCCTCGTCACTTTTGGCGGCCAGACCCTCTAACCGAACTGCGTCATGTCCTTGATCGAACTCAACAACGTTTCAGTCGGCTTCGGAGCGGCGAACCATCGCACCGAAGTGCTGCGTGACATCAATCTGACGCTGAACGAGGGCGAACTCGTGGCCGTCGTCGGCTACTCCGGCAGCGGCAAGTCCACGCTGGTCAATTTGATCGCCGGGCTGGTCAATCCTGACAAAGGTGAGGCGTTGTTCGACGGCAAACCGATTACGGGTCCCGGACCCGAGCGTGGTCTCGTCTTTCAGACCTACGCGCTGCTGCCCTGGCTCAGCGTGAAGGGCAATGTGGCGCTCGCGGTGAACCAGGTCTGTCAGGACGAGTCGTTGCCTGAACGCAACGCGCGCATCGCTGATGCCGTGGATCAGGTCAAGCTGACCCCAGCACTGGGCAAGCTGCCGAGCGAACTCTCAGGCGGCATGCGCCAGCGCGTTTCGGTGGCACGTGCGCTTTCCTTTGCGCCACGCGTTCTGTTGCTCGACGAGCCGCTCAGCGCTCTCGATGCACTCACACGTTCGGAACTGCAGGATCAGATCCTCGAACTCAAGCAGCGCACCGGTCAGACGATTCTGCTGATCACCAACGATGTCGATGAAGCCCTCTACATGGCGGATCGCGTCATTCCGCTGACGATGGGGCCTGCGGCCACGTTTGGTCCCGCCGAAGAGGTGAAACTTCGCCGTCCGCGCGATCGCGCCACACTGCTGGCCGAGCCGGAGATTCTCGCATCGAGAAAGCGCCTGCTGGATTTCCTTGTCGCACAGCGTGAAGACAATGCTGACAATCTCACCGTCCGTGAACTGCCGGACGCGGATCCGATCGATCTTCGTTCTGCCAGGCCGACCTTCGCCTTTCGCTGGGTTCGTGAACGCGAAGCAGCGCAAACCGGCGTTCCAGCCGTGCCGAAGCACAAGGAAAGCCACAAGCCTGCAGAAGGCTTCGTCACCATTTCGAAACTCGGCAAGACCTACCCGACTCCTCGTGGCGCCGCGGTGATCGTGCGTGACTTTGACCTGCACATCAAACGTGGCGAGCTTGTCTCGATCATCGGTCACAGCGGATGCGGCAAAAGCACCGTGCTCAGCATGGTGGCCGGATTGTCCAGTATCACCGAAGGTGGTGTGATCATTGATGGCCGAGAAATTGACGGCGCGGGGCCTGATCGCGGCATGGTCTTCCAGAGCCCCAATCTGCTGCCATGGATGAGCGCGCTGGAGAACGTCATGGTCGGCGTGCGCCAGGTGTTTTATCACCTCAACAAAAAGGAGCAGCTCGACATCGCCGCCCATTATCTCGAAACCCTCGGGCTCGCGGGCAGTTTTGAGAAGCGTCCCGGCGCCCTGTCTCAAGGCATGCGCCAGCGCGTCGGTCTTGCCCGCGCCTTTGCCCTGCAGCCGAAGGTGCTGCTTCTCGACGAGCCCTTTGGCATGCTCGACAAGCTCACCAAGCTCGAGCTTCAGGATGTGCTGCTCAATCTGCGCGAACGCACCGGCACTACGGCCATCATGGTCACTCATGATGTGGATGAGGCCATCTACCTCTCTGATCAAGTTGTGCTGATGAGTGATGGTCCTGCCGCCACCGCCGGTGAGATCCTGCACATCGACTTTCCACGTCCGCGCGATCGCAAGGTGCTCATCGAAACGCCCGAGTGGCACCACTACCGCGAGCACCTTCTCTCTTTCCTCGAAGAACGCGCCCATCAGCGTGGCATGACCACGCACCATCGCCGTGCCGACGGCACGCTGCTGCGCCGCACCGCCTCCCTTTCCCTGCAAGCCGCCGCTTAGCCGATCTAACAACACACACTACCCCAATACCCCGATGAAAAGGTTACTTCCGTTACTGGTGGCGACGACCTCGCTCGCATTCGCACAGGCTCCAGCGCCCAAAACTTCCGCTCCGGCCCGCGTGCCGGGGTTCACTCTTGCCCCCCCTCCTCCGACCTACAAGCCGATCAAGTTCGGTGCTCTTACGGTCGATGTGCAGGAACGCATGCGCTTCGAGGCTCGTGAGAACAACTTTGACTTCAACAGCGCTGTCAATGGGCCGCAGGATGCCTCCTGGCTGCTGCAGCGCTTTCGTCTGGGACTTGGTTATGATGTGAACCCCTGGCTGAAGTTCTACATTCAGGGGCAGGACATTCGTGAGCTAGGCGGAAGCCGCCCGAACGAAGTCGGGGTTGCCGCATCGGAGGGTGACGACGTGTTCGACATCCTGAAGGCCTATGTGCAAATTGGGAACGCCAAGAAGGGAATGAGCGCCACCATCGGCCGCCAGTTCCTCAGCTACGGAGACCAGCGCCTCGTCGGTCCGCTTGAGTGGCTCAATCAGGCGCGCACCTTTGACGCTGTCAAACTGCGCTACACCTCCCAGATGTGGTCGTTGGACGCCTTTGTCTCCTCGCCCGTCACGTTTCGTGATCACATGTGGAACCAGTCGCCCTTTCTCGACAATGACGAGTCGCAAAACGACATCTTCAGCGGCCTCTATTTCTCCACGCTCTTTGTTCCCTTCAACAAGACCACCGACTTCTATGTCTTTCACAAGCGTGATGATGGCAATGGCAGCTTCGGCCCGATCCGCGGCGACACCAGTTTCCTGACTTTCGGCACCCTTTGGAAAGGGGATCCTGCAAAGCTTGGCGGCTTCGACTACGAAACCGAAATGGCCTATCAGACGGGAGAAGTATCCGGCCGCAACCTGAGCGCCTTCGCAGGTCACTGGGGCGTGGGCTACAACTGGCTGAAGTCCTCATGGAAGCCGCGCATCGGACTGCAATACAACTACAGCCCCGGCGACGGCGATCCGAACGATGGTGACCTCGGCACTTTCCAGAACCTGTATCCCACGAACCACCTGTTCTACGGATTCATGGACACCACAGGCTGGATCAACATGCACAACCCGCAGTTGAACATCAGCTTCACCCCCTCGGCCAAGCTCAAGGTGATGATCGACTATCATCTCTACTGGATGGACAACACGGCCGACGCGTGGCGACGCGTCAATGGGGTGACGGCCGTTCGCCCGGTCAACGCCGCTTCGGTTTCAGCAGGGAAGTTCCGCGGTCAGGAGGTTGATCTCACCGCCATCTACAAAGTCAATCCCCACGTCGGTCTGCAGGCTGGCTACAGCATCTTCTTCCCAGGCGACTATCTGGCTGACACTGGACCGCACAGCACCGCCCACTTCGCCTACGTCCAGCTGCAGCTGGACTTCTGATTCTCCGAACCATCTCTCAAGCCGCTCTGACAGATGAAAATCGTCCCCCTCATTCCTGAAAACGCACCATTCAGCGCCGAACAGCGCGCATGGCTCAATGGATTCCTTGCCGGAGTCCTTAATCGCGGCGCCTCTCCGAACGGAGAGGCGGCATCGGAATCGAAACGATCTTTGCTCATCGCCTTCGGCAGTCAGA
>NZ_JAGRPF010000224.1 GCF_020439865.1 Prosthecobacter sp.
GGCGAGATCCCAGAGCTGCTGGTTCTCCTTCGGGAAGGCGATGCCGCTGCCGCATACCCAGCCGTCGATGCCGAGGATGGCGGATTCGAGGAAGAGATCGTCCACGCCGGTGAAGATGCGGTAGCGGTCGCCGGTCTGATTGCGCAGTTCCGTGATGCGGCGGGTGTTCGCGCTGCTCTCCTTGATGGCGAGCAGGTTCGGGATGTCGGCCAGTTCGACGAACATCTCCGGCGTCACATCGGTGTTATAGCCGACGGGGTTGTTGTAGAGCATCCACGAGAGCGGCGTGGCCTTCGCGAGCGTGCGGAACCAGTGCTGCGTCTCGCGCGGGTCGGTCTTGTAAACCATCGGCGGCATGATCATGAAGCCGGATGCGCCGAGCTTCTCGCAGTCCTGCATGTAGCTGATCGCTGCCTGCGTGCTCATTTCGGCCACGCCGCTGACGACGGGAACGCGCCCCGCTGCAACTTCGACGGCGTGCTTCACGACGGCGCGCTTTTCCTCGGGAAGGAGGCATTGATTTTCACCTAGCGATCCGCAGACGATCAAGCCGGCCACACCGGAGTCGATGAGCGCCTCCCAATGCCGGGCGGTGGCCGCGAGGTCGAGCGACTGGTCTTGATGCATCTGCGTGACGACGGCGGGAAAGACGGCGGACCAGTTGACGGAAGGGGAGGAGGGAAGGGACATGGTGGATGGCGGGGGAACGTGGACCATGCTAAGCGATGATGCACGTGGGTCTTGCTTGCTTTGGCATCATGAACCTGCCATTTCTGCCAAAATGACGGCCACAGACGATCCTTTCGCCGCGCACGGATTCGCGGAGCTGCTCTTCGACGAGCTGCCGGATGTCGTTTTCTTCATCAAGGACGTCGTCGGTCGTTATGTGCGCGTGAATCAGACGCTCGCCGATCGCTGCGCAGGCGGCGACAAGGCGAAGCTCATCGGCAAACGGCCTGCCGAGGTGTTTCCGGAAGCACTGGCGGCGAGCTATGCGCGTCAGGACGAGCAGGTGCTGAAGACCGGCAAGCCGGTGGAGCATCAGCTCGAACTCCACATCTACCCGGGCCGCAAGGCTGGCTGGTGCCTGACGACGAAACATGCGCTGAAGGATGCGAAGGGTCGGATCATCGGCGTCACCGGTATCTCGCGCGATCTCAATGCGCCCAGCGACAAGGCCAGCGGCTTCGCCGAACTCGCCGCTGCCTTGAAGCACATGCAGAAGCATTACGCCGACAGCCTGCGTATCGATGACATCGCCACCAAGGCGGGTCTCAGCGTCTATCAGTTCGAGCAGCGCGTGCAGCGCCTGTTTCAAATGAGCCCGCTGCAACTCCTGCACAAACTCCGCCTCGATGAAGGCACGCGCCTTCTGCGTGAGACGGACCTTCCGCTCGGTGAAATCGCCCTGCAGACCGGCTGGTGTGATCAAAGCGCCTTCACGCGCCACTTCAGCCGTTACGCGGGCATGGCGCCTGGGAAGTTTCGCGCGATGCAGACAGATCGTGCGTAGAGAGGCGTTGGAGGTTACGCCATGAAGTCACTGTCCTTGCTGATCCTTGTCGCCTGGTCCTGCATCGCGCAGGCTGTTCAGATCGAAAAGAACGTCGCGGTGCTGATGCGGGATGGCGTGGTGTTGCGAGCGAACGTGTTCCGACCCGAAGGTGAATGGCCGTGGCCGGTGCTGGTGCTGCGCACTCCGTATGACAAGGACGGTCAAAAGGGCGAGCCCTATGCGAATGCGGGCTACATCGTCGTCACGCAGGATGCGCGCGGACGTTATGCCTCGGATGGCAAATGGGAATCGTTTTACCGCTTTGATACCCACGATGCGGAAGATGGCTACGACACCGTCGAGTGGGCGGCGAAGCTGCCGGGATCGAATGGCAAAGTGGGGACCTATGGCGTGAGCTACAATGCCTTCCTGCAATGGCGGCTCGCACCGCTGCGCCCGCCTTCGCTCGTGTGCATGTGCGCGAGATCGATTCCCGCCCGGCTCACCCAACTCGAAGGTCCGGGCACGATCCGGCCGGGACGGCGCTTGAACTGGTTCTACACCGGCATGGCGCCGGACATGCGCAAGCACATGGGCGTGAAGGATCTCACGACGAAGGCGGAGATGGCCAAGCTGTGGAAGGAGGGCGACCGCGACCGCCTGCTGCACTTCCTGCCGTGGATGAAGCTGCCGAAGAATGTCTTCGAGCACGAGGAGGACGCAGTGCAGGCGTGGATGCGCGAGCCGTTTCGCGAGCCCTGGCAGTTTGTGGAGCACTGCGCGGAGGTCAGCGTGCCGAACCTCGACATCTGCGGCTGGTTTGACCACTGCAACGACGGCATCGAGATGCATCAGGCTATGCGCCGCGTCGGAAAGACGGAGACAGCGCGCAACGGCCAGCGTCTCATCATCGGTCCGTGGAGCCACACAGGCAGCGGTGGTCGCAAGGTGGGCACGGTCGATTTCGGCAAGGAGGCCGCGCTCGACACGCGCAAGGTCGAGCTGCGCTGGTTTGACTACTGGCTCAAGGGCAAGCCGACCGGCGTGGACAAAGATGCACCGGTGAAAATCTTCGTCATGGGACGAAATCAGTGGCGTGATGAGCAGGAATGGCCGCCTGTACGGGCGAAAACGCACACGCTGCATCTGCACAGCGGCGGCAAGGCCAGCACGCCGGCAGGCGATGGAGCGCTCGTGATGGAATCGCCCGCCGCAGGCAGCGACAGCTATCGCTACGATCCAACGAATCCGGTGCCCACGCTGTGGGGCGCGAGCATGTTCACCACGCCGGCCGATCAGGCGCCACTGGCGAAGCGCGAGGACATCCTCGTCTATCAAACGGAGCCGTTGAAGGACGCGATGGAGGTCACCGGCTATCCGGAGGTCGTTCTCCACGCGGCGTCGAGCGCGCCCGACACCGACTTCTTCGCGCGACTCATCGATGTGGCGCCGGATGGCACAAATCGCGACATCGCCAGCGGGATGGTGCGTGCTCGTTACCGCAACGGGCTCGACAAGCCGAAGCTCATCACGCCGGGCGAGGTCGTCGAGTATCGCATCAAGCTGCGTCCGACCTCGAACGAGTTCCAAGCCGGCCATCGCATCCGTCTGGACATCACCAGCAGCGATTTCCCAAACTACGACCGCAATCACAACACCGCCGCGGATCAAAATGCCGACGCGACGCTCGAAACCGCCACGCAGACCATCCATCACGGCGGAAAAACAGACTCAAGGCTGATTTTGCCTGTCATCTTGGCGACAAGCCTTTAAAACACGCGCATGAAAATCGTCTTGGTCCTCGCCGCGCTCGCACTTCCGGTCCTGGCTGTTGATTCTTCGATTCGACCGCCCGGATGGCGACCGCTGGAAGCATCGAGTCATGCACTCACGAATGCGCGGATTGTCGTGAAACCGGGGGTCGAGATCAAAAAGGGCACCGTCGTGCTGCGCGACGGGCGAATCGTGGCCGTGGGTGAGAAAGTGGCCATTCCGGACGATGCGCGCGTGCATGACCTCGATGGAGCGACGGTGTATGCTGGCTTCATCGATGCGTATGTGACCTTTGCGAAGTCCACACGCGAAGCACCGGCCGACGGCGGCCCACCAGTGAACGAGGGAGCGCTGACTTCGGGGGCGACGGCACCTTTTTTGGGCGTGAACTCGGCGGCAGGCGGACCGGGTGCGAAGTCGGTGGTGACGCCGGAGCGTCGCATGGCACGCGAGCATGCACCGTCGCAGAAATCACTCGACGCCTTGCGGAACGAAGGCTTCACAGCGGCAAATGTCGTGCCGGACGCGGGCGTGATTCGTGGCACGAGCACCTTTGTCACACTGGCATCGTCCGATCCCGATGTGGCGATCCTCAAGCCCGACACGTTTCAACACGTGAGCATCGATGCACCGCGCTCGGGCGGTGATGACGAAGACCGCAAGCCGCGCCCCTATCCGGCCTCGCTCATGGGCGTGATCGCGGTGGTGCGGCAGACGTTTCTCGATGCGCGGCATCAGGCGGCGGATCACGCGCATTTCGCGAAGCATCCGAAGGACCGTCCGCGACCCAACGTGGACACCTCACTGGAGGCGCTGCTGCCTGCGGCGGACAAGAAGATGCCGGTGCTGTTTGAACCTGCCAGTGTGTTGATGGTGGAGCGCGCCGCGCATCTGGCGCGCGAGTTCGAGTTGCAGCCCGTACTGCTCGCCTGTGGCCAAGAATGGCGCAGGCCGGAACTGGCACGTGCAGCGAAGGCGCCGTTTATCGTGCCGCTCGACTTTCCCGAGGTTGCTAAGATGCCGGAGGACGATGACTGGCAGGCGGTGCCGTTTGAAACACTGCGTGCGTGGGATCACGCGCCGGGCAATGCCGCGTTGCTGCGCCGCGAGGGCATCGAAATCGCGCTCACGACACATGGGCTGGCTAAACGCAGTTCCTTTCGCGCGAACGCACGGCTTGCTGTCGCACGTGGGCTGAGCACGGACGATGCGCTGGCCGCACTGACGACCATTCCGGCGAAAATCTGCGGTGTGGCAGATCAACTCGGCACCATCGAACCGGGGAAGATCGCGAACCTCACTGTGGTTGAAAATGGCGGCTACTTCGATGAAAAGTCACGCGTGCGCGAAGTGTGGATCGATGGGCGCCTGTTTCCCGCTGCGCTGAAGGATGAAAAAGACAAAAAGGAAGCCAAGGAGGAACGCAAAACGCTGACCGCTACACCTGCGCAACAGGATCGTGGGCCGCTTTTGAGTCCGAAGATCATTTGGATCAAGAAAGCGACGATCTGGACCTGCGGACCGAAGGGGAAGATCGAGAATACGGGACTGCTGATCGTGGATGGCAGGGTGAAGGCGGTGGGTTCCATTGAGCAGGCGCCGAAAGACGCGTATGTGATCGACTTGCCGGGCATTCACGTCACGCCGGGCCTCATCGACTGCCACAGCCACAGCATGATCATGGGGGGCGTGAACGAAGGCACGCTGCCCTCGACCGCGATGGTGCGTGTGGGCGATGTCGTGAACTCCGAATCGGAGACGATTCACCAGCAACTCGCAGGCGGACTCACAATTGCGAATCTGCTGCATGGATCCGCGAATCCGATTGGCGGTCAGAACTGTGTCATCAAACTGCGTGATGGTGCTGCTCCTGAGGATTTGAAGCTCAAGGGCGCTCCCGGCGGCATCAAGTTTGCGCTGGGGGAGAACGTGAAGCAGTCGGGCTGGGGTGACGCCTTCAAATCGCGTTTTCCGCAGTCGCGCATGGGCGTTCCCGCCTTCCATACAAACCGGTTCACTGCTGCGCAGCACTACATGGCCGCGCTCGCGAAAAAGGACGGCCCACCGGTGCGACGCGATCTCGAACTGGAAGCGCTGGCGGAGATCATTCGCGGCGAGCGTCTCATTCATTGCCACAGCTACCGGCAGGATGAGATTCTCGCGTTCCTGCGCGTGATGGAGAGCTTCAAGGTGCGCGTCGGCACGCTGCAACACATTCTGGAAGGCTACAAAGTGGCTGATGAGATCGCCAAGCACGGTGCGGGCGCGTCCGCTTTCTCCGACTGGTGGGCTTACAAGCTGGAGGTGTATGACGCCATTCCGCATGCGGGAAGCATCATGCGTGAGCGAGGCGTACTGGTGTCCTTCAACTCCGATTCATCCGATCACGCGCGGCGCATGAACCTGGAGGCGGCGAAGGCGGTGAAATACGGCGGCACGAGCGAGGAGGAGGCGTTGAAGTTTGTGACGATCAATCCGGCAAAGCAACTCGGCATCGACAAGACAGTCGGCAGCCTCGAGCCGGGCAAGGACGGAGATTTTGCCATCTGGAGCGGTCATCCGCTATCCACGACATCGATCTGTCTGCAGACGTGGATTGACGGAAAGCAGTATTTCGAACGCGAGGCCGCCAAACGTCGTGCCGAGGCGCGAAATACGGAAAGGCTCGCGTTGATCGCCAAGGCGAAAAAACTCGCCTCCAGCAGCACGGATGACAAAGGCGGCGATGAAAAGGCGAAGGCGCGATTCTTTTTCAGAACACTCGAAGAACGTCAGAACCACCTCTGCGTGGACTGCTGCATGGAAAGGACTCTCTCATGGCAAAACTGATTTCATTTCTCCTCCTCGCGCTCACTACGGCGCATGCTGATACTCTGCTGCTGCGCGGAGCGGTCGTGCACACGGTTGCCAAGGGAACGCTCGAAACGGGCGATGTGCTGGTGCGTGATGGCAAGATCGCGGCGGTGGCTGCGCGGATCGATGAGAAGGCGGACAGGGTGATCGAGCTGAAGGGCATGCATCTGTATCCCGGTCTGGTGAGTGCGGGCACGGATCTCGGGCTCGTGGAGATTCCAGCGTTGCGTGCGGCAGTGGACGACAGGGAGACGGGCGAGTTCACGCCGGAGGTGGAGTCGTGGAATGCGGTGAATCCGGACAGCGAGTTGATTCCGGTGGCGCGGGCAAACGGGATCACGCACTTCGCGCCGATTCCACAGGGGAAATTCATCACCGGCAGTTCCGGCATGATGGCGGCACGTGGCTGGACCATTGAGGACATGCTGGTGCGCCGCCACACGGCGATGCATCTCGTGTGGCCGGGCCATTCGCTGAAGATCCCCGGCCCTAACACGCCCACCGATGCGAAATCGCTCGATGAGCAGTCGCGCGAGAGGAAAGAGAAGGTGCGCGAGATCGAGCGCTTCTTTGCAGACGCCGAGGCCTGGGGCAAACGCGATGCCAAGGCGGCTAAAGTGCCCGCGTGGGAGGCGATGCAGCCTGTTTTGCGTGGCGACGTGCCGCTCATCATTCACGCGGACGGCCAGCGCGAGATCAAGGCGGCGCTGACATGGAGCGAATCACGCCCGAAGCTGCGAATCGTGATCTTTGGTGGTCGCGACGCATGGATGCATGCCGAGGAACTCGCGAAGCGGAAGATCGCCGTCGTTTACACCGAGGTCTTCACCCTGCCGGTTCGTTCGAGCGACAGCTACGATGTGCAATTTGCCGCACCGTCGATTTTGCATCAGGCGGGTGTCAGTGTGGCGATCAGCGAAGGGCTTGATCGCGCCAGTGCTTCCGGTCAACGAAACCTGCCCTACATCGCCGCACAGGCCGCTGCGTTTGGCCTGCCTGCGGACGCGGCGCTGGCGTCGATCACGCTCGTGCCTGCGCAGATTCACGGTGTCGCGGACCGGCTTGGCAGCATCGAGCCCGGCAAGGACGCATCCCTGTTCGTCGCGACGGGCGACATCCTCGACATCCGCAGCCAGGTGAAGCAGTTGTGGATCAGCGGCGTCGAGCAGTCGCTCGAATCACGTCACACTCGACTGGCGGAGAAGTATCGGAACCGCCCGAAGGCGAAGTGAATGATCACGCCATCAGCGCCTTGACTGGCTTCGCGGGATTGATGCCGATGAGTTTGCCGTCGAGTCCCTGCGTCTTGAAGCTGAAGCGGTCGGCGTGGAAGCCGAGGAGTTGCAGGACGGTGGCGTGGAAGTCGCTGATGTGGAGCGGGTCTTTGACGATGTTGTAGCTGAAGTCGTCGGTCTCGCCGTAGATCGCGCCGCCTTTGGCGCCGCCGCCGGCCATCCACATGCTAAAGCAGCGCGGATGGTGGTCGCGGCCGTAGTTCTCTTTCGAGAGGCCGCCCTGGGAGTAGATGGTGCGGCCGAATTCACCGCCCCAGATGACGAGCGTGTCGTCGAGCATGCCGCGTTGCTTCAAATCTTCGAGCAGGGCAAAGCAGGGCTGGTCCACGTCCTTGCACTGGCTGGGCATGCGACCGCCGACGTTGCTGTGGTGGTCCCAGTTGTTGTGATAGAGCTGGATGAAGCGCACTCCGCGCTCGGCGAGTCGGCGGGCCATGAGCACACTGTTGGCAAAGGAGCCGGGTTTCCGCACGTCGTCGCCATAGAGCTTCATCGTGGCCTCGGACTCCTTGCTCAGATCGGTGAGTTCCGGCACGCTGGCCTGCATGCGGAAGGCCA
>NZ_JAGRPF010000003.1 GCF_020439865.1 Prosthecobacter sp.
GATAGACGCCGAAGTCGTTGAAGAAGAACTTTTTGGCGAGGAAGTACATCCAGTGCTTCTCGGGGATCTCCTCGCCTTCGCGCCATTGGCTGGTGCGCGGGGTCATGCTTTCGATCTCGGCCATGGCGGTCTGGCGGATGGTGCTGTCCTTGGCGGTGTGCTTGGTGACGACGGCTTTCACGAGATCAGGGCGCTCCAAGACGATACAGCCGCGTGTGTTGGAGGACGCGATGGTGCGAAAGTCGTGGAGGAATTCGCTTTTCGTGAAGACATCGAAGAGATCGTCCTGCGTGCGCACGCTTTCCTTGGCGAACTGGATGATGGGACAGGGCTCGATGGCGCCGGTGGGACTGATGTGATGGCTGATGCCATTCGCCATCGGGCAGAGCGCCTGGCCGTTGTGATCGTAGTAGGCATCGACGATGGCGATGGGAAGCTTCGCCCGCATGTTGACGACGAATTTGCGCACCTGCGTGATCTGTTCCGGCGTGAGCGCGAGTTCGGCGCTGATCTTCGGACCGACGGGACGATAGGTGTGATACCAAGCGTAATGCACGCCCATGTCGATGAGGCGGCGCAGCCATTTTTCGGTGAGGAGGTCGTCGATATTTGTTTTGCAGAGGCTGGTTGCCACGCCTGTGAGCACGCGGGCGTCGAGGCAGTTCTGCAATCCGCGCAGCGTGCGCGTGAGGACTTCCTTGTTGCCGCGGCGTTCGTTGCTGATGATCTCGGTGCCTTCGATGCTGACCAGCGGCGTGACGTTGCCAAGCTTGCGCATCGCCTCCGCGGCCTTCGCGGTGATCATCTGGCCATTGGTGAAGACCTGGAAGTACGCGTCCGGGTGCAGCGAGAGAAAGTCGAACAGCTCGGGATGCATGAACGGCTCGCCACCGAGGATGCCGAAGAAGGCATTCCCGCGTCGTTTCGCGTCGTTCACGATCTTGTTCAGTTCGTCGAGGTTGAGCGACTCACGCGGCTTGTCCACGTCCACCCAGCAGCCTTGGCAGCGCAGATTGCAGGAGTTGAGGATGGAGATGTAGAAGAATGGCGGGAAGAACTGCCCCTGCTTCATGCGCTGCTTGTGCAGCATGACCGACCGCGCCCCCTTGTAGCCAAAATTCCAGCCGATCTTCGCCAGACAGAGCGGATCGACGGTGCGGAGGATGCGTGAGGTGAGGGAAAGGAGCATGATAGACAGAACGAAGCTCAAGAGGTCATGTTGTGGTCAAAGGTCAAGGTGTGAGACCGCAAAAAGAGGTGTGTTCATCGCAACGGGTGCTCGGCAGTTCGGACGAGGGCGGCGTAGTATCAAGCAGAAGGGGCAACGCATGAACCATCCATCGTACCATCAGGACTTGGGCACCCGCCTTCTGTGGAGGAGATTGTTTCAACTGGGGGCAGTCATGTTTCTCGTGTGCCGGGTTGCAGGGGCGGCGGACGCCTGGCAGACGGCACTCGGTCTGCTCTCGGGTGGAAAGGCGAGGGAGGCTGCCGTCGCTTACGAAAAGCTGATCCGCCAAAACCCGGCCGAGGCGCGGGGTTACATGGGCCGTGGTCGTGCTCGCCTTCTGCTGGAAGATCCGGAGGGTGCGATTGCCGACTTTACCCGAGTGATCGATCTGACACCGAAGGATTCCACCGCCCTTAACAACCGTGCCGTAGCCTACAACAAAGTGGGGAAGCGCGATCTCGCCCTGGCGGATTATACGAGGGCGATTGAGTTGAACCCGCAGAGCGCGACCTTTTACTTCAACCGGGCGTTTACCTGGAATCTCGTCAACGAACCCGAGAAGGCGCTGGCGGATTATGGCAAGGCCATCGAACTAGACCCCAAAAGCGACAACTTCTATGTGGACAGGGCGGAGGTGTTCAGGGGCCGCGGGGAGTATGAGAAGGCGGTGGCGGATTGTGACAAGGCCATCGAATTGAATGCGAAGAATGCATTCGCCTATTTCAATCGAGCCTCGGCGTACAACCAGTTTGGCGAGAATGAACGCGCCTTGGCAGATTATGACAAGGCGGTAGAACTGGCCCCGAAGGTTGCGAAATTTCACAACAATCGCGGCTTCTTTCTGATGAACAGAGGCGACAACGAGGGCGCGATCGCGAGTTTTGACAAAGCGCTCGAACTGATCCCGAACGGCACGGTCTATCTGGGCAATCGCGGACAGGCGTGGCTGAACCTGGGGCAGCAGGGAAAGGCGATGGCAGACTTCGACAGGGCGCTCCAGATCAATCCCCAGCATGCCAAGGTGTTTCGTAACCGCGCAGGTGCCTGGCTGGCCGCAGGCGAATATCAAAAGGCCATCGACGATGCCACGAAGTGCCTCGATTTGATTCCGACTGAGGCGCGGGCTTTCCTTTTCCGGGCTGCGGCACGCGAGGCCCTGGGCGACAGTGTCGGAGCCAAGCAGGACATGGAACGTGCGACGATTTTGGGACCGCAACCGCCGATGGGAGTGGCTGCGTGGGTGCCGTGGGAGATTCAGCAACGTGATGAGGCAGCAACGAAGGCCCTGTTGGAGAACGCCACGCAGGACAACCGCACCAAGCTTGCCTCGGCACGTCATGATCATGCCTTTGCCATTTTGGACAATGAGAGGCGTGAACCGGACCAGCCTGCGCTTGAGGAGGCTGTGGCTTACGCACGCTCAGCGGCGATACTTGAACCGGAGAATGTCTCACACTGGTTTCTCACTGGTGTGCTGTTTCGGGAGTTGGGCGCGTTTGACGAGCGGGCGTTGGTGATGGCGGAGAAAATGTTCACGCAAGCCCTCGAGGTTGATCAGGAACATGCGGCGACGTGGTTGGAATTGGGATTGATGCTGGCGGAACAGGATCGCCCGATCGAAGCCATTCCAGCGCTCGAGCACGCGGTCGAATATGATCCCGCACGCGCCGGATCCGAGGTTATCGGTCGTTTGTGCGCGCTGTATGCGGCCAGTGACGAAGGCTTTCGCGGGGTGGATTTTTTTCAGGAGCAGTATGCGGCCAATCCGGAAGTGTCCGCCCTCGGTGTCGGACGCGCGTTGATGCTGGACTGCCTTGGGGATCGCGAGGCAGCGCTGTCGCAGGCGCAGGACATCGTGCTGATCGAAGACGCGGGCACGCAGGAACATGATTACGCGGCCAAACTGGTTGCCGAATGGAAAGGAGACGCGCCATGAGACGATTGGTGGCCATCTGGATTCTCCTGTGTGTTGCTCCGGTCCGGGCGCAGACGGGCGAGGTGCTTGTGTCCGTGGATCCGACGGCCAGCGACAGTCTTGCGGCGGAGCAGAAGCGTTTTGAATATCGGAAAAAGGCACTCGAACTGCAGCCGCCGGGGCCGCAGCGCGATGCACAGGTGAAACAGGAGATTCAAAAACACCTCGCGGAAAACAAGCGCATTTCCATGCAGGAGCAGGCGGCGCGGAAGGAAGTCATTTCCGATTTGAAGCAGAGGTGGGGCAAGGTCGAATCCGACTGGAAGACCGAATGCACGCGGCATGATGCGGCGAAGCGGCAGCTTGATGCGCTGCCTGAAGGGCCTGCGAAGACGGCAGCGATCGAGGCGGAGAACGCCGCTCATCGCAACACCAGCAAGCAGATCGCGACCGAGCGCAACGTGGTGCACGAAGGCGTGATGCGGCAGGCGAATCGTGAAGTGATGGGCGGGCAAACCGGTACGAGCAACAGCATGAGCAAGACGGCGGGCACGGCGATCACCGACCCGAACCACCGCGGGATGAATGGTGATTTGGACGCTGGCGGCGGCTATCGCACGACGGAGAAGGCGGCCAAGATCCTTGATGAGATCGGTGTCAAAGGCCCGCCGGACCCGGTGACTGGAAAGGCCGGGCGCGTGAAGATCACCGGCGGCGTTCTGGAGACCGCGCCGGAGTTTGGCCTGACAGTGAATGCCGCCCCGGGCGCGGATCGCATCGGCAGCGCGGGCCATCAGGCGCAGGTGAACGTCGGCGCCCAACATGCTGAGACTTATGTGTCGGAGACCGGAGGTGCTTTGAATGGCGGACCGCTCAAAGATCACGTTGCCACCCTGGACCACACGAAGAAAGCCCTGCACGGCACGAATGCGCCACCCGAATCCCTCGTTGGCGGAAGCCCCGAGGGGCAGGTGATGGCCAAAGGCACTTTGAAAGCGGCGAATTCGGCCGGCCTGGATCCGCAAACAGTGGAGGCCATCGCTGCCAAAAACGGTGTCAAAAGCCCGGATAAAATTCTCGACACACTTGCGGAAATCAAAACCGGACGGGCAGCGATCGCCAGCCCTGAAGAAGCTGCGAGCCTGCAAAAGACCTCACGCGAGATCCTGACGGCCGCCGAGACAAAAGTGCAGAGCGCCGCCGCCACCGAGGCGAAGCAGATGCAGACCAGGATCGCTGACCTCGAGGCCAAGGGGATGAAGCCACAGGCGCAGCAGGTGCGAAATGAGATCGCCGATTACAACGCCAAGGTGAAGGCCGCTTCCGATGCTGTTAAGGGCACCAGCGAGCCAGTGCGCGTGAACGAGGAGCCGAAAGCCGCTTCCGGCGGCAGGCTCATGAAAGCGGGGGGTGCCGGACTCATGATCTACGGTATCTACGAAGGGTATCAGAAGGCGAAGGAGGAGATGGCTGCCAACAAACAGGGGGAGTCTCAAGGCGCGCTCAGTTCGACGAAGGACAAGGCGGAACTCGCGGGTCGCACCTTCTGGCATGGTCTGGGATTCAGTGGCATGGCCGAGATCGGAACGCAGGCCGGCAAGGACGCCTTTGATCAATACAAGAAGGACATCGCCTCTGGAAAGATATCGCCCAACGATTGGACACCTTACCTGGCGATGAAGGCAAAGGCGCTGGGAGGCGGCTTGTTCGCTGCGGGGAAAGCCATGACCTACGATGCCGCCAAGCAGAGCGGCACGAATCTTGGAAACGCCATCGTCGAAGGCTTGGGGGCCGCGAAGGATACGATCAAGTCTTTCAAAGACGCCCGCGATGAACAGAAGACCCGAGAGGACCAGGCCAAAGCCGTCCGCGACCTGCTCATCAAAAAAGGAGGTTCCACAGCCGGAGCGCAGATGGCAGCGGACGGCGTGCTCAAGGGGGATTTCACCGAGGCGAATCGAATCAACAAGGTGCTGGATGGCAAGATCGCCGCCAAACAGGCTGCCGCCGACAACGAAACCAAAGCCCGCTCCTACCGCGAGCGGAAGAAACTCGCGGCAAAGCGTGAAGCAGGCAAAGAAGAGCAAAAGAAACGTGAAAACGCCACGGAGGACGCCGTCAACCTGCGCGAGACGGTCATTGGCAAACTCAAGGCGAAAGGGCTGCCTGCGAACGCCGGGCTCATCGACGGCCTTGTGCGAATTTTGGAGCGGGATGGCCTGCCTGCTCTGGACGCAGCCATTGGAGAAATGACCGGCATGCAGGGAACTTTTGTGGGCACATTGAGCGGGAAGGGCACCCTCCGGATCACCATTACCGGAACGCGCGTCACCGGCACCTATGGACAGACCGCCACCGCAAGCGGAGCGACTGCCACCGTTCGCGGAAGTATAAGCGGTGATGTAGAACTTAGTTCAGGCACCATCTCGATGAAAATGATCGGAAACGTTGCCGCACCGGGGCTTACCGTTCCGTTCTCCTCAACCCTGAGTGGTGGCTTCACTGGCAAAGGGTACAAAGGATCCGCCACGACCCCAGATGGCCGTGCATCGTGGAACGTGAGCAAGTGAATTGTCGACTGAGTTTACTGCTCCGGTTTTTAAACTTCCGGTGGCTTCCAAGTGGCGCTTCGCTAGCCTGAATGCGTGAGTTACCAAGTTTTTGCCCGCAAATACCGCCCCCAGACTTTCGAGGACGTCCTAGGCCAGGATCATGTCGTGAGGACGTTGAGGAATGCCATCGCGCAGCAGCGTCTGGCGCATGCCTATCTGTTTGTGGGGCCGCGTGGCACGGGGAAGACCTCAACGGCGCGCATTTTTGCCAAGGCGCTGTGTTGCAAGGAGGGGCCGAGCATTGATTTTGATCCGAGCGACGAGCTTTGTGTAGAGATTGCCGAAGGGCGTTGCATGGACGTGCTGGAGATCGACGGCGCGAGCAATAACGGGGTCGAGCAGGTGCGTGAGCTGCGGGACAACGTGAAGTACGCGCCTTCGCGCTGCCGGTACAAGATCTACTACATCGACGAGGTCCACATGCTGACGACCGGGGCCTTCAACGCGCTGCTGAAGACGCTCGAAGAGCCGCCGGAGCACGTGAAGTTCATCTTTGCCACGACGGAACCGAACAAGATTCTGCCGACGATCATCAGCCGCTGCCAGCGCTTTGACCTGCGGCGCATTCCAAACGCGGTGATCGCCAAGCATCTGCTGCACATCGCGAAGCTGGAGAAGGTGAATCTGGATGAGAAGGCGGCCTATGCGATCGGTAAAGGCGCTGAAGGCGGGATGCGTGATGCGCAGTCGATGCTTGACCAACTGGTGGCCTTCTGCGGCGAGCGAATCACCGAGCAGGATGTGCTCGATGTGTTTGGGTTTACGTCAGGCGAGTCTGTGGCGCAACTGGCGCGGCACATTCTCGAAAGCGACACCGTGAGCGCCCTGCGCTCGGTTTATGAGCAGAACGAGGCGGGCAAGGAACTGGGCCGTTTTCTGGGAGATTTGATCCAGCATTTTCGCACGCTTTTGGTGCAGCAGGCCGATCCTGAAGCTGCGGCCGAAGATTTGAGCCCCGAAGTGGCCGAAGAGGTCGTGGCGCAGGCACAGATGGCGAACACGGAACAACTGTTGCGTGTGGTCGACGGTCTTGCGGACGTCGATGCGCGCATGCGCTGGGCAAGCAACAAGCGCCTGCATTTTGAACTGGGTGTGATCGCGGCTGTGCAAAACCTGAACGAGGTCTCGATTAGTGATGTGATCGATGCTTTGGATTCAGGCAGCAGCGCCGGACTTCCCAAGCTGGCACCGAGGGTGCAGACGGCGCCGCCACCGCTGCGTCGAGCTCCGGCTCCGGTGATGAAAGCTGCCGAGCCGGTGAAACCTCAGCCGGTCGTAGTGCGGGAGGAGAAACCAGCCCCGGAGCCTGCCGCGTCGCCATCACCCGTGAAGGAGGCCGAGCCAGAGCCGAAGGAGCCGCTCAGCGAATCGGAGTTTTGGACGAAATTGGTGGGCTTGGTTCAGGAGCGTCGTCCGTTGGCGGTGTCTTGGCTGCAGGTCGCGTCTCTGCTGAGCATGGGCCGCAACGTGGCCAAGGTTGGTTTTCCCACGAGCGAGGGATTTGCCCGCGACAGCCTGATGCGACCGGCGCAGATGAGCTTTCTTGAAAGTCTGGCACAGGAGCTGACGGGACAGGCGATGAAGTTTGAGTTTGTTCTCGATCCGAGTCTGAAAGCGCCTGAGTTTTCTGAAATCGGCCTCGGCTTGTTGGATGATCCGGCGCCGGCTCCCAAAGCGGCCCCTGAGCCGAAAGCGGAACCCAAGCCTACGCCAAAGGAGGAGGTGAAGGCTCCAGTCGCAGAGGAATCTGCCGCTCCGAAGGTCAATGATGACTTCTACAACGATCCGCTGATTCAAAGTGCGATGGTGAAGTTCAAGGCGAAGCTCGTGACCCCAGGCTGAGGAAGCACTGGCGTTTTGGGGAATGTCGTCTTGGATGCGCATCTCTCACGCCATGACTTCTGAATCCACCAGACACCCACGCGGCATTCGCACCCTGTTCTTCACGGAGATGTGGGAACGCTGGAGCTACTACGGCATGCGTGCGCTGATGGTGCCGTTCATGACAGCCGCTTCCGGCGGGTTGGGGTTGGAGAAGAAGCAGGCCATGGCCATTTACGGCCTCTACATCGCCACGGTCTATGCGTCTGCGTTGCCCGGGGGCTGGATGGGAGACCGGCTGTTGGGCACGAAGCGAGCGGTGTGGTGGGGGGGCGTGGGCATTGCGCTCGGGCATCTCGTTTTGGCCATTCATCATCCAACGGCCTTTTATCTTGGGCTGCTGGTCATCGCACTTGGATCTGGGCTCCTGAAGTCCAACATGAGCACTCTCGTCGGGCTGATTTATCCCGAGGGAGGGCAGCGGCGGGATGCGGGTTTCACCTTGTTCTACTTGGGCATCAATCTTGGGGCGTTTCTCGGGCCGCTGGTTAGCGGCTGGCTGCAGCAAAGCGCCACCTGGGGATGGCGCTGGGCCTTTGCCTCTGCTACGGCGGGCATGTTTCTGGGGCTGACTCAGTGGCAGCTGACGCGGAAGCACTTGGAGGGCGTGGGCGACCGTATCGATCACCCAAACCAGAATCTGAAGCGTGAGTGGATAGCCTTGTGGGCAGCAATGGGAGGGCTTGTCGTTGTCACGCTGCTGTGCGTGCAAGGTGTGATTGTGCTGGATCCCGTGGCGCTGGCACATTGGGTGACAGCGGCCATTCTCATTGCCGCAGTGTTTTTCTTCGTGTGGCTTTTTCTGTATGGCCGGATGGATGCTGATGAG
Organism: Prosthecobacter sp.; assembly: GCF_020439865.1. Taxonomy (GTDB): domain Bacteria; phylum Verrucomicrobiota; class Verrucomicrobiia; order Verrucomicrobiales; family Verrucomicrobiaceae; genus Prosthecobacter. Next base: position 8,469 of record NZ_JAGRPF010000003.1, read on the forward strand.
AAGGCTCGCACCTGGCTCATCATCATGCTGTTTTTCGTCTCGGCTCTGTTCTGGGCGGGATTCGAGCAGATGGGGTCCTCTTTCAATGTCTTTGCGGAAGATCACACCATTCGCGAACTGGGTTCATGGACGATCCCGACTGCTTGGTTTCAGTCCATCAATCCGCTCTTTGTGATGATGTTCTCACCTGTGGTGGCGCTGCTCTGGCAGCGAATGGACAGGCGCGGGATATCGCCCACCATGACGACGAAAATGGGATGGGCCATGCTGCTGCTGGCGCTTGGATTTGGTCTTGCTGTTGTGGCGTCGCATCGTGCGATCGCTGTTGGCAAGGTGTGGCCGTTGTGGCTGCTGGGCATCTACTTCTGTCACACGATCGGCGAGCTCTTTTTGAGCCCTGTGGGCCTGAGCGCGGTGACCAAGCTCTCGCCTCTACGTCACACCGGTCAGATGATGGGGGTCTGGTTTCTTGGGACCAGTCTCGGGGACGTTCTCTCGGGCATCATTGCCGGGGAGGTTTCCGGAGATGCCATGCACGCGATGCCCGTGATCTTTGTGCGGGTCGTATGGATTTCTTCTGTGACAGGAGCGCTGCTCCTGATCTTTGCCCGCCCGCTTCAGAAGCTCGCCCGTGGTGTTCGGTGATCACCGGGAGTGGAAATAAAAAAAGCGGGTGGTTGAGGCTGGCTCAACGCACCCGCTTTGGAGGTTCGAAGATCAATGGTTGAAGTAGAACTCCTTGGAGTTCAGCAGTGCCCAGAACAAGTCTTCCAGCACGGACTGACGTGCACCGGCGTCGCTGGAGATGGCCTGCTGAGTGGCGGTCCATTCCTTTTCCAGCGGCATGCGGCCAAATACGCGAAGGAAGAGGTCTTCCACGATTTCGCGGTCGCTCTTCTTTTCCTGGATCATCTTGGCGACCACGCGGCCCTGCTTGATGCGATCATTGACGGCATCTCCGTTCATCAGATGCAGCGCCTGCGACAGGGTAGGCTCCATCTTGACTTCGCAGGAGCAGACGGATTCGCGTTTGGCACGGCCAAAGGTGGTGAGGAAGTAGTTCGATACCGCACCGTCGGCGATCTGAACCGCGCGGGCACCAAGCGGCAGACCTTGGAACTTGTTCGGCGTCTCGGTGATCTGCGAGATGGCATCGAGGAGCACTTCAGCGCGAACCCGGCGCACCTGCGCATGGGAGAAGTTGCGCATGTCACCTGCATTGGTTTCGTTGACCTTGGTGCTGCGCTGGTAGGTCTGCGAGGTGCAGATGTCCCGCACGAACTTGCGCATGTCGTATTTGTAGTCGGTCAGGTGCTGGGCCAAAGCGGCGATCAGATCAGGATTGGACGGTGGGTTTGAAACACGCACGTCGTCTACGGGCTCAACCACACCCACGCCGTTGAAGTGCGACCAGATGATGTTGGCGATGTTGCGGGCAAAGAACGGATTCTGCGGTGAGGCCATCCATTCAGCGAGCACTTTGCGGCGGTCCTCGCCAGCTTTCATTTCTGGAGTGTCACCGCCGAGGAACTTGGGCTTCATCACGGCCTGGGTAAGGAAGTGCCTCGATTCACCGCCCTTGCTGTTGAAAATGATGACTTCGGCGGGGTCGTCCGTCTGCTTGCGGCCAATCTGGCTGAAGAACGCTTTGAAGCCATAGTAGTCATCCATCGTCCAGCGGTCGAACGGGTGGTTGTGGCACTGGGCGCACTGAATGCGCATGCCCATGAACACCTGGGCGACGTTTTCGGTCAGCTTGAGCTGATCGATCTCCGTCTGGTAGAAGTTAACCGCAGGGTTGGAGACGGTGCCGCCGGTGGCTGAGAGGAGTTCTACCACGATTTCATTGATGGGGACGTTTTTGCCGATGCGCTCGGAGAGCCAGTTGTAATACAGAAGGGCGTTCTTGTAGAACGGCGGCTGGTTGTTGTTGATCGCGGATCGGATCTGCAGGAGTTCGGCCCACTTCATCACCCACAGTTCGGTGAACTCTTTGCGTTCGAGCAGGCTGTCCACCAAAGCGGCGCGTTTGTCCGGATTCTTGTCGGACAGGAAGCTGCGAATGTCGCTGGACTGAGGATAGACACCGGCGATGTCGATGAACGCACGGCGGACGAACTCTTCATCGGTGCAGATGCCTGAGGGCAGAATGCGCAGCTTGTGGAGGTTTTCATCGACCAGCGTGTCGATGTAGTTGGTCTCCGCCAGTTTGGGCCGCTCATATTGAAGATGATCCGGAATGACGAGCACCTGGGCGGTGACGGAATAGACGTTGAAACGTGCCAGCATGAATGCTGCACCGCGGTCACCCGAGGTGACGAGGCCATTTTTGTCGATGGTGGCGGTCGGATCGTTGTTCGACATGAACAGCGCGAGGTTGGTCACGTCACGATCAGTCCCGTCGGAGTAGGTGGCGCGCACGGTGATCTGCTGCGTGGCGTTCTTGCCCTCCATGACGATCTGGCTCGGAAATACTTCGATGCCGGTGACGGAAGCGACATCCTTCGCATCATCCTGCGCACCATTGGCGATCCACTCGATCAGGTTCTTGTTGTAGACCGAGTCTGGTTCAAAACACTGATTGCCCGAGTGCGGCACGGCACCCACGGCTTTCTCAATGAGAGAGCTTTCTTCTGGAATGGCAAGATTGATGCGGCGGCCTGGCATCTCACGAGTAATGCGGATGTAATCACCTGCAGGGTCCATTCCGAAGAGGGAGGTGCGGAAACCGTCCTTGCCACGCGCAGCACCATGACAACCGCCCTGATTGCACCCGCCGCGCATGAACACGGGCATGCAGTCCAGACGGAACGAAATCGCACGATCCTTGGTGCCGTCCTTGACCGTGATCGGCGCCTTTACCGTTTGTCCGCCGATGGAAGCAATGATTTCAGTGCTGCCAGAGTCGGCGACGGGCTTGAGTGTCAGACCGTCGAGCGCGGCGATTTTGCTGTCGGCCACTTTGAGGTCGCAAAGTCCGGTGACGTCCTTGGTGGTGGCATCTTGGAATGTGGCCAGCACCACGACGCGGTGGTAATCACGTTTGGTTTCCAGAGAGTAACGCTCGGGGAGAATCTGGATGCGTTTCAGGGTGGGCAGTTTTTTCTGAAGCTCGGCGATCGCCTTGCGCTGCTCAGGTGTCTTGTAGATCAACGTGAGATTCTGCGGCCACTTGGCACCTTCGGCGACCCAGCGCTTGAGCACATCGATCTCGTTGGCTGCGAGTGGACCGCCTTTGGGCGGCATGATGTCGTCATGATCCTTGGGCAGGACGATGCGCTTGATGATTTCACTCTTGTCAGGTTGCCCGGCGATCAAGGCAGGGCCGACGTCACCACCTTTGAGCAACGCTTCGGCAGAGTCCATCAGGAGCTTGCCTTTGATCTTATTCGGGTTGTGGCACTCGAGGCACTTGGTTTCCAAGAGTGGTTGCACATCACGGACGAAATCGACCCCGGGCGCAGCCGGGGTCGTGGCGGGAGCCGCTACCACGGGCGCCGAAGGAGCTGCGGGTGCCGTAGGATCAGGCGCAGCAGCAAAAACGGAAGAGGTGAGGGCGAGGATAAGGAGAGAAGCTCGCAAGGGGCTTTTCATAAGGGGGTAGGATCGAGGGGTTAACCAAGCTACGGGGTTGGGGGGGAGCATTTATCAATGGTGCGAGAAAACAACAGGAAGGGAGATATTTTCAGGCCTCCAGAGCCGCCAGCCTTTGGCCGATGGGGGGATGGGAGTAATGCAGCCAGACCGTCAGCTTGTGCGGATTGGGATGGGTGAGGTGGTCGAGGGACAGCTTCTTCAGGCCTGTCATCAATGGTTTATTGCCGCAGGCCGAGCGAGCGAAGGCATCCGCTTGGAATTCATGCCGCCGGCTCAAGGCACTGGTGACCATGCCCAGAAGCAGGCTGGCAGGCTGATAGACGATGCTAAAGAGTACCAAGCCGAGGCCCAAGTGCTGGCCGGCGACGCCGAAGGCCTGGAAAAACGCCTTCGACTGGAGTGCCTGATGGAGGAGATAAAACATCAGTCCGCTTTCCAACAAGCCGAGCACGAGCTGCTGGGGGACATGACGGCATTTGTGATGCCCGATTTCATGCGCAAGGATCGCTTCGAGTTCCTCGGTGGAGTGTTTTTCGATCAAGGTGTCGAAAAGGGCGATGCGTTTGTTTTTCCCAAAGCCGCTGAGGAATGCGTTCGCCTTGCTGGAGCGACGTGAACCGTCCACCACCGACACATCGACGACTGGAAATTTCAGACGTGCCGCCAATGCCAGCAGCGTTTCACGAAGGGGACCGCTTTCCAGCGGTTGGAACTTCAGGAACAGGGGCATCAGCAGACGCGGAGACAGCCACGCCATGACGATGCTGAAGATCGCCACCGTCAGCCAGGTGTAGAGCACGGCATGCGCCTGGGTCTGAAAGAACCAGAGCACCAGCGCCAGCAAAGGACCGCCCAGCAAGGCCGTGAGAAGCAGGCCTTTCACGCGATCTGCAATGAAGGTGCCCACGGTGGTGCGGTTGAAGCCGTATTCGGCCTCGATTTTGAAGGTGTCCCAGGCGTCGAAGGGCAGCGACAGCAGATTCTGCACAAGCAGTAGCACGCCGATCACGCCGACCCCTGTTTTGATCTCTCCCCAGCCCCATCCGGAACTCCAGCGTTCGATGGCGCCGAATCCTCCCACCCACCAGAACGCCACCAGCACCGCCACAGACAGTGTGCTGCGCAGCAGGTCGAGCCTGGCTGATTTGCTCGCGTATTCACCGGCCTTCAGCACCGTTTCGTCAGGGAATATTTCCTTCAGTCTCTGAGGCAGGGCATGACGAAACTGCGCAAGGTTTAAAAAGGTGGCGACGAGTTCGAGGTGAAACACGCCGAGCACACCGACGACTGCGGCGATGAACCAGGGATTGGATAACGTCATGCGAGGGAAGAGGAGTCGAGCGCGGGATGGTCGTAGATGTGCGAAGCCTGATGATCGAGATACGCGGCAAAGATGTCCTCCAGTTCCATCATGCTGCCGATTTGGGAAAATCGCTGCCGCAGCCATTTGCCGCCGGGGATGGACTTGGTGTAGTTCATGAGGCGATTGCGCATGGCGCGCATCGTTGGCAGTTCGCCCATGTGGGCATTGCGCTCGATCGCCAGCTGGCAGTGGCGGCGCATGAACTGGAAACGTTCATCGACGCCCGCGTGGGCGGCGTGCGTTCCGGTGGCGAGGTAATGCTTGGCCTCCTTGAACACCCACGGGTTCGCCATCGCCGCGCGGCCGATCATGATGCCCTTCACGTTCGTCTGGGCCCGGCGAATCTCCACATCGAGGCCGCTGGCGATGTCGCCATTGCCGATGACAGGAATTTTGACGGCGTCGGCCACCTGGCCGATCACTTCCCAGTCAGCGAGGCCGGTGTAGCCCTGCGCCCGTGTGCGGCCATGCACGGCAATGGCGCGCATACCACAATCCTCGAGAATTTTTGCCACCTCGATGGCATTGACGTGGTTGGCGTCCCAACCGATGCGAATCTTGGCCGTCACGGGAATCGGCACCGCTTTGGCCACCTCACGCGCCACGCTGGCGAGCAGCGGGCAGTCTTTGAGCAACGACGAGCCGCCGTTCTTGGCGACGACTTTGTTCACCGGGCAGCCGAAGTTGATGTCGATGAAGTCCGGCTGCTTCCAGTCGATGATTTTTCGGGCCGCCTCACCCATGCGCACGCCGTCGGAGCCGAAAAGCTGCACGCCCAGCGGCCGCTGGGCGTCATCGAAGTCCGTGTAGTGCCGTGTGCGGTCGTCGCGCTGCAGGATGCCTTCGGCGCTGACGAACTCCGTCACCATCACGTCGGCGCCCTGTTCCTTGCACAGGCGGCGGAAGATCACGTCCGTCACCCCGGCCATGGGGGCCAGATAGAGGGGGAAACGGTCGTTGTTCAGCCAGGGAAGCATCTTCGATCATAGCCGCACTGGCACAGTGCGGCAAGCCGTGTCACAGTTTCGGATGGCAAGACGCCGCCGCTTCCGCAAACCACTTGTCCCGGGCCTCTGGACCGTGCTGGCGGCGTTTGTCCTGATCGGATGCATCGGTGGTTTGTTCTGGGGGCTGGCCGTTGCGACTCAGTTCACACGCGTGAGCCCGTCGTCCACCGCTGCGGCCGTGGCGAAAGGAAAGTGATCAGCGAACTGGTTGTCGATCATCGATCGAACTCTTTTCTACTCAGGGCGTCTCAAGCGGCGGGACGCACCACGACGATCTCGCCGAGGAGCTGCTCCTGCTCCACCTGAAGGTGGTTGAGTTTGATCAGCTCCAGCATGGCCAGGAAGGTTACGATGACTTCGCCACGGCTCGCTGCACTGGTGAACAGGTCCTCAAACTTGATCCGCGAGCCGACCTCCAGAATGGTGAGCAGATGCTCGATCTTGTCCGCCACCGTGTAACGGTCGTTGACGATCTCGCGGAAATCGGTGGTGTTCTCGAACCGCTTCAGGATGCGCTGAAAGGCGCGGATGAGGTCGAAAATTCCCACCTGACCGACGCTCGCCACGGGAGCCTCAAGATCCGGCAGTTCGGGCGTCGTGACGAAGAGTTCGTCGCTCTTCACCTCCTGCACTCCGAGGAACTGGGCCGCCTCCTTGAATTTCTTGTACTCGACGAGCTGGCGGATCAGCTCCCAGCGCGGGTCGCTTTCCTCCGCGTCTTCTTCAGGCGGTTGCACCGCCTGCGGCAGCAGTTCGCGGCTTTTGATATACATCAGGTTGGCCGCCATCACGATGAACTCGCTCGCCAGCTCGATGTTCAGTGCCTTGAAGGTGTCGATGTAATCCAGGTACTGCCGGGTGATGCGCTCCAGCGACACGTTGTAAATGTCGATCTCCTCCTTTTTGATCAGGTACAAAAGGAGGTCCAGAGGGCCTTCGAAAATCTCAAGTTTGACTTTGTAGTCGGTGTCTTCCACGCGCCGAGATAGACCGGAGAACCGACGAAGGCGAGGGGAAAAATGTCATGAGGTCAGCGGGAGTTCGACTTCCTCAGCCGCACGGCCCGTACATCCGCGAGTTCCTGCTTCAGGGTGCCTTCAGGCCGCATGAGCAGCTTCTGCACGCCGGACTTGAGGCAAAGCCTGCCTGCGAACTGCTCCGCGAAAGACTCGTAGCCTCCGGTGGACTTGACCACGCCTGTGACGCTCGCACTCTCGCCTTCGAGCACATAGGCATCTCCGGCTGAGGCCTCGTCTGCGGCGAGGGTGACGAAGACCTCGAACTCGTCGTCGGCCGACACGTCGATCGTCCACTCCGCCACATCGGTGGCGATCCTCCATGGCGCGAGCACGTTCAGCGACGGTCGATAGGCGAGCTTCTGGCCATAAGTTTTCGCTGCACTTGCCGGCAGGATGAAAACGCCCTCGGCGTCGGCCTGGATGGCTCCACCACCCTTCACATCCACCTGCATCAAAGTGTCGGCGGTCCATGGCATTTTGCGGTCCTTGGTTTGCTCGCGCACGGCGGTAATTTGGGCGGCGGTGATGGGCGCGGCTTCGTTTCCCCAGGCGTTGCGGATGCAGCTGAGGACATCGGCGAGCTTCGCGTCGTCGAGCAGCGGGTTCATGCCCTGACCGGGCATGGCGAGGTTCCACTTCTGGCCGTTCACCTCGATCTCGCCATACAAACCGTGCAACGCGATGCGGATGAGGCGCTCGGGCTCGCCGGTGACCCAGGTGCTTTCGGCGAGAGGTGGCGCGACATTCGGCACGCCATAGCCGGTGGGCTGATGACAGAGGCCGCAGACGCTCTGATAAACCGCCGCGCCGCGTTCGATCTGCTGTTTGGCGGCGTCGCTGAGTGGTTGCTTGCGTGCGGAGAGCGTCAGGTTCTCCGCGCCGGGCCAATTCAAGGCCATGCGCAGCCGCTGAAGGCGTTCGCGGGCCGCGATGTCGCGATTCTCGGCCATTTCATCCAGAAACGCTGGTTTGGCCTTCAACGTCAGTTTGGCCTGCGAGGCGAGAAAACCGTCCAACAAGGCCCCGCGCTGCCAAATCGCCATTTCGGCCATTTTGGCGAGAATGATCTCCGCCTTGCCATCCATGCACGCGAGCTGCGAGAGCAGTTTGAGCGTCTCGATACGATGCGCGGTGCTTTGCGGCCATTTCAGCAAGAGCTGCAGCAAGGCGATTTCTTTACCGTGAATCGTCGTCATGGCCGCGATGCGGCTCAAATCATTTTCATGACGCGTGAGATGCTCGGCAATGGCCGAAAGCGGTTTCGGTGAGAGCAACGCGTGAAGTCGCACGCTGGCATCGGGTTCATCATTGAGAGCGATTTCGGCTCCGAGCCGCGCTGCGGCAGCTCGCACGCGTGGATCAGGGTCGTTTGCGGCTTTTTGAAGATGCGCGGGCGTGAGCTTGCCCATGCCTTCGAGCGTCCAAAGCGCATGCAGACGATGCAACGGCGTCTCGAAGCGATTCGGATCGCCGATGTCCTCACCACGCTCGACGAGCAAACGCTGCGCGGTGTTTCGCTGCCAGCCATTCGGATGTCCCAGCATCTTCACCAAGTCTCCATCACTCCCTTTCTCCCGCTTCGCTCCTTTCTCATGCACGATTCGCCAGATGCGGCCGTGATCGTTGCCTTCGTAGAGTTTGCGCTGCTCGATCTGCTTTGTGAGCCAGGGGACGATGAAGATGACGTGCTCGATGATGCCGTGATACATGTCGGCGAGGTACAGCGCGCCATCGGGGCCGACGCGGGCATTCACGGGACGGAAGCGTTCGTCGGTGCTGGCGATCAGTTCTTGTTCAGGTGGGAAGAAACGCGTGGCGTGGGGATACACATCGCCATCAAGCTTCAAGGTGCCGACGAGGTGACCGGCGGAGTCGGGCACGAAGACGTTGCCGTGCATCTCGGGCGGGAATTGATCGCCATCGTAAAAGCAGGTGCCGGAAACGATCGTGTAGGTGCGCAGACGACCGTCATCGCGGAGTTCGAGCGCACCGAGCGTGACGGCGGGCGTGACGCGGATGGGAAAACATTCTGCGGCATCCTTTGCGACGTTCACATTCACGCCGAAGCCGCCGCGCCCGCCGCGCTGCGCGAGTTTGGCAAGGTTTTGGTGACGCATGAGGGCCTCGGCGGGGAGGAGGTCCATGTGCATAGCGCTGTTCTCATAGCAGGAGATGAAGCGGCCGGTTTCATCGAAGCTCACGCCGAACTGGCCGCGATGCAGCGTGGGCTCGTCGATGAGCTTGCCGTCCTTCCATTGATAGCGATGCGGCCAGTCGGCGCAGTGCAGCCAGTTGTCGATGCCGCGACGCAGGCCGTTCGCCGTGTGCTGCGGATTCCCGCCGACGCCCATCGTGCCGACCTGCGTGCGTTCGTCGCAACGCAGATCGCCGTCTTTGTCGGCGCAGAACCACAGCTTCGGCGGCTCCTGCAGCAAGATGCCGCCTTTCACGAAGGCGAAGCTGCGTGGCATTACGAGCCTGTCGAGAAAGACAGTGCTCTTGTCCGCTTTACCGTCGTCATTGGTATCCTCCAGCACCACCACGCGGCAAATCGGATCGCCCTCGCCACTGCCCTTCACATCGCGCATGTAGCCCTGATACTCGACGACCCAGATGCGTCCCTCGGGATCGAACTCGAAAAAGATCGGGCACTGCACCATTGGCTCGCAGGCGACGAGTTCTGCGCGGTAACCGGGCGCGAGCTTGAAGGTTTTCGCCTCTTCCTCCGCCGAACGCACGGGTGCAGGCGGGACTTCTATGCGCTTCAGCAGTTCCTCGCCCTTTTCCCAATCCGCCCATCCGGTGAGCGCTGACGGCGGACGCGCACGCGGACGATCCGCAGGGATGGTGCCGGTTTGAGCCACGAGATGGGCGGTGAATGCGATGAGGCACAGGAGGCGGAGCATGCGGTTACTACGGATTGCCCGATGTCGGTTCTGCATGGAAGATGATGCGTGCCCGCGAAGAAAATTACCAACGCCCGTCTGCCGAGAGGTGGGAAACGATGAAAAAGGCCGACACGAAGGACCTGTTGCATCCGCGCAGCCGTTTTCGCTCGCGCTATGACTTTCCGCGTTTGGTGGCGGCACATCCGGCGCTGGCGGCGTTTGTAAAAATGAACGCACATGGTGATGCGGGCATCGACTACGCTGATCCGCGGGCCGTGAAGGCGCTGAACGCGGCGCTGCTGGCGGATGCGTATGGCCTGCGAAGCTGGGATTTGCCTGCGGGGCATCTCTGCCCGCCGATTCCGGGGCGCAGTGACTACATTCATCATCTGGCGGATCTGGTGGATCTGCGAAGCGGTGCCGACGTGCGTGTGCTGGATGTCGGAACGGGCGCGAGTGTGATCTATCCGCTGATCGGTGTCTGCGAATACGGTTGGAGCTTTGTCGGCGCCGAAGTGGATGCTTCCTCGCTACATTGGGCACAAAAGAACGCAGCACTGACCGGGCAGATCGAACTGCGGCAGCAAAGGAACGCGGCGCAATGCTTTCGCGGCATCATTCTGCCGGGTGAGCGCTTTGCTGCGACGATGTGTAATCCGCCGTTTCATGCTTCAGCAGCGGAGGCTTCGGCAGGGGCGCGGCGGAAACAGCAAAATCTCGGTTTGAAGGCGCAGGCGTTAAACTTTGGCGGCACAGCAGGTGAACTTTGGTGCGAGGGCGGTGAGCTGGGCTTTGTGCGCCGAATGATCGCAGAGAGCCGCGAGTTCGCGGCGCAGTGCGCATGGTTCACGACGCTCGTCTCCAAGAGCGAACATCTGCCGCGCTTCGAAAAGGCGCTGCGACAGGTGGAGGCTATTGAGGTGAGAATCATCGACATGGCGCAGGGCCAGAAGAAGAGTCGCATTCTCGCCTGGCGTTTTGGTGTCTAAGCCGGAACGAGAACTCCGTCTCACGGCGAGATCGCTCCCGCCACGGGCAGACAACTCGGAACGCTTTGAGGCACGCTCTTATCATAGTCATCGCTGTTCAGCGCTTCGAGGAACGCGAGGATGGCGACGTGATCTTCGGGGAGCAGATTCATCTGGCGGAGCAGGGGATCGAGCGGAGGGAGCGTGGAGTCGTCGCCGCCTTCGAGTGTTTCGGCGGCCTGATCCATGAGACGGTCGTAGAAGAAGATGACCTCTTCGAGCGTGAGATTGCCGCCGTGATGCATGTAGGGCGCGGTGTGCTTCAGATTGCGCAGCGTGGGCGTGCGAAATTCGGTGCGGTTGGTGCTGCTGTCGGTGAGGCCGATGGCGTGGAGCTTGTAGTCGCTGAACATCGGGCCGTTGTGGCAGAGCGAGCAACCGGCCTTGTGAAACACCTCCATGCCGTGCTGCTGCGCGGCGCTCATCGCGGATTTATCGCCGCGCATGAAGCGGTCGAAGGGCGAGTCGGGCGTGATGAGCGTGCGTTCGTAAGAGGCGATGGCGTCGGTGACTTTGTCGGCGGTGATGTCGCCTTCGAAGCGCTTCACGTATTCGGGAATGGCCTTGAGGCGGTCGATCATCGCGGGAACGGCCTCGGCTTCGCTGCAAACATCGCCGCGCATTTCCTCGCGCTGACGGACGGGTGCCAGCGCCTGCGCTTCGAGGCTCTGCACGCGATTGTCCCAGAACATCGGCGACTGCTTCGGATCAAACGGCTTGTCGGAGGCGATACCATTGAAGGCGGCGTTGAGGATCGTGGGTGTGTTGCGCTTCAGCGGGAGGAACTCCGCGTTCTTCGCGAGTCTGCGCTGCGGTCCGATGCCGATGGCATGCACGCCAAGAGGTGTGGGCCGTGCGTCCGCCCAACCGAACTGCGGATGATGACAGGTCGCGCATGCGACCTCGCGTGTGGCTGAGAGAACCGGATCAAAGAACAAGAGGCGGCCGAGCTCGACCTTCTGCGGCGTGTCCGTCGGCAACGCGGCGGAGCGGGGCAGGGCTTCGATCTTCGTGTTCGGCAACGGTTCAACCGCTGCGGTCGCGAGGATCACGACGAGAGTGGTGAGCATGTGTTTTCAACGAACGTCGGCCGCCGCTTCATCCAAGCGGCGGTCGGTGTGGCTGAGAAATTCCTGCAGATCGCGTTCGGCCTGCTGCGTGCGCGGATGAGAAGCCGCGCGGTAGGTTTTGAGACGGAACTCCAGGAATTCACGCTGCCACGGCGGGTTCGGTTCAAACAAGGCGAGCACTTCGAGTTGATGCTCGGAGGAGAGCAGCGGGATGATTTCGACCAGCGTGTTCATGCGCGTCGGATCGGCCAGTCCACCGGGAAAGGGCTGGCGCAGAACCTCCATGAACGATGGCGCGAGATCGCGATTGGCCGCCACCAGCGGCGGAACGAGCGACAGGGCTGTTTGAACGGCGTGCAGGCGCACCCAGACCTGCTGTCGAAGAGCTTTGAAGCCGTCGAGCAGTTGAGTGGAGGCGTCGTCGTAGGATTCGTGGCGAAAAGCGGAGAGCGCAGCAGCGAAGTGGGCGTCGGCGGGCCAGTCGGAGCGGACGGCGCTGAGAAGCGGCGGCATTTGTTCCGCCGTGCCTGCATGCGCGGTCGATTCGAGCAGCATCAGTTGCTCGAACGGACTCGACGGCTCGCCCAACCAGGAAGCGAGGACGTCGTCTGGGTTTCCTCGTGCAAACGCCACGAGTGCTTCGGCACGACGTTGATCGTCGTCTTCAAGATCCGACGGAATGGAGAACGTGGAGCCATCGGCTGCCAGCATCCGCAGGCGCTCATAGGTGATGCGATCGCGATCCAGTTGCGATGCGAGGTGCGCTGGGACGTCCGCTTTCATGGCGACGGCCATGGTGAGCACCTGGGTGGTTTCGAACTGATTGTCTTTGGAAAGGGCACGGGCGAAGCCGTACTCCAGCAGGTTGCGATCGTCCGTGTTGATGTGAGCGGGAGTTGTCTGCAGCAGACTACGGGCGAAGTCGGGCGAGGCGAGATGATGCGCGAGGACGCCTTCGACGGAGCTGGTGAGCCAGACGCGTTTGAGCGCCTCGGTAAAAGGTGGCTGCGTGATGCGCGTGTGAAGTTGTTCGAGCGAGTAAGCCGGCGGCGTTAGATGACCGATGAACAAAAGATCATTGGGGCCGGATATCCAGGTTTCCACATGCGGGAACACGGCGGTGAGCGTGGCATAGACCTGACGAATGGCATGCGCATCGACTTCGTAGCCTTGCACCCACTGGGCGAACAATCCGTTATCTTTGAGTCTCGCTTTGGCTGCGGCATAAAACTCCTGCGTGAACAGCGTGGAGACTCCGGCGCGATAAGGATTGGAAGGCTCGGAGATGATCAGGTCATAGCTGTTTCCCGCTGCAAGCAACGCCTCGCGCGCATCGCCAGCGATGAGATGGACGTTGGCCTTGGAGAGCACCTTCCGGTTCACCGGGGCGAAATGTTCGCGGGCGAGAACCGACATGCCGGGTTCCAGTTCCACCACATCCACTTGCGCCATGTCTGGCACGTCGGCTACCCAGCCTGCTGTGGTTCCCGTGCCAAGCCCGACAATGAAGGCGTTGTGCGGCGCGGGATGCAGCAGCGCTGGCACTAGGCCCTGCATCACCTGCGTGTCGGCATCGCCAAAGGCCGAGCCGTCGGATTTGCCGTTCACGTAGAGGCAGTAGCCGTCGTCGCTGGTGACTGCAGCCACGCTGGCCTCTCGTCCTTCGAACTCATGCGCGATCTTCCAGCGGCTCGCATTCAACCAGCCGCGCAGGCCGTTGATGGAACCTGGGAGCGCCTCCACACGACCATAACCGATGGGTTTGTGGCGCCACGCGGCGCTGGGACCTGTCGAGCTGAACATCAGAATGCAGGCGCCGACCCACAGGATTGTGATGACGGGCCAAGCTCGCCGTGCGGTTGATTTTGCACCCAAAATGGCTGCACCTAGGCTGAGCAGGAGTGTCAACGCCATCACTAATCGCCATGCACCCGGCGCGGTGAGCCAGGGAAGCAGCAGAAAACCTCCGGCGAGCGAGCCCGTGATGGCTCCGAGCGTGTTGGCGGCATAGGCGTATCCGACATGACGACCTGCATCGCGGTTTCCTGTGCCTAGCAGAGCTACGAGAAGCGGGAACTGAACGCCTGCGAGGATCGAAGGCCCGAGCACGAGGAGGCTGGAGATCAACGTCCAGCCGACGATCTGACCGGACAAACCGAGGGAGCGCAGTTGATTCACGTCGATGGCAAAGACGGCGATGCGATCTCCGAGCGCCCACGGCAGTGCGAGGAACAACACCTGCCATGCGGCGACACGAGCCAGCGCTGCGAACGTGACGGCACCTATTCGTGAAGCCCAGATCATGCGATACAACAAGCCGCCGAGACCGATTCCTGTGAGTGCGAGGGCGAGGATCAAGCCAAAGCCATAGACGGAACTGCCAAGCAGCGGGGCGAGCAGGCGGAACCAGACGAGTTCGCTGAGGAAAAATGTGAAGCCCGTGATGCCTGCTGCGAGATAGATGAAGCGCGTGGTCAGTGAGCTGCCCGTCTCCGCGGGTGCTGTCGTTTGTTTCACCGGCTCCACCGGCGTCGCATCACGCGCCACCCACCATGCGGCGGCGCCGATGAGGAGATTGACGCCTGCGGCGGCCATCACGGTGGTGCGGATGCCCCAGAGCTCCAACAGCCAGAAGGTGCTCAGCAGTACACCTGCGAGCGCACCGAGCGTGTTCACGCCATACAGCACGCCGAGACTGCCGCGCTGCTGGTCTTGATCCGTCTCCACCCATTTAAACGCCGCTGGCAGGCTGCCGCCCATCAGCAGACATGGTGGTGCGAGCACGATTGTTGCCAGAAGAAGTTGCAGCAATGTGGCGGTGATCTGTCCCAGAGCGGCGATCCCACCGGTGCTGAGATACAAAGAGCGAACGAACCAGAGCAGCAGCGGCGTCAGCAATGCTGCGACACCGACACCGAGTTCGATGAATGCATAGAGCCGCAGCGGATTCGCCGACTTTTCGACCCTGCGTCCGACCAGCGCGCTGCCGGCGCCCATGGCCCCCATGAAGATGGCGAGTACGGCTGCGGTTGCGGGGGTGGCACCGCCAAAAACGAGGCGAAACTCCCGCAGCCACGCCATTTGATAAATGAGTGCACAAGCCCCGGACAGTGCCAGCAGGATGGCGAGGAAGGGGAGGCGCAGGGATGGCGGGAGCGTCATTATCGGTGCATCAAGACGCATGAAGAATGAAGTGTCCAGCCGGGAAACTCACGACTCACACCGCCGGTGTCGCCCAATGTTCGCGATATTCGCGTTTGAGCAGCTTGGAGGTGTCGGCGTTTCCGATGAACTGCTCTTTCATTGGATCAAAGACAAGCGCCTGATGCGTCCGGGCGGCGATGTTGCCCAGGTGGCAGAGCGAGGTCGAGAGGTGATTGATGGTGATGTTGGCGTTGAGTTTCGCGCCGGTGCGGATGGCGTCGAAAAAGTTGGCGTGATGCGCGGCAAGGTCGGGGCCGGCCCCAGCTTTGATCTCTTCGATGAGCTTGTTGCGTTCGCCGTAGATCTCCCACGTGCCCTTTTGCTTGCCGCCGATGACCATGCCTTTCGTGCCATACCACGCGCAGCCGTTTTCGTGGCCTTCCTGCACGTAGGGGCTCCAGTCGCGCTGTTCGTAGATGAGCTGCTTCGTTTTGCCAGCGATGTCGTATTCGAAGGCGCAGTAAAGCGTGTCCGGCCACTCCTGATCGTCGTCGAAGAAGAGCTTGCTGCCCTGGCCGATGATACGGTTGGGATGTTGGTCCACACCGAGGCCCCAACGCGCGATGTCGATGTCATGCACGCCGTCGTTTCCGAAGTCACCCGCGCCGAAATGGTAAAACCAGCGCCAATGACCGGGATGGTAGGTGCTCTTGAACGGGATTTTCGGCACGGGGCCGAGCCACAGGTCGTAATCGAGCTCCGGCGGCGGTTCGCTGGGCGCTTTGTGGCCCTGATTCTTGCGAAGCTGGCTGTTCCAGGCCTTCGCCACGAGAATGTCGCCAATGATGCCGCTGCGGAGTTTTTCGACAATCTGAATCGTTGCTGCCGTGCTGCGGCTCTGCGTGCCGACCTGCATGCACACTTTGTTTCTCGCCGCCGCTTCGATCATGAGGCGGCCCTCACGCAGATTATGCGAGCAGGGTTTCTCCACATAGACATGCTTGCCCGCGTTCGCGGCAAGAATGGCGCCCGGAGCATGCCAGTGATCGGGTGTGGCCATGAGCACGGCCTGAACGGCCTTGTCATCGAGCACACGTCGCATGTCGGTGACAATCTTCGGCGTCTGGCCGGTCATTTCTTGAATCAACTTAGCTGCCTTGTCGGCGCGGATCGAGTCCGCATCGCAGACATACGAGAAGATCACGTCATCGCGTTTGCACATCGTCTTGATGTGATTCGTTCCCATCCCGCCAGGGCCGATGAGGGCGAGGTTGATTTTGTCTCCCCTGTTCTCCGCTTTGAGCAAGGCGGGTGCGGCAAGCGTTGCGAGGGCGGAGGCACGGACGAACTGACGGCGGTTGAGCGTGTTCATGACGCTCATACGCGGGCAAACCGCAGCTCCATGCGAAAGCCGACGCTACTTCTGATAGATCGGCAGGAAGTGATGATGCACTGAGAGGCTCAGCAGAGCGAGCGAGGTGGCATACACGGCGCCTGCGCTCTTTTCGTTGCCATTGCGCGGATACCAACTGCCGTCCGGTGATTGGGAGGCAATGAGAGTCTGCTCGGTTTTTTGCCGGGCGGTGGCGGCGTGATCGCCACCGCGCTGATACATGCCCTGAGCGTAGTAGTAGCAGCCGTAGAAGAACCAAGGCTCGTTGATCTCGGGCGGTGATTTGAGAAGCCAGTTGGCAGAGCCGAGCACTTCGGGGGCTTCATACTGGCCGCATACCTGAAGAGAGAGCAATCCCGCTGCCGTGGTGGAGAAGGTCTGGCGTCCGCCGTAGGGCTCGTAGCTGAACGCAGCGGCATCGCTGCGAGGATTGCCGTTGGAGTCACGCTCCACGCGATAGCTGCGTTTGATGTAGGCGACGGCGTTATCGATAGCTTGTTTGGGGACGTCGAAGCCAGCGTTCTTTGCCGCACGCAGGGCCATGACCTGCCAGACGCTCACGGAAATGTCGCTATCGCTGGAACTGGGCTCATAGCGCCAGCCGCCGCGGTTGGCTTCGCTTTTGGGCACTTGCTGGGAACGGATGATGAGTTGAATCGCACCGTCCAGATGCTGGCGCAGGCGCTTGTCCGTGGCCTCATCAGGGGAGTGACCTATCATTTCGCCGAGCATCAGGGAGATGATGCCGTGACCATACATGCGCGAGCGGTCGCTGCGGCCGAGGTAGCCGTTTTCGTCAGGTTCGACTCCCTCCACGACATAACGCAAGGCTTTGCCGCAGGCCTGGCCTTCGGGAGTGGGATCGTCCGGCATGTGGCCGACGGAGGCGAGCCCCATGAGGGCGAGCGCGGTCATGGCGGCGCTGTGCGAGGGCAGGTCGCCGCGCTTGGGCTTTGCGTCAGTCTTCTCGTCCACGATGAAGCCCGCAGACTTCTGCTGCTGAATCAGCCAGGCAACGGCCTTGTCCACGGCCGTTTTAACCTGCGGGGAAATCAATTCAGGTTTCGGTGCCTGAGCAACGGCGATCGTTGTGGCCGAAAGGAGGACGAAAAGTGATCGAGGGAGGCGCATCTGCGGACGGAAACGATTCAATGCAGCTTTATCGTGCGTTCATCCACGGAATTTGCGGCTCGTTGCGCAACTGTTTCCAATTGTTCCAGGCCAGCATGCCGAAGATGAGCAGGGTGAAAATGCCGCCGCCGACACGGTTGCCGACACGAATCTCGAGCAAACGCAGGACACCGTTTTGCAACCCGAGCCAGAGATCGCGCTCAAAGGACAGCAGTGCCAAAACGCCGGCGCAGACAATGCTAATGGCGAGCACCTGTCGTTGTTTGGCCGGTCCGAGGTAGGCCTGGCACAGTCGGCCGCCGTCGAGCGGAAGGATGGGAACGAGGTTGAGGAGCGCCCAGAAAATGCTCACCACGGTGAAGCCGTCGAGCATCTGATACAGCCAGAGGGACGGTGGCCGCCAGAGAGAAATGGACCAGCCCACCGCCAGCCCGGCGAGAATCTGCAGCCCGGGGCCCGCGGCGCTGACGAGGAAGTCCTCACGACGAGTGCGCAACTGACTGCCTTGTGCCAGCCCGCCGAAGGCATAAAGCACGATGCCCACGCGGTGGTCGCCGAAGTTTCGCATGGTGAGCGCATGACCCATTTCATGAATCAAGATGGACAGAAAGACGGCCACCACCCAGGCCAGGAGGCTGCGCAATTGTTCGGGCGAACTCGCGGTCAAAGCTCCTCCCATCAGTGCGGAGTTCAGCCAGAACATCCAGTGGATCAGAATCGGGAAACCGAAAAGGGTGAAGCGCAGCATGGGCGGGTGGAGGAGGGGACGCCGATGTCTTCTCACATCCCTCCGCGCAAATCCACCATTTCATGCAAGGATGGGACGAAGCGGGGCAGGCCGAAAAAGGGTGGAAACATAGCTCTACCGGGGTTCGTTACGCGCCTTCCATCCTGCCATGAAACGATTCCTTTTTTCTCTTCTGTTCTCCTCCGCATTGTTGGCCGATGACGCGGCCGACCTGATCTCTCAATCTGGCGTTAAGGGGGGCATCGTGGTCCACGTGGGCTGTGGAGATGGCAAGCTGACGCAGGCGCTGCGGGCGAACGAGCGTTATCAGGTGCAGGGATTGACGAAGGATGCAGCGGCGGTGCCGGGGATTCGCGAGTCGATTCATGAGGCGGGCAAGTACGGGCCGGTGGCAGTCGAGAGCTGGGATGGGAAGCATCTGCCCTACATCGAGAATTATGTGAATCTGCTGGTCATCGAGGATGCGTCTGCGGTGGCGAAGGAGGAGATCGACCGTGTGCTGACGCCGCTGGGCGTGGCGATGGTGAAGAAGGTTGGCGGCGGCTGGGACAAGATCACGAAACCGTGGCCCAAGGGCATGGATGAGTGGACGCACTACGCGTATGACTCGGAGGGCAATCCGACATCGAAGGACCTGCTGGTGGGCCCTCCGTCGCGCATGCAGTGGGTGGGAAATCCGCGCTGGAGCCGGCACCATGACCGCATGTCGTCGGTGAGCGCGCAGGTGAGTGCGGGGGGGCGCATTTTTTACATCATGGACGAGGGCAGCCGCATTTCGATCCTGATGCCGGCGAAGTTCGCGCTGATCGCGCGCGATGCGTTTAATGGAACGATCCTTTGGAAGAAGCCGATTCCGGAGTGGAGCACGCATCTGTGGCCGCTGAAGTCGGGTCCGACGCAGCTCACGCGACGTCTCGTGGCGGTAGGGGACAAGGTCTATGTGACTCTGGGAATCGCCGATCCGATTTCCTGCCTGGATGCGGCGACGGGCGAGGAGATTCGCAAGTATCCTCAGACGAAGCGGGCGGAGGAGATTCTGTATCGCAACGGCACGATTTACACGCTGGTGAATCCGGAACCGTGGGTGCTAAACGAGGAGTTCGCGGTGAAGCAGCAGAGTGATCAGAAGCGCGTGGAGACGGAGTTCAACTGGGATGGCAAGACGCGTCACCTGATGGCGATCGATGCCGACAGCGGCAAGACGGTGTGGAAGGTGGATGACAAGGTCGGGCCGATCACGATTGCTTTGGATGACAAGCGTATCGTTTATTACAACGGTGATGGCTTGACCAGCCGCGACGTGAAGACCGGCGAGGTGAAGTTCGCCGATGTGCCCGAGGCACGTCGCAAGCTCTATGAGTTCAACTTTGCGCCGCGTGTGGTGCTGAATAAAGACATCATCCTGTATGCCGGCGGCGATGGTTTGATGAAGGGCATCAATGCGGACACTGGCAAAGAATTGTGGAGTTCGTCCCATGAGAAGAGCGGCTATCGCAGCATGGAAGATGTCATCGTGGCGCAGGGCCTTGTGTGGAACGCCGGCACGACGAGCGGGAACCAGACGGGCGAGTACACCGGCCGTGATCCGCTGACGGGCGAGGTGAAGAAGCAGTTCTATCCCGATGTGCCGGAGGGGACCTACTGGTTCCATCACCGCTGTTACATGGCCAAAGCCACGGAGAAATACATCATGCCCTCCCGCACGGGCATCGAGTATGTGGACATGGAGAAGCAGCACTGGGACCTGAATCACTGGGTTCGTGGCGCGTGTCTGTATGGCGTGATGCCGTGCAACGGTCTGACGTATGCCGGACCGCACAACTGCGCCTGCTACCCCGAGGCAAAACTGGACGGCATGAGCGTGATGGCTTCCGCCCCCCGTTATCCGATGCCTGAGAACACGCCGGACAACGCACGTCTGACCAAGGGCCCTGCGTATGCGGACGCGATCGATGAGAAGCCCGCTGATGCCAAGGACTGGCCGACGTATCGCTCCGACAACGCCCGCAGCGGATTCTCGGACCAGGACCTCAAGAAGGATCTCGGCATGGCCTGGGAAGTGAAGCTCACACCGCCTCTGAGCACGACGACGAGCGCCGCCGGACTGACCTTCGTGTCGGAAGTGGACAAGCATACGCTGCATGCGTTTGACTCCGCCACGGGCAAGGAAGCGTGGCATTTCATCGCTGGTGGTCGCATGGACTCACCGCCGACCTACTGGCAAGGCCGCGTGTATGTGGGCGGCAATGACGGCAACGTTTACTGCCTGCGCGCGAAAGACGGTGCGCTGGTGTGGAAGTTCCAGGGCGCGCCGGTGATGCTAAGCCACGGTGCGTGGGAGATGATGGAAAGCGTCTGGCCCGTGCATGGCAGCGTTCTCGTGGAGAATGGTCTCGTGAGTTTCGTGGCGGGGCATTCCTGCTTCCTAGATGACGGCCTGTGGTTCTACCGCGTGGATGCGAAGACTGGCGAGATGAAGGTGAAGACGCACTATGACGACCGCGATCCGGACACCGGCGGTGATTTGAACGATCGTCACAAGACGCTGCAGATGCCGGTGGCGCTGAATGACATCCTCAGTAGCGATGGCAAATGGACCTACCTTCGAACTCAGAAAATCGATCCGAAAGGTGTTCGCGTCGAAGTGGGGCCGGTCAGTGGTGATTTTGACAAACAGGGAGGTGCTCACAAGGGCGAAGGCCAGCACCTCTTTGCTCCGATGGGTTTCCTTGACGACTCGAACTTCCACCGCAGTTACTGGGTGTATGGCAAGAGCTTCGCCGGTGGGCATGGCGGTTACTTCCAAGCGGGCAAGTATGCGCCTGCTGGCCGCATCCTCGTGCATGACGACAAGAACGTGTACTCGTATGGTCGCGAGGCGCAGTATTACAAGTGGACGACAACGATGGAGTACACGCTGTTTTCCACGCCCAAGGCTCCACCAGAACAGGCTTTCGACACCGAATCGGCCACCACCGAGCGGCGCGGCAACAGCGTGGTGTTAGGAGCCGATGGGAGGCCGCTTGCCGAACAGCCGAAGAACAAAGAAACGCAGGTCGGCCATAGCGAGACCTTGAAGCAGCAGGCGGAAGCGAAAAAGAAGGCTGGCAAAGGCAAAGCTAAAGGAGCTGCGAAAGGCGATGCGAAGCCGAAAAACGCTCCGATCCCTGGCAGTGTGCAGTTCCCGGATGTTGCCGCACTGGATCCGACAGGAACGCCGATCACGGTCGAGGCTTGGGTGCTGCCTGATACGGCCAATGGAACGATCTTGAACCAAGGCGGACCGCGGGTGGGCGTTGGGCTCGATTTCCACGACAAGAAGCCGCAGTTCCATATTCGCAGTGATTCGAAGGTGAGCACCATCTCCTCCGCCGAAGCGATGACCGAGGGCTGGCATCATCTGGTCGGGACTCTGGCTGCCGACAAGAAGATGAGCCTCTATATCGACGGCAAGCTCGTTGCCGAAGGCACGGCAGGCGGTCTGGTTTCCAGCAAGCCCGCCAATCCGTTGATCGTGGGCAATGGTAACGGTGTCGCAGAAACAAATGCGGGTGGTTACAGCGGCCTGCTCGATCAGTTTGCCATCTATCACAAGGCGCTCTCCGCCGCTGAAGTGCAGCAGCGCTTCGAGCAGCCGGAATCGAAGCCCACTGACGCCGTGCTCGCGTGCAACTTTGACAACGGTGACTCCCGAGACAATTCCGGCAACGAAGCCCATGGCGTAGGTGCTGGCGTTGAATCAGGAAAGGGCAAGGTCGGTGGTGCACTGTGGTTCAAAGGCGGTGCGGCCGCGGGCGCCAAGGCGGGCAGCTTCGTTAAGCACACGTGGGATCGCTTTGTGCCGATCGTCGCACGCAGCATGGCGCTTGCTGGGAAGACGGTGCTCGTGAGCGGTGCACCTGATACCATCGACGAGGAGTATGCGTTCGAACGCCTTGCAGCGAAGGACCCCGAGATCTTGAAGGAACTCAAGGAGCAGGACGAAGCACTCGACGGAAAACACGGTGCCAAGATGTGGGCCGTGAATGTTGAAACCGGTGAACAAAGCAGCGGTCTTGAACTCACCAGCCCGCCTGTCTGGGACGGCATCACCGTTGCTCAGGGCCGCGTCTACGTGAGTACGATGGACGGCCGCCTGCAGTGTTTTGGGAAATAACGCTCATGAGACTCGCCACGCTTCTCACCCTGATTTGCACCAGCGGGGCCTGCGCCTGCACAATCCCCGTTTTTCGCTACGCACTTGATCGTTGGGAGGCGGACAAGTTTCACCTTCTGATACCGAAAGACGTGGCACAGGATACGTCCGTTCAGGATTTGCTGCGACCGTTGCGTGCCAATGGAAAAGCCAATCTGGACATCACAACCTCGAGTGATGCTGCGTTGAAGGCGGCTGAACTCCGTTCTTCACGTAACAGCGACCAGCTTGTCTGGTCCGGTGCGTTGGACAAAACGTCATTGGGCTCGCTGCTGGAGTCGCCGGTGCGGCAGAAGATCGTCGAACACATCCTGGCAGGGGACTCGGTCGTCTGGGTGGTTGCCGACAATGGTTCTCCGCTGGACACAGCGGCGGCGGATCACGTCGAAAAGCGGCTCAAGTTTCTGGAGCAGGTGGCTGCGCTGCCTGTTCAGGATCCCAATGATCCCGACAGTCAATTGGGCCCGGGCCCTCCTCTGAAACTGAAATTCACGGTGATGCGGATTCGCCGGGATGATCCGGCTGAAAAGCCCCTGCTGCGGATGCTGACCGGACCGGGTGGGGAAATC
This sequence comes from Prosthecobacter sp., assembly GCF_020439865.1. Classification (GTDB taxonomy): domain Bacteria; phylum Verrucomicrobiota; class Verrucomicrobiia; order Verrucomicrobiales; family Verrucomicrobiaceae; genus Prosthecobacter. The sequence continues at coordinate 31,621 of NZ_JAGRPF010000003.1, forward strand.
GATCCTGACAAGACCAGCTTTGCCGCCGCAGTTTTCGGGCGGGGTAGGGTGCTGGGAGCGTGGCCGCTGGAGATTCTGGACGACGCCTCGCTGGAAGACGTCAGCATGTTCCTCGTGGGGCGCTGCGGCTGCCGCATGAAGAATGAGAATCCCGGTTGGGATATCCTGCTTAACGTGGACTGGGAGAAGTCACTCGGCGAGGCTAGTTTGGCTGTGCATTCAACGGCTGGTTCCATTTCAGGTGTGGATGCCGCTGCTCCTCAAGCAGTAAGTGCAGAGCCTGAAGTTGTGACAATTTCGGGCGAGAGTGCTGAGAGGAAGGATGTGGCCGTTACTGACACTGTTTCAGTGATGGGCGTGCTGGCAGGAAGTGCCTTGTTGCTTCTGGCTTTAAGGAGTCTCTGGAGAAAGTGAATCACCGGGCGGACGTTTCCCTCCTGTTGCAAAGGGAATGTGGGCATCCTCCTGAACTAGGGAACA
>NZ_JAGRPF010000225.1 GCF_020439865.1 Prosthecobacter sp.
GAGGAGGGAGGAGCGAAAGAGACATGGTTCGTCAGTAGGGGAACGGAGGGGCGTGACAAAACGGTTTCCCAGCTCTGTCACACCAATCCGTTGTCATCAGCAACCAGTAATACTGCCTCAATCGACCAAACACACACAATGAAAGAATTCAAAATTCTCGCGCTAGACGGCGGAGGTCTCAAAGGCCTCTTCACCGCAAAACTGTTGGCTGATCTCGAAACCCACCTGGGAGTGAAGATTGCCGACCACTTCGACCTCATCACCGGCACATCGACTGGGGCGATCATCGCCATTGCCCTTGGCTTGCGGGTTCCTACAAGCGAAATCCTGCGCTTCTACCGTGAGAAAGGGCCACAGATCTTCGACGCACCGAGTATGGGGGTCTTGAAAGCAAAGTATTCGGCAGACCCATTGAAAAAGGCTCTGACGGAAGTGTTTGGCGAGAGAACTCTGGGCGAATCCCGCACGGCACTGGTCATACCGGCATTTAACATCCAACGCCGCGAGGTGAAGCTGTTCAAGACGCGTCACTCCAGCCGACTTTTGAAGGACTGCAAAATGCGTGCAGTGGACGTGGCGATGGCTTCTGCGGCGGCACCGACATATCTGCCGTCGTTCGTGGATGACTCAATGATTCAGTACGTGGACGGCGGCGTTTGGGCAAACAACCCAGCTATGGTAGGCGTGGTCGAGGCAATGAGTGTGCTCGGCGCTGAACGATCATCCATTTCAGTCCTCAGCATTGGCACGACCAAAGAAGTGGTGAGGATGGATGCGGTGAAACAAGACGGTGGGATCGCCGCTTGGGCACTCAAAGCGAGTGACGTGTTTATTGGGGCCGACTCATCTGGAACACATGCGATGGTTGAATTGCTGCTGCGTGATCATCCTGACGAGGACGCATCGAGATATGTGCGGATCAATCCCGAGGTAGCCGCAGGAGAGTTCAAGTTGGACCGCGTTTCTGATCAACTCATCGCCCTCGGAGCCCGTGAAGCGGAACACGCCAGCCGTAATCTACGTCGTCGGTTCTTCGAGTCCAAGGCTCCCGCTTTTGAGCCCATCCCATTCCCGCAGTCGGAAACCCTTGCTGCCTAATTTCATATGATCCCAACAACCCCCACCCAATTGAAAGTCGAGCTGCTCAAAGCGGCCGTGGAGTCTCTGAGCATCCCCCCTGGCATGTATGAGAAGGCAGTGGAGCGCTACGAAGCAGTAACGTCCTTTCTGGACAAGCCAGGAACACGGGTTGCATCGTGGCACCCGTCGCAATCTGTCCAAGGTAGCGCCGCGCTTGGGCTTGCTATTCGTCCGCTAGGCAAGGAGGACTTTGATTTCGATGTCTCGTGTGAAGTGGCACCTCCAAGCCATCTGACTTCGAGGCAAGTGCGTGACGAGGTCGAGAAGCGTCTCCGAGAGGATGCAAACTACTCAAGGATGCTCAACACCGAGAAGCTGCGCTGCTTGCGGCTGGATTATTCCGAGGCCGAAAGGTTCCATTTGGATATCGTCGTGGCGAGGATTGCGCGTTGGCAGAGCCAAACAGGAAGCGCGGTCCAGATTCCAGACAAAGCGCTTGAGCAATGGGTCGGTTCGGACCCTCGTGGTTATATCGCATGGTTCAAACTGAGGCAGATGGTGATCAGACGAGCGGTTAACGAGATGGCTGCCTTCTCCAATGTGAAAAAGGCTGAAGCTGCCCCAGCGCCAGAGCAGCCAAAGGCCAACGAGAAAGTTCCCCTGCAATGGGTCATTCAACTCATGAAACGACACCGCGACCTAATGTTTGAGGGGAATCAATCACACGATGCCCCCATCAGCGTCATCATCACGACTCTGGCTGCGAAAGCCTACCAGGGCGAGGAAGACATCATTGAAGCTTTGAAGAACGTTACTGCCCGGATGGTGGATCAGTTCGACGACGCAGCTAAGACCGTCGTCATGAACCCAGTGCTCGGCAGTGAGAACTTTGCTGACAAGTGGCCCAAGAAGCCTCATCGGCGCATCGCTTTCTTCAACTGGCACACACGGTTTGCCCAAGATGTTCAGTCACTACTGACTGCTGACAAGATTGTGGGCATTGGGAAAGCGTTGGAGACTTTGGTTGGCGCGAATCCGAAGTCTGCAGCATTCAGCAAGCAGGCACAATTCATCAATAAACTCCAAGGCGCACAGTCCCTGGGGGTAATCGGCTCGGCTGCAACCCTTGCACCTACGTATCTCGGGGCGAAGCCAATGCCGGCTCACACCAACTTCGGGCGCGAGGTGACGTGAAGACTTTTTTCAGGAATCACAAGGCTTTGGCAATGGGCTTTCAAGCCCAAGGTCTTCGCAAATACTGCGACACCATTCGTGTCCAAGTGCACAGTCCATCTCATCTGGAGTGGGTTGGCCGAGTGCAGCCTGCGCCTTACTGTGATCAGTATAAGATTCGGATTCACTACCGCACAAACACAAGGTTCGTCCCCCGCCCAGAGGTTACTGTCCTCAATCCCCTTCTCGAATTGCGAGACGGCAAGGGCTGTCCGCATCGATACGCCGAGCAAAAGCCCTGTCTCTACTATCCCCCGGGCAACGAGTGGCGACCTGATATGCTCCTAGCATTGAGCATCGTGCCTTGGACTTCACGCTGGCTCTATTTCTATGAAATCTGGCTCACCACTGGTGAGTGGCATGGCGGTGGGATTGAGCACTGATTTATTTTTGTTCAAGGAATACAGCCGCATCTTGAGCGCTGCCAGATTGTCACATTGGCACCAGAGGTGGCAAAGATACTGGATACGAGGCGGAAGATGGTGGTTGGGGTATTCGTCTCTAAGACATGACGTTTTTCCCGCGCCTGTTTGCCTTCTTCATCGTTGCCTCATCGTTCGTCCAAGCCGTCGAACCCGGCTTCGAGTCGCTCTTCGATGGCCAGACGCTTGACGGTTGGAAGAATGAAGGCAACTGGGCGGTGGTGGATGGCGAGATCGCACGGGTGAAGCGCGGCGGGTCGTTGATTTATGAAAAGGCGAAGGTGCCGGACGATTTCGAGCTGCGCTTCGAGTGGAAGGTGTCGAAGGGCTGCAACAGCGGCGTGTATTACCGGCCGGGGCAGTATGAGTATCAACTGCTCGACAACGCGAACAGCCACTACGGCGAAAATCCGCGGCAGGCGGCGGCTTCGCTGTTCTTCTGCATGGCGCCGACGAAGGACGTGGTGAAGCCGTTTGGCGAGTGGAACGAAGGCCGCGTGGTGTGCAAGGGCACCGTCATCCAGCACTGGCTGAATGGCGAGAAGGTGATCGACTTCGACTATGCCGACCCGCGCTGGCATGCGGAGCTGGAGATTCTGCGCATCCGCGGTGGTGATCTGACGAAACGCGGCGCGAACCTGTCGCTGCAGGATCATGGCGCGGACGTGTGGTTCAAAAACCTGCGCTGGCGGGCGATTCCGGCGGACGAGAAACTCGTGTCGGAGAACCTGACGCCGATGCCGATCCCCGATCTGGCGTTGCGACCGGAGCAGGGGCGCGTGGACAAGATGCTCGCCGGCAAGGAGGGCACGTGGAAGCACGAGGAGATGAAGCGCTTCAAGGCCGACGAGGCGCATCAAGGTGTGGCCGTGGATGGCGGGTACTTTTATGCGATCACGAACGCGGCGATCGGCAAGTATCGCAAAGACACCGGCGAACGTGTCGGCGGCTGGAAGGAGACGAAGGAGGGACACATCAAGCATCTCAACGCGGGACTGATCCTCGACGGCAAACTCTGGTGCGCGCATTCCAACTACCCGGAGATGCCGATGAAAAGCTCCGTCGAAGTTTGGGATCCGCAGACAATGCAGCATCTGGAAAGCATCGATCTCACCGATGCGGGCGGATCACTCACGTGGGTGGACCGGCGAGACGGCGAGTGGTTCGCGTGCTTCGCGCAATACGCGAAAACGGGCGATCCGGCGCGGACGCGCGTGCTGCGCTTTGACACACAGTGGAAGAAGACCGGCGAGCTGGGATTCCCGCCGGAGATGATCGCGAAGTTTGGCAAGAACAGCAGCTCCGGCGGCAGTTTCGGTCCGAACCGGCATCTGTTCATCACCGGCCACGATGCGCAGGAGCTCTACGTGCTCGACTTTCCGGTCACAGGCGATGTCTGGACATGGCGCACGGCGATTCCGATCAGCGCGCACGGCCAGGCCTTTGCGTGGGACCGCAGCGAGCCGGGCTTGCTGTATTCGATCGACCGCAAGACGCACGAGGTGATCGTGTCGCGAGTTGCCTCCGATCCGTGAGGTGACTGTCAGACGGTTTCCAATCCTACCTTGGTGCCGGGTTCCCACTTGAGGCCCCAGTCCCGCATTGATTTGAGGACGGGGCGAAGAGCCACCCCCTTTTCGGTTAGTTCATAGGCCATGCGTTTGGTGCCATCGGCGGCGGGGATCTGACGAGTGATGCCGCCCTTCAGTAAACGCTCCAGCCGGTCACTGAGAATGTTGCTGGGGATTCCCTCGGGCGAGTTGGTGAAGTCCTTGAAGCGACTGCGGCCCAGCATCAGATCGCGGATGACGAGCAGCGTCCATCTGTCGCCGAACAGATCGAGCGCACAAGAAACGGGGCAGGGAGATCTGCGCGAGGTCGAGACCTTGACGGTTGATGAAGACGATCTGGCTTTTGGCATGATGCAATGTGATGTCTGAAGACTTGCATTTCAAAAGTAATATTACTTGCAAAATGAAAGTGAATGGGAACCGTGGGCTCGCATGAACTCCGAACAAGAGCCCCACCTCGATCCACCCGGCGCCGGACTGCCTGCCGCCGAACTCTTCATCGCACGCCGACTTTTTGCCCTGAAGCGTCTGACAGGAACCCGTGAGGGGTTCGCCGCAAGGTTCCGTCAGGAGCGCGCTGCCATTCGCGCGTTGGTAGATCGGTGTGATGAAGCCCGACGTGGCGAGCGCGTGCTCATCGCCCGCCGCCGTGGAATGGAGGACAGCAGCCGGAACTGGTCGGTGTGGATGACGCTGGATCATCTGTGCATTACCAACTCGGCGTTTCAGCAGGTCATCACGGCCCTTGCTCAGGGACGTGTGCTAGCGGGAAAAGCCAGCACGGCCGCGGTGAAGCCCGATCCAGCGGTCACAGCGGCAGTGGAGAGCGAATACGAGCGTTCGTGTGATGGCGTGCTGACCGTTTTGGCCGAGGCGCCCGATTTGAAGACGAAGGTGCGTTATGCTCATCCATGGTTCGGACCACTGGACGCTTTTGGCTGGGCGGCGCTCGCTGCGACGCACATGGGCGTCCATCGCGGGCAGATCGAAAGCATCGTCGCTGGGCTCACATAGATTCGATTGCGAATCGAATTCATCTGAGCAAGGCATTCGCCATGTCAGCCAAACCCGATCCCGCCTCGCTGCCTTGCAGCCCTCTCGACGAAACCGCCGGATTGAAATACTTTCCGCGCATGCTGGGGAAGATTCGCCTGCATGCGGCCGGCAAACTATGGGAAGATCTCCACGCCAATCTTGGCAAGGGCAGCGACGGCGCGCTGGTGGATTTTCTGCACATCAATTACGAAGAATTGAAGGCCCGTGTGCTGCAGGGCGGCTTCGACGAGGAGATCCTGCAGTGGTGCCAGGAACGCAGCAGGCCGCTGAACGACAACGAAAAGCTGATCTGGAACCACTACGTCAAAACACTCGGCTGGAATGACCACATCTCCACCATTCTGGCGAAACGGAAAGCCGACGGCGGGCTTGGTGAACGCGACGACATTCAGACCATCGCGCATTACATCGATGTGGATGAAGGGCGGCTGCCTTGAATGAACGCGGAGCCATCCCAGCCGGTATCGTTCTGGCGAAGCGTGAGGCAGTCGCTCCGCGGCGAGGAGCATGATTACACCACGCTGCCGCTGAACCGTGCGGTCATCCTCCTCGCGGTGCCCATGGTGCTGGAGATGATCATGGAGTCGCTGTTTGCCGTGGCGGATGTGTTCTGGGTGTCGAGGCTTGGCAAGGAGGCGGTGGCGGTGGTGGGGCTTACGGAGTCGGTGATGACCCTGATTTATGCCGTGGCGATCGGCATTTCGATTGCGGCCACGGCGATCGTGTCGCGCCGTATCGGTGAAAAGGAGCCAGAACTCGCGGCGCAGGCGGCGGGACAGATCGTGCTGCTCGGCGTGCTGGTGGCGAGTGGCATAGGCGTGGTGCTTGGGTACTTTGCGCCGGACATTCTGCGGCTCATGGGAGCAGAGGAGAGAATCGTGGCACTTGGCTCGGGATTCGCGCGGGTGATGCTCGGCGGTAATGCGACGGTGTTTCTGATCTTTCTGATCAACGCGGTCTTCCGCGGGGCGGGAGATGCGGTGATCGCCATGCGCACGCTGTGGCTGGCGAATGCGCTGAACATCGCACTGGGGCCGTGCTTCATCTTTGGCTGGTGGATCTTTCCGGAGCTGGGTGTGACGGGTGCGGCTGTGGCGACGAACATTGGACGCGGTGTCGGTGTGCTGTATCAGCTCTGGCATCTGGCAGGTCATCACAGCCGTGTGAAGGTGCGCTGGCAGCACTTCAAACCGGTGCGCGAGGTGCTCGAAGCAGTGTTGAGAAAGTCCGGCAGCGGCATCGCACAGCTTCTCATCAGCACCACGAGCTGGGTGGGCCTGTTCAAAATTCTCGCGCTGTTTGGCAGTTCGGCGCTGGCAGGCTACACCATCGCAGTTCGCATCGTGATGTTTGCGTTGATGCCCGCCTGGGGGCTGGCGAACGCCGGGGCCACGCTTGTGGGGCAGAACCTGGGCGCGAAACATCCTGAGCGCGCTGAGGCGGCGGTGTGGATCGCCACAAAGTTGAACATCCTCGTGCTGGGCGTGGTGGGTGTCGGGTTTGTGCTGATGGCGAATCCGTTGATCCGATTGTTCACCACGGAGCCGGAGGTTTTGGGCTTCGGCACGCAGTCACTGTGGATTGTGAGCCTGGCGTTCCCGCTCTATGCCGCAGGGATGTGTTTTGAAGCCGCGTTCAACGGTTCTGGAGACACATGGACACCCGCACGGTTGAATTTTCTCTGTCTTTGGCTCGGGCAGATTCCCATCGCGTGGTGCCTGTCAAAGACGCTGGGGCTCGGCCCGCTGGGCGCATTCATTTCCGTGCCGGCCGCCTACTCGCTGCTCGCCATTTTCAGCTGGTTCCTGTTCAGGCGCGGGAAGTGGAAGGCGCAGAAGGTGTGATCGCTCTTTGTAGCGTTAAAAGCTACAAGTTGTTGGGTGGCGTTCTGTTTTGAGTTTTGCCTGTTATGTGGCAAGACAAGGTCCCCCAAAGCCTCACCAGTCAGGAACATGTTTTTCATTTCATTCGGTCGCTTTCAGAGCGGCTTTCGTCTTGTCGTCCTTCTGCTTGCATCCCTTTTGATGACGGAAGCAACTCGTGCCGATGTCCTCGTCTGGGACACCAATACCGTGACGGATGATGCCCAAGACGGAACGGGCACGTGGACGGTCGGCGCGCCCAACTGGTTCAATCAGACGCAGACCTTGCAGAATCAGGTGTGGGTCAACGGAAGTGACGCCGTCTTCGGCGCAGGAAGCGGAACGGCGGGCACGATCACTCTCAGCGGTCCGATCACGGCGGGAAATCTGACATTCAATGCGGCGACGAGCGGCAGCTACACGCTCGGTGGCAGTGGGACTCTGACCCTGGTGGATTCCACGATCACCAGCAACGCGGCAGGAGCCATTTCGGCGATTATCGCAGGCAGCACGGCGTGGCAGAAAACCGGGGCAGGCACGCTGACGCTGAACGGCTCCGCCACCAACACCCACACGGGCAACCTCACGTTAGGTCAGGGCACCTTGGCGTTGGCCAAGACCGGTGGCGCCACGGCAGTGGCCGGGAACCTTAACATTACCAATGGTGCGTTTGTCACCTTTACCAACGGGACGACCAATCAGATCGCTTCCACTGCGGTGGTGACGATGAGCAGCGAAGCGTCTGTGTTCAACGGTATTGGACCGAATACGGGAACGGGCAACTCTTTGAACCAGACGCTGGCAGGCCTGACCATCGCTGGCGGCACATTCAACACCGGTGGTTCTTCCACCCCGGGTGTCGGCTCAACTTGGAACATCACGGGCGCGTTCAGCATGACGGGCGGTGCCGTTGGGTCGCGCTCGGTGTTTGTGGGGAACAGCTCCACGGTGATCAATGTGGGAAGCCTCAGCCTCGTGAACATGAATGGCGGCTCGTCCTCCACCGCAGTGACGAACGGCTTCACTTTGTTCGGCAATGGAGGCGCCAATGGCACCTCCCGCATGACGGTTGGCAGCGGTGGGGCCTATCTGCAAAACAGCATCATTTATCTCGGTGCAGGAAACACCGGCTCATTGTTGTACCTCGACGGTGACGTGACAACCGGCGGCACGGCAGCTTCGTCCATTCAGACCACCGGCTCCGGCACGCAGCCCGCCGTCGGTTTGGGAACTTCTGGTGCGGTGAGCCGCACTTTTGCGGTGGCTGGAGGCGGTGCGGACCTGACGATCAGTGTGGCAGTAACCAATGGCACCGCCGCAAGCGCGGCTTTGGTGAAGTCCGGCACCGGAACGCTGATTCTGAGCGGCGGCACCGCCAACACCTACACGGGTGACACGACGATCAACGCAGGCACGCTTCGTCTGAACAAGACTGCGGGCATCACCGCCGTGGCAGGCGACATCGTGGTCAGCACCGGTGGCGTGCTCCAATTGAGCACCAGCAACCAGATCGCCGATGACAAGGGAGTCACGCTCAACGGCGGCACGATGACCGGCTGGAGCACGGACGAGACGATTGCGTTCTTCACACAGAACAGCGGCGGTCTCGCCTCCAGCGGCAACGTCGGACACGTCACCATCTCCGGGGCGCTGACGCTTGCGGGTGGCAACCAGTTGGTCATCAACAGCAACGCAGGCAGTGCCAATCCGGCGAGCTGGAACGTGGGGAGTGCGATTCTCTCCGGTGCCGACATCCTGATCGGCGGCACCAATGGCGCGGGCAATCCTCGCACGTCGCTGACGATCGGGGCAGGAGGTCTGACGATGCTCGGACGCACGATCACGATGAATGTGGGCGATGCGGGAGTGATTCTGAATCTGAACGGCGACTTCTTCGGGAGCGGTTCGAACAACATCACGACCAACAACACCACATCTGTGCAGCCGCTGCTGGAAATCGGCTCTGCGACCCGCACGTTCAACATCGCATCCGGCGGCACGACGACCATTGGTGTCATTATCAGCGGAGCGGGAGGCAATCTGGTCAAAACGGGTGCGGGTTTGATGCAGATCACCGGGGTGGCATCCTACTCTGGAACTACCACGGTGTCGGGCGGCACCCTCAGTGTGGCCAGCACGGCGGGCGGTCTTGCGGGAACGAGCGGCCTTATCATTAACAATGGAGGCATCTTTCAAAACGGCAGCCCCACCACCTCGAACAACAACGGCGTGGCGAACCGGCTCAACACGGCGGCCACGCTCACGCTTGGTGGTGGTGCCTTCAATCAGATCACGGCGGCCACAGGCGCGCACACGCAGGATCTGGACAGCGTCATCATTAACGGCGGCTCCAACACGGTGAACGTGACGGCAACGGCGGGCACCACTAACGCGCTGACCTTCACCGGGACGGATCCGTACGTGCGCACGTCCGGCACCGTGAACTTTGTGCA
>NZ_JAGRPF010000226.1 GCF_020439865.1 Prosthecobacter sp.
CCGCCAGCTCGGCACCCAGCGCGGCCATTTCGGACGGATCACCTGTGGTCGTGTCGACGAGGATCTGTCCGGAACGCAGCTTTGCGTCGCGCAACACATCGCGAACGATGTTCGAGTTCGGCAGGCAGAGGAAAACAACATCACAATGATCAAACACGTCTGCCGCCGTGACGGCATTCACGCACCGCGCCTCATCCATATCCCAACCTCGTGATGCTCCGGTCATCTTCAAAACAGCCGAACCCATCAGGCCCATGCCGATGATGCCGGTGGTTGGTGAGGAACTCATGCGCAGAGCTAAACGCAGCCAGGACCGAATGCCAACCTTCGTCTGCGTCCTCATTCGCGAAATCGTGCATCGAATGCAAAGCGACACGTTTTTCGCTCGTTTCGCTAGGTCCATGCGTCACCTCGTTTTTCTCCTTCCTGCACTCGCGGTCTCGGTTTTCGCGCAGAACGCGCCTTATGATGTGTTTCCGCCCGCGGACCCGCCTTGGTATCGCGTGCGCTATGAGGCACCCAAGCCAAAGGTTGCTCCGGGCGAGCTGATTTTTCCGGTGAACTACACGGTGTGGATTCCGCCGGGGGTGAAGTCGCTGCGCGGAGTCATTGTGCATCAGCATGGTTGTGGCGAAGGCTCGTGCAAATCGGGCCTCACGGGTGCATTTGATCTGCACTGGCAGGCCTTGGCGAAGAAGCATGACTGCGCGCTGCTCTCACCGAGTTATGAACAGCCTCAGGAGGCCGACTGCCAGATGTGGTGTGATCCGCGCAATGGGTCGAGTGCGTCGTTTCAGAAGTGCCGTGTAGATCTCGGCGGGCGGAGCGTCCTTCAAGAAAAAGCGAAGGTGCCGTGGGCCTTGTGGGGGCACAGCGGCGGCGGTCACTGGGCAGGCGGCATGGTATTGATGCATCCGGATCGTGTTGCGTGCGCGTGGCTGCGCAGTGGTGTGCCGTTGCTTACATCCGATCCGAAGCGCACAACAATCAAGGCTCACACCGTGCCTGAAGCGGCGTTGCAGGTGCCGGTGATGTGCAATCCGGGGACGAAGGAGGGCGTGACGGTGAAGGAGGGCCGTTTCGCCGGAGTGTGGCCTTCGAATGAAGCGTTCTTCACCGAAGTGCGTGGTAAAGGCGGACTGATCGGCGTCGCTGTCGATCCGCTGACGGCGCACGAGTGCGGCAACTCGCGCTACATGGCGATTCCGTGGCTCGACGCATGCCTCACCGCACGTTTGCCCAAAAAGAGTGGTGACCCGATGAATGCCATGCCCACGGAGGGCGCATGGCTCGCGCCGTTGCTTGGAACGAAAGCCGTCGCTGCAGCGAAATACGAAGGTGATGCGAAGAAAGCTGTCTGGCTGCCCAATGAGTCGACGGCCAAGAAGTGGATGCAGTTTGTCAAAGACACACAGATTCCCGACACCACGCCTCCGCCTGCTCCGACGAACGTTACCGTGAACGGCAGTGAACTCACCTGGAACGCCGAGGCTGACCTCGAAAGTGGCATCGGACATTTCATCATCGAGCGCGACGGCAAAGAAATAGGCACTGTGCCGCAAGAGTCGAAGAATCCCTTCGGTCGCCCGATCTTCCAAGGCCAGCAGTACAGCGACACACCCTCAAACCCACTGGTGAAGATGACCTTCACCGATACCACTGCCGAGGCTGGCAAGAAACACGCGTATCGCGTGATCTCGGTGAACACAGTGGGATTGAAGTCCAAGTAGGAAAACAGCCAGTTGGGCCTGGTCTCAAAGGGCGAGCCAGCGGCGGGTAGATGGCCCGCATGGAAACTCGAGCCTGGCAGCTCAGGGCAGATGCGGCATCCATAGGAATGCCGCTGCACACCCCTTCCCGGCATACGAGAAAATAGGTTGGAGAGGCTACGTCAGCCGGCCGGAACGCATGGTACGGTCATGGTGGAAACCAATTTAACCACCTGACGTCGTGACTTCGATCCACAACATCGGAAGCCGGTTTCTGGCACGTAGCCACAACCGAAATCGAAGAATCTGACCATGTTTGCCAAGATTCTTCATCGACCGGTTTTTGCCATGGTGATCTCGCTGATCATCATGTTTCTGGGTGCGCTTTCGATCCTTACGCTGCCGATCTCCCAGTTCCCAAACGTGGCCCCCGTGGTGGTGGTGGTCAGCATCACCTACCCGGGAGCCAGCGCCAAGGTTCTTGAGGAATCCTGTCTTATTCCGCTGGACCAGTCGATCAACGGCGTGCCGGACATGAAGTACATGATTTCCGACGCCACCAGTGCGGGGGAGGCGACCATCCAGGTGATCTTCCACATGGGCACCGATCCGAAGGAGGCCACGGTGAAC
>NZ_JAGRPF010000227.1 GCF_020439865.1 Prosthecobacter sp.
AGACGTGCAGCCAGCGAGATGGCTTTGGCGATGAGGTCGGCGTTCATGGCTCGCTGAGTTAGACACCCAGAACCTGCTTTACGTCGACAAATGCCTTCACGGCCTTGTCCAAATCTTCGCGCGTGTGGGCGGCGCTGATCTGCGTGCGGATGCGGGCCTTACCCTGCGGAACGACCGGGTAGCTGAAGCCGATGACGTAAACGCCGCGCTCGAGCATGGCGTCGGCGAACTTCGACGCGAGCGCAGCATCGCCGAGCATGACGGGGACGATGGGATGTTCGCCGGGGACGATGTTGAAGCCAGCCTCCGTCATCGCCACACGGAACCAGCGGGTGTTGGCTTCGAGCGTGTCGCGCAAGGTGGTGGAGTGTTTGAGAAGACCCAGCGCCGCGATCGAAGCACCGGCGATGCTCGGGCAGAGCGTGTTGCTGAACAAATAGGGCCGTGAGCGCTGGCGCAGCAGTTCGATGATCTCTTTTCGGCCGCTGGTGTAACCGCCGCTCGCGCCGCCGAGGGCTTTGCCGAGCGTGCCGGTAATAATGTCGATGCGGCCCATCACGTCGCAGTGCTCATGCGTGCCGCGGCCGGTTTTGCCCATGAAACCGACAGCGTGGGAGTCATCGACCATCACGAGTGCGTTGTATTTGTCCGCGAGATCACAAATCGCCTTCAGCGGCGCGATGTAGCCGTCCATCGAGAACACACCGTCCGTCGCGATGAGCTTGAAGCGCGCGCCTTTGGCATCAGCGTCGATGAGTTGCTTCTCCAAATCGGCCATGTCGCAGTTTTTGTAGCGATAGCGCTGCGCTTTGCACAATCGCACGCCGTCGATGATCGACGCGTGGTTGAGTTCGTCGCTTATGATCGCGTCTTCGGGGCCGAGGATGGTTTCAAACAGGCCGCCGTTCGCATCGAAGCAGGACGAGTAGAGGATCGTGTCCTCGGTGCCGAGGAAGTCCGTCAGCGAGGTCTCCAAGTCTTTGTGCACGGTCTGCGTGCCACAGATGAAGCGCACGCTGGCGAGGCCGTAGCCCCAGTGCTCCAACGATGCGTGCGCGGCCTGACGCACCTTCGGGTGCTGCGCGAGGCCGAGGTAGTTGTTCGCGCACATGTTCAACACCGCCGCACCGCCGTTCGCGCGAACGAGCGTGCCTTGCGGCGTGCTGAGTACGCGCTCGCGCTTGTAAGTGCCTGCGGCACGGATGGCGTCGATTTGCGTGTTGAGATGAGCGTGGAAGGCGGAGTTCATGGCAGCTTGAAGGAAGGCGGTTCGTTCGTGGCGGGACGTGTGAAGGGCGTGCCGTATTCGGTGAAGCCTTCGACGAAGCCGCCGTGAGAGAGGAAGAATTTGCCGTTCTCGACGCCCATGAAGCGGTCGAGGCGGTTTGCTTTGCCCGTTGGATCGTGGCTGAACTTTGCAGTGGTCAGTTCGGTCCATCTGCCATCAGCGTTGGCGATCCACTGCGGGCCATAGAGCGCCTTGCGTTGCTGGTGGCCGTTTTGGCCGCCGAAGTTCTCGCTGAAGGAATGCAGGCCACGCAGGTATTGGCCGTCCTTTGGCGCACGGAAGCTCGCGATGAGCATCCAGCTCTGCTTTTCCGGATGAAACCACCAGCCGCTGTAGGTCGTGTGATCGCCCTCGGGCTTCACCGCGACGACGAACTTCTGCGCCTGGCCGGTTTTCCACGGATAGACGAGATGCGAGTGCCCGCCGGTGCCTTCGTGACCGAACACGCTCGCCTCAACGCCTTCTCCTTTGGCGAGAAGCTGCGTTTGATCGTCCTTCGAGACAGTGGATCGGTCAATTGCGTTGGTGCCGTTGCCCGCGTCCCAAACGGAGAAGATGATGCGCCGCTCGGTCTCCGAATTGATCTGCATGCCGAAGTAGCCACGCGAGAAGCCGCAGGCCATGTAGAAGGTGTAAAGCGGCTCCTCGATGGCGGTGACCTCGTTGTAGAAAAGCGCGATCTGCTCGTCCTTCGGCGTCGGATACATCAAATGCACGGAGGAGGCGTTGCGACGCGGTTCGAGATTGAAGTGCGCGTCATGCGTCGCGGGTCCATCGAGCACGAGGGCGTCGATGATGCCTTTGCAGCCATCGTTGGAGGTCAGTTCAAACTTCACGTAACCGGCCTTCGCTATGTCGAATTCGCCAAACGAGGCCGCTCCGTTCGTCACGGTGGCTTCGCGGCTCGTTTCGCCTACCTTGAGGCTCAAAACGCGGCCATCATCGCCCTGCACACGCAACGCGGCGGTGAGTTTGCCGGGCGTTTTGATCTCGCCGAACCACAGCACATGCTGTTTCGCGTCTTTCCAGCCGCTGAGACCATGCTCCTTCGAGATATCGACGCCACGGAAGTCTGGCTCGGTGTAGGCGGTGAAGGCCGGAACACGCAGCTCGGCGTGCAAGGAGGCTGTCAGGGTCAAAATGAGAGCGGTAAGGAGCTTGCGCATGGTTGGCGGTATATTGGACGCACGTCCGCTATTTTGGCAACCAAGATTTTGCACCTCCTCGCTCCGCTTGTGAGGGCCCTACGCCTTCAGCCCGCTCAGATCGGTTTTCACCGGCTTCGCATTCGCGATGAATTCGTCCCAAGTGACACTATGGCCTGCCTTGCCAGCGAACTCGCCAAACAACGTGAACAAGGTCGTTTCGACTGCGCCTTCGATGGTGGGATTGCCGCCCGGGTTTTTGTCGGCGATGGCAGCGCGGAAGGACTCGACGTTGGTCACGCTGCCGCTGCGGTAGAGGTTCTTCGATTCGCCCCCGCCCCAGAAGTTTTCTTTGCCACCGCGGATCATCACGCGGCCGCCGAACTTGCTCTGGAACGCCCCCTTGCTGCCGACGAAACGGTTTTCGCACAAGAAGGGCGAGCCCCATGCGCTGTATTGACGTGAGGCAAAGGTGATGGCGCCTTTCTGGAATTCGAACAGCAGCGCGAAGTGGTCGGAGACATCGCCGACATTGTCGGGACGACCGCCGCGACCGCAGGTGCCGCTGACGCGTGCCGGACGACCAAAAGCCCAGCTCACGATGTCGAGCGCGTGGATGTTTTGCTCGGTGATGATGTCGCCGCCGAGGTCGCGATGACGGATCCAGTTCTTGAGACGGCCTTCGGGCGTATCGTCTGCTTCGGACTTCAGCGGAATCAAATCAGCTTCGTAGTGGCACTCACCGAACATGAGATCGCCGATCGCGCCTTCGTGGATGCGCTTCATGCCTTCCTGGAAAAACTCGTCGCCGCGGCACTGCACATCGGCGAGGACGACGATGCCCTTGGCCGCTGCATCCTTCGCGAGCTGGCGGATCGTTTCACAACCGGCCACGTCGATGGCGACGGGCTTCGCGATGAGCACGTGCTTGCCAGCCGCGACGGCGTCCACGGCCTGCTGCACGTGAAAACCGGGCGGGCTGTGAATGGCGACAGCATCGACGTGCTCCAGCATCTTCTTGTATCCATCGAGGCCGGTGAACTGACGATCGGCGGCGATGCCGAACTTTTCACCGTAGGTTTTAACGCTGTCCTCAAAGTAGTCGCAGGCGGCGGTGAGCTTGAAGCCGAGGTTTTCAGCGATGATTCCGGACACAAACGTGCCGCGACCGCCGCAGCCGATGTTGCCGATTTTGAAGACCGGGCCGCTGTAAGCGGGCTGTGGCGCAGGGGCGGGCGTCTGCGCAGCAAGCTGACTGGCGAACGTGGCAAGACCGGTGGCGTGGAAGAAGGAGCGGCGGTTCATGATGATGTGTTTTGTTGGAGCTGCATGAACGCCGGGCGAGAACCACTGCTTTGTTCCGCATGTGCAGAAATACCAATTCATGATCGTTCCATTTGGCTACGCCTAATGCATGAATCGGGCGGCAGAAGGAGGTTTTGAGGACTTATGCCGCGTCGCTGCGCATTGAGGCCATCACGAGTTCGCGGAAAGCGCGCACATGGGCAGGCTCGAAGCGGCCTTTGCGCTGGACGAGGAAGACTTCCTCGTGGCCGAAGAGGCTGGCGACATCGCGGAAGACGATTTCAGCCTCACCAGCGGCACGCTTGGGCGGTTTCACGCTCGCCGCGCTGGTGCCGATGGCAATGCCGAAGCCGATGGCAACGTAGCTGAGCAGCAGGGCGCGGTTGGTAGCGGTCATGGTCACGTTCATGCGTTCCGCCAGACCGGCTTTGGCAAACACCTGGCGAATCTGCCGATGCGAGCTGCTTTCCTCCGGCGCGAGCACGAGTGGCTCGCCAACGATGCTTGCGAGCGTCAACTGCCGCGTCTTCGCGAGCGCATGATTTGCCGGACAGATGAGATGGAAGGCATGGCGTGTCAGCGGCAGACATTGGAACTGTGGCATGGGTTCATCGCCCGCGGCCATGCCCATGATCGCCAGGTCAGCCTCATCGTTCTCAATCACCTTACGAGCGAGATAGGAGGGCCGGTCGAGGAGCGCGAGCTTCACCTTGGGATGATGCTGGCGGTACGAAATGATCGGCCGACGCAGTGCGCCCGCGATCGTCGCCGCCGGTGCCACGACGGTGAGCGTGCGGGCCGCTGTGTTGCGCCGGTCTTCAAACATCGCGCGCAATCCATCAAACGACTCCACCAGCGGCGCGGCGAGGTCCACCAGCGTACGTCCGTCTTCGGTGAGTGAAACCTTTGAACCTTCGGCAACGACGAGCTGCACGCCATACTCGTGCTCCAATGAACGAACCTGCTGCCAGACCGACGGCACCGACAGATCCAGTGCCGCCGCTGTGGCCGCGAAGCTGCCCTGGCACGACAGCTCCACCAGCGATCGGATCTGCCGAAAGCGCACCTCTTTGAAATACCGACGCGCGGGCGACTCGGCGGTGTCGCCGATGCGGCGTGCTGTGCTGCGCTTGGCTTTCATCGTTTGGTGAAGACTAATGATGTGGATCACTCGATGCAAGGTCCGAAGATCAGGTTCATCTCCTGTGTGGATGACGCAACGCCCCGTGAATGGAGGGAGGACAGCGTCAGACCTTCGGAGGTGAGAACGGCATCCCATGTGCCAGCGCCACGGCTTTGTTGGTGAGCTGGCCATTCATGACGTTGATGCCGCCAAGGAGCGCAGGTTGGCGCTCGCAGGCATCTTCGAGGCCGTGGTCTGCCAGCAGTTCGATGTAGCGGTGCGTCACGTTGATGAGCGCCTGCGTGGCGGTGCGGGCATAGGCGCCGGGCATGTTGGCCACGCAGTAGTGGATGACGCCTTCCTCGACATAGATCGGATCGTGGTGCGTGGTGGGGTGCGTGGTCTCGGCGCAGCCGCCTTGATCGACGGCGATGTCCACCAACACGCTTCCGGGCCGCATGCGGCGCAGCATCTCGCGATTGATAAGCTTCGGCGCCTTCGCACCCGGCACGAGCACCGCGCCGATGAGCAAATCCACTTGGGGCAGCAGCTCCATCAAATGAGACTCGTTCGAGTAAAGCGTGTGCGCAGTGTGCAGCGTGATGTCGAGGAAGCGCATGCGTTCCAGATCGACTTCGAGGATCGTCACATCCGCACCGAGGCCAGTGGCCATGCGGGCGGCGTTGATGCCGGCCACACCGCCGCCGATCACGACCACTTTTCCCGGCAGCACACCCGGCACACCGCCGAGCAGGGTGCCGCTGCCACCTGCGTGCTTGGCCAGGAAGTAGCCGCCCACGAGCACCGACATGCGCCCCGCGATCTCACTCATCGGTTCGAGCAATGGCAGGCGGCGGTTCACCTCGACAGTCTCATAGGCCAGCGCGGTGACGCCAGAGGCCATCAAGGCCTCGGTAAGCTCGCGATTCGCCGCGAGATGCAGGTAGGTGAACAGCAACTGCCCGCGACGCAGCAGCGGGTATTCCGAGTGCAGCGGCTCCTTCACCTTCACGATGAGCTCGCCACGCTGAAAAACCTCCGCGTGTGTGCCGACGATCTCGGCGCCGACCTCCGCATAATCGCTGTCAGGAAAACCCGCGCCCGCTCCGGCCTGCGTTTCGACCAACACCTGATGACCACTTTTGATGAGCTGCCAGGCCGACGATGGAGTGACAGCGACGCGGTTCTCCTGTTCTTTGATCTCCTTGGGAACGCCGATGATCATGGTTGGGCACAGGTTGAAGGTTGGAATATGGAAACGACGTCACTTGCTCCAATCCAGCACGACCTTGCCGCAGTTGCCGCTTTCCATGGCGGCGAAGCCTTGTTCGAAGTCGGTGTAGTGGAAGCGGTGCGTGATAATGGGTTTGATGTTCACGCCACTCTCGAGCATGACGCTCATCTGATACCAGGTCTCATACATCTCGCGACCGTAGATGCCGTGGATGGTTAGCATGTTGAAGATGACCTTGTTCCAGTCGATCGCGATCTGCTCGCTCGGGATGCCGAGCATCGCGATCTTGCCGCCGTGGCACATGTTGTCGATCATGTCGCGGAAGGCGGCGGCGTTGCCGCTCATCTCGAGGCCGACGTCGAAGCCTTCCTTCATGCCGAGTTTCTTTTGCACATCGGCGATGGTCCCGTTTTTGACGTTCAAGGCGACCGTCGCGCCCATCTTGCGTGCGAGATCGAGGCGATACTCGTTAACATCGGTGATGACGACGTGTCGCGCACCGGCGTGCTTGACGACAGGAATGGCCATGATGCCGATGGGACCTGCGCCGGTGATCAGCACGTCCTCGCCGAGGCATTCGAAGGCGAGCGCAGTGTGCACGGCGTTGCCGAAAGGATCAAAGATGCTCGCCACCTCCTCGTCCACGCCATCGCGGTGATGCCACACGTTCGTCATCGGCACGCTGATGTATTCGGCGAAAGCACCGGTGCGGTTCACGCCGATGCCGACGGTGTCTTTGCAAAGATGGCGACGTCCGGCGAGGCAGTTGCGGCAACGGCCGCAGACGACATGGCCTTCGGCGCTAACGATTTCGCCGGGATGGAAGTCGTTCACATTGGAACCCACACGCACGACTTCGCCAACGAACTCATGACCGACGACCATCGGCACGGGGATCGTCTTCTGCGCCCAGGCGTCCCATTTGTAGATGTGCAGGTCCGTACCGCAGATGCCGGTCTTGTGGACTTTGATGAGGACATCATTGATGCCGACCTCTGGCTCCGGGACGTCCTGGAGCCAGAGTCCGCGTTCGGCGCGCGCTTTGACGAGTGCTTTCATGGGTATGACGATATATTGGACATTACTCCAACATATCGGCAAGCAATATTTTCAGGCTCAGGCCAGGATCTCGCGAATCACATGGCCAAAGTCGCGCTCCAGGCGCTTGCGACCGGGAATCTCCAGCCGATGCGGATCGAGGCCGAGCTGATGCAGGATTGTCGCGTGCACGTCGGTGACGTAGTGCGGATGCTCGACGGCGTGGAAGCCGAGCTCGTCGGTGCTGCCGTGGATCGTGCCGCCTTTGACGCCGCCGCCGGCCATCCAGACGCTGAAGCCATACGGATGATGATCGCGCCCGTCGCTGCCCTGCGTGCCGGGTGTGCGGCCGAACTCGGTGGCGAAGACGACCAGCGTGTCGTCGAGCATGCCGCGCTGCTTGAGATCCTTGAGCAGGCCGGAGATCGGCTTGTCCACCTGATGGGCGAGATTGGAGTGATTCTTCTTCAAACCCGAATGCGAATCCCACGCGCCCGCCGCACCATCGCCGTGCTGGAGCTGAATGAAACGCACACCGCGCTCGGCCAGACGCCGCGCGACGAGAAGCTGTCGCGCAAACGGCTCGGTCACCTTGTCATCGAGGCCGTAGAGCTTCCTCGTCTCGGCGCTCTCAGCGTCGAGATTCATCGTCTCCGGCACGGCGGTCTGCATGTTGTAGGCGAGCTGGTAGCTCTTCATGCGCGCCGCCAGCGTTTTGTCGCCGGGATACTGTCCGGCGCTGAGTGTGTTCAGCTTGTGAATGAGATCGAACTGGGCCGCCTGCTCCGGTTTACCGATTTGAAACTCCGGCGCGGCAAAGGTGAGCGGATTCTTCGGATCCACCTTCAAATTGATCGCGTCGTAAGCCGGGCCGAGATAGTGGCCGTCGCGCGTGTCGAAGTAACGCGGTCCCATGTTCACAAAGGACGGCAGATTGTCCGACATGGAGCCGAGCCCATAGGTCACCCACGCGCCGATCGTCGGCACGCGAGGTTCCAGCATGTGACGGCCGCTGGCGAACTGCACCTGCGCGCCGTGGTTGTTGTCAGTCGTCCACATGCCGCGGATGAAGGCGATCTCATCCGCGCAGGAGCCGATGTTCGGAA
>NZ_JAGRPF010000228.1 GCF_020439865.1 Prosthecobacter sp.
AACGACTTCGCGCTCGGCTTCATCGAGAAGCACAAGGAGAAGCCCTTCTTCCTCTACTATCCGATGATCCTCACGCACAATCCCTTCCAGCCCACGCCGGACAGCGCGAACTACGATCCGACGATCAGCAGCGAGCAGAAGCTGCAGAATCCGAAGCACTTCGCCGACATGACCGCCTACATGGACAAGATGGTCGGCCGCATCGTGTCGAAGCTCGACGAGCTCGGCCTCCGCGACAACACGCTCCTCCTCTTCCTCGGCGACAACGGCACGAACAGCGGCATCACCAGCCGCTTCCAGGGCCGCGACTACAAAGGCGGCAAAGGCTCCACCAACGCGCACGGCACGCACGTGCCCTGCATCGCCAGCTGGCCGGCGGTCATGAAAAAAGGCCGCGTCTCCGCCGACCTCGTCAGTTGCGCCGACTTCCTGCCCACCATCTGCGCCGCCACGGGAGTCGAGGCGCCCGCCGGTGTCGATGGCGTCAGCTTTCTCCCGCAGCTCAAGGGCGAAACCGGCACGCCGCGCGAGTGGCTCTACATCTGGTACTCACCGCGCCAGAGCAAGGACATGACCGTGCGTGAATACGCCTTCGACCAGCGCTTCAAGCTCTACCGCACCGGCCAGTTCTACGACTTGAGCGCCGACGAGATGGAAAAGCAGGACCTCGCCGCCACCGCCCTCGCCAGCGACGCCGCCGCCGCGAAGGGGAAGCTGCAAGGCGCCCTCGACCAGTTCAAAGACGCGCGCCCCGCCGAACTCGACCAGCAGTTCCTCAACTCCGGTGCCGGCAAGGACAAGCCGGAGAAAAAGGGCAAAAAGAAGAAGGCGGAGTGATCAGGCAGAACTTTCCTGATCAGGCAACGGCGAACCGGAAACATTGCTGACACGACAGGTGCTATACAAGCCGTTGACTGCATCCGCTTGGTTAGGCCCCGGTTTTTTTTATCTCGGCTTTGTTTCTTTTTGGAGAGCGTTCATAAGCGCGCATCATCGCGTGTTGATAATGGTCAAGGCGCAGGTCCACCTCCATCAAAAAGTCGCGATCACGTCTAGTTCCAGCATTAACCATTGCTTCTCGGTGGATTCTCCGAGCTTCCGAGAGGAGCATTTCATACTCCGGGTTCATGCACGCATCTGCTGTTTCCCCAATCATTGATTCGTGAATCTCAAGCTGGCTCAAGATGCTAGAAAGCATATCTCTATAGCGACGCATCGCATGATTTACTGAATCTTCGCTGGAGGAGCCGTTAGATGTTATCGATTTGATCGCCGAGCGAAACTCTGCGCGGAGCTGACCTACTTCAGCCAACAGTATTCGTTGGAGGTCAGCATTTTGGTCCTGTGAAGCCTCAGGGAGCTTTGCTGGCTGCGACAGTGCAAGGAGTTTGACGATAGAGTTCACGCCCTTCCCCGATTTGTGCGCTTCAGCAGTCTCCTTGATCGTTGTCGCAATCTTGGTCTGATCCTCAATTACTTCGTGGTAGACCCTCTCCTTCCGATATTCCGTATAACGAAGAGGGGCGATATCAAAAATCTGGCGAGTGCCAGATTCTTGGATCAATGCGACAGGCTTATCAAATGCCTGTCTGAGAGCCAACTCAAAGAGAACATTTGGATTGGACGAGCTCAAATCACATAGCGCCATAGGGCATTCCAAAAGCTTCTGGAGAATGTCCAAATGAATAAAGTTGGACTGCTTAACATCGTCGGCACGAACAGCCTTGTAGCCCGCCTTCAAACACGCCGGCGTGATAATGTCAGTATAGACCCTCTGAAAATGGCCGCGTGGATAACCATCATGATCACTAATTGGCATGATCACGAAGCACTCAGGAAGGGGCGATGTAGGCGGCGGGGCAGGTGTCATGTAAAGATCTGTATGCGTTTCTGATGTTGGCCTAACGTGGTTTTTCATCAATTAATTCTGGGCGAATTAGATTTGCACACAGTTTTCTGGCGATTAACCGCGTTTGGTTGGGGCAAACGGAGACCGTTTAAGAGTAGAATGATTCGTGACTGAATTAGGTAATCGAAACAAACCAGTCTCTGGAGGACAGGCTCGGGTGCGGTTGGAGTGCAGACAAGGTGGATCGGCACCATAGGTAGACAGAAACCAGTCGCACCATCGTTCTCGGCGGCATGAAACACCTCTGGCTGATCCTTCTCCTCTGCGGTTCTTCGCTCTTTGCTGCGGAGCAGCGCCCGAATATCGTCTTCCTGATCTGCGATGATCTCGGTTATGGCGATGTTCATTGCCTGAATCCCGAGCATGGGAAGATCGCGACGCCGGGCGCGGACCGGCTGGCGTCGCAGGGGATGATCTTCACGGATGCGCATTCGGGTTCGTCGGTGTGCACGCCCACGCGCTATGGCGTGATGACGGGGCGCTACAGCTGGCGCACGAAGCTGCAAAGCGGCGTAGTGGAAGGTTTCGCGCCGAGTTTGATCGCGAAGGATAGGCCGACGGTGGCGGGTTTCTTGAAGAGCTCGGGTTATCACACGGCGGCGATCGGGAAGTGGCATCTGAATTTCGAATACCTCGATCCGAAAAGCGGCAAGCCTTACAGCGCGAAGGATTTCGATACGCCGCCGGTGGGCGCGAAGATCCCGGACGGGCCCGTCACGCGTGGCTTTGACTACTACCACGGCTTTCACCACGCACGCGACATGGAGGCGGTGATCGAGAACGACGCGGTCATCGAGCACGACGAGGTGGTGCACATGCTGCCGCGTCTGCGACGCAAGGCGGTGGAGTACATCGACTCGCGCAAGGGCCAGGAGCAGCCGTTCTTCCTCTACCTGCCGCTCGGCTCGCCGCACACGCCCATCGTGCCCGCGCCGGAGTGGCAGGGCCGCAGCGGCCTCGGCGATTACGGTGACTTCGTGATGCAGACCGATGACGTGGTCGTCGCCGTGTCGGAGGCGTTGGAGCGCAACGGCATGACGAAGAACACGCTCTTCATCCTCACCAGCGACAACG
>NZ_JAGRPF010000229.1 GCF_020439865.1 Prosthecobacter sp.
CGCGGGAGAGCGTGCAGCTTTGGCAGAACTTCGCCGCAAACCGCAATTCCAAAAGCCGGCCTCCCGCGTTCCTCAGCACGCATCCGCTCGACTCCACCCGCATCGAAAGCCTTCGCGCCTTCATGCCGCGGGCGCTGGCGGAGTATCATTGAGCTCGGAGGGGTGCACACACGCCTCGGTGTGGCGCATCCCGCCAAGATTCGTCACGTTCTCCGCAAAAGAACGGCTGCTGCGTTGCTTGGCATGATTGCAGAAAGGGGTCAAAGTATGGCGTTGTGATCCCGCCCGAAACCCAGCGTGTGCTCGACTTTCTGGCCAGTACTTTGGCCTATCCTCACCTGCCTGCGGAGGTGAGAAGGCTGCAGACGCACGCGTCATGGTTGTTCATCGCGTCACCGTTCGTGTACAAGATGAAGAAGCCGGTGAACTTCGGCTTTCTGGATTTCTCCACGCTCGAGAAACGAAGGGAGGATTGCAAACGCGAAGTGGTGCTGAACCGTCGTCTGGCAGTTGGAGTGTATCTGGATGTGCTGCCGGTGTGTGACACGTCTGCCGGCCTGCGCTTGATCGAAGGCGGACCGCCGGTGGAGTGGTTGGTGCTGATGCGGGAGATGGATCAGGAGGGCTTTCTCAGCCACCGCCTGCGTCATGGCCACGTGACACGCGAGACGATCGATGCCATCGCCGCGTGTCTGCGTGAATTTTACCGCACGCAGCCACCGCTGCCCGCCTCTGAGGCGGCGCTCGCATGCCGGCGGGTGGCGGGATTCGTTCAGGACAATTTCACGTGCGCACGCAGGTTCATCGGACAGAGCGTGTCGTTGGCTGCGCTGGCGGCGATCGAACGATTCAGCACAGTGTTTGAGAACCACCATCGCGAGCTGCTGGCATCCCGCGCCGCCGATGGCTGGATTCGCGACTGCCACGGCGACCTGCATTGCGAACACATTCATCTCAGCGGAGCCGGCGTGCAGATCTACGACTGCATCGAGTTCAACACGGAGTTCCGGCACATCGACATTGCCTGCGATCTCGCGTTTCTCGCGATGGACCTGGACTTCTATGATCGCCCCGATCTGGCGCATCACCTGGTCGACGATTTCTCAAACGCCCTGGAAGACTCCTCACTGGAACGTCTGATGAACTTTCACAAGTGCTACCGGGCCTGCGTGCGCGGGAAGGTGGAAAGCCTGCACTCCGCCGGTGACACGGTTCCCGAAGACGAACGCGCCGCCAGCCTCGCGCTGGCGCGTCGTTACTTTCAACTCGCGCTGCGTTATGCCATCGGTGGATCACGGCCTAGCGTGTGGGTGTTCATGGGACGTGTCGCCTCCGGCAAGTCGACGCTGGCGGAAGCTGTAAGTCGTGAAACTGGCTGGCGCGTCGAGTCTTCCGACTGCTTGCGCAAAAACCTCGCGGGCGTGCCGCTCAACGAGCGTGGCACCGCCGCAGAGCGGGCGTTGCTCTACTCGAAGAAGATGACCCAACGCGTTTACGATGGTCTGCTGGATGCGGCGATGCAGGAAACGGCCAAAGGTCACAGCATCATC
>NZ_JAGRPF010000230.1 GCF_020439865.1 Prosthecobacter sp.
CCAAGCGGCTGGCCAGGGAAGCAACGAGTCGGGGCTTCGCGGCGCGAGCCGCGGGCCTCGATTCGTTGCAACCTGCCGACCTCATCAAAGAGCAAAACGTTCTCGTCGTTACCAGCACC
The DNA here is from genome assembly GCF_020439865.1 of Prosthecobacter sp. GTDB lineage: Bacteria > Verrucomicrobiota > Verrucomicrobiia > Verrucomicrobiales > Verrucomicrobiaceae > Prosthecobacter. The sequence goes on from NZ_JAGRPF010000230.1 coordinate 120, forward strand.
TGGGGCGAGGGCGACATGCCTGACAACGCCGTCTCCTTCTGGGACAGCATCAATCAGAACGGCAGCAGCCCGAAATTCGACGGCGTGAAGTACTCCGTCCTGGCGCTCGGTGACAAAAACTACGGCGACACCTTCTGTCTCGCCGGCAGAAAGCTGGACGAGCGGCTTACCGAACTGGGAGCCGTGCGCGTTGTTGATCGTGTCGATTGCGATGTTGATTTCGACGACCTGGCCAAAACATGGAGCGAATCCGCTTTCACGGCGCTCGCCGGTTCCGCTTCACAGCCGTCCGCGCTGGTCACCGCTCCCGCCACGGCTGCCGAACCCGAGGTCGAAACCGGGTGGAGCAAAAAGAACCCGTTCCCGGCCAAGCTGATCGCCAACATCAATCTGAACGCGAACGGCAGTTCCAAGGACACGCGTCATATAGCCTTTTCGCTCGCCGGTTCCGGTCTAGCTTATGAAGTAGGCGATGCGCTCGGCGTTTACGTGCAGAACTGCGCCGAAGTCGTCGATGAAATCATCGCCGCGCATCAGTATGATCCGAACGCAGCCGTCCCGCTGCCTGATGGCGGCACTGCTCCGCTGCGTGAAGCACTCATCAAAAACTATGAAGTGCGTCATCTCCTCGGCAAAAAGCTCGACGCGCCGATAGCTCTCACCGCGTTCATCGAAAGCCTGCGCAAGCTTCAGCCGCGCCTCTATTCCATCGCTTCCAGCATCAAGGCGCATCCGGATGAAGTGCATCTCTGTGTCGGTGCCGTGCGCTATAACACGGAAGGCGTTCAGCACAAGGGGGTCGCCTCCACCTTCCTTGCCGACCGCCTGGGTATCGATGAGACCACCGGAATCTTTTTCCACACCGCGAACCACTTCCGTCTGCCGACGGATCGTACCAAGCCTGTCATCATGGTCGGACCCGGCACCGGCATCGCCCCGTTCCGCGCCTTCCTCGAAGAACGCGAAGCCACCGAATCTCCGGGCAAGAACTGGCTCTTCTTCGGCGACCAGAAGCGGATCACGGATTTCCTCTACCACGATCAGATCATCTCGTGGGTGCAGGGCGGCCTGCTGACACGACTCGACACCGCGTTCAGCCGTGACCAGGAGGAGAAGATCTATGTGCAGACCCGCATGATGCAGGCCGCCAGCGAACTCTGGCAGTGGCTCGAAGAAGGGGCGTATTTCTACGTCTGCGGAGATGCCAAACGCATGGCCAAGGACGTCGATCAGGCCCTCCACGAAATCATCCAGAGTCAGGGAGGCAGGACTCCGGAGGAAGCCGCCGCCTACGTCGCCCAAATGAAGAAGGAGAAACGCTATGCCCGCGATGTCTATTGATTCACCCAAGGCCTCGAACGATGTGAGTGCCGACTTCTCCACCGAACAAAAGCGCTACCTCGAAGGTTTCTTCGCCGGCATCGCCGCGGGCGGCGTTTCGTTTGGCGATCTTGCTCCGACTCCTGCAGCCCCAGCCGGGCCTTCGCTCGATGATCTGACCAAGGAGGAGCGCATCAAGCGTGAATTGCATCCCTTCGACGCGATCGAACAACTCGTCATGGATGCGCGTTGGAACGCGAAACCTGAGCCAGAGTCTGTCTTCCGTTTCAAATGGAATGGGCTCTTCTGGCTGAATCCGGTGAAGGACGGCTACATGTGCCGCCTGCGTATTCCGGGTGGAGTGGTGAAGAGTTACCAGCTTCGTGAGATAGCCGCCATCGCCCGCGAGCTCACCACGGGCTACATCCAGATCACCACGCGCAACAACTTCCAGATCCGTCTCATCGAACCCAAAGACTGCCCCGAGGTGCTTCGCCGGATCCAGGGCTGCGGCCTCCATTCAAAGGGGGCGGGTGCGGACAACATCCGCAACATCACGATGAATCCCTGCGCGGGCTACGATCCGTATGAGCTCATCGATGTGCGCCCGCTGGTGAACGAGCTCGCCACGCTCATCATCGGCACGAAGGAGTTCTACGACCTGCCGCGCAAGTTCAACATCGCCTACGACGGCGGCGGACTGATCTCCGCCGTGGAAGACACCAACGACATCGGTGCCAGCGCCGTGGAGATCGGCGAGAACAGCGATGGCATCGAACCCGGCGTCTATTTCCGTATCGCGCTCGGTGGCGTCACGGGACATCAAACCTTCGCCAGCGACTGGGGCGTGATCGTGAAGCCGGAACAGCTCAACGACGTCATGGTGGCCCTGCTGCGCGTTTTCATTCAATTTGGGGATCGCACGAACCGCAAAAAGGCGCGCTTCAAATACGTCGTCGAGGACAAGGGCCTCGATGGTGTGCTTGTGGAGGCTGAAAAGCACCTCAAGTTCAAGCTCACGCGTCTGGCTCCAGATTCGCCGGTTTATGCGAAGCGCAAGTTTTCGCAGCAGGGGCACTCGCATGTCGGCATCTATCCGCAGAAGCAGGAAGGTCTCGTTTACATCGGCGCCAGCGTGCCAGTCGGACAGCTAACGGCAAAGCAGATGGAGCGCATCGCTGATCTCGCCGACAGCTACGGCAGCGGCGAAGTGCGGCTCACCGTCTGGCAGAACTTCATCATTCCGAACATCAAGGCCGCCTACGCCGCCACCGTGGCGAAATCATTGAGGAAGCTGGGCTTCCCCTGTGAGCAGTCGAACCTCAGGAGCGGCTTCGTCGCCTGCACGGGCAACAAGTACTGCAAATTCGCCGCCAGCGACACGAAGGGCCACGCCATCGCGATGATGGAGTATCTCGACAAGCATGTGAAGCTCGACAAGCCCGTGAACATCCACTTCACCGGTTGCGCGCATTCCTGCGCCCAGCACTTCATGGGCGACATCGGCCTGCTCGGCACGAAGGTGAAGTCCGAAAGCGGCGAAGGCTATCACATCACCGTCGGCGGTGGTTTTGGCGAGAATCGCAAGATTGGTCGTCAGATCTTCAGCGGTGTTGCCTTTGAAAGTCTCGGCACCACGCTCGAGGCGATGCTCAAGGGCTACCTCGACAAGCGCGAAGGTGACGAGTCCTTCCACTCGTTCTGCAACCGTCACACCGTGGGCCAGCTTCAGGAGGTTTTCAGCATCTGAGCCATGATCCGGGACATGGAGCGCAAGACCTCATCTGGCGGCTCCCCCGTTGGCATTCTCGAAGCAACGCTGCGGGAGCAGCAGACGCTGCGCACGCCTGTGGCGCTCTTCTCTGACGAATACGATTCCAAGTCCGTTCGCGAACGCTTCACGCATCTCATCCCGCTCTCGAAGCCGGAGCCCGGGGAGCAGTATGCGTTTGAAGTGAATCTCGACGCCTGCACCGGCTGCAAGGCCTGTGTGGCGGCCTGTCATTCGCTGAACGGTCTCGACGAAGACGAGTCTTGGCGAGACATGGGATTGCTCGTTGGCACGCGGAAGGAGCCCTATCTCCAAACCGTCACCACTGCCTGCCATCATTGCGAAGACCCCGCCTGCGCGAACGGCTGTCCGGTGCTTGCCTATGACAAGGATGCGGCCACCGGCATCGTGCGCCATCTCGACGACCAGTGCATCGGCTGCAGCTACTGCATTTTGAAATGCCCGTATGACGTGCCGAAGTTCAATCTGAAGCGTGGCATCGTGCGCAAGTGCGACATGTGCCAGGGCCGTCTCGCCGAAGGTGAAGCGCCTGCCTGCGTGCAGGCTTGTCCGAATGAGGCGATCAAGATCAAGGTCGTGAAGCTCAGTGAAGTGCCCGATCGCGGTCAGATCATTGCCGGGGCTTACGAATCGAGTTACACGCGTCCCACGACGACCTACGTCTCCTCGAAGCCTCTGCCGGCTGCGGCGAAACCGGCGGATGCCGGCCGGCTTGAACTCGATCATGGCCATCCTCCGCTCGCCTGGATGTTGGTGCTTACGCAGATGAGCGCCGGGGCCTTCATTGGTTGCGCGGTGGCGATGTGGCTGAATGTTCTTTCGGCAAATGAAGCCGCCATCACCAGCGCTGCCGCACTCGTGTTCGGGCTGGCTGGCATTGCACTGAGCGTATTGCATTTGGGGCAGCCGCTGAAGGCTTGGCGCGCGTTTCTCGGCTGGCGCAAATCGTGGCTGTCGCGTGAGATCATCGCTTTTGGGGCTCTTCCCGGTGGAGGCGTCGCCATTGCGGCAACTTGGTGGCTCGGAAACTTGGATTGGATGCGCCTCGCCGTAACAGGCACCGCTGTGGCAGCCTTTGGCGCGGTGCTCTGCTCGGTGATGGTCTATGTGGACACGCATCGTCCGTTCTGGTCGCTGTCGAATACGGCTGGGAAGTTCCTCGGAACCATGCTGATGCTCGGAGCCGGGACCTGCGCTGCTGTTTGGATCTGGAGAGAGCTGCCAGTTGCCACCTGGGCCATGGCTTTCACGTTGCTGTTCCGTTGGACGCTTTCGCTCTGGGAGTTGTCGCGCTATCGCAGCGCCTTGGAGGATGAATCCTGTGCGTGGCACCGGTCGGCGCTCGTTTTGACGAAGCATCGTTCACACCATGTGGAACTGTGCGGCCATCTCCTCATCGCCACCGGATTGCTGATTCCAGTCATGATGGGTGCAGGTGCTTCGATGTCTTGGATGCTCAGCATCTCGCTGGTGTTGATGTTTGCCAGCCAGGTGGTTGAACGCCATTACTTCTTCACCGCCGCCGCAGGCTCGAAGATGCCCGGCAACTGATCATGATCACGCCTCCCGCCATGACCTTCCGCGAATGGAACGGACCACTCACCGCCGATCTCGTCCGTGAACCGGCGAAGTTCGGTCTGGGGCAGGTTCCTTCGCGTTTGGTGCCGGATGCGACCACAAAAGCCATCTGTGGCTTCTGCTCCACAGGTTGCGGCCTGAAGATTCATCTCAAGGACGGAGAGGCGATCAATCTCACGCCGGATCCCGACTATCCGGTGAATATCGGCACCGCCTGTCCGAAGGGTTGGGAGGCGCTCAGTGTCCTCGATGCGCCGGACCGGGCGAAGATGCCGGTGCTGCATGGCAAGGAAGTCGATTGGGACACCGCGCTGCGCTACTTCTGCGACACGATGCGCGGGATCCTAGACAAGCACGGTCCTGAAGCCGCTGCGTTTTTAAGCACCGGCCAGATCGTGTTTGAGGAGATGGCGTTTCTCGGAGCGCTGGCCAAGTTTGGCATGGGCATGATCCACGGTGACGGCAACACGCGCCAGTGCATGGCCACCGCGGTCACCGCCTACAAGGAGAGCTTCGGTTTCGACGCGCCGCCTTTCACCTATGGCGACTTTGAGGAGAGCGATGTGCTCGTCTTCATCGGCGCCAATCCCTGCATCGCGCATCCGATCATGTGGCAGCGCGTGCTGCGCAACCAACGCAATCCCGAGATCATCGTCGTTGATCCCCGATTCACCGAAACCGCAATGGCGGCCACGCAGCATTACGCCATCAAGCCCAAGAGCGATCTCACGCTGCTCTACGGCATCGCGCATTTGATCATTCGTGACGGTGGGCTCGACAGCGCCTTCATCGCCGATCACACGAGAAGGTTTGACGAGTTCGCAGTCTTGGTCGCTGACTTCACTCCGGAGCGTGTCTCGGCTGAAACCGGCATCAGCGCGGAGCGTCTCGTTCATTTTGCGAAGACGATCATCGAAGGCACTCCGCGTGTCTCCTTCTGGTGGACGATGGGTGTGAACCAGAGCCATCAGGCCACGCGCACGGCGCAGGCCATCATCAATCTCGCGCTGATGACCGGGAACATCGGCAAGCCGGGAACGGGCGCCAATTCGATCACCGGCCAGTGCAATGCGATGGGCTCGCGTCTCTTCTCGAACACGACAAACTTGCTTGGCGGTCATGACTTCCGCAATCCGGCGCATCGCGAGAAGGTCGCGGCCGCCACGGGGATTCCTGTGGAGCGCATTCCGGATCGTCCGAGCCTTGCGTATGATCAAATCATCAAAGCGGCCGACGAAGGAACCGTGAAGGCCATCTGGTTCGTCGCGACCAATCCCAGCCACTCGTGGATCGATCAGAACAAGATGAACCGTGTGCTCGACAAACTCGAGTTCCTCGTCGTGCAGGACATGTATTGCACCACCGAGACCGCGAAACGCGCTCATCTCGTGCTGCCGGCCGCGGGCTGGGGAGAAAAGGAAGGCTGCTTCATCAACAGCGAGCGCCGCATCGGCTACAGCCCGAAAGTTCGTCGTGCTCCCGGTCAGGCGCTCGCCGACTTCCACATCTTCCGTCTCATCGCGCACTACTGGGGCTGCGAGGATTTGTTCCGCGGCTGGCAGACACCCGAGTCTGCCTTCCGCATTCTCCAGCGCTGCTCCGAAAACCAGCCCTGCGACATCACGGGCATCGAAGGACACGAGATGCTCCGCAAAAGCGGCGGCGTGCAGTGGCCGTTGTCACGTGAGCAAGGATCCAAGTTCGAGGTTTCGAGTTTCAAGGAGCGGCGGCTGTTTGAGGACGGTCAATTCTACACGCCGGACAAGCGGGCGCAGTTCGTTTTCGATCCACCCGAAGCCGCACCAGAGCAGCGCAGCGAGGAGTATCCGCTGATCCTGATGACCGGGCGCGGCACGAGTGCGCAGTGGCACACCGAAACGCGCACCGGAAAGTCTGCTGTGCTGGCAAAGATGATGCCGGAAGAGCTCATGGTCGATGTGAACCCGGTGGATGCGGAGCGACTTGGACTGTGTGACGGCGCGTCCGTCCGCGTCGTTTCCAAACGCGCCGAGCTCTCAGCGAAGCTGCGCGTGACGACCTGCGTCAATCCCGGTGAAGTCTTCCTGCCGATGCACGACAACCGCGTGAACCAGCTCACGCACGCCTCATTTGATCCTCACAGCCGCCAGCCGAGTTACAAACACTCCGCAGTGCGGATTGAAGCATGACACGAGGTTTCAGCCGATCTGTTTGACCGAGGTCAGCAGCAGCGTGGGCTTGCCGTCCTCTCGTGCCTGATCGAGATCCACGCTGAACTCCGCCTGCCAGTCGTTCAGTTCTTCGGGATCGATCAGCACCTGGCAGATGCGCCATGATTTCTGGTCCTCGGCCGGCTCCACGTAGGTGTGGCGGCCGTTGCGTGCTTCGTTGTCGAGGCGGATGCGCTCGTGATCGGCGTAGTAGGGTTCCATCTTCGCGGCGAGATTGTCGGCGGTCCATGAGCCGCCCACAGCGGCAATCGACGCCGCGTAGTTCTCCGTGGAGAGAGGACGCAGGAAGCGGAAGATCTCCGTGCGGATGAGTGCGGTGAACTCGCGTTTGTTGCGTGTGATGTCCGGTGGCTCGTCCTGTTTTTGCTGCGGCTCGTCGGGCTTGTAGTTCGGGTCACGCAGGCGCTCCCATTCATCGAGCAGGCTGGAGTCCGTGCCGCGCAGCACTCCGGCGATCCAGGCCTCCATTTCCTGCACGGGCTCGGTCTTGAAGTTTTCGGGCACGGTCTGCGCGAGGACTTTGTGCACGCTGGAGAGATGTCGCAACAGCACGCCTTCGGCGCGGTGGAGGTCGTAGTCGTTGATGTAGTCGGCGAAGGTGCGGAAGTTTTCGAACATCTCGCGGGCGATGCTCTTGGGCCGGATGTTTTCCTGCCCGATCCACGGATGCGCGTCACTGAAGGCGTTGAAGGTGCTGTAGATGAAATCGCGGCAGGGCTTGGGATATTCCAGCTCCTCGAGCTTGGCGATGCGTTCTTCAAACGGCACGCCTTCGTTCTTCATGGCGATCATGGCCTCGTCCTTCACCTGATCGAGCTGGCGGCGCAGGATGATGTCCGGGTTTTCGAGAATGGACTCGCACAAGGTCATCACATCCGCCGCGTAGGTTGGCGAGGCCGGATCAATGAGCGCCAGCGTGTCGATGAGATACAGCGAGAGCGTGTAGTTCAGCGAGAAATCCTCCTGCAACTCCACATTGAGCCGCAGCTTGGTGCCGTCGGCGTCGCGCTTCGCGGGCGGGATGATCTCGATGATCTTGCGCTGCACGAGGGCGCGAAGGAGCTGCCACGCACGCTTCTCATGCTGTGCTTTCGCGTTGGTTGTCTCATGCGAATCGGCGATCAACTGCCGCATCGCCGCGCAGGCGTCGCCTTTGCGGCTGAGCACCTGCAGCAGCATGCCGTGGGAAACTTGGAAGCGCGACACCAGTGGCTCAGGCGAGGCGTTTTGCAGTCGCTTGAAGGTGTCTTCATTCCAGCCGACAAAGCCTTCAGGCGGCTTCTTCTTCACCATCTTGCGCATCTTCTTCACGTCTCCGGCCGCCTTGGCCTCCATCTTGGCGTTTTCGATGACGTGTTCCGGTGCCTGGCAGACGACGTAGCCCACGTCGTCATATCCCCGGCGGCCCGCGCGGCCGGTGATCTGGTGAAAATCACGCGCGCTCAGCGTCGCCACTTTTTCTCCGCCATACTTGCTCAGGCGCGTCAGCAGCACTGTGCGGATCGGCACGTTCACGCCCACTCCGAGTGTGTCCGTGCCGCAGATGATCTTCAGCAGCCCGCGCTGAGTGAGTTTCTCCACCAGCACGCGATACTTTGGCAGCAGCCCGGCATGATGAATGCCGACTCCGTGGCTGAGATACTTCTTCACCTCCTTGCCATACGGGCTGGTGAACTTAGCGCCGCTCATCGCTTCTTTGATCGCGGCTTTTTCCGCGGTCGAACAGAAGTTGAGGCTCATCAAATCCTGCGCCGCCTGAGCGGCCTCGTTCTGGGTGAAGTGCACAAGATAGACCGGCGCCTTGTTCGCCGCGATCAGTTCCTGCAACGTCACATCGACCGATGTTTGCACATAGCTGAACTCCAGCGGCACGGGGCGTTCAAACGCCGACACCACCGTCGTCTCCGCCTGCGTCAGACGCGTGAGCCCTTCTTTGAAAAACTCCGTGCCGCCCATCGTCGCGGACATCAGGAGGAAGCGTGATCCACTCATCGTGAGCAGCGGCACCTGCCAGGCCACGCCGCGTTCGCGGTCTGAGTAGTAGTGGAACTCGTCCATGATCACCTCGCGAAACGGCGCCTGCGCTCCATCACGCAGCGCGTAGTTGGCCAGAATCTCCGCCGTGCAGCAGAGGATCGGCGCATCGCGGTTCACCGTCGCGTCGCCGGTGGCCATGCCCACGTTGTCGGGACCGAAATCGCGGCACAGGGCGAGGAACTTCTCGTTCACCAGCGCCTTGATCGGGCAGGTGTAGATCGAGCGCCGTCCTCGGGCCAGCGAGCGGAAGTGCATCGCCAGCGCGACGAGCGATTTGCCGGAGCCCGTCGGCGTGTTGAGGATCACATTGCGATCATCAAACAGCTCCAGCACCGCCTCCTCCTGCGCCGGATACAGCTCCAGCTTCTTCTCCGCCACATAGTCGAGGAACGCCGCCAGCAGCTCGTCATTCGAGCAGTCTTTGGATTTCGGAAGTCGGCGCAGCAGCGGGTGGTCGGTCATGAACACTCACCCATGGCGCAGCCATCCTGAAGCGGCAATGACGCATGCGTCGTCACCACGTGGTGCACTGCTCCTCCATCAAGAATCAAAACGGTGGCGGTCCACCGGGACGACGGCGCATGCCCGGTCCGCCGGGTCCTCCCGGACCTCCGGGGCCGCCGCGACGACCACCTCCGGGAGGGCCAAAGCCACCACCGGGGGGACCACGGCGCTCAAAGCTCGCATCCGGCGTTCCGGCAAACTGGCGCGGAATGTAGGGATAGGTGTCGGTGAGCACATAGTGGTAGGTGCCTTGGGGAAATTCCGGCGTCACGCCGAAACGGCCGTTGCTGGCATCGAGATCGCCCATGCCCTCGACGTATTCATAGTCCTGCACAAAGGAGCCGTCGTATTTGCCGCCGGGCGAACCGGCTGGGCGCATGCCCTGTTTGATGCCGTAGCTGGGCTCGAGTTTCTTCAGCGGGCTTTGGGCGCTCCCAGCATCGTTGTAACCCCACGGGCCGTAGATCGGAAAGCCATCTGCCGCCCAGCCAAGCAGGACCATCTTGGGCTGATTTCCGCCGAGTTTCTCGACGAGGCCGTTCGGGATGCCATGGTAATGATACGCACCGTTCGGCTGCACATGGGCGTTGCTGGAGTCGAGACCGAGATCGATCGCGCCGCCGTGCGGTTCGTACTGCCAGCCGCTGTTCGGATCATTCTTCCACCACTCGGCGGCGAAGGGGTCAAACACGACGCCGTTCACCGCGATGCCGAAGGGCTGCATGCGGTAGGGCGTGGGCTGCGCCGCCACCTGCGGATTCAGCGGCACCTTGTAGTCATAGGCCTGCGGGGAGATGGTGTTCGGATTGTGGCGGTTGGGAAACTGTCCCGGCTTGTGATCCGGAATGCCATTTGCCTGGATGCGGCGGTAATTGTCGTCCGTGGTGATCTTGACCTGGCTCGGCGGCAGCTGTGAAGAGGCGGCGAGGCAGGCCGACACCAGCACGGTGCTGCTCACTTTGATCAGCAGGGCAGGGGTGGCGGAAAGGCGGGAAGACTTCATGATGGGAAGAGTAACCGTATAAATTCGATTTCGTTACAGGAATGTACCATTCGTCTTATCGGAGGCTCGTTTCCCGCTTGCTTCCCGCGCTGGTTTCCGGTTTGCATCACACCATGCCCAAGGCATCCACCTCCAGGCCCGGCCGCATTCCGCAGGTCGCCGTTCTCGTCGACACCTCGCGCTCCTATGGGCGCGACATCGTGCGCGGCATCCGGCGTTATGTGGCGGAGAACGGGCCGTGGTCGTTGTATCTGGAGCCGCGGGATCTGCGCAGCCGCTTTCCAGACTGGCTGAAGGACTGGCCCGGCGACGGCATCCTTTCGCGCACGGTCGATGACGTGATGCTGCGCCAGCTCAAGGCAACGAAGCTGCCGGTGGTCGAACTCCGCACCACGGTGCTGCCGCATTCGTTTCCGTTTGTCGGCATGGACAACAGCGTCGTGGCCACGCGCGTGGCGGAGCATCTGCGCAACCGCGGCTTCCGGCGTTTCGCCTGCTACTTCGACACCACCGAGGCTTTCTTCGTCGAACGCAGCGAGCGCTTTGCACAGACGCTGCGCGAGCACGGCTTCGAGTGCGCGATGTTCAAATCGAGCAGGGCAGGGAAGAAGAGTCTGCGCTGGGACGAGCATCAGCGTGCGTTGTCCGAGTGGCTCGCGTCCTTGGAAAAACCCGTTGGCGTTTTCGCCGTGAATGATCAGCTCGGCTTCTGGCTGCTCGATGCCGCGAGGCGTGCGGGCATCGCCGTGCCGGAGGAGGTGGCCGTCGTCGGCGCGGAGAATGACAACATGCTCTGCGAAACGGCGTCGCCACCGCTTTCCAGCGCGCGTCTGCGCGGTCAGGCCGTGGGATACGAGGCGGCGCGCATCCTCGATGAGTGGATGAAGAAGAAGCGCATCCCGAAACCCGGCGAGCAGCATCTGCTGGCACCCGGCGACATCGCCGTGCGTCAGTCCAGCGACATCGTGGCCGTGGAAGATCCGCGCATCGCCGCGGCGCTGCGATTCATCCGTCAGCACGCCACCGAGCAGATCGATGTGACGCGCGTCGCGCGGGAGACGGCGCTCTCCCGCAGCGTGCTGGAGCGGCGCATGAAGGCGCTCATCGGCCGCAGCCCCGGCGAGGAGATCAACCGCATTCGCTTCGCCGCCGTGGAGAAGCTGCTCACCCAGACCGATCTCACGCTCGATGCCATCGCCGCGCGCTGCGGCTTCACGCATCCGCAGTACATGGCCGAGGCGTTTCGAAATCGCACGGGCATCACTCCCGGCGCGTTTCGGAAACAGCGCGCGGTGTGAGGTCGGGACCTCGCCCGTTCCCAAAAAAGAACCGGGGCGGATCACTCGATCCGCCCCGGTTCTTTGAAGTGTGTGCCAACAGCCAAGAAGGAACCACTATCTGAAATGTTCGACTGGCAGCCTGATGCTGCTCCCGATGTCTGGTGGCAGAGTCGCACGGTTTCAAAACGATGTGTCAGATCGATGTAAAAACTGCGCAACAAAGATGACTTTTTTGGCATTTTCCGGGGATCTTCTTTCCGCATTCCGCGGTCACATCTGCAGGCTCTGCCGCTTCTGCCACAGCACGCGCCCCATGAGCAGAACAATCAGCACATTGAACACCAATGCACCAAGCGGCATCAGCGATTTCTCGGTCCACAGTTCGTACACTTCAAACGGCAGGTAGATGCACGCGCCGACGAGCGCCAGCCACTCCGCCCACGTTCTCTGCCGCCACAGGCCGTAGGCCTCCACGCAGCGGATGATCGCATACAGCAGCGCCAGTCCCGCCAGCAGCCAGAGGCGTTCGTCGTTCAGCTGCGATAACAAATCGATGAAGATGTGCGGATAGCGGTTCCCCGGATTCAGATGCAGCATCGCCACCAGCTCGCCGCTCAGCGCATGCAGATCCCGGTGCAGCAGTCCCAGCATGCCAAATCCTGCCAGCAGCACGATCACCCCCTTGATGGCCTAGATCGCGGCCACCACATCGACACTTTTTCGCACGCCGGAGGGAGTCATGCGGGGAGAGTGCGGCGGCGGCGCGATTCGTTCAAACGAAACTCGGCGCCCGGATGTCTCAGTCCGCGCCTGGGTGACAAGTTTGCCTGATTCTTCTCGTAGATTTGGCCCACATCCTTCTCACCTTCCGCCCGAGTCCATCGTTCCCATGTCCTCCTGGATCGCCCTTTTCACCGCCGTTGTCTGCCTGCTCGCCCTCCCGGCCTGTGAGACGCCGGTGCAGCGGGCAGAGCGGGTCAAACAGGAGCGCTTCCTTCAGGTCAAACGTCCCGCCATGGCGGAGAAGATCATCGAGGACGTCGTGGATCTTCCCGAAGAGGAGAAGCCCAGCATGTGGGACATCGCGCAGACCTTTCCCGCCTACGACTGGTCCATCAACGCCTTCCATCGCGACGGGCTGACGAAGGTGGCGGACGACCACTTCCTCCTCGAAGGCGACAGCTCGCAGCCGCCCGTGGAGATCAAGCAGACCTCCGAAAAGCCGCCGCTGAAGGTCGAGGTCGCCATCGGTCCGATCCACGACGGCTTCGGCTTCCGCGTGCCCAAGCTGCACTACACCTTCAAGCGCATCGACGGCGGCTGGAAACGGCTGAAGTGGAACGTCACCTACCACGGCCCGGCCAGAGGCGACGGCGAAGAAGAACCGCCGCTCAACGAACAGGAGAACCGCGAGAAGATCGAAAAGATCACCGGCAAGCCCTACGTGGACGAAGTCGAACTCGCCAGCGCCGAGAGCCCTGTGATGTGAGGGTTGGTTACGTGAAAGGACGAATTGAGGGGCTGGGCAGATTTTATCGCGATCCGACCAAATGAGGTGCTCTTCTGGCCAAGCCCCCGACGATCTTCGCAAGCCCGCGCGATAATCGGCGTTGATCAGCATCTCCACTCTCCAACCATCCATGATCCGACTCCGTCTTGCCGCCTGCCTCTTTGCTGCCGCCTTGTTTGCTGTTCCAACTTTTGCCGCCGATGACTTGAAGAAGGTTGCAGCGGATCTCGACGGTTACCTGTTTGAGTTTCCCTGCAGGGATCCGATGCCGGAGAATCCGAAGCCCGGCGCGGACGGGATCTCGGCGCGGATGACAGACGATCCGAAGACGAATGACAAGTTCACCGACGTGAAGAAGTTCGGCGGCGAGGCGGGGAAGCGCTACAAGGTCACCCTGCGCGTGCGCGGTGTGGTGGAGCCGATGATGTACAAGGACGGTCAGCAGGTGGGCGAGCGCTTCTACATCGGCGGCGTGCCGAACAACAAGACCTACAACATCTATCAGCTCACGGTCTCGTCGCCGGCGCAGCACTTCTTCTTCAACCGCGATGACAAGGTGGGGCACCGCATCTTCACCATCGACTACACCGCCACCATCGAGATCGACGGCGGCGCCACGCTGACCCTGCACGGCGACGGCCAGAACGGCCACATGATCACCAATTTCGCCAAGCTCGTCGTTCCCGAGATTGCGCCAGCGCCGCAGCCCTACAACGGCCAGTTCATCCAGCTAAATGTTGTGAGCGTGGAAGAGGTGAAGTAGCTCGTCCACTTCCGTGGAATGCTCCAAGGCCGGCTGGCCCGGGTTGATTTGTCTCATTGCTGGAACATGATCGCGGCCATGAAATTCGCTTCGCTGCTTCGGTCTGGAAAGAACTGGCTCTGTGTCGGGGCTGTGCTGCTGGTGCTCACCGGGTGCAATGTCCGCTGGGGCATGCCGGCGCAGGGCTATGGATATCCGGTCGGACTGTCGACCTTTGCGCCACGGTTGGGTGGTCCGTCCAACTTCACCTATTACCCGCGTTTCGAGGCGTACTACCATCCTTCCACGCAGCAGTTCTATTATCCAAACGGCAAGAAGTGGGAGACGCAGCCCACGCTGCCCGGCGCAAGTCCGCAGGATGTTCTTCGTACGCCGGGAGTGCCGTTTCAGTTCCCCGATCATCCGTCCAAATACCACGCCATGGTCAAGCAGGCCTTTCCTCCCGGCTGGACGCCATCCTCGAACCGCTATCAGGAAGGCTACGAGTGGGGCCGCAGCGGCTGGGACTTGGACCGTCGGTAAAACTTCACCCCGTTACTCCTGCGCATGGATCGTCTCATTTGTCTCCTGGGTCTGGTGGTGTTCGTGGCGCTCGCCTGGGCCATGTCGTCAAACCGGCGTCTGTTTCCGTGGCGCGTGGTGCTGACGGGCCTGGCGCTGCAGCTGGCGTGCGGCGTGCTGCTGCTGCGCACGGCGGTGGGGAAGGGCATCTTCGTCTGGCTGGACAAGGCCTTCCTGAAACTGCTGGGATTCGCCGATCAGGGGGTCGGCTTCGTCTTCGGCGCGATTGGAAAACCGGCGCTGATGGGCCCGGTGTTTGGCGGGGAGAATGCGGCATCGCTCGCATTGCTCATCACCGGCAGCATCATCCTTGTCTCCGCGCTGTCGTCGCTGCTTTATCACTACGGCATTCTGCAGATGGTCGTCAAAGCCGCGGCGTGGGTGATGCGCAGCGTGATGCGCACCAGCGGCAGCGAGACACTGGCCGCCGCCGCGAACATTTTCATGGGACAGACTGAGGCGCCGCTCGTCATCAAGCCCTACCTCGCGCGCATGACGCGCAGCGAGCTGATGTGCCTCATGGTCGGCGGCATGGCGACGATCGCCGGTGGTGTGCTGGCGGCCTATGTTTCCTTTGGCATCTCCGCCGGGCATCTGCTCACCGCCTCCGTGATGAGCGCGCCGGCGGCCATCGTGATGGCGAAGATCATGCTTCCGGAAACCGAGGAAAGCGAGACCGCGGCTGGTGCGAACAAACCGCTCGAACGTGAAACCGCGAACGGCATCGACGCGCTCTGTCATGGCGCGAGCGATGGCATGAAGCTGGCCATCAACGTCATCGCCATGCTGATCGCCTTTGTCGCCGTCGTCGCGTTGGCGAACTACCTGCTCTCCCTCGGCCTGCGTCTGTGCGGACAAAACGTCCCGCAACCGCTGCAGCTTGTGCTCGGCTGGCTCAACGCACCCTGCGCCTGGCTCATGGGCGTGCCGTGGGACGAGTGCGGCAAGGTCGGCTCGCTGCTCGGCGAGCGTGTGGTGCTGAACGAGTTCTTCGCCTACCTGAACCTCAGCGGAGAAGCGAAGTCGGGCGCGCTTTCACCTCGCACGGTGCTCATCTCCACCTACGCGCTCTGCGGTTTCGCGAACATCGGCAGCATCGCCATCCAGATCGGCGGCATCGGCGCGCTGGTGCCACAGCGCCGGGCGGAACTCGCGCAGATCGGCCTCAAGGCCATGGCCGGCGGTCTGCTGGCCTGTTATTGCACCGCTTGTGTCGCGGGATTGCTGCTTTAAAGAGTGAGCGCATGTCCGACCCGAGCGGCCTCAACGTCTCCGACCTTCGCTTTGCCTATTCCGGCGACGGCTTTCGCGTGCATGTGCCGCGGCTCGAACTGGCGGCGGGCAAAGCGCTGGCACTGGCCGGACCGAGCGGGGCAGGGAAGTCCACGCTGCTGCGTCTGCTGACCGGATTGCTGACGCCGACCTCCGGGCAGGTGTGCCTCGGCTCCGCGCAGATCGATGCGATGAGCCGCGAGGAACGTCGTGCCTTTCGTCTCAAAGAGATTGGCCTCGTGTTTCAGGATTTCGCGCTGCTCGACTACCTCACCGTCACGGAGAACATCCTGCTGCCGCATCAGTTTCGTGAAGGGAGCGCGGACGCTTCGGTCCGCCTTCGGATGCAGGATCTCACGCAGCGCCTGCACATCGACCGCTACCTCGATAAAAAAGTGTCGCAGCTCTCGCAGGGGGAACGCCAGCGTGTCGCCGTGGCGAGAGCCCTCGTGCATGAACCGAGATTCGTTTTCGCGGACGAACCCACGGCCTCACTCGATCCCGCGCGCGGTCGCATCGTGGTGGACATGCTGCTCGAAGACGCGCGTCGTCGCGGCGCCTGTCTCGTGATGGTCACGCACGATCCGAACATGCTGCCGATGTTCGATCAAACGCTGCGCATGGAGGATCTCGCCAGCTCATGAGCGCGTCCTTCCATCTCGCGGCGCGCTACGTGTTGCGACATCGTTTTCAAAGCGCGCTGCTCGCCGGAGCGCTGGGTCTCGTCTTCGCGCTTCCGCTTTGCCTGCGCGTGCTGATCGATCACGCGCAGCAGGAACTACGCGCCCGCGCCGCTGCCACGCCGCAGATCGTGGGCACGCGCGGCAGTGCGCTGGATCTGATGATGACCGCGCTCTACTTCAAGCGCGAGAATCTCATCCCGCTCCCCTTTGGTGCGCTGGCCGAACTGCGCAGCAATCGCAGTGCGAGTGCGATTCCGCTGCACATCCGCTTTCAGGCCCAAGGCGCACCGATCGTTGGCACCGAGCTCGAATACTTCACCTTTCGCGGTCTGCATCTCGCGGCAGGCAAGCAGCTCGGTCGTCTCGGCGACTGTGTGGTGGGCGCCCGTCTCGCAAAGCAACGCGGCCTGCAGCCGGGCGGTCATGTCTTCTCATCGCCCGAGCAGGCCTTCGACATGGCTGGCGTGTATCCTTTGAAGATGCATGTCACCGGCGTCCTCGCGCCAAACGGCACGCCCGATGACGAAGCGATCTTTGTCGACGTGAAAACTGCCTGGCTCATCGAAGGCCGGTCGCATGGCCATGATGATCTCAAAGAGGACAAGTCCGTCGTTTTAAAACAGGAGGAGGGTAACATCGTCGGCAACGCCGCCGTGCGTATGTTCAACGAAGTCACCGATGCCAACATCGCCTCCTTCCACTTTCATGGCGACATCGCCACCTATCCGATCAGTGCGGTGATCCTGCTGCCAAACAATGCGAAGGCCGAAGCGTTGCTCGCAGGGCAGTTCGCCCGTTCGAAGGACAAGCAGTTGATTCGGCCACAGGACGAGATGGAGGCACTGCTCTCGCAGCTCGTGCGCCTCGAAGGATTCGCAGCCAGCGCACTGCTTTTGACCGCCACTGCGGCGCTGTTTGTCACCGCACTTGTGTTCGCGCTTTCTTTCCGCCTGCGTCAGCGTGAATTCGCCACGCTCGAAGACGTCGGCGTCTCACGTCGCTCGCTCATCAGCGTCAAGGTGCTGGAAATCCTCATCGTCGGCCTCGCTGCTGTGTTCATCGGCCTGCTGCTGCTGTCTTTTGCCTCCGTCGCCGCGCCGCATCTGTTGCGGATGGCGCTCTAACCATTTCCACTTCATGTCTCACGCTCTCGACGCCCTCATTTATGCCCTGGATGTGAATCCCGACATCAGCACCGAGGGACGTGTGCTCTTCCTGCGCGCGCAGGAGCATCCCGCCTTGCAGCACTTTGAAGGGCGTCTTGTGTGCCAGCAGAACTGGAAGCCGCGTGCCGCTGAACTCGAAGCCGCCGGCTACCGTGTCGAACGCGAAGCACATGGGCTGTTTGATCTCGTGCTCGTGCTGCCCGATCCACAGCGCGATCTCATGGTCGCGGATCTCGCGCGTGCACACGATCACCTTGCCCCCGGCGGCGTGCTGATGGCCGCCCAGCACAACGACGCCGGAGCCAAGCGTTGCGAGCAGTATCTGCGCGAGGTCGCCGGCAGGGCGGAATCGCTGTCCAAGCATCACAGCCGTGTGTTCTGGGCCACCAAGGACGAGGCGAAGCCTTGGAATGAGAATCTGCTGGAGCGCTGGCGCCAGGGCGCCGTCATGCGCCGTATTCTCGATGGCCGGTTCTGGTCGCGGCCCGGTTTGTTCAACTGGGACCGCATCGACGAAGGCTCCGCTTTGCTCGTGAAGCATCTGCCGGAGACGATCGCGGGAAACGTGGCTGACTTTGGCTGCGGCTGGGGCTTTCTCAGCGACCACCTCCTGCGCAACTGCCATGACATCGACACGCTCGACATCTACGATGCCGACGCCGACTGCTTCGAATGCGCACGTCGCAATCTGGGCCTCGTGCCCACGCGGGTGAAGGCGCATCCGCACTGGCGGGACATCACGACGGGATTCGACCGCACCAAGTTCGACGCGGTCGTGATGAATCCGCCATTTCACGAAGGCAAGGACGCCGATCCTCTCATCGGTCTCAAATTCATCGCCGCCGCCGCCCAGGCCCTGCGTCCCACCGGTCAGCTCTGGCTCGTGGCCAACCGCCAGCTCCCCTACGAGAACCTGCTGACCGAAACATTTGCCCACCTGGAGAAGGTCGTGGAGACCGGCGGTTTCAAGGTCCTGCACGCTGGAAACCCCATCGTCAAACCGACCTGGCAGCGCCGCGGCAAACGCCGCCGCTGAGTCTTTCCAAGAGAATGCGGCGCGAGGGAATAAAGCGTTTGCAAAGCAGGGCTTAGACTCCATAATCGCGGCCCACTTCGAAAGGAGAATGGGTAGGTACCCGAGCGGTCAAAGGGGGCAGACTGTAAATCTGCTGACTTACGTCTACGCTGGTTCGAATCCAGCCCTGCCCACCATCTTCATAATCAAGGAATTATGAAGGATGGTCCTCGTCCGGTTGACACTCCTTCCGGTGTCATGCACGACAAAAGCATGACAAAATCGGGGATTACCCCCCGAAAAAAGGGCAAACCGTTCCTGCGCATCAAGCATGGCAACGCCGTGGTGCCAATTTACCGGGGCAAGGTGCGGGACTTCGACAGGTTCACCGTGGCCTTCCACATGAACGGGCGGCGGATCAGGCGCAGTTTCGGCACCTTGGAAAAGGCCAGAACGGAGGCGCAGATTGTTGCGCAACGAATTCAGGAAGGCCTTGCGCCCACCAATGATCTCACCCCTTCACAGCGGGAGTGTTACCTGGCTGCCGAGCGGCTGACGGCTCCCCTCAAACTCCCTCCGGTCGCCGTTGTGGACGAGTATGTGCGATGCCGAGAACTGCTTGGAGATGTGCCTCTGATGGTCGCCGTTCAGGAATTCCTGCGGCGAACGCAGGGCGTCACGCTTGGTGTGAAGGTCGCCGACATCATCGACGAGTTTCTCAAGGCGAAGGCTCAGGATGGGGTGAGTTCGAGGTATCTGAATCAACTGGCCGTGAACGTTCGCAGACTGGCGAAAGCCTTCCCTGGTGAGGTCATGGCGATCAAGCCGGGTGATCTTGATCGCTGGCTGCGGGGTCTTGGCGGTTCCCCAGTCACCCGCAATTCCGTGCATCGTTGCATCAAGGTTTTCTTCGCCTTTGCCAAAGCGCGCGGTTATTTGCCAGCATCAGAAGCCAGTGCAGCGGAGATGCTGCATTTGGCCAAGACTGGCGACGTCAAGACTGAGATCTTCAAGCCGGAGGCGATGCGAAGCCTGCTCGAGGCAGCCACGCCTGATCTTCTGCCATTCCTTGCCATCGGCGCGTTTGCCGGGCTGCGGGTGGCTGAAATCGGCCGATTGGACTGGTCGGCAGTGGACATGGAACGGCGGATCATTCTGCTGCGGGCAGATCAGGCAAAAACCGCTTCCAGACGGATTGTGCCGATCTCGGACAATCTTGCAGTCTGGCTGAATCTCCTGCCCCGCACGGGCAAGATCATGCCCAATCCGAAAACTCCCATGCTGGCAACGGCTTTGGCGAAGCGGATTGGCGTCACATGGCCTCATAACGGGATGCGGCACTCTTACATCAGCTACCGGATTGCCGAGGTGAAGGATGCGGCGCGCGTGGCGCTGGAAGCGGGCAACTCGCCGCACATCATCTTCAAGCATTACCGGGAGTTGGTGACGGAGGCCGAGGCGCGTGAGTGGTTCTCGATTCTCCCGCCAGAAGGCTGGGTTCCCCCGGAAGCCTGCCGGCAGAAGTATGCGCCGCGCAAAAGGCGTTCGAGTCTGGTTGACCAGATCTTTGAAGCGGTCGGTTGCCAACCCAAGATCAAGCAGTGCGGTGCAGGCATCTCACGCCGCCGTGCAGGAAGAGGCCGCACCCGGCCAAGTTGAGTTCGCGTGAGGCCGTTCCATCCCATCCCAGCTTTGGCTGTTCGGTGGTGTGGAACGGCAGCGCTTTTTGCAGTGCCCATCCCGCCCACGCGGTGAACCCGCCGGCCACCATGCCGATGGGTCGAACTTGATCGGAGAGTGAGTCCATCGTTGGCATACTGCCCCAGCGGTCGGGTGTGGTGGAAGCGGCCACCCGTTCGGGTTGCCCGCGCGTTGGATACGCTCCTGCCACCACGGCAACCTTGGTGAAGGGCAGGAATGGCTCGCACAGCTTTTGCAGGCCATCGAGGGGCGGGATCACATCGTCCTCGAGAGTGATGACGATGTCCTCGGTGCGACCGGTCATCGCCAGGTTGTAGAGCCGCGCGACCTGCGTGTGAATCGCCTCATAGGTTTGATCTTTCGCGCGTCCGTGCACGCCGCGGATTTCGATCGACTGGATTTGCCGCCGTTTGCGCAGCTTCGCGGCGAGCTTCCAAAGCCATGTCTCGAATTTGGCATCCCCGCTGTTGTCGATCCAGACGATGTTGGTTTGTGGAGGCAGTTCCGCCTTCAAGAACCAACTGGCCAGTTCCTCGCAGCAGTGCCAGCGGGCAGACCAAGGTGTGATGATCGCGTGCCTGCGAGCCTGCCAGAGTGTGTTGGCGGTTTGAGGTCTCGTGGTAAGGGATCGGCGCAACGGGTGGTCACGGAGAGCGACCGTCGATGGAATCGGTTCGCCCTTCCAACCGAGTTCGGTCAGACGCTGCACGAGGCAGTAGTCATCGAGGGGCGAGCATCCTGCCCGAAACACCTCGGGAAGCTGGCGAAGGGCCAGCACCTTCCATGCGGAACAGGTGTCCGCCATGCTGCGCTCCTTGGCCCTCCAGTAGTCCCATAGTTCTGCATCGGCTCGGAATCCGACTTTTTGATCATCCGTGACCCGGACGACCGAAGGGTAGAGAATGGCGGTCTTGCGTTTCGAATGTTCGGCTGCCACGGCGACGGTTTGAAGGTAGTCACCGGGCATCACGTTGTCGGCGTCCCAGAACACCACCCACTCGCTTGTGATGTGTTCAAGTGCCGCGTTGCGTGCGGCGTTGGGATCGTGCCAGACGCCATGGAGCACCTCCCACTCCTGATCGAGTTGTGCGGGATGGCAGTCGTCACAAACCAGCATCTTGCGGACAGCGAGGTTCTGCTGCCGGGCACTGGCCAGCAGTGAAGGCAGCCATTGCAGATACGGCTCGTGCACGGTGACCACGAGAGTGAGGCTCGCGCTCTTGAGATGGGGCCTTGCGATGTGATTGGCAACGGGCCGTGCAATGATCATGGCTCGGTGCTGGTGAAGATGGAGGCGAAGGCAAAAAGGCCGGAGGCTGGACCGCCGTAGTAGCCCGAGCCGTCGTTCTGAACTTCCAGCCGGATCATGTCGCCCGGGTTGAGTGATGCCGACACGACGCTGGATTCGAACTGGCCGCTGTCGATGTAGGCCATGCCGATGCTGTTCCA
>NZ_JAGRPF010000231.1 GCF_020439865.1 Prosthecobacter sp.
AGTGGACGTGGGGATCACCGCGGAAGAACCAGACCATGTTCGGGCCTTCGATCTGCCAGACGTCCCAGACGCCGTCTTTGCCGACGTCCTGGTTCTTGAAGAAGGCCATGTGCAGATTGTCGAAGCCACCGGCCTCGATGTACTTCATGGACTCCTCGCGTTCGGACTGGCGGAAGGGCTTCAACAGGTCGGCGATGACTTTTTTGACGAGGTCTTTCTGATCGGCGCTGAGTTCCGTGAGCGGGATGCCTTCGAGTCCCTTGGTCTTGCCGGTGAGCTTCACGGTGTCGTTGCCGTCCTCATCGCGGGATTCGCCAAGGAGGGCGAGGTCGCGCTGCTTGCCGTCGAGCGCCTGAAAGACCTCGTTCGCACGCTTGGCCTGATACCAGTAGGCGTTGCCGGGATGATCGGGCTTCTCATTGAAGCCCTGCGCGGCGTGACCGTAAAAGATGGGACCGCCGAAGGCGACGCCTTTCTCGCTGTCGCCATCGCAGCGCCGGGTGCAGTGGCGGCCGGTGAGGACGAACTCGAACTGGCTCGTGCCGGGCTCGCCAAAGAGCGCGATGGAGGCGCTGCCGAAACCGCCGCTGCTCTTGTTATCCTGGTCAAACTGACGCCAGACCTCGGCTTTGTACTCGTCGCTGTGAAGTTTGTCGAAGATCTCGCGCACCAGTTCCTGCTGGTCCGCCTTGAGCACGTCCTTGATCTTCTGCGGTGTGATGTGCCAGTTGTTATCGACTTTCAGGCGGCGTGGATCGCTCCACGCAAAGCAGAGCGTCTTGCGCTGCGCCTCGTCCATGCTGCCGTAGAGCTGCTGGACGAGCGTTTCAGAGGTTGCGGCCTTGGTTTCGGCGAAGGCCGGGGCGAGGAAGCCAGCGGCGACGGCTTGGGCGCCGCGGGAGATCATATCACGACGAGTCAGGGAGGGGTGGAGCGTGTTCATGGCTGGTTTGTATCAAACGCGGCCCGGTAGGGGAAGTTTTGTTTTCGAGCGAGGTTTGATCGCCGTGAGGCATGGAAGCGATGCTGAAATGGTATTGTCCGCGACGGTACCGATGGCGAGTTTTGTCCGTATCTCTTCAACCATGAAAATGAACAGCGAAAACGAAGTCCTCATCATCGGCGGTGGTCCTGCCGGGACCAGCACGGCCGCCATCCTGGCGGAGCATGGCCACAAGGTGCTGGTGATCGAGCGGGAAAAGTTTCCGCGCTATCACGTCGGCGAATCGTTGATCCCGTTCACCTTTGGACCGCTGGAGCGGCTGGGGCTGATCCCGACGATGAAGAAGTCGCACTTCACGAAGAAGTTCAGCGTGAGTTTTGTGCAGCCGGATGGTCGCCGCTCGCAGCCATTTTACTTCTTCAATCGCTACGACCGCGAAACGGTGGCGCAAACCTGGCAGGTGATGCGGTCGGAATTCGACCAGATGCTGATGGACCACGCACGCAGCAAGGGCGCCGAGGTGCGCGAGGAGACGACGGTGACGCAGCTTCTCAAAGACGACAGCGGCAAGATCATCGGCGTCGAGGTGCAGAACAAGGACGGCACGAAAGAGCATCTGCTCGGCAAGCTCGTCATCGACGCCTCGGGCAAAGAAGCCTTTGCTTCCGTCCGCGAGGGCTGGCGCGTAGGTGATCCTTACCTCAACAAGGTGGCCGTGTGGACCTACTACAAAGGATCGAAACGCGAGACCGGCATCGATGAAGGCGCGACGACGATCGCTTTCGTGCCTGAGAAAGGCTGGTTCTGGCACATCCCGATGCACGACGACATGGTCAGCGTCGGCGTGGTGGCCGAAGGCAAGTATTTGAGCCGCGACGGCGTGAAGGATCCGCAGGCGATGTTTGAGCGCGAGATCGGCGAGAACCAGTGGATCAAAGAGCATCTCTCCGCAGGCACCTGCACCGGTGAATTCTGGATCACCAGTGAATACTCGCGTTACGCGAAGTATGGCGCCTCCCCGGGCCTGCTGCTGGTGGGCGATGCGTACGCCTTCCTCGACCCTGTGTTCAGCAGCGGCGTGCTGCTGGCGCTTAAGAGCGGGGTGATGGCCGCAGATGCCGTGCATGAGGCGCTGCTGGCGAGTGATCTCTCTCCGCAGCGCTTCGAAGGCTACACCAGCACCATGCGCCAGGGCCTGGATAACATGCGCAAGCTCGTGTATGCCTTCTACAACCCGAACTTCTCCTTCAAGGATGTCGTGATGAAGTATCCCGACGCTGGCGGTGAAATCACCGACTGCCTCAGCGGCGACGTGAACAAGGACTACTCGTCGCTCTGGGAGAAGATCCGCGAGTTCGCGCCGATCCCGGACGAGCTGCCCTACGGCGTGCCGATGGCGGCGTGATCACGCCAGCACGTCCTTCACCACCCGTGCCGGTTCGACGCCGGTGAGGCGGAAGTCGAGGCCCTGGCTGCGGAAGGTGAAGCGCTCATGATCGATGCCGAGCTGGTGCATCACGGTCGCGTGCAGGTCGTGCACGTGGACGGGATTCTCAGCGACGTTGTAGCTGAAGTCGTCGGTCGCACCGTAAGTGACACCTGGTTTCACGCCGCCGCCGGCCATCCACATCGTGAAGCAGCGCGGATGATGATCGCGCCCGGCTTCGGGGCTGTCCCATTGGCCTTGGCCCGCGACACCACGTCCGAATTCACCGCCCCAGATGACGAGTGTGTCGTCGAGCAGGCCGCGCTGTTTGAGATCTTTGATCAAAGCGGCACTCGGCTGGTCGGTGTCGCGACAACGCGCGGTGCACCAGCTCGGCAGGCGGCTGTGATGATCCCAATCGGGATGAAAGAGCTGGATGAAGCGCACACCGCGCTCCGCGAGCCGACGCGCGAGGATGCAGTTCGCCGCGTAGCTGCCGGCGCGTCGCGAATCGGGGCCGTACATTTCAAACACATGATCTGGCTCGTCACCGAGGTCCGTGAGTTCCGGCACGCTGGCCTGCATGCGATAGGCCATTTCATACTGGCGGATGCGCGTGGTGATCTCCGGGTCCTGCGACTGCTCAAAGCGCATCTGATTGAGCTCCGCGAGCCCGTCCAGCATGCCGCGACGCAGATGGCGCGGCAGACCTTCGGGGTCGGTGAGATACAGCACGGGATCCTTCGAATTGCGCAGCTTCACACCTTGATAACGCGAAGGCAGGAAGCCGCTGCCCCAGTAGTGATCGTAGAGCGGCTGATCGCTCGGACGCTGCATTTTCGAGATGAGCACGAGATAGTCCGGCAGGTTTTGATTCAAGCTGCCGAGCCCGTAGCTGACCCACGAGCCCATGCTCGGGCGACCCGGAAGCTGATGACCGGTCAAAAACTTCGTCATCGCCGGCGCGTGATTGATTTGATCCGTCGTCATCGACTTGATGAAGCACAGGTCATCCGCCACGCCCTGCAGATGCGGCAGCCACTCGCTGATCGTCGCGCCGCTCTGGCCGCAGCGGGAGAATTTCGTGATGCCCGGAAGGATGAGCTGCTTTTGGTTTGCCGTCATCGTCGTCAGCCGCTGGCCCTGGCGCACCGATTCTGGCAGTTCCTTGCCCGCCCACTGCATCAGGCCCGGTTTGTGATCAAACAGCTCGAGCTGCGATGGTCCTCCCGACTGCGTGAGAAAAATCACGCGCTTCGCCTTCGGCGCAAAGTGCGGCAATCCGGGCAAACCGGACGACTCGCGCTGCCCCATCGCTTGCAGCGCCATCGCGCCGACGGATACGCCGGTGCACTGGCCGAGGAAGCAGCGGCGTGTGGTGTTCAGGGATGATTCACTCATGCGTGATGGCTTCGTCGAGATTGAGCACCAAACTCGCCACCAGCGTGTGCGCGGCGAGTTCGGGCGTGGTTTGAAGTTTGCGGGCGTCTTCGGGGTGCGTTCGGTAATGGGCCAACGCGCGGTCGAGTTCACGTTGGAGGACGGAGAGCTCTTTGTCGGTCGCGTTTCGGGTCAAAACGGCCTGGTAGAGCAGTTGTAGTCGATCTTCGGCCTTCGCGGCCAGCATGCGCTTCGCGAGAGCTCGGGAGGCTTCCATCATCGTCTCATCGTTGAGCAGCGTCAGCGCCTGCAACGGCGTGTTCGTGCGCGTCATGGCGACTTCGCACACGCGACGTTGTGCGCTGTCGAACAGGAAGGTCGGCGCGATGCTGCGACGCCAGAACGCATACAGAGTGCGCCGATGCTGCGCGGCGCCCTGGCTCGGCTGATAGGTGAAGCGGCCCATGAAGATCTCCTCCCACACGCCTTCCGGTTGGTGCGGTCGCACCGGCGGCCCGCCGAGCGCAGGATTCAGCAGGCCGGACGAAGCGAGCGCCGCATCACGAATCATCCACGCAGGCAGGCGGAAGCGCGGACCGCGTGACAGCAGCAGGTTCGATGGATCGGTCTGATCTTTCAGATCGGACGACTGCTGATACGTCTCGCTGGTCACTATGGTCTTGATGAGGTGCTTCACGTTCCAGCCATGGTCCATGAAATCGACGGCGAGCCAGTCGAGCAGCTCAGGATGCGTCGGACGCTGGCCTTGCAGGCCGAAATCATCGGGCGTGCGAACGAGGCCTGCACCGAAGAACATCTGCCAGACGTGATTCACGAACACGCGGGCTGTGAGCGGGTTGTCCTTCGACGTGATCCATTTCGCGAGGCCCAAGCGATCACGCGATACACCTTTCGGCCATGGCGCGATGGCGGCGGGTACATCGCGCTGCACGACATCGCCTTTTTTGTCCCATACGCCGCGAACGAGCACATGCGTGTCGCGCGGTTGCTTGCGTTCGGCCAGCACCATGACGTTGAGTTTGCCCGCGGCGGCGGTGAACTCCTTCAAATCGCCGCTGGCACGATCCAATGAAGCCTTTGCGACCTGATACGGCGCATGATCCTCCAAAAACTGCGCGAAGAGCCGGTCGCGCTCGACCTTGCCGGCGCCGAGTTGTTCGAGCGGCGCAGGACCGAGTTCGCGCACGGCGGGGCCGCGTTGATCTGTCGCGGAGAGGCGGAAGCTGGCGATGTTGGAATCACCGTCGGTGGAACGCTGCAAAAGCTCAAAGATCAGTTCTTCATCGTTCTCGAGCACGAGTGGCTCGGCGAGTTCGTAGAGCGCGGTGTGCGGCTGATCCTTGGGATAGCCCTTCGTCGTCCAGCCATTGCGCGGGTCGTCATCGAGCGTTCCTTTGACATCGCCATACTGGCGGACTTTGCCTTCGACTTTCGTGTCCGAAACAGCGTTGCGGACCGCGATGTCGCGGATCTGCGTGCTGCCTTTCCGGCGCACCTGCACCTTGATGTCGGTGAGAATGAACTCGCCGGTCTTGCCACGCGACAGCACGCCGTTTTGGGGCAGCACTTCGAGCCTCAATCCGGCGATGCGCGGCAGTTTGACGGGTGCGATGAGGCGGTAGTCATCCTGCTTCGGATTCGGCCCACTGGCGATGACGATGCCGTCTTTGCCCTGCGCGAGTTTCGTGCCCTCCTGCGACTCGACGCTGCCATGCACGAGATGCCACGCTTTAAAACCGCTCTTCACCTTGGTTTGTTGATCCGCGAGCCACTTCGCGAAGGGCTTCTCGGCATCGAGCTTCGCCTTCGCTTCGACGGGCTTGCGCTGATCAACGAGCTTCTGCGCTTCGGCGACGGCGCGTTTGGCGTGTGGTGACTGGTAGCTGAAATACGGTGTCGCCTTCGTGCCTGCCGCGCCGTCTTCGTCGATGCTGTTGAAGAAGGCGTTGAGGCTGTAGTAATCGTGCTGCGTGATGGGATCGAACTTGTGCGAATGGCATTGCGTGCAACCGAGCGTGAGGCCCATCCAGACCGTGCCCATCGTGTTCACGCGGTCGATCACGTAGTCGATGCGCGACTCCTCCTTTTCGCGTCCGCCTTCACCGTTGGTCATGTGGTTGCGGTGGAAGCAGGTGGCAATTTTCTGCTCCGGTGTGGCATTTGGAAGCAGGTCGCTCGCGAACTGCTCGAGTGTGAACTGGTCGAAGGGTTTGTTCGCGTTGAAGGACTCCACGACGTAGTCGCGCCAGGGCCAGTTCGTGCGCGTGGCATCGGACTGGAAGCCGTCGGTATCCGAATAGCGTGCGGCATCCAGCCACCACATCGCCATGCGCTCGCCGAAGTGCGGGGATTTCAGGAGCTTGTCGATGTAGTCGGACAGGTCGGACTTGTTTGACGAGTCGGACGGAGGGAGACCGTTGAGGTCAAAGGACAGCCTGCGCCGCAGCGTGTGCTCCGGTGCCTTCGGCGAAAGCGTGAGGCCTTCCTTCGCGAGGCGCTCTTTGACGAAAAAGTCCACCGGATGGCCTTCGACGGGGCGCTTCACGGGTTTTTCGAAGGACCAGTGTTTCCCCCATTTCGCGCCTTCGGCGATCCAGCGCTTGAGCGTGGCGATTTGTTCCCCACCGAGTTTCGGTTTGTGCGACTTCGGCGGCGGCATGATTTCGTCCGGATCATCGGTGGTGATACGCGTGATGAAATCGCCCGACTTGAGCACCTCGCGAGCACCAGATTCGGTGTCGAGCCGCAGATCGGCCTTGCGGTGACCCTCGTCCTGCCCGTGACAGCTCAGACAGTTGTCAGAAAGCACGGGCAGCACCTCAAGACTGAAGCTCACCGGCTCCGCATGAGCGGACAGGGAGAGCAGCGTAAGAAGCAGCAGGGATTTCGACATGCGGAGCACCATGACACACCAACGCACCATGAACATGCAAGGTGCATGCATCGGCTATGGACAATCCTGAGATTTGGCCCGTCGCAGCTTCCCGTGGAGGCGTAAACCACTGCCATGCCCCGTGTTTCCCGTCTCATCCTCATCCTTGGCGACCAGCTCGACCTGAAGTCAGCGGCGCTGGAGGATTTTGATGTGCAGACCGATGCGATCTGGATGGCCGAAGTGGCGGAGGAATCGACCAAGGTCTGGAGTACCAAACCGCGCATCGCGATGTTCCTCACAGCGATGCGGCATTTTCGCGAAACGCTGAGCGAACGAGGATGGCAGGTGATTTATCACGAGATGGGCACGCATCCGACATTCGCGGAAGCTCTGGCGGCGAGCGTGAAGGAGTTGAAGCCGCAGAACCTCGTGATGGTTCATGCGGGAGAGTGGAGCGTTCAGCGAGAGATCGAAAAGGAAGCGGCGATGTTGAAACTGCCGCTCGAAGTGCGCGAGGACCGGCATTTTCTATGCACGACGGCGGACTTCGCGAAGCATGCGGAAGGGCGCAAGCAGCTGCGGATGGAGTTTTTCTACCGCGAGATGCGGCAGAGAACCGGAGTGCTGATGGAGAAGGGCAAGCCGGTGGGCGGGCAGTGGAACTTCGATCACGACAATCGCGGATCATTCGGCAAAGAAGGGCCTGGATTGCGCGTGGCGCCGCGTCGGTTCAAGCCGGATGCGATCACGCAGGAGGTGATCGCGATGGTGAACAAACGTTTCGCGGAGCATCCGGGCACGCTGGATGACTTCGACTGGCCGGTGAAGGCAGATGAGGCGCGGCTGGCGCTTGCGGATTTTATTGAGCACCGGTTGGCAGAGTTCGGCCAGTATCAGGACGCGATGTGGACGAATGAGCCGTGGCTTTACCATTCGCGGCTCAGTGCAGCGATGAACCTGAAGCTGCTCGACCCGCGTGAAGTGATCGCAGCAGCCGAAAAGGAGTGGCGTGATGGCAAAGCACCGCTCGCGGCGGTGGAGGGTTTCATCCGGCAGATTCTCGGCTGGCGCGAGTATGTGCGCGGCATCTACTGGCGCTTCATGCCCGACTACGTCGGGCGCAACGCGATGCAAGCGCACGAACCGCTGCCGGAGTTCTACTGGACCGGCGAGACGGACATGGCCTGCATGCGCGACGCGATCACGCAGACGTTGCGCTACGGCTACGCGCATCACATTCAGCGGCTGATGGTCACGGGCCTGTTTGCGTTGCTGTTCGGCGTGGATCCGCGGCGCGTGCACGAGTGGTATCTGGCCGTGTATATCGATGCCGTCGAGTGGGTGGAGCTGCCGAACACGCTGGGCATGTCGCAGTATGGCGACGGCGGCGTGATGGCGAGCAAGCCATATGTGGCCAGCGGCAAATACATCCAGCGCATGAGCAACTGCTGCGCGGGATGTCGCTATGAACCGGCGCAGAGCACGGGACCAAAGGCCTGCCCGTTCACCACGCTGTATTGGGACTACCTGCTGCAGCACGAGCCCAAGCTGAAGACCAATCAGCGCATGAGCATGCAGGTGCGAAATCTGGCGCGGCTGGATGAATCTAAGCGATCCGCCATTCAAAAGCAGGCAAAGGCCCTCCGGAAGACGTATTCGAAGGCATCATGAGCGACTCTTCCTCGAAAATGCGCAATGGCCTCGCCCTTGCCGGCTTCATCGTCGTCACCTTTTGCGCACCCGCGTTGAGCATCGGCGTCGGGATGCCGGGCGCATGGTATGCGGCGCTGAGCAAACCCACGTGGAATCCGCCCTCGTGGATCTTCGGTCCGGCGTGGACGTTGCTGTACACGCTGATGGCCGTCGCAGCGTGGCTGGTGTGGAAGCGCGTTGGATTCTCACGTCCGCTGGCGCTCTACTTCGTGCAACTCGCCCTGAACGCAGCATGGACGCCGCTGTTTTTCGGCGCGCATGCGATGGGCTGGGCGCTGATCGAGATCGTGGCGCTGTGGATCGCGATTTTGATGACGCTGCTGAGCTTTCGACGCGTAAAGACGACGGCTGGATGGTTGTTCGTGCCGTATCTGGCCTGGGTCACGTTTGCGACCTGTTTGAACCTCACGCTTTGGAGATTGAATCCCTCATGAATCAAAAGAACTGGCTGATCACTGGATGCTCGAGCGGCTTTGGCCGGGCGATTGCGGAGTCTGCCATCGCCGCAGGACAGCGGGTGATCGCCACGGCACGTGACGTGCGCAGCATTGCTGATTTGGAGAAGGCGGGAAGCTGCGAGGTGATGACGCTCGACATCACGGATGCGGAGAATGTGCGCGAGGTCATCGCCGCCGCAGGCCATCTCGAAGTGATCGTGAACAACGCGGGCTATGGGCTGATCGGCGCGGTGGAGGAATGCAGCGACGAACAGATTCGCCGCAACGTGGAGACGAATTTCTTCGGGCCGCTGAATGTGATTCGCGCAGCGCTTCCGGGGCTGCGCGCGCAGAAGAGCGGGCACATCGTGAACATCAGCGCGGCGGCAGCGATCTCGAATTACGCGGGCTTCGGCATTTACGGCGGTGCCAAGGCGGCGCTGGAGCTGATGAGCGAGAGTTTGCGGCTGGAACTTGCTCCGCTGGGCATCCGGGTGACGCTGGTGCAGCCTGGTCCATTTCGGACTGACTTTATCGCACGCGGTTTGGAGAAGGCGGCGTCAGCGATCGACGACTATCAAGCAAGCGCGGGCAAGTTTGCGCGGTTTCTCGACTCGATGAACGCGAAGCAGCCCGGTGATCCGGCGAAAGCTGCGGCAGCCATCGTGAAGATGGTGCTCGATGGCGAAGCGCCGCTGCATCTGCCGCTCGGGAAGTATGTGGTGAAGAAGATGCGCGACAAGGCGGCAGCGTTGACGCGTGAGGCGGAGAAGTGGGAGGCGGTTGCCTCAGGAACGGATTTCAACGCATGATGACATGCGCGGTGTGAAGAAACAGCATCTGCCGCAGAAGATCTGCGCCGCCTGTGGTCGGCCGTTCACGTGGCGAAAGAAGTGGGAGCATGACTGGGAGAACGTTCGTTTTTGCAGCGATGCGTGCCGAAGGAGGAAGACGAGATGAACGAGGCAACATGCATTCGTGAAATGCTGATGCAGATCGCCCGAGGACGACGCGACGGCTGCACCTTTTGTCCGTCCGAAGTGGCGCGGCGACTCAGCAAGGACTGGCGGCCACTGATGTCACAGGTGCGGGAAGTTGCGGCGGAACTGGTAGGACAAGGAGAGCTGGTATGCACGCAGCGCGGCGAACCTGCGCATCCGCTTCAAACCAAAGGGGCAATCCGGCTGGCGGAGGTGCGAACAGAGTGCTCCAAAACTCAGGCGTGAGGCGTAAACCAAGGACATGGCCGTTCACACCCTGCACACAAAACAAATCATCCGGGCGACGCAGGCGGAGGCATGGGCGTTTTTCTCGAATCCTCACAATCTGGCCAAGATCACGCCACTGAAGCTGGGTTTTGAAATCCTGACTCCGGACCTGCCCGAGAAGATGTGCGAGGGAATGATGATTGCTTATCGCGTGCGGCCGCTGCTGGGAATTCCGATGACGTGGCTGTCGGAGATCACGCTGGTGGAGGAGGGGAAGCGCTTCATCGACGAGCAGCGCGTGGGTCCGTATGCGGTGTGGCATCACGAGCATGCGTTTCATGATCTGGGCGATGGGCGCATCGAGATGGAGGACAAGGCGACGTATGTGCTGCCCTTCGCCCCGCTGGGCGATCTGGCGCATTCGATTCTCGTGAAGCCGGAATTGGACCGCATCTTTACGTATCGAGAGAAAGCGGTGAGGGAGTTGTTCCCGGATTGAGCGGAGCGTGCCTCAGCGTGAAACTCGGCATTGCGGCATCTGCTTCTGAAACTCTGCGGCGGCTTCGAGCGTGACGGCGGTGCCGGTGATATTGAGGGTGGTGAGTTTCTTGAGTGACCTGAGCTTCGCGAGACCCACGTCGGTCAGCTTAGTGCCCTGAACATCCAAGAAGCTGAGATTGGGTATGCCCGCGATGGCGGAGGCTCCCTCGTCGTCGAGGGAAGTGCCGCTGAGCGTGAGCGTAGCGAGGGTTTTGAGGCTGGTGAGCGCCGCGAAACCCGCGGGGGTGATTTTCGGGGAGGAGGTGCGAAGCGCCTGCAGCTTTTTGAAGGTGCTGATGGCCCTCAGGCCCTCATCTGTGATTCCGCAGCCGAGGGTTTCGAGATTGGTGATCGATCCGGCGCCCCCAATTTTGTCCAAACCTCTGCCGGTGAAGCTTTCGGCGTATTGGATGGCGAGATAGTCGAGTTTTTTGAGGCCGGCGATGTGGGCAAGCACTTCGTCGGTGAGCGCGTAGGCAGCCTCGATGTTCAGGTTGGCAAGCTCGCTGTTGTTGGCGAGGAAGGCGAAGGCAGAATCACTGAGGCCATTGTGCATTGGGCGGAAATGAGCACGCTGCAGATCTCGCAGGCCATTGAGGGCGGCAAAGTCCGCACTCTTGGCAGGAGGCAGGACGGAGCCGAGGCGTTCAAAGTTGAGTTCGATGATGTCGAAGCGTCCGGAGGGTATTTCCGCCTGCTTGGCGACGGGTATGTTGACGCCGTTTTTGAGGGCGGTGAAGAACCCGCCGTTGTTGACGAGGTATTCGGCAGCGGTGCGCCAGGAACTCCCGCCGCCCGCAGGAGGTCTCGGGGCTGGAGCGAGCGTGGTTTTGGATGTGCTGGCAGCGGGTGCATTCGCAGCTGCCACGGCGGTCACGGGTTTCTGCGCAGCGATTTCGTCACGGAGCGCTTGGATGCGGACAGCGGTGTTCGTATTGCCCGCCTTGGTCAATTCGGCGACGTAGCCGTCGATGGCCTTCAAATAAAGATCGTAGAGGGGTGCGGCCTTGGCATCGCGCTCGGCGGTGATTTTGTCCAAGGCACCGCGGTAGGTGTCGCGAAGGGATTTGAGGGATGCGGGTGTTTCCGCCGCGTCTTCCGCAGGAACAACCCCGCCTTTCTCAATGAGCGCCTTTTCCGCGTCGAACATCGTCACCTCCAAGAGGCTGCCTTTGGCCTGGGCGGCAGATCGAGCGCGGGCAATGCCGTTGGCGACGTAGCTTTGGTTGAGCCTGGCAATGGCTGCGAGGAAAGGCTTCTCAGCATCGGCCTGATAGCGTGTCTGGAAACCTGCCTCGAACTGGGCGAGGCGGGAGTCGGAGGCTATCAGTGCGTCCTTGTCCTTCTTGTCCATCCTCGAGGGATCGTGAGGACGGAAGCCGATGCGGTGAAAGGTGACGTCCGACTGGTGGCTGGCGATGCCGAGATTCGCGGTGTTGCGCAGGGCGAATTGTCCATCCGGCGTGAGCCGCTTGAGATCACCGTTGAAAACCAGCGTCTCTTTTTCATCCAGCACCAGGCGCACGGAATCTTTGCGGACCTGCACGAGCGACCGGTATCGGCGGCCTTGAGCCAGCTTTGCATCAGGCGCGTAGGCTTCTTTTCGGTCGATGGGCTGCTGACCGTCCAGCATTGGACCAAAGTGGCAGTTATTAAGTGTGAGCCGCGCGATGAACCAGTGACCACCAGGCAGGGTCAGGATGTGCGCCACATCCGGTTCGCCGCTGTGCACGGTGAAGTCCATCTCGAAGTCATATTGCTCCGACGGGACTTGGTTCAGGTCGAACGGCAGGACGCCAGGCTGCGCCTTGACGACGAGTCCGTCAGGCCCCTTCTGCCACTGGCCGGTGACGGCACCTTGGGCGGGGTCCGCCTTTGCCAGGAGATCTGTCCAACCGGGTGGCAGCGGGTCAGCCGGAGGAGGGGCGACTGGCGGCGCTGGCGAAGGTGTCGCAGGAACGACTGCCGGCATTGTGGGCGCGGTGCTGGCGACTGCTGCAGACACAGGCGGAGTGCCTCCATCGTCCCATTCGATAATGCAAGAACCCTTCCTGTTAGGGTTGGTCAGATCATCCCAGCCACCCCTGGTCAGGGCAAGCAGGGTCTCAGTTCCATTGGGCGGGGTGCCCCAAGCGGTGAATTCGAAGGGCTCGCCCGTGATCCACCGCCATGTCCCCGTGCTCCTGTCGAGAGTAGCACCAAGATAAGCAAAACCACCCGCAGCGCGGAGCTTCATGCCGAAGGTCTGCAACAGCCACTCGTGCTCCTCCTTTGTGGTGACGGTCGCGAGATGTCCGCCTTCACGCTCGGCGTGTGCCTTTGCATCTTTCCAGTTCAAATGCTCCTCGACGAGCAGGTAGCGGTGACCGCCGAACGTGTGGACTGCTGCTGACTTCAAGTCTGATGGCGGGGGTGAGGGCTGTGTTACAGGCATTTCCGGCTTGGGAGCCGGTTTGACGGATGCGACCGCAGGTGCTGGCGGCGTTGGGGAGGGAACGAGTATGTTTTCGGGGCGTTTGGGTGCTGCTGGCGTTGACGGAGATGCCGCATTGTCCTTTGGCGTCGATGTTTTCGATCCATCGTCCGTTAGCATGACATACAAGCCTGCGACGAGGGCCACGCTGGCTGCGAGGCCGAGAATCGGGCCGAGGCTGGATGTTTTTTTTGCCGGTGGGGCTTTTGCGTGGCCGCCTTTGGCGGCTTCGTGCTGCTTCTGCGCCTGGGTGGCGCGTGCGGTGGCCTCTGCCGCCGCCTGCTGCTGGGCGATGAGGGCTGCTCGCGGCAGCGTCAGAATCGTGTCCAGATCGCGGCGAAGGTCGGTGGCACTCTGATAGCGCACTTCGCGGTCCGTCTGCATCG
>NZ_JAGRPF010000232.1 GCF_020439865.1 Prosthecobacter sp.
CGGTCGGATGGAGCAAACCATTGGTCGGATGGGGCAAACCATCGGTCGGATGGAGCAAACCATTGGTCGGATGGGGCAAACCATCGGTCGGATGGAGCAAACCATTGGTCGGATGGAGCAAACCATTGGTCGGATGGAGCAAACCATTGGTCGGATGGAGCAAACCATCGGTCGGATGGGGCAAACTACCGGTCGTATGGAGCAAACTACCGGTCGGATGGAGCAAACCATCGGTCGGATGACCTTGGAAAAGAGCTTTCCACGGGGGCTCCCGTTGGATTCCCCCCAGCAGGCAAGAGTTTTCCAGACCCGCCGGACGTTCCTTGGCCTCTGAAAAACAAAAAACTCCTGCCGCGGAGGTGAGTCCGCAGCAGGAGCGAATTCATACGAGAGACAGCGGCCTAGTGGTGATGGTGCTTGCTCGCGTAGTGCGTCGATTTGTACTTGGGCTTGATGCCGTGTGAGCTGGCGGGGTTATACCAGTTCGGATGGTGCCCTGCGGGAGAGTTCCAGCCGGGATGGTAACCGTAGCGTTTGGCGTGACCGGGCGGGACGCCGTAGGGGTAGCAGGAGGTCAGGGTCACCAGCAGGAGACCGAGACTGAGGCAGGCAAGTGCGCGTTTCATCGTCGTTCGGGGTTGATGGTTCCTCCATAGGTTACGCATCACCGCGCGGAGAGGGTGAGGTTTTCTGAGGGGGGGCGTGAGGCGTGACAGGGGCGGTGGGTGGAATCCAACCTTCTCCTGCGAGAGCCGCGGGAGGGCCGAAACCGGTCCTTTCATGATTGTGCGCCGCCTATCGCTCTGAGGGCAGGCTTCAAAGCCCAACCTCAGTAATTGTAGCCGTTGAAGCCACCAAATCCGCCACCGAATCCTGAATAGGACGACGAGGAGGGCGAGGCCCGCATGAGGGCCGAGTTCATCCGGAACGACGACTCTTGGTCCATCATGTTGGCTGTCTGATTGAGCGCGGCCGCTGCTGCCTGCCTCTCGGCCAGGTCTCGTGCAGCCCTCTCTTCCTCCAGCTGTTTCAGCTCCACGATCAGACTCGCGTGCTCTTTTTCACTGATCTTCCCCGCGTCGGCGGCGCGATTGATCGCCACGAGCTGCGGATGATCGGCCGCATAGCGTTTGAGGAAGGAGTCGATCTTTTTGGGATTCCACTTGTTCTCCAAAGGCTTGCCCTGGGATTTTTCCGCCACCAGCGCCTCCTCGCCGCCCTTGTGTGCGACGCCCAGTTCGACCGCTCTTCTGGCATAGGCTCTGGCTTCGGCCACACTGCCCGCTTCATAATTCGCCGGGGTCTGACAGGCTGAGAGGAATGCGATGTTCAGGAGAAGGAGGATGTGTTTCATGGGCCGGATTCTGGAGAGCGTGCTGTGAACCACAAGCCCAAGCAGCGGCGCTCACCAAAGCAAAGCGGCACGCATTCTTCTCGACCACAGCCGGTTCGCTCTCCAACTTCCGGCCCCCGATTATGCCCACCGTTACCCGCGACATCTTTCTCGGCACCGACTCCGGCGCCACCACTTCGAAAACCGGCGGCGTCTTTGCCAATGGCGAGCCTGTCTCACGCCAGCTCCGTCAAAGTTCGACCAACTCGCAGAACGGCACCGCGGCCGTGGTGGCGGGATGGGTGGAAGGTGCGGAAGGATTTCTGAAGGACAACGGCCTCACCTGGGACCGCGTGGCCGCCGCAGGTCTCGCACTGCCGGGGCCTTATCAGGCATACGGCATTCTCGACAAGTCCTCCAACCTTCCCGATGCGTTCACCGGCTGGAATTTCCATGCCGACTACTCGGCGGCGATCGCGAAGGCGGCGGGCCGTGAGATCCCGCTCTTCGTGGGGAACGACGGCGACCTCGGCGGTGTGGGCGAAGCGGCGCGAGTGCGCGGCGAGACGAAGGCCACCGTGCTTCTGCTCGCTCCGGGTTCGGGTCTGGGCGCGGCCTACGTGGATGCAAATGGCCTTCCGCTCACTGGCGATCACTTTGCCGGCATGGAAGGCGGTCACATGCCGATCCCGCGTCATCTTCTCGGTCATGGCCTCGATGAGGTGCCGGCATTTCGCTGCGGCTGTGGTCGCGACTGGGGCTGCATTGAAGCCTATTCCACGATCTCCGGCCTGCCGCAGTTCCTCGAGTTCTTCCTGCCAAAGCATCCGGAACATCCGCTCGCGTCGAGCACCGAAACGCCGAAGAACAAAGGCCTCTCCCTGCGCGGTCTGGCGCAAAAGGGCGACGAGCTCGCTCTCAAGATCTTCGACATCCAGGCGCGCGCGCTCGGCATCCATGTGGCGAATCTGTCGATGGCGCTGGATCCCGGCATCGTCGTCATCGGCGGCGGTCTGATGGATCCTGACAGCACCTCGCCCGAGTTCCGCGAGCGCTACCTCGGCGGCATCCGCGCCGCAGCGCTGCCCTACTTGTTTCCGAAGCAGCGCGCCGAACTAAAGCTCGTGCCTGCGACGCTCGGCGAACTCTCCCAGTCCATCGGCGCCGCGCTCGTCGCGCTTTATTCGCTGAAGGACTGAGCTCGTAAGCTCGCGCCTGCTCAATACGTCGTGGAAAAGGAGGCGGAACTCGGTTAGAACCCGGGCATGAAAGCGATTCTCTTTCCCCTCGGTCTTCTCGCTCTCGTTTCACTCGCCTGGATCTTCGATCCTGCCAAGGCGGCGCCGCCTGCCGCAGAGGTTTCTCCCTTTGCCGGAGGGCGGTGGATCGATCTCACGCACGAGTTCTCCTCGAAGTCGCTCTACTGGCCAACGGCGCAGCGGTTTGAACTCGAAGTGGAGTCCCACGCGTTTACCGATCGTGGTTACTTCTATGCGGCGAACCGCTACCGTGCCTCCGAGCACGGAGGCACGCATCTCGATGCTCCGATTCATTTCGCCGAGAAGGGGAAGACCGTGGACCAGATGCCCATCGAACAGTTCATCGGCGCGGCGGCCGTGGTGGATGTCTCGTCGAAGGCGGCGGCGAACGCCGACTATCTCGTGAGCGTGGCCGATCTGGATGAGTGGGAAAAGAAGCACGGGCGCATCCCTGACGACGCCATCTTGCTGCTGCGCACGGGCTTTGCCCAATACTGGCCGGATGCGAAGAAGTATCTCGGCACGGATCAACGCGGCGCGGAGGCGGTGGCGAATCTGCACTTCCCCGGCCTGCATCCGGACGCCGCGCGCTGGCTCGTGGCGGAACGCAAGATCAAGGCTGTTGGACTCGACACGGCGAGCATCGACTACGGCCAGTCCACGCTGTTCGAGAGCCATCGCATCCTGCTGGGGAAGAACATCCCCGCCTTTGAAAACGTGGGAGCGATGGACGAACTCCCGGCGACGGGCGCGTTCGTGATGGCGCTGCCGATGAAGATCAAGGACGGCAGCGGCGCACCGCTGCGCATCGTCGCATGGGTGCCGGAGAAACACTGAGTCATGGCCACCGAGATCGAACGCAAATACCTCCTCAAACCCGGCGCGTGGAGGCCGGAGAGCGAAGGACGTCGCCTGACGCAGGGCTATCTCTCACGTGATCCGGATCGCACGGTGCGCGTGCGCATCGCGGGTGAGGGGGCGTTCATGACGGTGAAGAGCCGGCGCACGGGCATCTCTCGCACGGAGATCGAGTTTCCCATCACGCTGGAGCAGGCGCGTGATCTGATGGCGCTCTGCTTTCAACCGGTGATCGACAAGACCCGCCATGAGGTGATGCACGACGGCATGCTGTGGGAGGTGGATGTCTTCCACGGTGCGAATGACGGACTCATCGTGGCAGAGATCGAACTGCCCGCCGAAGACACTCCGTTTACGCTGCCGGAGTGGATCGGTGAGGAGGTTTCCCACGATCTGCGCTACACGAACTCGCGGCTCTCGGCAGAGCCTTTCACCACGTGGTGAGGACTACTCCTTCAACGCGGGCGGGCGGTGGCTGGGGATCTGCGCTTTGAAGTCGCCGAGACTGTTCCAGTGGGAGGGCTCGTTGAGATCGACTTCGGCGACGGCGACGGAACCCCATGCGGTGGCCTGGGCGAGGACATCGCCATAGTGGTCGAAGATGCCGGAGATCATCCACTCGTACTTCGAAGCGTCCGTGTAGGTGCTGCTGACGATGTAAACATGGTTCTCACAGGCGCGTGCTTTGGCGAGGAGAGGATTGCAGCCCCAGACGGGCCAGGCGATGACTTCGGCGCCTTTGACGGTGAGGGCACGTGCGACTTCGGGGAAGAAACCGTCGTAGCAGACCATCATGCCGACCTTGCCAAAGCGGGTGTCGAACACGGGGTAATCGTGACCGGGCGTGATGCCGGCTTCGATCTCGCTGCGCGGAAGACTGACTTTGCGATATTTGCCGACGAGGCGGCCGTCGGGTCCGAGAAGGGCGGCGGTGTTGTAGAGCGTTTTGCCTTCACGTTCGACGAGGCCGGCGACGATGTAGAGGTCGTGCTTCTTGGCGAGTTCTCCGAAGTACTCGGTGCTCGGCCCGGGAACGGACTCGGCGCATTCCTCCATCTTTTTGCCGGTGCCATAGTAGGTGAGCGTTTCGCCGAGAACAACGAAGTCCGCCTTCTGCTTCGCGGCTTCGGCGATGAGCGGCGCATACTGCGGCGGTTTGTCAGACGGATTCTTGCCGTCCTTCGGCTGCAGATGAATCGTGGCGAGGCGGACCTTGCGCGGTGCGGGTGCGGGGATGGAAGTGAGCGCCACATCGCTCCATTCGACACGGGCGTTGGCCGCCCACTGCAGGTAGAGTTCGATCTTTGCCTGCTTCGCATTCGTCGGGGCACGAAGGACGCTTTCGCAGTGCATCCACTGATTCGTTTTCCCTTCCGGCATGTGCGGATACTCCGGTTCGGCACGCGGCGCTGTCCCTTTGGCGTATCCCTGCTTCGCGGGCTCCTCCCAGGTCACGGACTTACCGTTCGCATCCTGCCAGATGACCCGTGCATACACGCTGCGTCGTTCGACAGGCATGGTGCTGGCTTTCTTCCACGCGCTGAACTGGTAGTGCTTTCCGCCTTCGACCGGCAGCGTGCGCGTCCAGCAGCCGATCCATTGTTCGCCTTTGCCGGTTTCGAGCACCAGCGAGCCATGCCCATCGTGTCCGCCCTTCGAACTGACGACAGACTTCGGCGCCGCCTCTTCACGCGGGGACCAGAACGTCCATTCGTCGGACAAGGCCGCCTGAGAGGCTGTGGCGAAGAGGCAGAGCAGGGAAGCAAGCGCTTTCATGCCCACGTGTACGTTCACGCGGGCGTGAATCGCTCAATCCTGCCTCACTTCTCATCCAGCCCGCGGCGGATGCGATATTTGATCGCAAGCTGATGGGCCGGCGTGGTCGGGAATGTCAGGGCGCGGATGCGTTCGATTTGGAACAACGCGCTGCTTTGGATGGCGTGGTAGTAGCTGCTGTTGTGAGTGATGTTGAGCAGGCAGTTGAGGTAAAGAAGCTGGAGATTCTGCCGCATGGTGCTGATGGGTTTGGCGGGATCATCGCCGATGAAGATCGCGGTGGTCAGGTTGTTGAAGACCTCGTCCAGGCCGATTTCGTTGCCGTACAAGTTGCTGTCCATGATGCGGCGAAGGGTGTGGGAGTGCAGAAGGTGATCCAACAGGCTACGCTGAATCGTGAAGACACGATCGTGGAGCTTTGGATCCTCGCCTTCGTCTCGATGATCGAAACCGCGGCGTTGCAACTGAAGGTGCGAATAGAGTTCAGGCGGCGCGGCGAGCGCATCGGGGGCAAACGCGTACTTTGCCAGCACGGCGAGCGCCTGACGCTGTTTCGCGGCCTCGACGGGTTTGAACGGCGCTATGTCCGGTGCCTGTCCTTGGACAGCACGTTCGACATAGACACCACCGACGTAGCGCGACACGGCGTTGAGAGAGCTGCCGGCCTCTTTGGTCAACGATCCGAAGGCCTGTGCGACTTCCTGCCAGCTTTTGCCGGGATCGGACACGTCCTTGAGGATGTTGCCAATCTCGGTGCTGATGAGCGCGCAGCGCTGCTCGGCGTAGCCGATGGAATCGCTGCTCATGTCATAGAGCATCGCGCGGGGATCGATGGCCTTGCCGGACATGCGCATGTCATCGGCATCGTTGGCGAAGGCGAGTTCCGGTTTGTGCGACTGGCCGGCGATTTCGTCGAGGCGCTTCTGTTCCCCGACCGGATCTTCCAAAGCTTCGCTGTAACCGTAGTTGATGGCCCAGTGGTCATAAGGTCCGGGTTTGGTGGTGAAATACTGGCCCTGCTTCACGCCCTTTGGCGCGACATTGACCGGCGGGTAATCCATGACGGAACCGGTGAGGCCGACCTTCTCGGTGATGGCGGCATTGTGGATGTCTGCGAGGCTGTGAAGCTGGCTGGAGCGGAAGTTGTGGTTTAAGCCCAGCGTGTGGCCGACCTCGTGCAGACAGAGGTAGTAGAGCGATTCTTTGATGAGGCGGTCCACCTCGATGCGGTCGCTCTTTTGCAGACGCAGCATGGTCTGGCCAAACATGAGCCCCTGACGCGCTGAACCACAGGCCTCGCAGGCGTGCGGATCGAAAGGCATTGGATTGGCGGAATCCTCACTCGCCGTGCCGAGGTCTTCGAAGAGCTTCTTGGTCAGCAGGCGCTTGGTGATGAAGCTGTACTCCAGCATGATGTCCGCGCCGAGGATTTCGCCGGTGCGGGGATTGGCAAAGCTGGGGCCGTAGCCGCCGAAGGGAGGGTTCACGCTGCTCGTCCAGCGCAGCACGTTGTGCTCGATGTCACCTGCATCCCACTTGGCGTCGTCGGGCTGTTGCTTCACGACGACGGCGTCTTTGAAGCCTGCCGTTTCGTAGGCCTCGTTCCATTTGAGTACCGCCGCACGGATGGTGTCGCGGAACTCGACGGGCGTGGTGTTTTCGATCCAGAAGACGATTGGCTCCACAGGTTCGCTGAGCTTGGTGCCGGGCTTCTGTTTCACCAAACGCCAGCGGTGGATGACGTCGCGAAACGGCGCCGGATCGACGCTGGTCATGTCGGTGATCTGGTGGGTGAAGTATCCGATGCGCGGATCGTCGAGGCGCGGCTTGTAGTCGCTCTCCGGCATCGCGATGAGCGTGTGCTGCATCTTAACGCTGATGTAGCGCGGATTGGCCACGTCGGCGTCGGAACGCCACGAGGGCGTGGGGTTTTCAAACACGTACTCGACGGTGATGGCCGTGTTCTTTGGATAGCCGTGAATGTGCAGCCATTTGGACTTTGACTCGGAGAGCTTCCCAAGCACTGCCCTGTCACCACCGCTGTTGCCAAACTTCACCTGAGCGAGGTTTTCGCGCATGAACAGGTTTACAGCGGGAATCAGGTAGCCCTCGGCGTCTTCGGCCAGGATGCCCTCGCTGGCGAGAATCGCGTTGCTAGTGTTGGCGTTCTCGGCGCGGGCGAGCGGGCTTTGCGGGTCGAAATAGAGCTTCGTGTTCTGCTCGACGAGTTCGATGCGGTCAAAGATGCGCGCGAACCGGAAGACGAGCGAGTCGCCGTAGCGGCCGCGATTGTGTCCGGCGCCCACGGGACCGTCGACGCTGTGATTGAAGTAGATGAACTCGGGGCCGATCTGGTTTTTGGCGACGTACATCCAGAGCCCGCCCTTTTCCGGGTCGAAGTACGTGCGGAACAGGCCGTCCACGCGGCGGAAGTCCTTGGTGAACTCAGCGACGCTCTTGCGCTTGGGTTTTTCCTCGGCGGGTTTGGATGTCGTGGTATTCGGGGGCGTGGTAGAAGTTGGCGCAGGGGTTGAAGGGGGATTCGAGGGAGCCGGGGCAGGAGAAGGCTGCGGTTTGGCCGGAGCAGGCTTTGCCGGGTCGGGTTTAGGTTCCGGCTTCGGATCGCGCTGTGGCTCGGGTTTGGGTTCCGGCTTGCTTGGTTCGGGTTTGGCTGGCTCTGGCTTGGCCGGCGCTGGTTTAGGCTCAGGCTTCGGCTCTGGGGCCGCGTAGAGGGCCGTAATGGCGAGGAGATGGATCAAGGCAAGGCAGATGCGCATGGCGATATTAGGTTGGATCAGCGTGGAGTGTAACGAACAACGGTTCAGGATGCACTTCCTTGTGTAAGTTTGTTGAGGTGAAGGTCCCGTGGTCCGTGGCCCGTCAGGTTGGCGAGAAACAAATTCCGCTAAGAAGAGTTGAAAGCCAACGTTTCGCCCACTGAAACACCCCCTCACCCCCATCATGAACGCGCCCCTCCTCACCTCAGCGCTCTTCGTTACTCTTGGCATCGGCTGCCTCAGCGCCGCTTCGTTGCCCGAGAGTCAGAAGATCGACCAACTCCTGGCCAAAGACTGGGAAAAAGCCGGCTTGAAGCCAAATCCACCGGCTTCCGATGAAGTGCTGGTGCGCCGCCTGTATCTCGACATCGCCGGACGAATCCCGACCGTCGAAGAATCCCAGGCCTACCTGAAATCTTCCGATCCGCAGAAGCGCGCCAAGCTCATCGAGACGCTGCTCGCCTCGGATGGCTACACCAGCCACATGTTCAACTACTGGGCCGACATCCTGCGCCTCTCGGACAACGTCAAAGGCCGCCTCGCCGCCGAGGCCTACGAGGAGTGGCTCAAGAAGCAGATCAAGGACAACGCCCCCTACGACCAGTTCGTCCGCAACCTCCTCACCACCGACGGCGGCGTGTGGGACAGCGGCAGCATCGGCTTCTGGCAGCGGGACGAGAACAAACTCGATCATCTGGCCTACACCGTGCAGGTCTTCCTCGGCACCAGCATCGTATGCGCCCAGTGCCATG
The DNA here is from genome assembly GCF_020439865.1 of Prosthecobacter sp. Taxonomy (GTDB): domain Bacteria; phylum Verrucomicrobiota; class Verrucomicrobiia; order Verrucomicrobiales; family Verrucomicrobiaceae; genus Prosthecobacter. The sequence goes on from NZ_JAGRPF010000232.1 coordinate 8,756, forward strand.
ACCACCCCTTCGACAAGTGGACGCAGATGGACTACTACCACATGGCCGCCTTCACCTACGGCATGGACACCCGCAGCAAGGGCTTCAATCCGAAGACGGAAAAACCGAGGCAGGAGTTCGACAAGAAGCTCCTCGCCAGCATGACGCCGAAAGAGCGCAAAGCCTACATGGCCAAAATGCAGGCGGATCGCAAAAGTGCCGCCAAGGAAACGGAGACCGCCTCCATCAGCCGCGAAGACATGCAGAAGGTGAGGCAGGCGATGCAGGACGTCATGAAGCCCCTGCGCTACACCAGCGCCGAGTGGCAGGAGGGCAAACTTCCCACGCTGCCGCATGACTACAAATACAGCGACGCCAAACCCGGCGACAAGGTGGAGCCGAAGGCCATGTTCGGACCTGAGGCGGTGAAGAAGGAAGGTGAGAGCACCTTGCAGTCGTTCGCCAACTGGATGACCAGCCCCGAGAACCCGCGCTTCACCACCGTCATCGCCAATCGCATGTGGAAGAAGGCTTTTGGCATCGGTTTGATCGAACCGGTGGATGAAATCACTGACAGCACGGTCGCCAGCAATCCGGCGCTGATGGACTACCTCACCGCGCTGATGGTGGAGAAAAAATACTCGCTCAAGTCCTTCTTGCGCGTGCTTTACAACACCGACGCTTATCAACGTGCCGCGACCACCGAAGAAGTGCCGCTGGGTGAAACCTATCACTTCACCGGCCCGGTCCTGCGCCGCATGAGCGCCGAGCAGATCTGGGATTCGCTGGTGACGCTCACTCGCGGCAATGTCGATGACGCCGTCGATGCGGAGAACGAGCGCCTGCACCAGTACCTCAACGACCTGTCCATGTTCCTCGGCACCATCAAGGAAAAGGGTCCGACGGGATTGGTCGAGATCGCGAATCTGAATGCCGACAAGCTCGCGGCGAATCAGAAGAAGCTCGATGAAATGAAGGCGCAGATGGCCGCTGCCAAAGATAAAGGTGGCGACACCGCCGAGATGGCCAAGAAGCTCGCCCGCGAGGCCCAGCAACTCCGCAAGGAAACCGAGCGCGACTTTCTGGTCGCCCTCGTCGGCGAGGACCGCGCCAACGATCTTCGCCGCGGCTACAACGCGCCGAAGCCTGCGCAGCAGACGAAGCGTCCGCAACTCGACCGCAAGCAAATGGCCAGCATGACCCCGGAACAGCGCAAGGAGTTCATCAAAAGCCTCCAGAAAGGAGCCGGCAGCAAGGATGTGAACCTCGCCACCCGTGCCAGCGAGCAGCCCAGCCCAGCACGCCCTGGCACCTTCCTTCGCACCTTCGGGCAGAGCGATCGCGAACTCATCCAGAACGCCTCCGATGAAGCCTCGGTGCCGCAGGCTCTGTCCCTCTTGAACGGTCCCGTGGCCGACATCCTCAATAGCCCCACGTCGCAGCTCAATCAGGAGCTCGCCAAAGCGCAGACCACGCCGCAGAAGCTCGAAACGATCTACCTCGCCTTCCTCGGACGCCAGCCGAACGGCGATGAGAAGGCCATTCTCGATCAAGTCGCCCGTGAGCGTGGCGACAAGGCGGTGGCCGATGTCACCCACGCCCTCATCACCGGCAGCCAGTTCCTTTTCGTCCAGTAATCAAAACCCTCCGCCTCCATTCCCATGAAAGCTCTCCTCAACTCCTGCGACGAACTCTCCCGCCGCGACTTCGCCAAAAACATCGCCAAGACCTGTCTCGGCGTCTCCGTGATGAGCGCCCTCGCACCGCGTGGCTTTGCCGCTCCGTTTGAAGGTGCATCGAAAGCCAAACAGGCCGCCACCGCGAAACGCGTCATCTATTTGTACATGTCCGGTGGCATGACGCACCTCGACACCTTCGGGGTCGTGCCGGGTGCCGACACCATGGGCAGCACGAAGGCCATCAAGACTTCCGCCGACGGCGTGCAGATCAGTGAATACCTGCCCAACACCGCGAAGATGATGCATCGCGGCGCCATCATCAATTCGCTCAGCTCCACTCAGGGCGCGCATGCGCAGGGCAACTACTTCCAGCACACCAGCTACACCATGCGTGGCGCCACGCGGCATCCGTCGATGGGCGCGTGGTTGCAGAAGTTCCAAGGCAAGGGCAACGCCGACCTTCCGGGCTCCGTCATCATCACGGGTGACAGCAAGCATCCCGGTGGCGGCTTCTTTGAAGCTGCCTGCCAGCCGCTTATCCTCAACGATCCTGCGAAGGGGCTGCAAAACAGCCACAAGCCTGCGGACTTGAGCGATGCCGATTTCGACTACCGGCTCGGCCTTTCCGCGAAGCTCGACCAGTCTTTCCGCCAGACCTACAACTACAACGGCGTCAAAGCCTACTCGGAAGTCTACAAGGACGCCATCAAGGTCATGAAGAGCGAAGACCTCGACGCCTTCGACCTTTCCAAAGAATCTCCTGAAGCACATGCGACCTACGGCGACGGCAACTTCGCCCAAGGCTGCCTGCTGGCCCGCCGCCTGCTCGAGCACGGCGTTCGGTTCGTGGAAGTCACCCTCGGCGGCTGGGACATGCATCAGGACATCTACGCCCGCCTGCCGGAGCGTGCTGCGGATCTCGACCAGGCTCTCGGCGCGCTCCTCGCCGACCTCGACCGCCGCGGAATGCTCGACGATACGCTCGTCGTTCTCACCTCCGAATTCGGACGCACACCGAAGATCAATCAGAACGACGGCCGTGACCATTACCCGAAGGCCTTCAGCTCCGTCCTCTGGGGCGGTGGCATCGCCGGCGGTCAGGTCTACGGCAAGACGGACAAAGGCATCGAAGTCACCGAGAACAAAGTCAGCGTGCCCGACTTCAACGCCACGATCGCCTACGCCCTCGGCCTGCCGCTCGACCTTGTGCTCTACAGCAGCACGAAGCGTCCGTTCACCGTTACCGACAAGGGCCAGCCGCTTACCAACCTGTTTGGTTGATTCAAACAGTCACAGGGTTCGGCCAAACGGCACAACTCGTGCGAGAAGCGTGTGTTTGAACACGATTTGAAGCCATGCGTACGTTTCTCGCGGTCCTGCTCCTTTTCGCCACCACCGTCGTTTGGGGACAGCAGATCGACCTCGAAAAGATCTTTGAAGAGCGCAACCTCGGGCCGGTGGGGGATCTGCTGGCGCGTGGTGATTACGAACTCGTCGCGCGCATCGGCGAGGCGGCGGCGGAGAAGGGGCTGAAGTCGCCGGAGTGGCGCATCCTGCGGCTGAAGGCGCTGGTAGAGATGGGGCAGGTCGAAACAGCGCTGGAAGAAACAGCCAAGGCCCTGACGCTGTTTCCCGGGCACTTCGAGATTCTGATGCTACGCCATGACTTCGCAAAGATGATGGGCAGCTCGGACATTGTTGCGGAAGCGCTGAAAGGCCTGAACGAGGCCGCCAAGGCGAAGTCGGCCAAGGACCGGACTGCGATGGAAACGGTGATGCTGGGGCGTGCGGCGCTGGTGCTCGGTGCGGATGCGCAGAAGGTCACCTCCCAGTATTTCAAGGTGGCGCAGGGCAAGGATGCGAAGCTGGAGGTGGCGTATCTGGCGGAAGGACATCTGGCGCTCGAAAAGGACGATGCGAAACGTGCAGCGGATGTGTTCCGAGCCGGATTGAAGGCTCATGGCGAGACGGCTGATCTGCGCTTCGGACTGGCGAAAGCGTTTGGATCAAGCGATCGCGAAAAGGCGGTGGAGAACCTCAAGAAGGCGTTGGAATTGAATCCGAATCACAAGGCGTCGCACCTGCTGCGAGCGGAACTGCTGATTGGCGGAGAGAAATTTGTCGAGGCAGAGGCTGCGGTGCAGCAGGTGCTCGACTTTGACGAACAAAACCCGCTCGCCTGGTCATTGCGGGCCGTGGTGGCGCATCTCTTCTATGCGGATGAGAAGAAGATGAGTGGCGCGCGTGACGCAGCGCTCGAGCGTTGGAAGAAGAATCCCGAGGTGGATCACACGATCGGGCGCTGTTTGTCGCGGGCTTATCGTTTCGCGGAGAGCGCGTCACATCAGCGCAAGGCCCTCGAGTTTGATCCAAAGTATCTGCCGGCCAAGGTGCAGCTTTGTCATGACCTGCTGCGTTTGGGCGAAGAAGATGAAGCATGGAAACTGGCGGCGGCTATCCGTCAGGAGGACGGCTATAACATTCAGGCGCACAATCTCGGCCTGCTCGAGAAGGAGATGGGCGGCTATATCACGAAGACCTTTGACGACTTCGTGTTGAAGATGCCGAAGCGTGACTGGCCGATCTATGGCGAGCGTGCGCTGGCCCTGCTGCGCGAGGCGAAGACGATCCTGAGCGCGAAATATGGGCTCGATTTGAAGCGCCCGGTGCTGGTCGAGTTTTTCGGCGCTCAGCAGGACTTTGCCATCCGCACGTTCGGCGCGCTGGGCGGGCAGGGGATGTTGGGCGTGTGCTTTGGCACGGTGGTGACGATGAACAGTCCCGGCAGCCTCGCGCATGGCCGCAACAACTGGGAGAGCACGCTATGGCATGAGTTCTGCCACGTCATCACGCTCACCGTCACGAAGAACAAGATGCCGCGCTGGCTGAGCGAGGGCATCAGCGTTTATGAGGAGCGGCAGCGCGATCCCGCGTGGGGCATGCCGATGGATGCGACGTTTCGCGAGATGGTGCTCGATGAGGAGACGCTGACACCGATGTCGCGCTTGAGCGGAGCGTTCATGAATCCGGAGACGCAGGATCATCTCATGTTCGCCTACTTCGAGTCGAGCCAGGCCGTCGAGTATCTGCTGGAGAAGTTCGGCAAAGAAAAGTTCCAGGGCATCCTGCGCGATCTCGCCGCAGGGAAACGCATCAACGACGCGATCGCCGCCAATGCGGGTGACATGGAGAAGATCGAGGAGGACTTCGCCAAGTTCATCAAGGGCCGTGCGCTCGGTTTTGGTGCCAAGGCCGACTGGGAGGAACCGAAGCCGGAGGAACTGAACCCATTCGCAGAAGGCTCGTTTGCCGACTACGTGAAGAAGCATCCGAACAATCTCACCGCCATCCGCAAGTTTGCAGGCGAGATGATCGAGCAGAAAAACTGGCCGGAGGTGATCAAAACGGCCGACATTCTGATCCAATTGCTGCCCGAGGATTACAGCGCCGAGAGCGGCTACAGCCTCAAGGTGATGGCGCTGCGCCAGATGAAGCGCGAGGATGATGAAGTGGGAGTGCTGAGGAAGATCGCAGCGCATTCCTCCGGCGCACAAAGCGCCTTCCTGCGTTTGATCGAACTGGACGCGCCGAAACAGCGATGGGCGGAACTGCGAACCAACGCGCAACGTGCCACCGCGCTGAATCCGTTTTTGGTGACACCGCAAAAGGCGCTCGCCGACGCCAGCATGGCCCTGAAGGACAACGCCGCCGCCATCGCCGCCTGCGAACATCTGCTCATCCTCGATCCCGGCAGCGCCGCACAGACCCATTTCAAGCTCGCCCAGTTGCTCCGCGAATCCGATGCCACCGCCGCGAAGCGCCACCTGCTCGATTCACTCGCTTTGGCTCCACGCAATCGCGAAGGGTTGGCGATGCTGCGGGAATGGAGGTGAGGAAGTTTAACGTCTCGGATCAGCCGACGGCGAGCGGGAGGCGTCGATGACACGACAGATGCCATTCGAACCGTTGCCTGCATCCGTTTTGTTTGGCCTCGTTTTGACTGGTTTACTACTCCTCATATGGATTCCTGCCCAGGATGGTCTTCACTTCAGTCGCCTTCAATTCCCGTGTCTTTGTCTTCAACAGTTGCCCAATTACTCGGTCCAACGGCTGATAGGGGCCGCTCTCATCCAAACTCACTTCTCCCTTTGACGTTTTTGCCGTCAGATGAAAGACCTCGACATCAGTCGGCTCAATCTTCACCTTCCCGCTCTTTAGCAACTCCTCGGCCTTCTCTCGTGGTAGTGAGTCATAAATCTCGAGCGGATACTTATGCTCAAAGGTGGTTCTGGCTGCATCTTGGATGGCGTCGGAAAGTAGTTTCCAGTCTGCATCAGACAACCTCTCGTGCTGTTTGGCGGCTGTGGGATCTGCGGCTAAAGGTGGCTTTGTGACCACATCTCGTCGCAGGTGTATCGCAATGCCAATCACTGCACCGTAGTCTGTGACCAGCGCGGTAGAGACGGTCATCTCGGTCCAGTCACTTGCCAGAACCTTCTTCACTCGGTCGGCAAAGGTCGGCCCTGGGTCGCTCGCAAGGATAACGGAGGCTACAAGCAGCACAGGTGTAAGGATGTGAGGTAGCTGCATAGTGGGTGGCACTGTTCCTTGGCCTAACTAGTTGATGAGAAACAATTCTGTCGAGTACCAACGGACTTTCTACTTCATGGGTGTTGCTTTTGACGCACATTCCGGAGATGGGCGACAGAATTGTCGATGATGACGCATCGGCGCGTCATCATCTGCTGAAATGATTGACGGACATCATCACACACGCAAGACAGGATGGAGAGGCAGCTCAGACCCTCAGCGAGCCACGGAAGGCGCGGCTGCTGTAGTAGGACTCCGCGCCGTTGCACCCGATGAAGACGCGGCCGTAGCTGCGGCCGCCCCAGATCGCGCCGCCGAGTTTACGGATGTCGGCGGGAGTTTTTAGCCAGCTCGAACGTTTCGTGTCGAACTCGCCCAGCTTCTGCAACGCATGGTATTCCTCCTCCGTCAGAAGCTCGACACTCATGGCGGTGGCCATGCCGACGGCGCTGTCTTTCGGCTTGTGTTCCTTCCGCGATTCTAGCGCTTCATCGTCGTAGCAAAGGCTGGTGCGTCCGTTGGGTGTCTGTTCGGAGCAATCGACAAAGAGGTATTCGCCGGACTTTGCATCCTGGCCAACCACATCCGGCTCGCCACCTGTGCTTTCCATGAGGTGGAGTGACCACAGTTTGGCTGCTTTCTTCCCTAGACGTGCCTTGACCCCGGCCCAGTCGAGGCCCGCATGACGCTCCATGTTTTTCTCGAAGCGAGCTTTCAGGGTGGTGAGCAGTTCATCGCGTTGTGCGGCTGTCAGTTCATTCTCGGCTCCGGTATTCGTGGAGGTTTTCTTTTTCATTGCGCTGATGTGGAAAGGTGTTCTCGCCTGCCTTAACGTATCACTTCTCCGTGCTCTGGCGAGTTTCGCTACGCCTCGAGTTCCAGCGCCTCGACGCCTGCATAGCGCGAACACAGTGTGTCGATCTCCTCTTTTTCCATGACCATGAAGGCGGTCGAAAGGGCGTCCGACAACGCGGCGGTGGGAGCTAGGGCGTAGGTGCGGCGGTTTTTGAGCGGGACAGGTTGGAACAGGCGCGGGTTCATGATGTGGGCGCCTTTGACGGCAAAGCCGGAACCGCTGACAGCGCGATGATTGAGCGGGATGCGTTTTTCCCCGCCACCTAGCGTGATGCTCCAGGCCTCTTTGCCGCTCGGTGCTCCTTGGGCGAGCACGGTGCTGTCACCTGCGTTGAGGATGAAATTGTTGACCTTCCAATCCAGCAGCAGGTCGGCGCATTGATCGAGCGCGTAGCCTTTTCCCATGGCACCCAGGTCGAAGATCATGTTTGAGGCGTGCACGGTGACGCGCATGGTTTCCTCCTCGAGTTCGAAGCGATGGCTGCCGATGATCTGACGCGCCTGATCAATGACCTCTTTGCTGACCTGGCGTGGCTCGCCTTCGCGTGTGACGAACAGATTCATCAAGGGGCCGATGGTGATGTCGAAGGCACCCTGCGTTTCTTCATGCATGGCTTTGGCGAGGGCAAGGCAGTCCCACGCGGCCATGCCGACAAGGATGCTCTCACCGGCCTTGAGCTGGCCGAGGCGGTAGATGTCGCTGCTGGCGCGAAAGCGGCTGAGTTCGTCTTCGAGTCGGGCGATCTCTTGAAACACGGCCTGTGCAGCCTGCGCGGCATAGGTTTCATCGGCGTCCTCATGATTGATGACGACGTCGAAGGTGGTGGCCATCGCATTGCAGGTGAAGCGATGGTGCTGGGGGGCGGACTCGCTCACGGTGCGGTGGCTTCCTGCTCTTTGCGCAGTTTGTAACGGTCCCACAACGACTGCTCGACCCACATGTTGAGAAGAACGCCGGGGCGCAGGCCGAAGGGACCCTGCTTGAAATAGGTTTTGCCGTCGAACTTGGCCTCGACGGCGGGTGTCATGTCGGTTTCCGCGACGATGACGCGTGCATCAAGAGTTTCCGGCAGGGTTGACTCATAGCGGACGGTCTTGATGTCGCGCCAATACCAAGGCAGCGGCCAGCCGGCGTCACGGTTGACGACGAGCACGTTGAAGTTGTCGTCCGGCGCGATCTTCTGCAACTCGCGCAATTGCGGGCGGAGGCGCATGAGGTTGGTGGAGGTGTGCGAATAGACGTAGGGATTGCGCGAGTCGGCGGCGTAATTGTGAATGGCGATGTTCGTCTGCGCGATGAGGTGGTAGAGGCCGATGCCGAAAGCGATCCTGAAAGCGAGGCGGGGGATCCTGCCGGTGAGCGCACGGGAGATCGCGGCAGCGCCGACTCCGGCGAGGAGCGTGAGCGCATGCTGGGCGCTGAGGATGGACCACGGTGTCTTGTAGGCGAGGAAGGAGTAGACGGCGAAAAGCACCAGGGTGTAAACGGAGAGAAACACGAGGAAGGGCTGCCGCGTCGGGTGCTTCTGATGATTGCCCAAAAAGGAGTAGAGCATGCCGATGATGCCGAGCCCTCCGATCATGGCCTCGCTCCAGACGAGGCCGTCTTTGCGCCAGAAGATGAGCGTCAGGTAGTAGTGCCAGGGTTTCTCATGACCGCTGCCGCCGGAGCGCTCGAGGTAGTTCAGGTAGGTCAGGGCGCTGTCTTTCACGGCCTGCCAGTCTTTGAATCCGCCGGAGTAGATCGCGATGCTTGTCGCGATGGCGACGATGATGACCCACAGCCACGGCTTTGAAGCGCGGCTTTTGTTGAGGCCGATGTCGAAACCGCTGCGGCGGGGCGCGAAATCACCGATCGTCAACCTGGCGACGACAAAGCCGATGACACCGGCGACGACATTGATCGCAAAGGTCTCCTTCGTTGCATGCTGCATGCCGAGCGAGAATCCGGCAACGACGAGCCACCAGCGGCCACCACCTTGAGAATAGCGCCACAGCGCGGCGATGCTGAGCGTGATGAACAGCACCAGCGGCACCTCCATGATGAAGTAGCGCGAGTAATAGACCATCATCGGTGAGATGGAGATAAGCAGCATCGCGAGACCGGCGGCGTAACGGCCTAATGCGTCACGCAGGAGCAAGGTCGAGAGCAGGAGAAGAAGGCCGCAGATCACCGGCACGGTGCGGAGCTGGGCTTCGGTCCACGTCGAGGAGTCCCCCCATCCGGCGAGTCTGGCCCAGACGCGTGTGATGTAGTGCAGGCCGGGTCCGTGGAAATCCTTGGGGTCGTATTGAAAATGACCGGTCGCCTGAAACTCGGCGGACTTCATCGCGAGGATGGCTTCATCTGTGTGCATCGGCCGTTCGCCGAGGGACGGGAAACGATAGTAGGCGCCGAGGGCGAGCGAGATGATCGTGAAGAGGGTCAGGCCAAACAGGCTGAGAGAGTTTTTAGGGGGCGGGGGCATTTCGGACGACTAAGGCGAGATCAGAAGAACAATCGGGCTTACAACAGATCACGGCGTTCCACCAGCAGCATGCGCTGGCGGTTGCGGCGGAGAAAGAACTGCTCGCGTGTCGGTGGCAGCGTGTCGCTGCCGCCGTGTTCGATGACAACGGTGACATTCTGCGGCTGCACCTTCATTTCGAGGAAGCGAAGCAGCGGCGTGCCGCGAACGCGGAAGAAGCAGTGGAGCGGAATGTGAGGGTGCGCCGCATTCCACAACCAGCGTGCCGGTGCGAAGCGCTCTTCGTCCATCAGCGCGCACAGAATTTCGCGCATCAGCAGTTCGCCGTGCCTGCGCGACCACTTCCAGGCCTCGCGGCGGTTCATGAGCTCGTTGAACTTGGCCACCAGCGGATTTGAGTGCGCCTGCTCCATTTCCTGGATGATCTCGCCGGCATGCACCGCCATCGCCGCGCGGAACTCCTCACGGGTGATGCGGCCGCTGTCCAGCCAGCGGAAAAGCTGCTGCGGCGTGGGGACTGGATCGAGAGAAATCATCGCGATTCGCGCGAGTTTGGCGCGTTCGCGGGCGTTCGCAAATCGACTGTTCGCCCTTCGCGGCCTATTCTTCGGACTCCTTGGTGTTTTGCGGGATGTCGAGAATGCGCAGCAGGTTGTGATAGCGGTCGGTCCAGAGACGGACGTCGTGCTTCAATTCGATCTCGTTACCGACCAGTTCAGGCGGCGTGGCTTTGAGGAAAGCTTCGTTGCGCGTGACGAGGATGTAGTCGGTCGAATCATCATCACCGGAGGCTTCAGTGGCGATCCGGGTGGTTTTGAATCCGCCTTGGGCGGCGATTTTTTCGATCACCGGGGCAAGCACGAGATAACTGTTGGTGACATGCACGGCGATGATGCCGTCCGGCTTCATGTGACGGTCATAGATGGCGAAGGCCTCCTTTGTCAGCAGATGGACGGGCACGGAGTCGCCGCTGAAGGCATCCAGCAGGAGGACATCAAACTGCTGCGACTTTTCCGCATCGAGCGCCAGACGTGCATCCGAGGTGACGATCTCGATCTTTGCCCCGCGTTTCTCGGCGTCTTCGAGGTAGGTGAAGTACTTTTTGGCGATGCGCACCACGTCCGGGTTGATGTCGTAGAAGCGGAGCGTCTGGCCGTTTTGAGCGTAGCAGGAGACTGTGCCAGCCCCCATGCCGACGACACCAATTCGAGCGCCGGGTCGGTCTTTGATGCTGTCCAGCGCCTTGCCGATGCCTGTGTGATGGCCGTAGTAGGTCGTGGGCTCCTCGCGCAGGGCTGCGCCGAGATTCTGCATGCCGTGAATGATGCCGCCGTTGCTGAGCTGGCGGTACTTCATGTCCAGACCGCTGTCATAGTCCTCGGTGACTGAAAGCATGCCGTAGAAGTTGCGCACGCGTTCGAGCTTGTCGTCGTGCTTGAAGCCGAGGTCACACATCAGGAATACGACGAAGGTGAACAGCATGCCCAGCATCGTGAGGGTGAACAGTGCCGGGCGCATGAAGCCGCGCCGGATGATGCGCCAGACTAGAACGAGCAGGCAGATGCCGATGCCGATGAGCACGCCGTAGATCATGGCCGCCGGTGGCATGAGATCCGGCTTCACCTTCTTCTCCAGCGCCTCCTGAGTGAGGATGCCGTTTTGAATCAGCATCCAAGCTGCGAAACAAGTCACCGGGGCGACGACGAGGAGAAGCAGCCACTCCCACACGCGTTTCGCTTTCAATACGGAGCGAAGGAGAATGATGCAGGCCAGCAGGCCCACCGCGATGAGGCTGAGCGGCCACTCGGCAAAGGTGGTGAAAACACGCGGTGCTCCCAGGCTCACGAACAAACCTCCAAGCGCTCCACCGGCGGACATGAGCAGGTAGAATTCCGTGAGCCTTCGCGGTGCTGGTTTCAGCCGGGTGAGTTCTCCGTGGCAGAGCATGCAGGCCAGAAACATCGCGCCAAAGGCCCAGCCGAGTTCCCAGATGAAATTCGGCGTGAGGTCGATGTTGCTCAGATGGACCGTTTGCCCTGTGAGCTTTGTCACCCAGGGCTCCACGTTGGTGTGCATCATCTTTTCGAACTTGGTCCAGAACGGCTGCTTCTGCAGGCGGTCCGCTGTGCAGGTGATGAAAAGGACGGGCAGGGCCAGCAGCGCCCACAAGGCGCAGATTTTCGCATACCAGCGTTCGTGTTCGAAGCAGATGATGAAGGTCAGCAGGTAGAGGCTCAGCGGCACCACCCACAGGAAGGGAATCACCGCCACGTCCTGGCAGACGTGATTCGTGGCCGCCAGCAGCACGCAGCTCGCCAGCGCGGGCAGCAGCACCCAAAGGATGCGGCGCAACCAGCCGGGATGATCGGCCGCCTTGTCGATCACCTCTGGCGGTTTGGCCTCCGCTGCAATCGCGTGATGGCGGTCCATCCACACGCCGGCGAGGGAAAGGATGACGAAGGCGCCGAAGCCCACGGCCCAGAGGGTCGTCTGTTCCACCACGTCCCAATGCACCTCAAAGAACAGTGGGTAGCTCAGCAGCGCGGCCAGCGAACCGATGTTGGAGAGCGCATACAGCCGCCATGGACTTGCGCCGCCACTGGTGCGCGTGAACCACACCTGGACGAGCGGGCTTGTGCTGGAGAGCACGAAGTAGGGCAGTCCCACGCTCGCCAGCAGCAGGAGAAGGATGCGAAAGGCCGGATCTTCGTTGCCGGTGGGCTTCCACGCCTCGCCAGGTGCGATCGGAAGCATGGCGATGGCGGCTCCCAGCAGCAGGCCATGGAGAATGCCCTGCCAGCGGCGTGGCAGCAGGGTCAAAGCGTGGGCATACGCATAGCCTGCAAACAGCACCACCTGGAAGAACAGCATGCAAGTCGTCCAGACCCCGGGACTGCCGCCGAACCATGGCAGGATGAACTTGCTGATGATCGGCTGCACCTGAAACAGCAGGAAGGCGCTAAGCAGGCTCAGTGCCGCAAGGATCAGACCGGGAACGACACGGGATGGGGAGGAGGACATGGGTCGGGATGAAAGTGCACGCTCACACAATGGTTTCTTTTTGGGAAGTAAAAAGGATGCAAGAGGGAGGCCGGGCGCGGAATTCGGGTTCATCGTTTTGATTTTGTCATTCCGTCAGGGCCTTCTTGCTCCTACGCCTCCTTGTGCGACATCATGCCGCATGCCCCAGCCCCCACGCCGCCCGTTTCGCCCCCGGTCCTCACCACCGCGTGAGCACGGCACCTCGTGGGAGAAATCCGCCGACTGGTACGACCGCATCATCGGCGAGCGCGGATCGGAGCTCTATCAGGCCGTCGTCATTCCCGGCGCGCTCAAACTGCTCGCGCCGAAGCGCGGCGAGCGCGTGCTCGATCTCGGCTGCGGACAGGGCGTGTTCTGCCGCGCGCTTGCGCAGGCCGGTTGCCAGGTGACCGGCGTGGATGCCGCACCGACTTTGATTCAAAAGGCGCGGACCTATCCCGTGAAGCCGCCTGTGCGCTACCTCGCACGCGATGCGGCGCAGATCGAAGACCTCGGCGAGTTCGACGCCGCTTCCGCCATCCTCTGCGTGCAAAACATGGAGCACCTCGACGTCGTGGCAGCAGCCGCAGCGAAAGTGCTCAAGCCCGGCGGTCGCATGCTTTGGGTTGTCAATCATCCCGCCTTTCGCATCCCGCGCCAGTCGAGCTGGGGCCACGACGAGCCGCGCAAGATTCAATACCGCCGCACGGACGCCTATAGCAGCACGCTCAGCATCCCAATCGTCATGCATCCCGGCAAAGCGGACAGTGAAAGCACCACCTCCTTCCACCGCAGCCTGCAAACTCTCACCGGCACAGGTTTCAGCGCCGGACTCCGACTTGCCGGCATCGAGGAATGGTATTCCCACAAGGAGAGCCAGCCCGGTCCGCGTGCGCGTGCCGAGAATCGCGCACGGAAGGAGTTTCCACTGTTTCTGGCGCTGCTGTGGGAGAAGCGTTGAGTTCTGCCGAACTCAGCCTCGCTGATGCGGCGTGACCGTTGGAACATCTTTTGGGAGATGGGAAGTGCTCTGCGTGTCGCGCTCCGATCGTGCGGTGCAGCCACCTTGACACGGCAATCTGCGGCCCGTACCCATGCTGCCATGAGTGATTTGAACTTCGTACGAGTGAAGGGGATCGCCCTGGCCGTGGCTGATCTGGAGCGGGCCAACCGCTTTTATGGCGAAACGCTGGCGCTTCCGCCGGACACCATTCATCACATGGAATCCGCCTATTTGATTGGGGATGCGATTGTGATGCTGAAATCGCAGGCGGAGTGGTACGCCAGTCCGTCGGACCAATTGAATCCCCGGATTACCGTCGAAACGCAGGATGCCTTTGCCACTGAAGCGGCTTTGAAGGAGCGGGGCGTTACGATCTCCGATCCTGTGACTCTCTATGATGGCACTCCGGTTGGGGCCTTCCTCGACAGCGAGGGAAACAAGATCTGGTTTTGTTCTACTCCAAAAAGAGAATGATCATGACAGAGTCCCAGGGGGCTCTCATTCATGGCTGTGTCTGCCGTTGGAACTGAGCGAATCCGGCGAACCAACAATCACTTTTTTGGTGCCCAGCGATCTAGAAAAGCCTTCACTTTTTCCGGATTGTGGTGGTCGCCTTCCTCGAGCTGTTCGGTGTCTTGAATGGTGAGCTGGCGACCGTCGGCGTTCAACACGACGAGTGCGGGCAGGCCGTACTGGACAGGGTTTCCATATTTGGCGTCGATGTCCTGGTTGTGCTCTCCATTCACATCGAGAAGGACGACGACGTAGCTGCTCTTGAGCTTTGCGGCGATGTCGGGATTCGTGTCAAAGAGGTGGTGCAGGCGGTGGCACCAGCCGCACCAGTTCGCGCCGAACTGGAGGAGGACATGCTTGTGCTCCTGCTTCGCGACCACGAGCGCCGCGGCGATCTGCTTGGCGCCGTCGGCGGACTCGTCGTAAAGTACGGCGCGTGTCGGAGACTCAGCCGCTGGAGCATTGAGCCACCAGTTGGCAAAAACGAGCAGGGAGCAAAGACCCAGCAACGGCGGAAAGATGCGGTATTTCATGAATCGGGTTCTCTTAAACAGCTTCACACCAGCCTCACATATCTTCTGCCCGGCAACGCACGGATGAGGCGTTTCATCTCAAGGCGCATCAGGGTGGACGAGACGGTGGCCGGAGTGAGGCCTGATGTGGTGGTGATGTCGTTGATGTGGGCTTCGTCGGTGCTGATGGCCTTGTAGAGAATCTCTTCCTCCAGCGTGAGCGTGACGGCGGGGCGCGACTCTTCGAGCTTCGGAGCGGTGGGTGCGGTGGGGAAGAGCGTCATGAGATCATCAAGCACGTCGGCGCCGTCCATGATGAGCTTGGCACCCTGCTGGATAAGGCGGTTGCAGCCGGCGGAGGTGGGCTTGTCGATGGGGCCGGGCACGGCATAGACGGTGCGACCTTGCTCAGTGGCCTGCTGGGCGGTGATGAGAGAACCGCTGCGCAAGGGGGCTTCGACAACGATGAGACCGGTGCTCCAACCGGCGACGATGCGGTTGCGGTAGGGGAAGGTTTGTTTGTCGGCGATACGATCGACGGGGTATTCGCTGATGACCGCGCCGTTTTGCGCGATGCGTTCGGCGAGGGCCATGTTCTCCGGCGGATACAACTTGCCGATGCCGGAACCGATGACGGCGATGGTTCGGCCTTTCGCGGCGAGCGCGGCCTCATGGGCGGCGGTGTCGATGCCGCGGGCGAGGCCACTGACGACGGCGTAACCGGCGTAGGCGATCTGGAAGCTGAGCTTCTTCGTGGCGTTGAGTCCGTAATGCGTGGCATGGCGGCTGCCGACGATGCCGAGGGCGTTGTGATCGCGCTTGATGAGTTCGCCCCAGACATAGAGCACGAGAGGTGGATCGTGAATCTCACGCAGCAGGGGCGGGTAGAATTCATCCTCCTGCGTGAGGATGGTTAGGCCGCGATCTTGGATTTTCTTCAACTCGCCTGCGAGATCGATCTGGGATTCCCATCCGGCGATGTTCTCCGCCTGAGCGCGGCCGAAGCCCTCGATCTGAAGAATGTCGGAGGTCTTCGCGGTGAGGATGCGCTCAGGGCTGCCGAAGTGCTGCAGCAGCTTCCGCGCCCGCACGGAGCCGATCTGCGGAAGCAGGTTCAGCGCGATCCATGCCTCGGTGCGGGTCATGGGGCGTGGAGGCTCAGGCGGCGGTGACCGTGGCGGTCTCGCTGTTCTTCGCCGCGGCGGCGGCGGATTCAGGCAGGGCAACATTGCTTTGCCCAGAGCCGGAACCGATCAGCTTGCGGAAGATCTTCTGCGGGAAGGAATGGCCCTTTTCTTCGGCCTCCAACTGGCTGAGAGCGGCGGACTTCGCCATTTCCCAGGCGGGTGCGAATCCGGGAGCGCTGATGACCATCTGCTTTTCGGCACGGGCGAGGATTTCGAGCTCGCGCTGCATCTTGTTGTCCGAGCGCTCGTTGAGGCGGGCGACCTGCATCCTGAGGTTTTCATTTTCCTGCTTCAGCGCGGTGCGCTCTTTGCTGAGGTCCTGGGACTGCTTGGAATCAAGGTCGAGCTTGTCGCTGAGCATGCCTTTGTAGCGCTTCAGCTCGCGCTTGGTCTTAAAATGAGCCCACCATGACTGCACCAAGAAAATGCCGCAGAGCACGATGCCGTAGATGAAGGTGTTCTGGGGGGAGAGGAGTTCTTTGAACATAACCGGGAAAGCTAATGCATGCCCGTGTGTGTGCAACCGGGCAAAGCGGTTGCACGAGGCGGCGGCTTCGCCTAGATGCGGGGACGATTTCCCATGCCCCACGCCCTTCTTCTCAAATTCCCCGGAACCAACTGTGATGCCGAAACCGCCCGTGCACTGGAAGCGGCGGGGTTTACCGCCGAGGTGTTGCCGGTGGCGCTGCTGGAGCCGGGTTCGCTCGACCGGGCGCAGATGATCGTGTTCTCCGGCGGCTTCAGCTACGGCGACTACGTGATGTCGGGCCGGATCGCGCAATTGATCACGAAGTCGAAGCTCGGCGACAAGCTGAAGACGTTTGTGGAGAAGGGCGGTTATGCGCTGGGCATCTGCAACGGCTTTCAAATCCTCACGCAGCTCGATCTGCTGCCGAAGGGAAGTCTGATTCACAACACGAGCGGCCGCTTCATCTGTCGCTGGGTGGGTTTGAAGAAGACGAAGACCAAGGCGAGCCCGTATCTCAGCAAGCTGCCGGAGGATTTCGAACTGCCCGTCGCCCATGCGGAAGGCCGCTTGGTGACGGAAGGTGACGACGCGGCCAAGTATGTGAAGTCCGGCCACGCGGCTCTGCTTTACGCGACAAACGTGAATGGATCGACGAACGCGATTGCGGGCCTTCAGGATGACACGGGACGTGTGTTTGGTCTGATGCCGCATCCGGAGCGTTTCATCTTCAAGAGCCAGCACTACGATCCGGACTGGAACGGCGACACCCAGTTCGGCTGGGGGCACTACCTGTTCCAGTCGGCTCGCGAAGCGATGAATTAAACCGTCCTACATGGGCGGTGCAATGGGCGGCATGATCGAGCTTTTCCACACAGCTCCACGCCCAAAGAATGGCGGGGTGGAGACAAGGGCTAGGCGGCGTTTGTTGTAGGCGGTGTAGAGCCGGCTGTAGGTCTGACGCAGTCGTTGCCGGAGCGGTTCGTTTTCGGGCGTCATTGGCAGATGACGAATTTCTCGCTGCAGGTGGTAGATGCCCGACAGCAGAGTGATGAAACGGTAGTCGGGAGTTCCAGAAGCCGAGGTGGGGAAGTGGTGCTCCAAAGCGCTGCGGGTGGCACCATGGTAAACAATCACCCGCGTGTTGGTTCCTCTCGGACCCAGGAGAGGCTTTGCCATCGACTCCGGCCCGAAGTCATCGTATGTCAGCGGCACCACTCGCGAGACGAAGTTCTCGTGCCGTGACTCGCTGGTGCAGGCGGAAAGGCCGATGAAGAAGCAGACGCTGCTGAGGAGGTAGAATCTGAGTCGTGCTGGCATGGCAGGGGGATTCATTGGAAGTGTTCCTTACGCGGGGAGCGGGGCATGGCGAATGGTGAAACAGAAGCCGCAGTTCTTTGGGTGCCAATGGCCTGGCAATAGCCACCCGGGAGCAAGAAAGGGACAAATCTGTTGTAAATAAGTTTGATTATTTATGGTAATTAAATATAAATCATGTTAATTATATAACTTTTATGAACTCATCCGCCTCTTCTGCCACTCGTTCTCGGGCCCCGCTCACCCGATTTGCTCTGGCTGTAATCCTGCTGCTGTCCGGCTTTTGTTCGCTGGTCTATCAAACTGTCTGGCTGAGGGAGTTTCGCCTTGTGTTTGGCGGAGCGGCGCCAGCAGCCGCGGCGGTGATGGCGGTGTTCATGGGCGGACTCGGTTTCGGAGGAAAGCTTTTTGGCACTTGGGTGGAACGCGTGGGGCGCCCGTTTCGATTTTATGCCCGCCTGGAGGTGGGAATCGCGATCGCCGCAGTGGCGTCACCGGCAATGCTCGGTCTGGCTCGCTCGCTTTACTTGAAGACCGGTGGGACGGCCGGTATGGGGCTCGGGATGGCGACCTGCCTGCAGCTGCTCATGACGGCGCTGGTGCTCGGAATTCCCTGTTTCTTGATGGGGGGAACGCTTCCGGCGGCGATGAAGTTCGCGCAGTGTGACGATGATCCTAACCGCTCCACAACCGCGTTTTTCTACGGCATCAACATCGCCGGAGCAGTGACAGGTGCCGCCTTGAGCACCTTCTGGCTTCTTCCTTCGTTCGGGAACAACGCAGCGCTCACCATCGCCGTGCTGGTGAATCTGGGGATCGCTCTCGCAGCGGGAACGATTTCCATGTTTCAGGAAAAGCAGGAACGCCTCCAGCCCGTGACTGATGCCGACCAGACGGACGAAGTCTGCGTGGCGGCCAAGGCACCTCCTTCGTTTGTGCTCGCGGCGGCGTTCATGAGCGGCTTCACCTTCTTTGTGGCGGAACTCGTGTGGTATCGAATCTCGACGCCGCTGCTAGGAGGATCGGTTTATGGCTTCGGGCTCGTGCTTTGCGTCGTGCTGACGGGCATGGGAATCGGCGGGCTTCTGTATTCGCTGATCTTGAAAAAGGCGGAGCCGAGCATCGCAGGGTTTACGATTGTATCCGCTCTGCAGGCGCTGGCGGTGCTGGTGCCGTATGCGCTCGGAGATCGCATCGCGCATCTGGCGTTGATCCTCAATGACGCTCTTCGCGGCCTCGGCCTCGGTGAGATGGCCATGGGTTGGGCGGTGGTCATGGGCACATTGGCGTTCATTCCATCGCTGCTCAGCGGGATTCAATTTCCGCTGCTCGTGTCACTGCTGGGACGTGGCAACGCCGGGGTGGGTCAGCAACTGGGCCGGGCGTATCTTTGGAACACCTTTGGATCCATCACGGGTTCGCTGCTGGGAGGATTCATCCTCGTTCCGCTGCTCAGCTTGAAGGGTTGCTGGGTGCTGGCGGCCCTCCTGATCGCCACCATGTCCGCCGGATCGCTGTGGCTCCAGCTTCGTGGCAAATTGCAGAACGCCGGAGCGGTGAGCTCACGATTGACCTGGAATGGAGGACTCGCCGCCGCGGCGCTTGTCGTGTGTGGTTTCTGCGCGTTCGGTGCCACGGGACCCACGGCGGTGTGGATGCATACGCCCATCGGCTACGGCCGCGTGTCGCAGGAGTATCGTTCGGCGCTCGGATTGGAAACGTGGGAGCGCAATGCGCAGCGCGGGCTCGTGCAGGCTTACGACGGGCGCGAGACGAGTGTCGCGGTGGTGGACGGCTCGCAGTATTCGTTTTTGACCAACGGCAAAAGCGATGGCTCCGCCGTTGGCGATGCCGCCACACAGGTCATGCTGGGCATCACCGGCGCCATTTTGCATCCCGATCCGAAGAATGCCTGTGTGGTGGGACTGGGGACCGGCACCACGGCCGGCTGGCTGGCTGATGTTCCCGGGATGCAGCACGTCGATGTGCTCGAGTTGGAAGAGGAGATTCGCAAGGTGGCGCAGTTCTTCAATCCGGTGAGCCGCAACGCGATGAATCATCCGCGCATCAACAACATCACCGGCGACGCACGTGAGTTTTTGCTGACGAAAGGTCAAAACTACGACCTCATCGTCTCCGAGCCGTCGAATCCCTGCCGCGCCGGTGTGGCGAATCTCTACACGCGTGAGTTCTACCGCAATGCGAGTCAGCGCCTCACCCAGAACGGCATCTTCTGCCAGTGGCTGCAGGGCTACGAAGTCGAGCCCGCCACCATCACCACGGTCATCAGCACGCTGCGCCAGGTGTTTCCCAAGGTCGAGGTCTGGTCCACGCAGAGTGTGGACATGTTGCTCGTCTGCTCGAACGATGACGCCCCGTGGTCGCTCGAATCCATTCGCAAGCGTGTCAAAATCGAGCCGATGGCCGAAGCCGTGCGCCGGTTTTGGAAGACAGAGACCGCGGAGGGATTTTTGGCCGGCTGTCTCGCGAACAGCGACTACTGCACTGCGCTCGCGGCTTCCACCAAGGCCGTGAACACCGACGACATGAACCGTCTGGAGTTCAGTTTCGCCCGCAGCGTGGCCAAGAAGGTCAACTGCTCCTTTGATCTCGCCCGCGCTGCCACGCGAGCAGGCTGCTATCTGCCGAAGGTGGATGCCGTCGTGGACACGGATCTCTATCTCGCCGAGAGGGTTCACATGCCGGGACGCTTGTGGGAGTCTGCCAGCGCGGAGGTGCTGCCGGCGGACGCCGGGCCGGAGATTCATGCCCGCGTGGACATTCAGAAAAAATTCTGGAAGCAGCGCTATGCTGATTTCCTCGCGGCGCCCGCACCTGTCACCCCGGTTCTGGCGGACCGTGTTCTGCTGGCGCATGCCAAGGCCCGCACCGGCGCCCAGGATGCCTTTACCGCGATTGACGCTGTCACCTCTGTTTCGCTGGCAGATGCTCATTTTCTTCGTGCCATCACCTGCGAGGTACAGGAAAAAACGTCCGAGGTGCTGGTCCACCTGGAACGGGGTCTCGACAGCCTCATGGAGACGCCGTGGTGCCATCTTTCCCTGGTAGACGCCACCCTCGAAATCCTCTCCGAACTGTCCCAATCCAAAGCCGTTGTGCAGGATCCACGCTTCGCTGTGATCTTCGAGAAACTGGACCGCGACTACCCTGTCGGCGTCGGGCGGAACGTCCGTCTCGGGATGCGCTGTGAAATGGCCCTGCATCTGAAGGTGCCGCAGCAGCTCGCCGCCATCGAAAGCCTTGGCCAGCCCTATCCTTGGAACGGCCATGCTCTGGCCATGCGCGTCAGCGCCTACCTGCAGACGGGGGATCCCCGTCTGGGCATGGCCTTGAAAGACATGAATCGTTTCCTGGATCAGGGCGGCAAGATCGGTGGGGAATCGGCTCCGTTTGTCGTGCAGGTGAAAACCCCGGTGTCAAACACCGCCCCGGTGACGGAAATGGTGATCGGCTCGCAGGCGGGCGAGTGATCCGATTGAGGGCAGATCGTGGCAATTTCATGCGGTCTTGGCCGTATGAATAGGCCCCCCAAGCATGTCTTTTCTCGCCAGTCATCCGGTCCTCCGTCTCGTCGCCTCGCCGCAGCATCTGTGGCGTACGCTTTCGCTGGGCATCAAAACGATCTGGCTGCACAAGCTGCGCTCGTTTCTGACGGCGTTGGGCGTGGTGTTTGGGGTGGCTTCGGTGGTGGCCATGCTTGCGATTGGGGAAGGGGCAAGTCATGAGGCGCAGGAGCAGATCCGGAGGCTCGGCAGCCAGAACATCATCCTGCACAGCGTGAAGCCGCCGGACGGGCAGGGCTCCAGCGGTGAGTCGCGCAGCATGATCAGCGAGTACGGACTCACCACGCGCGATATCCAGCAAATCCGCCAGACTGTTCCAGGAATCAGCATCGTGGTGCCCAGCCGTTACGTCTCTGAAAACATCTGGAACCTCGATCGCAGCATTGACGGGCAGGTCATGGGCGTTCTGCCCATTTATCCCGAGATGCGGAACCGCCGAATGATCCAAGGGCGCTTTTTCACCGAGTTGGAAATGAACGACAGCGTTCCGGTTTGCGTGATCAACCAGACGGTTGCATCAAGGCTGTTTCCGCTCTCGACCCCCACGGGCAAGTCGGTTCGGGTGAAAGGGTTTTATTACAAGGTCATCGGGATCATTCAGGACGAGGGACAGATGGTTGGCACCGACGCCGCCAGCTCCTCGGCGGATTCACAGGCGCAGATCCTGATCCCTTTCGTGACTTTGATGGATCAGTACGGCGAGGTCTTCTTCCGTTATCGCACCGGTAGTTTTGAGGCGGAGAAGGTCCAGTTCCACGAGGCAGTCATCCGGGTCGAGGACGTCAAACAGGTCGAGAGTCGCGCTGAGGCCATTCGCCACCTGATGACGACGAATCACAAGAAGGAAGACTGGCGCATCATCGTGCCTGTTGAGCTGCTGAAACAGGCCGAGCGCACCAAGCAGATTTTCAGCATTGTGCTCGGAAGCATCGCCGCCATCTCGCTGCTTGTGGGGGGCATCGGCATCATGAACATCATGCTGGCCAGCGTCACTGAGCGCACGCGTGAGATCGGCATTCGTCGCGCTCTCGGCGCTCGTCAGGCCGACATCGTCGTGCAGTTCCTCATCGAGACCGTGCTGCTCGCCGGAGTCGGCGGCGTCCTCGGTGTCGCGCTTGGCCTGGGCATTCCGATGGCCGTTCAAAAATTTGCCGGAGTCACCACCATCATCAAGATGTGGTCGCCCATTCTCGCATTTTCCATCTCGGTGATCACCGGCATCGCCTTCGGCATCTACCCGGCGCGTCGTGCGGCACAGATGAATCCGGTGGAAGCTCTGCGTCACGAGTAGGGGTGGATCAGACGGGTGTGGTCAGCTTCGCTCCGCCTTGTGCTTCGCAAAAATCGCGAGGCAGCGATCGCGTTCGGTGTGGTGATCGACCATGGGGAGCGGGTAGCCTTTGGCGAGCGGGAGGCCGGGCTTCGGCGGTTCGTGGAGGAGCGGCGCGGGGACGTCCTTGAGTTCGGGCACCCACTTTTTGATGAACTCGCCAGCGGGATCGAAGCGGGCGCTTTGCAGCCAGGGGTTCTGAACGCGGAAGTAGGGCGCGGCATCGGCACCAGTGCCGGCGGACCATTGCCAGCCGCCGTTGTTGCTGGCGTTTTCACCATCGACGAGCTGCTGCATGAAGAAGGCCTCGCCCATGCGCCAGTCGCAATGCAGGTCCTTGGTGAGAAACATGGCGGTGATCATGCGCAGGCGGTTGTGCATGAGCCCGGTCTGCAAAAGCTGTCGCATGCCGGCATCGACGATGGGAAAGCCGGTGGTGCCGGTGGACCAGCGCTGGAACGCGGCGTCGGTGCCTGGCCAAGGGAGGCCGCGCCAGTCGGGATTGAACTCGTGCTCGAAAACTTCGGGATAAAACCACAGGATGGCAAAGTAGAACTCCCGCCACGCGAGTTCCTTGATGTAGGTGCTGCCTTTTTCGATCTGCGCGCAGCGATGATACAAATCGCGGATGCCAATGAGACCGTAGCGCAGGTCCTGGCTGAGCAGGGAGGTGGTCTGACCGGCGGGCGTGTTGCGATTCGCGCTGTAACCTTTGAGTATTCCTCCGTCGATGAAGTGCTTCATTCGATCCCGTGCGGCGCGTTCGCCGGAGGCGAGGATCTGCGCGGTGGGCGCGGGAAGATCCCAATGCGCGAGCGTTGGCGGCGGCAGGCTCATCACTTTTTCTTCGGCCTCCGCTCCGAGTGAGGTCACGCGGGGCAGGGGGGCGGTCTTGTCGAGATTGAGCCAGTTCTTCGAGTAAGGTGTGTAAACGCGATACGGCTGCCCACTGCCGGTGAGCACTGTTTCAGGCGCGTGCATGACGCTGTCGTCAAAGCCGTTGCACTCGATGCCGAGGCGTGTGCAGAGCGCGGCGATCTTTGCTTCCATCGCGCGACCGCAGGGATCGTAGTCGCGGTTGAAGTAGACCGCTCCAGCTTGGGTTTCGTGCACGAGGCGTTCCAGTTCGACATCGGCCTTGCCGCAGCGAATGATAAGGCGGCTGCCGATGGCTGCGATGTTCTTCGCGAGCGACTCGAGGTTGCCGCAGAGGAATTGCTGGCGATTTGGTCCTGTCCACCCGTGGCTGTTCTTCCAGTCGCTTAGCACATAGACAGGCACGACCTGATCGGCGTCCTTCTTGGCTGAATGTAGAGCAGTGTTGTCGGTAAGGCGCAGATCGCGGCGGAACCAGTGAATGACAGTTTTGGGCATGGGCGAGACGGGAAAGGACGACAAGATACGGTCGGTATTGAACAAAAGGCGTCTTCAAAGATGATGGTATCGACCATCAGGTTCGTGATGAATATTTCATTGGGCTGGCGTTACTAGAAGCGCCATATTTCCGTTTCTCCAACCCCCGACTCCAACCCATGTCTTCGCATTCGCCTGACACCGACGAACCGAAATCCTTTACAGCCGCCTGGATCGCCACGCTTCTTCTCGTCGTGGCATTTATCATTGGTCTGCTGATCTTTCCGCCGCTGTATGATGCGCCGCAGTCGGATCCCTCGGAGATGGTGCTGTTTGTCGGTCGGTTTCATCCAATCCTGCTGCATCTGCCGGTGGGTGTGCTGGGCCTGCTTTGTGTGTTTGAGCTCATCTGCTCGACTCGGCGCGGAGAGTCAAAGTTTGGTGAAGCCTCCCTGCTGATGCTCGTCGTGGGGGCGGCTGGTTCCGTGATGGCGGTGTTCGCCGGCATCATGCTCTCACGCGAGGGCGGCTATGTGGGCGGAAATTTCAGCCTGCATCAGACGATGGGGCTGATTGGCACGGCGGGCGTGCTTCTTTCGCTCGTAGTGCGCATCGTGGCGATGAGCCGTTACAGCAGTGAACTCCTCAACGCCTACCGTGCGCTCTACTTCATCAGTTTCGGGATCATGGGCCTTGGGGCGCATTTCGGCGGCAACATGAGCCATGGAAACAAGTTTCTTACCGAACATGCCCCTGAGTGGATCAAGGCCACCATGGTGAGCACGGAGAAGTGGATGCTGAGCTTTGTGGAAAAGCCCAAGGCAGAAGTGCCTCCTGAGATCAAGCCCGGGCCGGAGGTTAAACCGCCGGTTACGTCGGATGTTGGGGAGAAACCCACCCCACCGCCTGCCCCAACAGGTGACCAGAAGCTCGTATTTCAACACGTGATCCTGCCTATTCTCACGGCCAAGTGCAACAAGTGCCACAGTGAGGAAAAGTCGAAGGGTGAACTGCGGATGGATACCTATGAAATGGCGATGAAGGGCGGCGAAAACGGCAGCAACTTTGTCGCCGGCAATCTGAAGGATAGCCTTAGCATCGAGCGCATTCTGCTTCCGGACAGTGATGATGAACACATGCCGCCGGAGGGGAAAGACCAGCTGACGCCGGAAGAAATCGAACTGCTCAAGTGGTGGGTGCTTCAGGGCGCCAGCGGCACGCAGAAGGTCGACGATGCCAAAATCCCTGCGGAGCTTCAAACCACCGTTGATGGAATTCTGAAAGGCTAGTCCAATTTCCGCCTTTTGTTGCCTTGTTCTTTTTTGCTTCAAACAGTCTCATGAAACCAACCTCCCTCCTCTTCGCCCTGGCACTCGCCTTATCAGCGCATGCCGCCGATGACAAAGCCGCCGATCCCGCTGTTGCCGCGGCCATGCAGAAAGTGAACGCCACCGGTGCGTCGCTCATGCCCATTGCAGCTGACGCGAAGGCCTATCGTTTCACCGCATTGAATGTGGCCAAAGAATTTGGAGACGCTGGTCTCGATCCTCTGGCTCCCATTGCTGACAAGATCGCCTCGCTCGACATTGCGCGCAGCAAAGTGACGGATGCGGGTTTGGCGAAAATTGCCGGGATGAAGCATTTGAAGGAGCTGCATCTCGAAGGCACGGGCATTGGCGATGCAGGGCTTGATCATCTCAAGGGCCTGAGCGAGCTCGAATACATCAACCTCTACAACACCAAGGTCACCGACGCGGGCATCACGAAGCTTGCCGGCCTCGGCAAACTCAATGCGATCTATCTGTGGCAGAGCGGGGTGACCAAGGCCGGCGTGGCCGCTTTGAAAGCGAAGCTTCCGAAAGCGCACATCAACAACGGTTGGACTGCCGAGGACGATGCGAAGCCTGTGGCCGTGGTGGCTGCTGCTCCTGCCGCAGCACCTGCTAAACCTGCTGCCACACCGGCACCAACTGCTGCCAAACCGGCTGCCCCTGCAGCACCTGCCGCGGCCGGTGGCAAGCTTGATCCGGCGATTGCCGCGAAAGCAGTCATCTACAAAGACGTCGTAGCATCGATCATGGAGGCGAAGTGTGTTTCCTGCCACGGCACGGAGAAGAAGAAGGGCAAGCTGCAGCTTCACGACTACGCCTCGATCATGAAAGGTGGCGGTGACGGAGCCACGACGGTCATCGCCAAAAACGTCAAAGACAGCTTGATGTTGGTCCGCGCGAATCTGCCCACGGACGATGACGATCACATGCCGCCGAGCGACGAGCCTCAGCTTACCAAGGAAGAACTGGCGGTCCTGAAATGGTGGATTGAAACGGGTGCCTCAGAGACTGCCACCGTGGCATCCGTCAAGGCGCCAGCCGATGTCGAAGGAGCTCTTGCAGTGCTGCTTGCCAAAGGTCTTCCCAAGGCCAAGGCCGTTGCCAAAGATGAGAAACCCAAGCCGAAGCCGCTCACCGAAGCTGAGAAAAAGCAGGTCGCGGACGTCTCCGCAAAGATTCAGGCGCTCAATGCCTCGCTGATGCCGCTGGCACAGGACACTGAGCAGCTTCGTCTCGGCGTGATCAATGCCGCTGACAAATTTGGCGACAAGGAGCTGGCGCTCCTTGCTCCAATCGCCACACAGGTGGTCTGGGTTGATCTCTCGCGGAGTCAGATCACCGACGCTGCGGTGGATACGCTCATCAAGATGACCAACCTCGAGCGCCTGCATCTTGAAAACACCAAGATCACGGATGCCGGCATCGCAAAACTCGGCGCGCTTCAGAGTCTCGAGTATCTGAATCTCTACGGCACCAAGACAACCGACGGAGGGATTGCGAAGCTCGGTGCGGCCAAAGGATTGAAGAAGCTGTTTGTCTGGCAGACGGGCGTGACTCAGGCGGGTGCCAAGGCGCTCGAGGGCCAGATTCCTGGACTCAAGGTGAACGTTGGCCTCACTGAGGCGGAAATTGCCAAACTGACGGCTCCTCCGCCTGCGCCGCCCGCACCTCCACCTGCCCCGGCCAAGAAGGAAGAACCCAAGAAAGCGGATGCGAAGCCTGCTGCCGCAGGAGACGATGTCATCGCCACGATCATGAAGAAGTATCACAAAGGCGATGACGCCCTCTGCAAAAAAGTGGGCACGACCGCATCGGATGCGGATCTTGCCGCGCTGCTCAAAGGCTATCAGGAAATGTGCGCTTCCACGCCTCCGAAGGGAGACAAGGCCGCCTGGGTGAAGAAATGTCAGGCCCTGATTGGTGCCGTGAAGAAGGTTCAGGCCAAAGACCCTGCTGGTGCCGCTGCTTACAAGACGGCCGTGAACTGCAAAGCCTGCCACACCGACCACAAAGGTTCCTGAGACCTTTCGGCCGCGCAGAAACTGCTGCGCCGTCGCCTATTGGCGGCAGATCTCGCTCTGCTCACATCCTGTCTTCATCATTCGGCGTATCTCGATGGCATTCGCCGAGGATGTTGCTAAACATCCCGTCCTTCCATGCGTTCCAATTCGATGAAACTGCCCTTCGCTTGCTGCGCCTTTATCGGCCTACTCACCTCATGCCATCGTCTGGAGGAGCGTGAGGCCATCACGGAGTCGCGTGAGATATCCAGCTATGCCGTAAAGCCGCATATAGACATTCCAAGTTCCACGCGCTTTTTCGACGACGCCAAGGACGAACCTCAGCGTCGTCCCAACTTTCGCGACCTGCTTACGTGGACCGTCCCTGAGGGATGGAGCGAGTCCTCCACCCCGGACCCCATGGGTATGCGTTTGCTGGATCTCCGCTTTGGTCCAAATCAGGAGGGTGAGTGCTACATTTCACTGATGCCCGGTCCAGCAGGCGGACTTGAGGCCAATGTGAACCGCTGGCGCACGCAAATGGGCCAGCCGCCTTACACCGCGGAGGAGATCGCCAATCTGCCGAAGAAGCCGTTCTTTAATCGAGATGCAACTTTCGTGGCTTTTGATGGCGACTTTAAAGGCTTCGGTGCCGAGAGTGCCAAGACCGGCTATCGCATGCTCGGGCTGATCCATTCTGCCGAACAGGCCACCATCTTTGTGAAACTTACCGGCCCCAAGGAACTGGTCGATCAAAACGCCGCCGCCTTCGACGCCTTTTGCCAGTCCATCAAACCTAACGCCCCTTTGACCAAGCAAGAATAGCGTTGGCTGCACCCAGTCCTTTTTCCTCACACTCGTGTCCGCCTCATCCAAATCCCCCGTCGCGAAAGTCTTCGCCTTCCTGTCCAGCTTTGGGCTCGCCACTACGGTGCTTGCCATGCTGCTGCTGCTAACCTTCCTTGGAACTTTGGAGCAGGCAGAGCACGGGTTGGTTGCCAGCCAGGCGCGCTACTTTGAATCGGTGTTCATTGATCGCATCGACATCGGCGCCTGCTGGCGCGCGCTGGCTCTCAATGCGTATTGGGACATCGGCAATGTGTCTCTCCCTCTCTACATTGTTCCCGGTGGCTACACGTTGATGGCCATTCTCTTCGTGAATCTTCTTTTAGGGGGGGTCGTCCGGGTCCGCAAGTCACCCAAAACCATCGGTGTCATCATTTCTCATTTTGCGATCCTGTTTATGATCGCTGCCGGAGCCGTGACACATCATTTTGCGAAGGAGGGCAACATGAACCTGAGGGAAGGCGAGACCAGTGACGAGTTTATGAGCTTCCACGATCGCGTGATCGAGATCGAGAAGGTGCAGACGGATCAGAACGCCAAACGCAGCGTCTTGGTGATCGACGAGTCGAAGTTTGATGATCTGGCCGCAGGCAAAGGACGCACGTTCACCAGTGAGACTCTTCCGTTTGATCTTATGATCACGAACTGGAAGAAGAATGCTCAGCCCAAACGTGACTTGGATGGCAGCCGCAGTGATTCGGTGGACGGCTACTACATTCAGGAGATCAGCACCTTGGACGAGTCCGGCGCTGCCATGGCGGATGAGCAGCTCGCCAGTGCCTGCGTTGCGATCGCCAAAGATAAAAAGGGCGGAGAGGCGCAGAAGGGGATTCTGTGGGAGTTCGCGGCGGCACCGTGGACAGTGACTTTCGGTAACGACAAATACCTCATCTCGCTCGTGCACCGCACCTACAAGCTGCCTTTCGCCGTCCGCCTCGACCAAGCCGAGCAGGAGAAACACCCGGGCACGGAGCGTGCTCGCCGTTTCACCAGCAAGGTGACCAAGCTCAATGGCAGCCACGAAGAAAAGCGCGTCATCACGATGAACGAACCCGTTCGCAGCGAAGGCTACGCTGTCTTCCAGCAGACTTTCGACGACGGAACTCGCAGTGGCAGCGGAGTGAAAAGCAGCGGTTTCCAAATCGTCGAAAACCCGGCCGACCACTGGCCTCTCATCTCCTGCATCATTGTCGCCGAAGGCCTGCTGCTGCATTTCCTGATGATGCTGGCCCGCTTCATCCAGGTGAACCCTTGGAAATTTTCGCTCGGCCTAATCGCCGCCTTCAACGCCGCCTTCGCCCTGGCGATGTGGAAGTTGCTCTAAACTCGCGTATCACCTGACATGAAAACTCATTCTCTTGTTCTGCTCGCTCTGTTCGCCTGGAGCGCGCTCGTTTCTGCGGCGGAGCTTCCGCCCCTCGATCTGTTCCGCGACAAGGAGGTCGTTGAGACCTTTGCGGCGATTCCCGTTCAGGAGTCCGGGCGCATCAAACCTCTGGAAAACCTCGCCAGCTATCGTCTGTTGCGCTTTCGCGCCCGCCGAAGCATCTGGCTGACCGATGATGGTGAAATGGACGGCAAGCCGCTGGTGGATCCGGTCGCACAGAAGCCGATCACAAAGGAAGGGGGCAAGCCGGTGAAGCTGAGTTCCGTGGAATGGCTGCTGATGAGCTGGTTTCGTCCGGACATCGCCAAAACGGTGCCTCTCTTCAAAGTGGACAACTCTTCTGCGATCAGTGAACTCGGGTTGGAGGCCAAGGCCAAGCGCGACCAGTACACGTTCGCCGAGATCGAACCTGCCCGGCAAACGATGATGAAGAAGATGGGCGAATATCGCGAGATCCCGCCGCGAAAACAGACGCCTGAGCAGCGCATGATCGTCCAGCTTGCAGCCAATTTCTTGGACTATGAAATGATCATCGGACATTTCGATTTCATTCGCTCGCCTGTCGGCGAAAAGCCGGAAGGGCTGCCCGCAGGTGTCACGATGCCGGTGAGACTGTCAAAAAGTCTCAACACTCTCGTAGCCGCCATCCGGTCCAACAATGGACCGCCCATGCAAATACCGTGGTTCCGGGATTTTGCGAGAGGCGCGCTAGGCGCGATGATGAGCGGCAACGCTGAGCAGCAGCTTCGGATTTTCCCACCGGCATTGGGGCAGGGAAATGTGTGGAACGGGCCGGGTGAAATGATTTTTGGGGCGATCAACGGGGACAAGGACGTGGAGGCTGATCAGCTCGCTTGGTTGGCAATGTATGAAGACGTTTTTCTGGCTCTGCCGGAAGCAGCCAAGTTCAAAGCGGCGTCCAAGGCGCTGCTCATTAAAATTCAAGACGCCGCCAGGTTGCGCGGTGAAGGCCAGTTCATTGCTCTTGAGCGCCAATCAATGCATGCGGACTACTTCTTCTATGCGCAATGGATTTTCCTGGTGGGATTCATCGCCGTGGCGCTCACGTGGGTTTCTCCAGGTTCTCGCTTCGAGAAGCTGGCGAGAGTTTTCTCCTGGCTGTTGCTGGGAACTGCCACCGCACTTGCCGTGACCGGCGTGGTGATTCGCTGCATCATCATGCAGCGTCCACCGATCACAACTTTGTATGAGACCATTCTCTTTATCGGTTCGTCCGCCGCCTTGTTTGGGTTGATTGCCGAATGGATCACCAAGCGTGGGCTTGGGCTGCTTGTGGCGGCGATTGGCGGCACAGCCTGCATGTTCCTGTCGATCCAGTTTGAAGCCTCTGAAGCCACGGACACACTCCAGCAGCTTCAGGCGGTGTTGATCACTAACTTCTGGCTCTCCACGCATGTGCCGATGATCAACCTCGGCTACTCCGCTTGCATGGTGGCGGCGTTGATTTCGATGATCTATTTCATTCAGCGCATCTTCGGCGTGTTCAAAACCGGAGATGATGATGCACGGCTGCTGACTCGTGTGGCCTATGGCTTCATTGCCGCCGGGCTGTTTCTTGCACTTGTGGGCACGGTGCTAGGTGGCATCTGGGCCAACTACAGCTGGGGGCGTTTTTGGGGTTGGGATCCCAAGGAGAACGGAGCACTCATGATCGTCCTGATGTGCCTTGTCATTCTTCACGCACGACTCGGTGGCTACATCCGGGAGATTGGCCTGCACTGCTGCAATCTGATCCTCGGATGCATCGTGATCTTTTCCTGGTTCGGTGTCAATCAACTCGGCGTGGGGCTGCACGCTTACGGTTTCACCGATGGGACATGGCCGAAGATCTACGCCTTTTGGCTCAGCCAGTTCGTGCTGCTTGTTTACGGGGTGGTTTTGTCCCTGAGTGAACGAGGAAAGAAGAAAGTGGTGCAGGAAGACGCGGTACTTAAGGAGTCTCCGGCGAACTAAAGCGGCCGGTGGTTACTTCGACTTTTTGAAGGCGATGATTCCCTGAGCGATGCCCTCGGCAATGCGGGCGCGGAACTCGCCGGTGAGCATGCGGGCGCGCTCGCTGGAGTTGCTGACGAAGCCGCACTCGACCAGAACTGCCGGATTCTTCGTGGTAGCGCGGATGACGTGAAATCCGGCGCTTTTGACACCGCGGTTCGTCATGTTGGTGCGCTGAACCAGATAGGCCTGAATGTAAGCGGCCAGCATGTAACTGGAGGAAAAATGGTAGTAGGTTTCGGCACCCGCGCCGCTGCCACCACGGTTGTAGTTGTAGTGGATGCTGACGAAGATCGCGTTGCGCTTGCTGTTGCCCAGAGCGGAGCGGTCCTGCAAGGGAATGAACACGTCCCTGCTGCGGGACATGATGACCTTCAGACCTTCCTTTTTGAGAAGTTCCTCGACACGGCGGGCGGTGTCCAAAGCAAGATGCTTTTCATAAACGTAACCAATGGCCGCGCCGCGGTCATGAGCACCGTGTCCGGGGTCGAGAATCACCGTATCAAAGCCGTTCGCCCCTGTGGCCAGAAGCAAGGTGCCTGCCGCAGCCCATATGACGCCTTTCCGAAGGCGGTTCAAACAGGAGTGAAAGCGGGAGATGTACAGCATGTGATACGGGAGGGTGACAGACGTTCACAGAATTACTCCAAAAACTCGTCTGTTCCACAGTAAGCGAAGGAGCGCTGAACGGGTCAAGTGTTTTGCCCGGAAACCACCGCAACACGGCACAAAAAAAGCCGCCGGATGGTGCACATCCGGCGGCGTCGAATCTAGGATGGATCAATTCTTACTGATTGCCCAGAGGAGAGGGCGGAAGGCCGCCGGGCTGTCCCAGAGGGGCTGGAGGCAAGCCGCCGGGTTGCTGTGGGAAACCGCCGGGCTGAGCTTGAGGGAATCCCCCGGGTTGCTGGCCAAATGGTGCTGGAGGGAGGCCGCCCTGGCCTGGAGGCATGTTGTAGCTGCCGCCACCTTGAGCCTGACCGAGCACGATGTTCAACACGCGCTGCGTTTGGCCTTGCGAAGCTTGGGTGAAGGTGTTCATGCCGCCAGCCATGACTTTAGGGCCTACGATGCCTTTTTTACCATTAAGCGCTTCCACAGCGACGCTGCCGTCGTTACGGCCGATGATGATCTTTCCACCGGGCCAAGTGCGGCCGGGCTTGATCTGGCCTGCAGCATCTGCGTTCCAGTTGGGCGGCCAGCTATTTCCAATGGGGTTTTCAAACACAATGGGCATGTTGCCAACCGTGGTGTCGGTCTGGCCGGCGGTCATGGCCCAGTGGTTCTCACCTGGAAGCAGGGCCTGACCGTAGGTAGGTGCTTGGCCGATGCTGTTGTTGTCGATTGTGTTGTAGCCTGCCGGGCATCCGAAAATACGCTCATCGGTGACAATCTGCTCCATCACCAAGAACCGGAAGGCATCATTGGCGGAGGCGGCAATGCCACCGGTCATCGGATTGGCCACCGAGTCAGGGTAGGCGCTGTTGTTGTCCTTGGAGAACTGCTTGAGCGAGAGGATGATCTGCTTGCAGTTGTTGACCCCTTTCATCTGATTGCCCTGCGTTTGGACCATGGTGAAGGCGGGCACGGCCAAGCTCGCGAGAATCGCGATGATCGTGATCACCACCAACAGCTCAATCAGAGTGAAGGCTTGGTTTCGTTTTGTTTTCATGGGATGCGTATGTTTTTTTATGGGTTGGTTATGATGTTATTAGGACACCGGAATTAATCCGATACCCTTTCAATTACACCCAACCGGAGTCTGAAATGCGAGAAAAAAATGACACCATCTGTGGGCTTGGGGGTTGAGTCATCGGCGATGCCAAGAGAGGGGAAGGAGCCGCATGCAATCCAAGCACTAAAAAGCCGCCGGATGGAGTGCATCCGACGGCGTGGAATGTCTTCAGGTTAGATTACCGGCCCAAAGGCGAAGGTGGCAGGGCGCTGGGAATATCCCCCGGAGCCGGAGGAGCGCCGGTCGGTCCGCCAAGAGGGGGCGCGCCAGAGGCGAGAGGGGGGAATGGTCTGGGAGGAGCTGCAGTATTGCTGTACGCCACAGGCAAAACGCGCTGTGGGATGCCGTCGGAGGCCTGGGTGAACAGGTTGGAACCACCGGCCATGACTTGGGGGCCGACCAAGCCCTTCATGCCAGACAGAGATTCGACGGCGACGCTGCCGTCGTTGCGACCAATGATGATCTTGCCACCTGACCAAGTGCGGCCAGGAGCGATCTTGCCCGCCATATCTGCATTCCAAAGCGGAGGCCAGCTTGGGGTGGCTGGGTTTTCAAACACGAGGGGCATGTTGCCCGCCGCAGTGTCCGTCAGGCCGGCGGTCATGGCCCAATGGTTTTCACCGGGCGTCAAGGCATGTCCATAGTTGGGGCTCTGACCGATGTTGCCATCCGGGTTGTAACCGGCGGGGCAGCCGAAGATGCGCTCATCTGGCACGATCTTTTCTTGGATCATGTAGCGGAAGGCGTCATTGGCGTTTTGTGCCAAGCTCCCGGTCAGCGGATTGGCCACTGAGTCGGGATACATGCTGCCATGGTCCTTTGAGAACAGTTTCATCGAGACGATGATCTGTCTGGCGTTGTTGACGCCTCTTCCCTGATTGGCCAGCATCTGAACATAGGTGTAGGTGGGAACGGCCAATCCCGCGAGAATCGCGATGATTGTGATCACCACCAACAACTCGATCAGAGTGAAGGCGTTGTTTCGTTTCGTTTTCATTGTATGCGTATGTTTATCTATCGTTTGGTTTATTATGTTATGTGACTGACGGAATACTCCGCCGGCCGACCCAATTAGACCCAAACGGGGGCCGAAATACGAGACAAGAGTTTAGCCATCCAAGGCTTGGCGACGGGCGTATCTGCAGCTCACGCCAGCGCCAACAGAGTCACTTTGTGCTCTTGGCAAAGCCGGAAAACTTCCGCATACCCTAGGAGCAGGGTCATGCCTGCCTCCACGGCGATCAGATCCACCCCTGCGGCCGCCGCCGTTCGGATTGTGTCTGGTCCGACGACGGGTACATCAAAACGCATATCTTGATTCGGCTTTGAAACCTTCACCATCGTTGCTCCGCCACGCCCGAGGGCTCCTCCGCGCTTGACCGCCTCGTTCGTGCCCTCAAAGGCCTCAACGGCCAGGACAGTGCCGTTTTTGACCACGACCGTCTGCCCAATGTCGAGGCGGCTGCTTTCCTTGGCGATTTTAAAACCGTATTCCGCATCTTCCTGCCGCCGCTTCTTGATCTGTGGCCCCGCCACATGACCTGTCTTGGGCATAAGGTCTTCGAGGAAGGTGGTGGCCGGGAGAAGAGTGATGGCATCTTTGGCCAGTTCGTTGGCGATGCCACCAAAGAGCGTCTCCGCGTTTCGCTGCTTCAGCTTTGCCATCATGATGAGCGTGCGGAAGTCCGGGCGCAGGTCGAAGAGGTTCTTCGGCGCGATCTGCCCCACCATCACCGTCTGCGTCACACCCTGCTTTTTGAAGAAGGTAATCATCTTCCCGAGTTGTCCCACGCGGAACCATTCGATGGCATCGACCATGCCCGCGAGTTCCGGCTTTGTCTCATTCGTGAAGGCTGCAGCCACCAACTTCTTCACGCCTGCCTTCCGTGCTGCATGCACAAACGTTTCTGGATAAATGCCGTTTCCGGCGATGAGGGCCACACAGTCGAGATTCACGCTCATCGGCTCAAAGAGAAAACTTGGGGCTCTGCTTCATGAAGGTGCTGGGATTGTCCCACGCCACCTTTTGTACCATGGCCTCGCTCCAGCCGCGCTGGCGCATGGCCTGCATGGTCTTCGGCACGGCGAGGGGATCGCTGATGCCCCAGTCGCAGGCGCTGTTCATCCAGATGCGTTCGGCGTGCCGGTGCTCCAACATGTCGATGGCACGGTTGGGTGTGCATTTGCTCTCAGGATAGAGCGTGATGCCGGCCCAAAACCCGTGATCAAGTACATGGTCGATCGTATGCTCCTCGACGTGGTCGATGATGACACGCTCCGGCTTGATCTTGGGGAAGTTTTTCAACGCATCGACAATCAGCCGCGTGCCTTTGAGCTTATCTTCGAGGTGCGGCGTGTGAATAAGAACGAGCTGGTCGTAGTCCTGCGCCACCTGCACGTGCTGTTCGAAGATCTTCAGCTCGTTGCGGCTGTTCTTGTTCAAGCCGATCTCGCCGATGCCCAGCACTCCCGGTTTGTCGATGAATTGTGGAATCAGAGCGATGACGTCGTCAGCGAGCTTCAAGTCCTCGGCCTCCTTCGGATTGATGCAAAGCCAGCAGTAGTGCTGGATGCCGAACTTTGCGGCGCGCTTCGGCTCATACTCGGTGATCTGACGGAAGTAGTCGTAAAAGCCGTCGGCGCTGGCCCGGTCAAAGCCGGCCCAGAAGGCGGGTTCGCAGATTGCCTGACAACCGGCGATGGCCATGCGTTCGTAGTCGTCCGTCGTGCGGCTGACCATGTGGCCGTGGGGTTCGATGTATTTCATGTCTGGCGGAAAAGTCAGGCTTTAAAGGCTCCAATCGCACCTTGCATGGTGGCTTTGGCGACCGGTTCCGTGCTCGGATCGCTGAAATTTAGCAGCACGTTTTTCGCACGCTCAGGCTCATTTCGAGAGAGCAGGGCGATGGCGTTTTTCAACGCCTTGACGCGGAAATCACCGTCCTGACCGGACTTTTGGACGCGGTCGAGAAAAGCAGCGAGGTCGATGAGCTTTGAACGCGAGTCCATGAAGCCCAGATCGACCAGATTGACTTGGGTTGGGGGAGACCAATCAGGCATGTGAGGAGTTTAGGCATGGCCCGCGCCACCGCAACCGCTGGATCATTGCGCTTACGCTTCAGCATGCCATGATAGGCGGCTCATGACCGACCTCAGCACCGACGAACTGCGCCGCTATGCCCGGCATCTCGCCATTCCCGAATTCGGGATGGAGGGCCAGCGCAAGCTCAAGGCGGCACGCGTGCTCTGCATCGGAGCTGGAGGCTTGGGATCGCCGATCACCATGTATCTTGCCGCAGCTGGGATCGGGGGGCTGGGGCTGGTGGATCCGGACGTGGTCGAAGTCACCAACCTGCAGCGGCAGATTCTCTTTGGGCAGAAAGATCTCGGTCGAAAGAAGCTGGAGGCCGCCCGTGAGCACCTGCTCGACATTAATCCGCACCTTGATGTGCAGGTTTATCCGGAACTTTTCACTGCGGCGAACGCCATGCGAATCGCGGCAGACTACGACGTCATAATCGACGGGACGGACAACTTTCCCACGCGCTACTTGAGCAACGATGTGGCGGTTTGGCTCAAGAAGCCGAACGTCTACGGCAGCATCCTGCGCTTCGACGGACAGGTGGGTGTTTTTGCCCCACATTTGGGGGCGCCTTGCTACCGCTGCATGTGTCCGCAGCCGCCGCCGCCCGGTCTGGTGCCGTCGTGTGCGGAAGGCGGGGTGCTCGGCGTGCTTCCCGGACTCATCGGCACCATGCAGGCTCTCGAAGCGATCAAGCTCATCACCGGTATCGGCCAGCCGCTGCTCGGAAAATTGCTGCACGTCGATACACTCAGCATGCGCTTCCGCACGCTCACACTGCGCCGCGATCCCGACTGCCCTGTCTGTGGCAATACCCCCACCATCACTGAACCCATCGATTATCAGGGCTTCTGCGGCATTTCCGCCGCAGCTCCCGAAGTTCCAGCCATGACTGTTCACGAACTCAAACAGCTCCGAGATGCAGGAGACGATCATTTCCTTCTCGATGTGCGCGAGCCGCACGAGCGGGCCATTTCGTATATCGAAGGTGCCGTGCTCATTCCTCTCGGAGAGCTGGACAACCGGGCCAAGGAAATTCCCCGGGGCAGACGCATCCTCGTTCACTGCAAAAGCGGCGGTCGCAGTGCGCGTGCTGTCAGCAGACTGCGCGAACTCGGATTTGATGATGTCTGGAACATCTCAGGCGGCATCATCGCCTGGGCGCGTGAAATCGACCCCACCATGGCTGAATACTGATGCCCGACGAAACTCCATGGCTTGAGGACTTTCTTCCCTTGATGCGCTGCCCGGACACGCATCAGCCGTTGCGACGAGCAACGGAGGAAGAGTGTGCTTTGAACAAGGTCGAAGCGGCGCTCGTGACCGAGGATGGGTCCCGTGTTTTCGTCATCGATGAGGGGATCCCGATCTTACTTCCCCGTCAGTGACTCAGGTTCCGCCTTTTGCATCGCCGCCGTGATGATCTGTTCGGCGTGCGTGATCGGCAGAGAATAGTGACCGTCGATTTCAGACCAGTGGGTTTCGGCCTGCGGAATCAGCTCAGCAATCTGCCGGGTGTAGGTCCAGGCGATGTTCCGGTCCTGTTTGCCGTGCCAGAAACGGATGGGAAAGTTGAGCTGGCTGACTTCGAATCCCCATTCGCTTAGGTAGATGTCAGCATCGGCGATGACGCTGCGTGGACCGCGATTTAGCGCTCCCAGTGTCGCATCACGAACGACGTCGTAGATGCCAGGCAAGAGGAGAACCCTCCGATCCTCTTCACCAAGTAATTTCAAGAGCCATCGCAGTGGCGCCTTCTGCGGGTTGCCCTTTGCCACCAGTCCACCAAGGCGCAAAACGGTTCCCAGAACCGTGGGCAGGTAGTGACGCAGCTGGATCATGAAACGATAGAGCCAGAACATTTCCCGATCTCCGAGGAACTTCAGCGGAGGGGCACCGCAAATGATGGAAGCGGAGAGCAGGCGCTTGGGCATCTTCAAGGCCGTGACCAGCACATAGGGGCCGCCGCCGGACCAACCGATGATGTGGTAATTGTCCGCGCCGACATGAGCTGCGAGTTGGGCGAACGTCTCCGGCCAGTCGAACAAGGTGCGGCCGAGTTGGAAATCGGAAAGCCCAATGCCGGGACGATCTGGGCAGATGAGCCGCATCCCATGTTTTTTTGCCGGTTCATCAAATAGAGAGCCCTGCACACGTGAAGACGGCCAGCCGTGGAAGTAGAACGCCACTTCACCCTTGGGGTCACCAAATTCCGCATAGCCGAGTTTGCGGCCATTCGAGAGGGTGAGTGTGTGATCAGCCATGCGTCGGTGGGGGAGTTAGGTGGTTCACGAGCCGCCTTCAAGCGCGGTTTCACCGAGCAACGGGCTGCTCTTAGGCACCCGGTGGCGGCGAAGGTCGAACTGTTTCACCGCTTTCACCTGCAAGTGCGCGACCGCCTCCTCCACCGAATCAGTCCATTTGATCAAGTCGAGATCCTCCGGGCTGATCGTGGCTCCCTTGAGCATGTGATCCATGAACTGTCGCATCTCCGCCCAAAACTGGCTGCCCATGATGACGATGGGGAAGCTTCTGAGCTTTTTGGTTTGAATGAGTGTCAGCGCCTCAAACATTTCATCCATGGTGCCGAATCCACCCGGCATGATGATGAATCCGTAGCTGTATTTGATGAGCAGTGTCTTGCGAACAAAGAAGTGCTCCATCGTCACCCAGCGGTCGAGGTAAGGGTTGTGACTTTGTTCGAAAGGCAGGCGGATGTTGCAGCCAACACTCCGTCCGTGCACGTCCTTGGCACCACGGTTTGCAGCCTCCATGATGCCTGGGCCGCCGCCGGTCAGCACGGTAAATCCCATTTTCGCCAGTGCAGCCCCCATCTCTCGCGCCAGTTTGTAATAGGGATGATCTTCCTCGAAACGGGCGGAACCAAAAACGGTGATGCAGGGGCCGACGAAGTGCAGGGCGCGAAATCCGCGCATGAAGTCGCGTGACACGCTGAACAGCAGCTGCAGATCTCGTAAGCGGCGGTTGGGTCCGCTGAGGAGTTCACGATCCTGAAGCAGGTTGCAGAACTTTTCGTCTTCTTCCAAGTCCGCAGACGAGACTTGGCCGTCGGGAACATGAGGTGTTGTTGATCCGGAGGGGGATTCGGATTCTCGATCGAGGAGCTTGGGAGCAGGCATGATTGGGGCAACTACTTTGGAGGTCGTTTAACGCGATTTTGTTCAGAGTTAAGTTTGATTTCTGCAAGCAGGTCCAGCCAAGAAAAAGCCCGCAGATTCAATCAAGAACCTGCGGGCATTGGGGATCAATGTCTTCCGCAAATCAGGCTGCCTGCGCTTCTTCTTCAGAAGGTGCGTCGCTGCTGCTGTCACCGCGGGTGTTTGGCTTGGCGCCACTTAGCTGCAGGGGACGGCCCATGAAATCCTTGCCGCTGAGTTCCTGGCAGGCGCGGCGTGCCTCATCGACGCTGCCCATGGTCACAAAGGCAAAACCTTTGGAGCGTTGGGTACGGCTGTTGACGACGACCTCGGCATTGCGCACAGCGCCCACGCCGTTGAAGAGTTCGAACAGGTCGCTTTCCGTCGCGTCATAGGACAGATTGCCGACATAGAGACGATCGGTGGTGATGTCCGCCGGATTCACGGGAGCAGGAGCCTCGCGACGTGGGCGCGGCTCGCGCTGCGGACGGGGATTGTCGTTGGTGGAACGTGGGCCGGAGCTGCTGCGGTCTGCCTGAGGGCGGCTTTTGGACTTGGACTGACCGAGACCAAAGAGGCTCAGGATCTTCTGGAAGAAAGAAGGAGCGGAACTGCGGCCTTCACGGGTCGGGCGTGGACCGTCAGGACGGGGGCCACGGGAGCGGTTGCGATTGCGATTGCGGCGGCGATTGTTGCCTCCGCCGTTGCGATTCGGATAGTCTGACATGGGATGAGTTAGCGTATGGGTGGGTTGCGTGTTCGGGCAGGGCCGGGGTGCTGGTAGGGGCGGCGGGCGGGAACGGGCGGCTTGCCTCTTCCACGGTTCCGCGGCACGCGGCGGACCGCACGAGCGGTCTGCCACAGCACCACAACGGGCTGCTGCAGTTTTCAAAGCCGGGCCGCGCGGGCCCTGCCGGCTCAAAAGTCACACCGGCGAGCACTTGCCGCACGCTGGGGGGGACTTTCGGGCGTTCCATCCTCTGGAATGCTCCCTTCAGCGCAGTCTGGGGTCGGAGATGGCGCATTGGGGTTCTACATTCAAAGGGACGGGCTTCGGAGCACTGGATAAATCGCTCTGAAAACAGCGGGCGGATTCTAAACAGGGCAGGGGGGTGGTCAACCGCGAATCCCGGACACTCGGCTTGCCCTCCGCGACCAACGCGGCATCATGGGCTGATGGTCAAACCTATTGTCTATGTCAAAACCGGCTGCCCGTGGTGTGAGGAGGTTGTTGAGTACCTCGACGCCCGCCGCATTCCCTTTGAACAGATCACCGTTTCTGGCAATCGCGACGCCATGCAGGCCATGATCGACCTCAGCGGCCAGAGCAAGGCTCCCACCATGGACTGGGATGGCGAGGTCCTGGCCGACTTTGGCGTCGACGAGCTCGTTCCCTTTCTGCGGAAGAAAGGACTGGCCGCTTAATTTATCCCTCCCTCAACCTGCTTTTATGATCTCATCCGATTCTCGTTCCTCACGCGCATTCCTTCTGCCTCTCATTTTGGTCCTTGCCGCTGCCGCGTTCCGCTGGGCCAAGCTCAAAGGCTACATCACCATCGAGGCGCTCGAAAACTTCTCACCTTGGATGGCGCTGGCGTTCACCGGAACGCTGGTGTTTCCGAAACGCGTTTCGTTCGTGTGCATTCCTGCTCTGCTCTTCGTCATCGGCATGGTGGCCACCTCTGTGAGTGACGTATTGCACTGGGAGGCTGTGGCAGTTTACGGCTGTTTCGGTCTCGCTGCATGGCTTGCGGCTCGCTGGCGTGGCAAGGTCGGCCTTGTGGGAGGTCTGCTTGGCGTGATCGGCTGCTCCATCGGCTTTTACGTGGTCACGAACACCGTGTCATGGCTCGCAGAGCCGTCGTACGCCAAAAGCCTTGCCGGCTGGTTGCAGGCGCTCACCACCGGCATCGGCCTTCCCGGCCTGCCGCCCACGACTTGGTTTCTGCGCCAGTCGTTGATCAGCGATCTCGCGTTCTCCTGTCTTCTGCTCGCCGCCTACAACACAGAGGCCGCCATTCGTCGGCAGCAGGCCATTCCTCTGCTTCGCTCATCCGCTGCATGAAGTCGCTGGCGCTGCTTCTTTTGTTCGCGGCCAGTGCATTCGCCGAGACTTTGCACATCTACACCTGGGCTGACTACATCAGCCCGGATGTGGTGAAAAAGTTCGAGCAACAACAGGGATGCAAGGTGGTCATCGACACCTTCGACTCGAACGAAAGCATGTTCGCGAAGTTCAAGGCCGGCGCTGCAGGCTATGATCTCGTCTTTCCCACCGCATACATGATTCAGGTCATGTCGGCGCAGGGCATGCTCGCGACGCTCGATCATGCGCTGATTCCCAATCTGCCGAACATCGATCCTGCTGTTCTGAGCAAGGTTCGTGATCAAAAAATGGAACACAGCGTGCCGTACACGCTCGGTTATGCCGTGATCGGGTTACGTCAGGACAAGATCAAGGACGCCGAACCCACCTGGGCCATGTTTGATCGCGTGGAACTCGCGGGGCGTGTGACCCTGCTGGACGATATGCGTGAAAGCATCGGCGCGGCGCTCAAGTCTCTAGGCTACAGCATCAACACCCGCGATGATGCCCAGCTTGCCGAAGCTCAAGAGGTGCTCATTCGCTGGAAGAAGAACATCGCCCGCTTTGACAATGAAGGCTACAAAGCCGGCATCGACTCCGCCGAATTTCGACTCGTCCACGGATACAGCGGAGACCTCTTTCAGGTGCAGATGGAGAACCCTAAGGTGGCGATCATGATTCCTCGCGAAGGTGTCACCATCGGTTGTGACGAAATGGTCATTCCCAAGACTGCCAAACAATCCGCGCTGGCACATGCCTTCATCAACTTTGTCCTCGATCCCGACATCGCTGCCGAAAACATGGAGTGGATGGGCTACTACTGCCCCAACAAACCCGCGCTTGCCAAAGTCAGCGCCGAGTTCCTCAAAAATCCCGCTGTGACCATTCCTGAAGAACTGCAGGCAAAGTGCGAGGTCATCGAAGACCTAGGTCCGGATCTCGCGAAGTATACAAAGGTGTGGGACGCAGTTAAAGCCGCACGCTAGACGATCAAGGACGCAACGCGATTCCCATCAGTCGACGTCGGAGCATTTCCAGCGCAGCTTGGGAGGTCAGAAGTTTGAAACGGTCTCGAGAACCCGGTGAAAAACGTTTCTGAGCCCAGGTCTCAGCGTTCTTCGATGCCAGCGCGATCCATACGGTGCCCACCGGCTTCTCGGGCGTGCCGCCAGTCGGTCCGGCGATTCCCGTGACGGAAATCGCGTGATCGGCACCGCTTTTCTTCAGCGCTCCTTCCGCCATCGCTCGTGCGACTTCTTCACTCACGGCACCATGGGTTTCGATCAGTTCCGCCGACACGCCGAGGTGCTGCTGCTTTGCTTCGTTTGCGTAGGTTACCCAGCCGTGGCCGAACACACGCGAGGAGCCGCTGACGTCGGTGATGCGGCTCGCAATGGTGCCGCCAGTGCAGGATTCGGCGGTCGAGACCCATTCGCCACGATCCGTGAGCAGTTGCACGATCACTTCCTCGATGATTCTCCGGTCTTCAGACACGATGCAGTCACCGAGGGCGCCTCGTACAACTGCCGCTCCAGCATTCACCGCCGCAGATGGTCCGGCGAGTCGCACATCGACATCGCCATTCCGAATGCAATAACCGAGGTCGAGCCCCGCAATCGCCTCCAGTTGCTTTTCCACCGCTTCGACGATGTCGGATTCGCCCACGCCGGTCACTTTGAGATAAAGGACACGGCGGGAAGCACCATCGGGCAGCCACTCGCGCAATCGGGTTTCGACCTCGTTTTCGACCATGGGTTTCAATTCCCGTGGAGGACCGGGGAGAAGGAAAAGATGAGCGTTCCAACCCAGCGGCGCCCCGAGTTCGGCTGGGAAATACAACCCCGGTGCAGTGCCGAAGGCGTTGGGCAGTACAGTTGCGCCGCGTGGCACCATCGCCTGCCGCTTCGTGGCTTCGCTGACGGGTTTGCCGCGTTTGGCAAAGTAGGCACTCAGGTGCTCCATCACGCCCGCGTTCAGTTCCATGTCGAGGCTCAGCAGTTCGGCGGTGGATTCGCGGGTGAGGTCGTCATTGGTGGGGCCAAGGCCGCCGGAAACCAGCACCACATCCGAACGTTGCGCCGCCTCGGCAATCGCCACGCGAATGATGGCGCCATCGGGAACGATTGTCTGTCGCGCGACCTGAACGCCGAGCGCAGCCAGTCGCTGGCCGATCCAGGCCGCGTTGGTGTTGATGGTGTCTCCGAGGAGCAATTCGGTTCCGGTGTTGACGAGTTCGACTCTCATTGTGGCCTGTCATTACGTCCACGGAGTCGAATCGATCAACGCTTCTTTCGCCTCTCATGGCATCCCAGCTCGCTCACAATGCCGTCCAGCACCGCCAGACCGAACGAGATCTTTTTAAAGAACGAAGCGTTATGGGGCACCAGCATGAACTTTGGATGCTGTGACCACAGCCTTCGAAGCTTGTGATCCAGTTCCACGGCCTTTTCCATCGATTCATTGCGGATGGGGTTGCCGCCTTCGATTCCCATACCGCCGACCGCAGCGCTTTCGAAAAAAATCACCGCATCATAGCGCGCCAGTTCCTGCTTCAGGGTGCTGCCCATTTCATCGAAGAAATGGTGGGGTTCGCCAGGCCAGTAGGCGGCCCCGTCCACCGTTCCACGGTCGCACAGAAGCACGCGCTCAGGGTAGAGCGCGGCCTGCACGTCCTCAAGATTGCGCTGCACTTCGTAGATGGCGCGCTGTGCGGCGTGAATGGCCTGTGGTTCGTTTGAACGCGGGAAACCACCGCTAAAAACCATTGTGGCGGCCTCCGGCACCAGCACCACCTTGTCGCCCATCTCGCGGCGGAACAAATCGGCCGCCGTGGTCTTGCCGCCGCCCGGGCCGCCGGTCAGCACGATGCGGCAGTGGCCGTTCCGATGAGTGGGGTGTTTGCGTTTCATCATGGGACTTCGCCACACGCCGTTGCTCGCGTCAAGCGGAGGCCCAACTTTGCACAAACCAGGCATAGCCTGCTTTCCACTGTTCGTTATGCTTCGGCCATGATCCTCCGTCTTCTTCCAGCCTTGTTTGTCGTCACCGCCTGCTCGCTGCTTCCCGCCAGTAAAAGCGGGCGTGAGCAGTACTTCCGCACTCAAGTCAAACCTGTGCTGCAGCAGCACTGTCTGCAGTGCCACAACGGCAGCCTTCCTCCTCCGGTGCTCAATCTCACCAGCAAAGCGGCCGCCTTCAAACGCAGCGCCAGCGGCCGCGACTACATTCTACCTGGCGATCCCGACTGCAGCCTGTTGATCAGCGCAGTGCAACGCGGCGGCACGCATCCCAAGATGATGCCTCGAACCGAGGTCAGCCTCACCGAAGATCAAATCGGTGCCCTGCGCGAATGGATCGAAGACGGCGCGTATTGGCCCGATGGCGAACAGGGCATGTTGCGTGCGCAGAGAAGCGGCGAGAACCCGTGAGCGCACAAAAATACCGCGACTCGCTG
The DNA here is from genome assembly GCF_020439865.1 of Prosthecobacter sp. GTDB lineage: Bacteria > Verrucomicrobiota > Verrucomicrobiia > Verrucomicrobiales > Verrucomicrobiaceae > Prosthecobacter. The sequence continues at coordinate 53,705 of NZ_JAGRPF010000232.1, forward strand.
CAAAGCGCGTAGCAGCGTGATTCCAGCGCATGCATCATCGTCGCATGGGCAAAGAATTCAGCATCACTCCTCAAACCGTTCCGCATGTCGAAACGAAGCATCGTCGCATCTGCACTCCGCTTCCGCATCCAGACTCCATCGCCACTTTGGAGAAGCTGCGCCATCATGAGCCGCAGTCGATGCGTGGAATGCCGCCCATCGTTTGGGACAAGGCGCAGGACATTTACATTTTCGACAAATACGGCAATCGCTGGCTCGACTGGAGCAGCGGCGTGCTGGTGACGAATGCGGGACATGCCGCGCCGGAAATCTGCAAGGCAATGATCGACCAGATCAACAGCGGCCTCATTCACAACTACGTCTTCCCGAGCGAGGAGCGTGCGGATGCAGTTGAAGTGATCGCTTCTGTGTCGCCGAAGGAATTGAACAAGATTTTTCTCCTCAGCACCGGCAGCGAAGCCACCGAATGCGCGATCAAGCTGAGCCGCGCGCATGGCATCAAGGTCGGAGGCACGACGAAGATCGGCATTATCGGCTTCACGCGCGGCTTTCACGGCCGCACGCTCGCCAGCCAGCAGGCAGGCGGCATGGCGGGACAGAAGACATGGATCGTCAATGAAGACCCGGCGATCATCAACGCACCGTTCCCGGACGGCTACTGGACTGAGGACGTCAGTTTTGAAAGCTTCCTCAAAGCCATCGCGGATCGCGGTTTGAAACCGGAGAACATCGCGGGCGTCATCATGGAAAGCTATCAGGGCGTGGGGCCTGACTTCGCGCCGGTCGAGTACATTCAGAAACTGCGTGCGTGGTGCGACGAGCATCAGGTCGTGCTGACCTTTGACGAGGTGCAGGCTGGTTTTGGCCGCACGGGCAAGTTCTGGGCGTTCGAACATTACGGTGTGACGCCAGACATCATCTGCTGCGGCAAGGGCATCAGCAGCGGCATGCCGCTTAGCGCGGTGATTGGCAAGGAAGCCGTCATGGACCAGTTCGGCCCCGGCAGCATGACCAGCACGCACACCGGCAATCCGGTTTGCTGCGCCGCCGCCAGCGCGAACATCCGCAAGATCCTTGACGAAGACCTCACCGGCAACGCCGCGCGCCTCGGCCCGATTTTGCACGAACGCTGTAAGGCGATCCAGAAACGTCATCCGAGCGTGATCGGTCACGTGACCTGCGCAGGCCTCGTTGCGGGCATGCAGACCATTGTTCCCGGCAAGAAAGAGCCGAATCACGACCTCGCCCATCGTATCATCGAGCTGTGCTACCAGCGTGGCCTGCTGCTCTTCGCTCCCGTCGGTGCCTGGGGCCAGACCGTGAAGATCTGCCCGCCGCTCACCGTCACTCAGGAAGCTCTTGAGGAGGCCTGCGACGTGCTCGATACGGCAGTAGATGACGCGGTTCGAGAAATGTCGGCCTGAGCCTGCGTATGTTAGGCATGCAAGGAACGCTCCTGCTTTTGCCACTGATGTTCGTCACAGCCTTTCCGGCTGCGGCGGCTCCACTGACGTTTGAGAGGGACGTGCGCCCCATTTTAAAGGCGCACTGCTTTCAATGTCACGGCGAGGAAGGGGAGATGAAGGGCGGACTCGATGTGAGGCTGGCGCATTTTCTCGTCAAAGGCGGCAAGCACGGCCCTGCCATTGTGGCGGGTGATGCGGCAAAAAGTCATCTGCTCGAACTGGTGAAGGAAGGCGAGATGCCCAAGGGCAAGGCCAAGCTGCCGGACAAGGATATTGCCACACTCGAGACTTGGATTGCCGAGGGGGCGAAGACTTCACGTCCTGAGCCGGAGAAACTCGGTCCTGAACATGCTTTCACTGATGAGGAGCGTGCATGGTGGTCGCTTCAGCCCATTTCGAATCCGAAGACTCCTGTCAAAAAGGGAACGGAGGGCATTGATTCCTTCATCGCTGCGAAGCTGGGTGAGAAAGGTCTTTCGTTCTCCCCCGAAGCTGATCCGGTGACTTTCATTCGTCGTGCGAGCCTTGATCTGACCGGTCTGCCGCCGAGCCCTGAAGAAGTGGACGCCTTCGTTGCTGCTTACATCAAGCATCCGGAATCCAGCATCCAGAATCTCATCGACCGGCTGCTCGCATCGCCTCACTACGGCGAGATGTGGGGGCGTCATTGGCTCGATGCGGCGGGTTACGCAGACAGCGAAGGTTACGGTGAGAAGGACTTGGAGCGCAAATGGGCGTGGAAGTATCGCGACTATGTCATCGACGCGCTCAACAAGGACAAACCCTTCGACCAGTTCGTTCGCGAACAGCTTGCGGGTGATGAGATGATCTCGAAGCCGTTCGACAAGGAGTCGCCGGATGCGATCGAGAAACTCGCCGCCACCGGGTTCCTGCGCATGTCGCCGAACGGCACAGGCGAGAAGAACGATGCGGTGACGCAGAACGCAAACATCGCCGACACGGTCAAAATGATCGGCACATCGCTCTATGGGCTCACCATTGGCTGCGCCCAGTGTCACGATCATCGTTATGATCCGATCTCGCAGGCGGACTACTATCATCTGCGCGCGGTGTTTGAGCCGGGATTCGACACGAAGGTGTGGCGTTCGCCTGCCGGACGTTTGGTTTCATTGCTCACCGATGCGGAGGCCAAGGAAGCGGCAAAGATTGAGGCCGAGGCCAAGAAGATCGATGAGGCCCGCTTGAAAAAGACAGAAGAGTTTATCACCGAGGTGCTCGAAAAGGAACTGCTCAAGGCGCCAGAAAGCGAACGTGACGCCCTGCGCACCGCGTATCGTGCCGAAGTCAAAAAGCGCACCGCCGATCAGACGAAGTTGCTCAAGGCCTGGCCGCGTATCAACCAACTCAGTGCCGGATCGCTCTATCTTTACGACACGACCTACAAGACGAAGCATGCGGCCGAGTTGAAGACCATGTCCGAGGATGCGGCGAAGGTTCGTGCGACAAAGCCGAAGGAGGAATTCCTCCACGCCTTCGTCGAACTGCCGAAAACACCGGAGACGGTGCCCGCGACTTATGTTTTCAATCGTGGTCAGCACGATCAGCCGAAGGAAAAAGTCGGTCCGAGCGATCTCAGTGTTCTCGCGGGACAGCGGAAGGTCGAGTTGCCGGAAAAGGATCCCAAACTCGCCACCACGGGCCGCCGTCTGGCTTTGGCGAACGCATTGACCGACGGCAGGCATCCATTGGTCGCACGCGTGATGGTGAACCGCGTGTGGATGCATCATTTCGGCAAGGGCATCGTGGCCACGCCAGGAGATTTTGGCCAGCTCGGCAGCCAGCCCACGCATCCGCAGTTGCTCGACTGGCTTGCATCCGAATTCGTGCGCACCGGCTGGAGCCTGAAGCATCTGCACCGCCTCATCATGACCTCCCGTACCTACCGGCAGGCTTCCACTCGCGATGCGACACGCGACCGCCTTGATCCGGACAATCTGTATCTCAGCCGCATGAACGTGCGGCGCCTCGAGGCTGAAACATTGCGCGATTCGCTGCTCGCCATCAGCGGGAAGCTCAATCCCAAGATCGGCGGCGAACCCGTGCCCGTGATGTTCAATGAGGAAGGGCAGGTCGTCATCGGCATCGACACCACGGACACCGCTGGTCGTCCGAGTGGCAAGGTGGTGCCGCTGAATGGCGATGAGTTCCGCCGCAGCATCTACGTGCAGGCGCGGCGTTCGCGTCCGCTGGAAATGTTCGCCACGTTCGACGCGCCCATTATGGAGCCGAGCTGCGACGCTCGTGCCGTGACCACTGTCAGTCCGCAGAGCCTGCTGCTCATGAACAGCGCCACCATGCGCGTGCACGCTCAGCAGTTCGCCCAACGTGTGCAGAGCGAAGGCGGAAAGGAACTGTCTGATCAGATCCGCCTCGCGTGGAAACTGATGAATGGCAAAGCCCCGTCAGAGACTGATGTGCAACAGAGCATCGAGTTCGTGCAGGCGCAGACCGAGTTCTACAAGGCCAACCCCACACCTGTTGAAGCAGAGCTTGGCGCTCCCTCGAAAACACCCGCTGATCCAGGTTTCCTTGGCCTCACCGCCCTCTGCCACGCACTCATGAGCAGCAATGCGCTGCTGTATGTGGATTAATCGACATCGTTCTTGATCCGCTGCCGGGGGACGGGCTAGCTTGTGGCCATGGCCCAGGCAATCATGAATCCCGAGGAGGTCCGGCGCTTTGCGGCGGAGTTGAAACGTTTCAACACGGAGATGCAGCAGCGCTCGGCATCTCTCCAGTCGCGTTTCGCCGCGCTGGGCGAGACCTGGCAGGACGCGGAGCACGAGAAGTTCGCCGCCGAGTTCAATACGACGATGAAGGCCATCAAGCGCTTCATGGAGATGTCCGAGCAGCACACGCCGTTCCTGCTCAGGAAGGCTCAGCGCATCGAGGAGTATCTCAGCCAGCGCTAAGCCATGGCCGACCAAGCCCGCATCTCCAATCTCGACGCCATCGAGTCCTTTCGGGCCGCGCTGATCGTGTTCATGAGCAAGACACGCCAGGCGCTGGAATCCGCGCAGGATGCGGTGAGGAAAACACGCAGCTGGCTGCAGACCGAGCAGCCTGCCTACTGGGCCTCCCAGATCAGATTGCGCCAGAACCGGCTGGATCAGGCTCAGCAGGAGCTGATGAGTGCGCGCATGTCCGAGTTTGTGGAGAATCCTGCCGCCCAGCAGATGGCGGTGCGCAAAGCACGCGCCGCCCTCGAGGAGGCGCAGGCCAAAATGGAACGCACCAAGCATTGGGCGCGCGACTTTGACCGCAGCGTCGATCCCATGGCTCGCAAACTCGACAGCCTGCGTGATTTCGTGGACAACGATCTCGCCAAGGCCGTCGCCTATCTCGTTGAAATTCAGAAAATCCTGCAGGCCTACAATGAGAGCCCCGCGCCGGCGGCTTCCGAACCTTGAACCCTGAGACTTTACCGTGAACCTCATTCAAAACGCCCGCGAGCTCTCCGAGCACTGGCACGCCACCAAGGTCCATTGGCGGGACGCCAAGGCCCTCGAATTCGAAAAGCTCTACCTGGAGCCGCTGCCCGGGCTTATCAGCAAAACCGGTGCGGTCATGAACGAACTCGAAATCATCCTCCGAAAGATCCGCAAAGACTGTGAACAGCTCCATTGATCTTCGCGCTTCGCGCGTCCTCTCCCTCCATGCCTCATTGCGTGACGCCATCGCCGATTTCACCCATCGCAGCGAGCAGATCGCCCGTGAAATCCGTGCCAAACGCTACACGGCGGAGCAGAACCATCTGCAGCATCTGGAGTCCCTGGATGCACAGAACACCTCGCTGCTGGGTGAAACTGCGCTGCAATGGGATGAGTATGCCAAATCCATTCATGCCCGGCACGAAGCACGGAACACGGCGTTCAAACGCTACGAAGACCGCATCAAGCGGGATCTTCCAGCGATGATTCAGAAGACGCGGGAGACATGGTTGGGAAAACAGCAGATGCGCCGGATGAGTGCGGATTTCATTCGCAAACAGGGCCTGCAGGAGGTGGAGAACACCAAGGGTGCGCTCCTTGAGCGTCTGAACTTGGCGAAGGACCGCCTCCTGGCCGTTTTAAAAGCCACCGGGGAACGTCTCAATCGCAAAGATGCTCCGCAGCCCGGCACCGGTCTGAGCCTGGCGGACATTCCGTCGCGTGTCGAAGCACTCGAAGCGCAGGCGGAGAGTCTCGAAGGCCAGCTTGCCTCCGGCAAAAGCTCCGGACTGTTCAAGATGTTTTCCAAACCCAGCGTGGATTTGCGCCAGCTCAGCGCCGCGGTGCTCGACTACGAGACCTGCGTGGAGGAACTGAATGCGGCAGGTGACGCAGCTGCTGCGCAGGTGCAGGCCGAGTTTGACAGTGCGGATGCACTGGTCACCGCCGACTGGAACCGTGCGGACGAGGTGGCGGAGAAATACCGCCTGGCCATGCTGAAGCGCCTTGCCACGCAAATCCCCGCCCTGCTCGCGCGAAACGAACGTCTGCTCGCGCGCAACCTGCGCCGTTTTGAGGAGCAGAAGGCAGCTGCGCTTGAGGGAGTGAGCGGCCCGGGTGCCTCACAACGGCAGCAGATCATCGACCAGCATGAGGCGGCAATGCATGCGATGCACGTGGCAGCCGAACAACGCTGGACCGGGCTCTTGGCCGAGTGGAATCAGAAGATTCCTCCTCTGCTCGCTGCGGTGGATGAGATCAATGGTGCGGACGCCGCGAAGTTTCAGCCTTGGAGCGTCGATTATCACCCGCATGAGATGTTTCCGGCGGCCTGCCGCTTTGGTCAGGTCAATCTCGACTTGAGCGCTTCGGCAGCCTTGTTTGCGAAGGAAACTCCGCTCAGCCTCGGCGGCCACGAGAAGGTTGGACTGCCGCTGACGCTGGCTTTTCCCCAGGAAGGCTCGCTGCTGATCGAAACCGATGATGACGGCGGCAATTGGATCGCTGACGTGATGAACGGTGTAATCTTCCGCTTGTTCTCGCAGGCGCCTCCGGGGAAGGTGCATCTCACGATCATCGACGCCGTTGGTCTCGGTCAGAACTTTGCCGGACTGATGCATCTGGCCGACTACGAGCCCGCGCTTATCAACCGCCGCATCTGGACGCAGCGTGATCAGATCGAGGAGCGTCTAGCCGAACTCAATGAGCACGTTGAGAAGGTGATTCAGATGTATCTGCGCAACGAGTACGCCACGATCACCGAGTACAATGAGCAGGCAGGCAGCGTGGCGGAGAAGTATCACTTTCTCGTCATCGCTGGACTGCCAACGGGATTCAGCGAATCAGCGATGGCCCGGTTGAAGAGCATTGTCATGAGCGGTGCCCGCTGCGGCGTGTTTGTGCTCATCCACTGGGATCGTCGTCAGGCGCTGCCCGAGGGGCTCGCGGCCGATGATTTGCGAAAGAACTGCCTTCGTCTTGTTCGGGAGAAGGGTGTGGTCAGCTTCGGAGGCATCAGTACGCTCGCTCTTGATCCGCCGCCGTCGGATGCTGTCGCTGCCGATCTCGCGCATCAAATCGGGCAGGCCAGCATTGATTCGAACCGCGTTCAGGTGCCGTTTAGTGTGGTGGCTCCGAAGGAAATGTGGTCGGAAAGCACCACGAACGAGCTCCGCATCGCGATTGGTCGCACTGGGGCCACGAAGCTGCAGTACCTCGCCATTGGCAAAGGCACGAAGCAGCATGCGCTGCTCGCGGGAAAGACCGGTTCCGGCAAATCGACCCTGCTGCACATCATCATCACCAACCTCGCGCTCACCTGCAGTCCTGACGAGATCGAGTTCTACCTCATCGACTTCAAGAAAGGGGTCGAGTTCAAATGCTACGCGGACGCGAAGCTGCCACATGCCAAGGTGGTCGCGATCGAGAGCGATCGTGAATTCGCGCTCAGCGTGCTGCAGCGCATTGATGAAGAACTGCGCCGTCGTGGTGAAATGTATCGCAAGATCGGCGCGCAGGATCTCGCCGGCTACAAGCGTGCCGGTGGCACCGAGCCGATGCCGCGCGCCATGCTCATCATCGACGAGTTCCAGGAGTTTTTTGTGGAGGACGATTCGGTGGCGCAAGGTGCCGCACTGCTGCTCGACCGCATCGTGCGTCAGGGCCGTGCCTTCGGCATTCATGTCTTTCTGGGTTCGCAGACACTCGGCGGTGCCTACACGCTCGCTCGCACGACGTTGGGTCAGATGGTCATCCGCATCGCGCTCCAGTGCAACGAGGCCGATGCGGCTCTCATTATGGACGACAGCAACACCGCTCCGCGGCTGCTCTCGCGTCCCGGTGAAGGCATCTACAATGACGCCGCGGGTGCGGTGGAAGGAAACAGCCCCTTCCAGGTCGTCTGGCTCACCGACGAGGAACGCGACGCCAATCTCCTCAAAGTGTCGCAGCTTTCCCATGAGCGCGGCTTCGACACGAAACGTCCGATTGTCTTTGAAGGCAACATGCCCGCCGATGTGCGTGACAATGCTCTGCTTGCCGAGGCTCTCGCGAATCCGCCGGTCAAGGCGCCTGCTGATCCGAAATGCTGGCTCGGCATGCCGAATGCCATCAAAGGGCCCACCGAGGCGCTGTTCCCGCGCCAGAGCGGCCGTCATCTGATGCTCGTCGGACAGAACGACGAGGCCATCACCGCCATCATGGGGCTCGGCATGCTCGCGCTCGCTACGCAGCATCCACGTGATCGTGCGCCGCTGTTCTACCTCGTCCACGGCGCGTTGGCCGGAACGCCTGATTGCGAATTCCTCGAAGCTATCGCCGCAGGCCGGGCGAAGATCAGCCAGGGGCACGAAGCGCCCGAGTTCATCGCTGAGATTCATGCCGAGATGAAGCGCCGCAGCGATGAAGGCAGCGCGGGCGATCCGCCGGTCTTCCTGTTCGTCCATGGCCTGCAGAAGTTCCGCAAGCTGCGCTACGAGGAGGACTTTTCCTTCGGTGGCGACGACTCGCCCAAGCCCGGCAACCAGCTCAACGAGATCATCGCCGAAGGTCCGTCGCTCGGCATCCACCTCATCACCAGCCTCGACACGCTCAACAACGTCAACCGCTGCCTCAGCCGCAAGGCCGTGAGCGAGCTCGGCATGCGTGTGCTCTTCCAGATGAGCGCCAACGACAGTGCCAGCCTGATCGATTCTCCCAAGGCCAGCATGCTCGGCCTGCACCGCGCTCTGTTTTACAGCGAGCACGAGTCGCGACTCGAGACATTCCGGCCATTTGCGCTGCCGGACGTGGGCTGGGTGGCGGCGGCTGTGAAGGCGCTGGGGTAGCGAAAGGTGTGATGTTTTTCCGAGTCCCCTGCACATTGGTCTCGACAAGAGAATCACGATTTCAAACTATTCGGGCAGGCTAGGGGCTGTGATGTATTCATTGCTGTTATTTTTCGACCGGTCCTTTTGCTGTAATCCTCATGACTCGGCGCCGATCCAGATCAGAACGACGAGACGTTGAGAGATTTAGACACCAGCGAATCATGAAGCTGATTGATCGGGGGTGGATCAATCAGGCGGATGAGATTCCTGACGACGCGGTGCCGGTCGATCCCGACCTGATCAATCTCGGCGGTTCCTGGCATCGCCCCATTTTCTTCTCCGATCAGCCGTTCGTCTGCCGTGACTGTGGTGTCTCCTGTGTTTGGAAGGCGGTTGATCAACAGTGGTACTTCGAAACTTTCCACGCTCCTTATTACGAAACTGCCAATCGTTGCCGCGCCTGCAGGCGGAAGGAGAGGCGGCGGAAAGAACAGGCACGGATTGATTCCGGGCATGCTGTGGATACCCCGCCTGCCGAATGAGATGTCGTTTTAAGTCGATCGAGGTGCAGGAATGTCCGGTCCTCACGTCTGAAAGTGCCGCTCACAGACTTCACGTAGTCCGGCGCGGGTGGTGCAGCGGCGCATGGCGTTGAGGAAGGCTTCGGAATCGGCGACGTCGGGGCCGAAGAAGTTGAGGTGCTTCTTGATGCGGTTCACCTGGTCGAGTTCGCGGGTGCCGGGCATCGTCACGGTCTCATACAACTCTTCCACATAGGCGAGGCGGTCCGCGGCGGTCGGTTGGAAGACAGGCTCGCCTCGGACGTGCTGGCGGATTTGGTTGAAGAGCCAGGGATTGCGGATGGCGCCGCGCCCGAGCATGAGGCCATGGACTCCGGTTTGTTGAATGACTGTCTCGGCATCGATGTGGGAGCCGATGTTGCCATTCGCCAGAACCGGGCAGGGGAGATTCGACTTCGCCTGACCGATCAAATCATAGCGCACACCGTCGCGATACATCTGTAGCACGGTGCGACCGTGGATGGTGACGAGATCGATGCCGTGCTTCTCAAACAACGGAACCAGCGCGTCGATCGTCTCCGTGTCATCAAAGCCGAGTCGTGTCTTCACTGTGAACTTCACGCTTACCGCCTCGCGCAACGCGCCGAGGATGGCCTCGATGCGCGGCACATCGCGTAGCAGTCCGCCGCCGGCGCACTTTTTGTAAACGATCGGCGCCGGGCAGCCGAGGTTCAGGTCCACGGCGGCGATTTCATGCTGCTGGAGTTCCTTTGCGCTGCGCACGAGCGAGGGAATGTCATTGCCTATCATCTGTGCGATGGCCGGTTTACCCGTCGGATTGTGAATGAGGGAGGCGAGGATCGGCTTGTCGAGATGCGAGTCCGGATGGACGCGAAAGTACTCCGTGTAATACACGTCCGCACCGCCATAGCGCGCCATCAACCGCCAGAAAGGCAGGTCCGTCACATCCTGCATCGGCGCCAGCGCCAGCAGCGGCTCAGGACGGGCCAGCAGTTGATCGAGATGTTCGACGGGGGTCACAAGGCCGCGCGATACATCGCGACGAAGTCTTCCACGCTTGGCTCGCGCGGATTGAACTGGGCGGTCCACTGTTTCGCGGCGAGTTCGGCGAGAGGTTGGAGATTTTCCTCCTTGGCGCCGTGCTCGGTGATGGTGCGGGGCATCTTGGCTTCCCACAGGAGTTCGCTGACGCGGTCGGCGAGGTCGCCGTCGAAGTAGCTCTCGTAGATGGCGGCGATCTCGGGCAGCTTCGAGTTGAAGCGGATCACGTGGGGCAGCATGACGCCGACGGCTTCGCCATGCACGGTGTGGAAGAAGGCGGTGAGGGGATTGGCGCAGGAGTGCGCGGCGCCGAGCATGCTGTTCTCAATGGCGACTCCGGCATAGGCGGCACCGAGGAGCATCATGCCGCGGGCTTCGACGTCCTTCGGATCACGCAACACACGGCTGAAGCCGGAGTGGCAGAGGCGGAAGGCTTCGCGGGAGTAGAGCGACGAAAGCGCGTTACGCTTCTTCGTGACGGCGGTTTCAAGCGCATGTGAGAGCGCGTCGATGCCGGTGCAGACGGTGACGCGCTGCGGCTGCGACACGGTGAGCTCGGGATCGAGGATGGCGACCTTCGCGGCGGCCTTGGGATCACCGCAGGCCATCTTCACGTGCGTTTCGGGATCGGAGATGAGCGCGAAGCTCTGGCATTCGCTGCCTGTCCCTGCGGTTGTGGGAATGGCGATGAGAGGCAGCATGGGCTTAGTGGCCTTGCCGACACCCCAGTAGTCGTGCATGCGGCCGCCGTTGGTGAGGATGAAGTTGCAGCCCTTCGCCGTGTCCATGCTGCTGCCGCCGCCGAGACCGATGATGAGATCAGCGCCAAACTCACGCGCTGCCGCGACGCAGGCATCCACATCTTCCGTGCTAGGGTTTTCACGCACCTCACCGAACACGCGGCCCTGCAGGCCAGCCTCGGCGAGGAAGCTGACCGCACGAGTCACATAACCCGCGCCGACGATGCCCGGATCGCTTACCACCAGCGCTCGCGTGCCACCGATCTCACGCGCGAGCTCACCGACACGCGCGAGCGTGCCGTTGCCGAAAATGAGACGGGTGCGGGGCTGATGATCGAAGGGGGCGAGGGACATGGGGTTCGTTTGGGAGTGCCGCCTTCAGGCGGATTGTTCAGACCGCTTGGAGGCGGGGGATGAACTCAAGCGCAGTCGATCGAGCGGCGCTTGTAGAGGAACTCGAACATGTTGCCCTCGTGCGGCTGGTCCCAGCTGATCTTCATCGTGCTGATCGGCCCGATGTTGAGGCGGTCGATGTCGCCGCATTCGAGCAGTTCATTGATGAAGGACTCGTCCTGCGTGATGGCGGTGACGATGAGAGAGTAGCCGATGCGGCCGAGCACTTCGCTTTGCGGCACTTCGAGCACACTCGCGTAGGGGCAGAGGAACTCGCGGTTGGAGAGCGGGTGCTTGTTGTCTGAGCACCAGATGATGGTGGGACGCAGGAAGACGCCGCCTTCGAACTCGACCTTGCGCGGCCCATCGCGGAACTGCGCGGTGACATCCTCGGCGCCGGGTGTTTGCAGGTCGTTGTCGATGGCGCTGTCGATGTAGTCGGCCATCTTGGTGTTCGCAAAGCCGGAGAGGCGGGCGTTTTCGTCGTCGGAGGCGACGGGCTTCACAGGACCAAGGCGCTCGGCGATCGCCGTGGCGATCTCCTTGCCATACTTCGGCACGATGACGGCGGAGGCGTTGATGCAGGAGCGGCCGCCGTTGTCGCTGATGGAGCTGACGATGACGTCAATGTATTCCTTCCAGTTCTCGATCTTGTCCTCACCGATGATGATCTTGCTCCAGCCCGGGCCATGGACCTGAACGGCAGGATTGTTTTCATACATCTTGGCGATGTTCACGTCGCCGAAGACGAGGTTGCGGCCGCTGAGCTTGACGACTTCACCGCTGCCTTCGTGGTCGGTGGGATAGAAACCGAAGGCTTCGGCAGGTGCTCCTGCGGCGATGAAGGCCTGGATCAAACGGAACGGCGTCCAAGGCTCTTCGCGGCCGGGCTTGATGACGACGGGGATTTTCAGCGCGATGGACGGCAGCCAGAGCGAGTTCACCGCAGGTGAATTCGAAGGCATGACGAGACCGAGGGACTTCGTGGTGGGGAAGTAGGACACCGGGCAGCCAGATTGCGTACCGAAGCCGCGGTCGATGACGCTCAGATCGAGGCCACGGGTGAGGCCGTTAAGAATCATCTTCATGTTGGTCATGGCGAAGTGGATCTTCGTCATGTTGCGCTTCACCATGATGTGCGGCAGGCCGCTGGTGCGGGAAAGGGTGGCGATGTATTCCTGCGGGGACTGCGTGTGGCCTTTGTCTCCAAGAGGCAGCGTACCATTGAGGAAAAGGTCGCCAGCTTTCGCGGTGATCTCGATCAGTTGCTCCACCGTGAACTTCTTCAGCGCTGCGCGTGCCTCGCCGATCTTCGCGAGATCCTTGCGCACGATGCCGGCGTTCACCTGGCTCACTTCGGCGCAGACTTCGCCCGTTTTGTGATCTTTGACCTGGACCTTGTCGAGCGATTCGTAGGGGCGGCCTTTGCGGAGGGCGGGAAGATGGGGGATGGACATTGGCTGGGATGTTTTTTGAGAGCGAAGCTTTACGTGTGCGCCGCTCCCGGGGCAACGTAAAAACTGGCGCGCACGGCCAAGTCTTTCAGGCGGCTTTTTCCTGCGGGCGCAGCGCCTCCGGGATCATCTCAATAAGCGCTGGCGAGAGATTGGAATAGTAGGGGTAATCTGGGTGCGGAACTCCCGGCTGGCCTACGGGACGATAGCGCCAGTGCTTGTACATCCACATCCAGCACTCGGGATTCTCACGAATGGCGGTTTCAAACCGGTCCCACACACGCTGCGTCATTTCGCGCGTGTCGTCATCCGCCTTGGGCTCGATGGCTTCGAACAGATTGGCCTCGTAGCGGCCGTCCGGCAGGGGGCGGCAGACGCCCGTGATGATGGAAAGCCCCAACCGCTTGGCGAGTTCGACGTGCAGCGTCGGAACACAGGTCCAGAGGCCGAAGCATTGGATCGCCGCCGCTGCGCGGCCCGGAACAATGTTGAGGTCGGTGAGCAGGCCTGCGTGTCCTTTGCGCTTGAGCGCCTTCATCAGTTTGATCATCGCATTGTCCTGCGAGATGAAGGTGTGGCCCGACTGTTCCCGCAGCCGCTTGAAGATGCGGGTGATGGCCGGGTTCTTGAAATCCTGCGCCACGACGGTGAAGGGGAAACCGCGAAAGCCCCAGACCTGGCTGATGAGTTCAAAGTTTCCGAAATGCGGCGTCACCCACACGGCGCCGTTTTGATGTGCCTTCTCCTCCGCTGCGGGATCGGTGATGTTGATGACAAAATGCTTCTGCCAGTTCTTCTCGGTGAGCTTGGGCGACCAGAAGAGATCGAGAAACGTGCGCGCGAAGACCTGATAGGAGCCGCGTGCGATGCGACGGCGTTCGGCATCCGTGTAGCGGTCTCCAAAGGCACAGCGCAGATTGTCGATGGCCGTTTTGCGTCCTCGTGTGTCGCCGAGATAAGCAAGCGAACCGATTCCGCGTGACAGGGCCATGACGAGGCGGCGCGGCAGTAATGGCAGCAGGAAGGCGGCTGTTTCAAGCAGGGCGGTCTCAAAGAAAAATCGGAGCTTCTTCACGTGGCGTTTGGTAAATGCGAAATTCGCGTTACGATGGCGCATGCCAGCACGAACCCTCAACAACATTCTCAAGCGACTCCTCAAGCAGCCGACGGCTCCGTTTCATGAGTATCATGTGCGTGCTGAGATCGAGTCCCTGCTGAAGGATTGTCCGAACGTGAAGTTGAAGCGTGACAAGTTTGGCAATCTCCTGGCGACCTACAAGAACGGCAAATCCAAGAGCAAGCCCACCTGGGTGTTCGGTGCCCACATGGACCATCCGGCTTTCGTCAAACCGCCCGGCAGCAAGAAGCGCGATGAGTGGGATTTTCTCGGTGGCGTGGGCAAGGCGGAAGTCGAGGCCGGGGTGAAGCGTGGTTTGCGCAAGGTGAAAGGCCAGATCGCGACGTGGAATTTTCCGGTCAACATCACCAATACCCGTATTGAAGCGACGGCCTGCGATGACATCATCGGTTGCGCGGCCATTGTGATGACCTTCCGCGAACTGGCCCGCCTCGACATTCAGACCACCGTGCACGCCGCCTTCACGCGTGCCGAAGAAGTCGGCTGGCTCGGCGCCTGGCAACTCGCACAGAAGTGGCCCTTTGGGCAGGACAGCGTCTTTCTCTCCCTCGAAACCAGCCGTCCGGTCAATGGAGCCGTCATGGGCGGCGGACCGATTCTCCGTGTAGGAGATCGTGTCTCCATCTTCAACAGCGAAGCTATGGCCGTTTTGATGACCACGGCGAAGGAGCAGGGTATCCGCGTGCAGCGCTGCCTGCTCGACGCCGGCGCCTGTGAGGCCACCGCTGTCCAGGCCTCCGGAGTCCGCAGTGCTGGCATCTCGATCCCGCTCGGAAACTACCACAATCTCAACGACACCCGCCAGATCACGCCGGAATACGTGATGATGGACGATCTGAAGTCGATGATCGACCTGCTCAAAGCCCTCGTGGCCACCAAGCACGACGGCATCGGCGAGCGCACCATCCGCGAGCGCGTGGAACTGTGCATGGCCGAGCACGCCGATCGTCTGAAGGCAGGTTCGAAGCTGTTCAAGTAGGCAGGGAGCACGGGATTTCGAATCTTGACGCAGGGGCGCGTTCCTCGTTAGCATTCACGGATGAGTGCGGACGATGGTCAGCGTGAGCCGGAGTTTGAAGAATCTCATGTAGGCGTCGATCGCTTTGATGGAGGCGATCTTTGCCCCGCCTGCCTTGCCGAGCTAACCGCTGGCTGCGGCTTTTGCCCGAAATGTGGAGCGCCTGTGACTCCGACCGTGGCGATGGCTCCTTTTGAGAGGATCTTCTCGGAAGGCTACATTTACCGCCAGGCAGTGAGTGCACCGACAAAACTCATTGTGGTGGTGGGCGCATGGTTTGTTTTCCTTCCGATGCTGCTGGCCGGAGTGGCCTGTATCGCCATGTCCCTTAGGACAGCTAAGCCCGATTGGTATTTGCTCTCTCTCGGCATCTTCACGGGAATGATTGGCGGCATGGGTCTCTATCAAGTCACACGGAATTACGTTCGACGCCCTGTTTCGATCGTCGAACCAGAGAACGGCAGCGCGGAGGAGTGACCCGCAAAGTCTCTTGCGCCAGCACGCCTCTGCGCCATCCTTCGCGCCCCTATGTCCAGCGAGCAGCGCAAAGCATTTCCTTTCTCCGAGTTTGAACCGAAGTGGCAGGGCGAGTGGGAGGCCAGCAAGGCCTACCGCACGCCCAACCCCGGTGATGCCGACTTCGATGCCTCGAAGCCGAAGTACTTCGTGCTCGACATGTTCCCCTATCCGAGCGGCAACGGCCTCCATGTTGGCCATCCGGAGGGCTACACCGCCACGGACATCATCGGCCGCTTCAAGAAA
>NZ_JAGRPF010000233.1 GCF_020439865.1 Prosthecobacter sp.
GCCTGGAAAGGCGTGCGCAAAGGCACCCAGAAGTTCGACCAGGTGCTCGACATCGTGAGCGACGTGGCCAAGCTCGGCATGGAAGTCTGCGTCACGCTCGGCGAACTCGGCGCTGAGGAAGCCGCCGATCTCAAACAGGCCGGTGTCACCGCCTACAACCACAACGTGGACACCTCGCCGGAGCATTATCCAAACATCGTCAGCACGCACACCTTTGAAGACCGTCTGCGCACGATCCGCCACGCTCAGGATGCCGGCATGTCCGTCTGCTGCGGCGGTATCCTCGGCCTCGGCGAAACGATCGACGACCGCCTGAAGATGCTGGAGGTTATTTCGAATTTCAATCCGCAGCCCGAGAGCATCCCGATCAACGCCCTCATGCCCATCAAAGGCACGCCCATGGGCGACAACGAAGTCGTCGATGCCTTCTCCTTCGTCCGCATGATCGCCGTCACGCGCATCGCCGTGCCGAAGGCCAAGGTGCGCCTCAGCGCCGGCCGCACCAATCTCAGCCGCGAAGCGCAGGCCCTCGCCTACTTCGCCGGTGCCAACTCCATCTTCTACGGCGACAAACTCCTCACCGCCGCCAATCCGCGCGCCAACGAGGACATGAAGCTCCTCCGCGACCTCGGCCTCGCCGCTCAGGAGCCGAACCCCGACCTCGAAGCCCCCGAGGCCATGAACGGCGTCCCCCTCAGCCCCTGCTGCGACCATTCCTGCGAGAAGGAAAAGGCGAGCGCGTGCTGCTGATTTCGTTCACATCACCGCCTTCAATAACCGCGCCAGATACAGGCTCGCGGTTTTGCCGACTTCGACGACTTCGGCGTGATGCAGCGTCTGCGGTCGCAGGCCGGCGGCCCAGTTGGTGAGCATCGAGATGCCGGCGACTTCCATGCCGAGAGCGCGGGCTTGAATGGCTTCGGGCACGGTGGACATGCCGACCGCATCCGCGCCGAGCCGGTGCAGCATGCGGATTTCGGCGGGCGTCTCATACTGTGGACCGAGCAGCCCGGCATACACACCCGCGTGCAGCTTCAAACCGATCTCCACTGCCGCCGCGTGAAATTTTTCCGCCCAAGCCCGCGAATAGACTTCGCTCATGTCATGGAAGTTCGGCCCGCCGAGCAGCGGCGTGGTGCCCTGAAGGTTGAGGTGATCGGTGATGAGCATCAAGCCGCCGACATGGAACTGCTCATCGATCGCCCCTGCCGCGTTCGTGAGCACGACGCGCTTCACTCCGATCTCGTGCATGAAACGAATGCCCGCGGTGACTTCAGCGGCACTGAGTCCTTCATACAAATGCCGGCGACCTTGCGCGATCAGGATCGGCCGCTCGTGATGTCGCGCCAAAACAAATCGCCCCGCATGTCCTGGCACCGTCGAGGCGCTCAGACCGGGCACCTCGGCATATGGCACTTCGCATTCGATCCCAAATGCCTCCGCCACGCCTCCGAGACCCGAACCAAGCACGATGGCCGTTTCAGGGCGGGCGTTCTGAATTTGGGCGAGACTCATGCGGCCAATGTTCGAGCGGCAATGCGTTGCTTCAACTGTAGATGCTTGAATTGCCTGTCCTACTTCACCATCAAATAATGCCGCGTTTTGCCGTGCTTCTGCTTGTTCGTCAACGGCGGCAGGTCGAGGTGGAAGAAGTGGCGCAGCGTTTTGGTGTGATGCTTCAACACGGCCTTCGCCGCTTCCTTGAGCGCAATCCAGCGCTTCCACGGATGATCCGGCGCATGGCTGATGTGGCGCAGCAGGCTCAGCCACTCGACATACGCGCGTGAGATGTCGCCCTCGGCGATGCCGGCTTTCAAATCGGCTGCGTGGGGCTGCTCCGGATGCAGCATGGCATCGAGCAGTTCCGCCGCGCCTTCGCCGTAATCGACCGGCAGGCCGTTCTCGAGATAGCCGTGATGAATGACGAAACCATACGTTCCGCGGCACACGGCGGCGAGTCGTTCGGAGCCGCAGTCGAGCGGCAGATCAAACTTCGAACCGCTGCGCAAGTTTGCCATGTGATGCACGAGATCGTCGGCAGGATAACTCTCGTCTTCGAGCGCCGCGACGACGGCCAAGCCCTCGCCGTGCTGGAAGAAGCTGAAGATTTCGCCGCGTCGCGTCGGCACGCCGTCCGCATCGATGAGACCGAGCGTGCGCCACGCGTGAATGGGTGATCCGATGCGCGGCTCGCGGTCGGTGGTGGCCGTTTCGGGCGTGTTCACACCGGTTTCATTTTTCACGACGATGCTGCGCTCCTGCGGTGCAAACAGCAGCCGTCCA
This sequence comes from Prosthecobacter sp., assembly GCF_020439865.1. Taxonomy (GTDB): domain Bacteria; phylum Verrucomicrobiota; class Verrucomicrobiia; order Verrucomicrobiales; family Verrucomicrobiaceae; genus Prosthecobacter. Next base: position 2,284 of record NZ_JAGRPF010000233.1, read on the forward strand.
TGGCCGTCCTCGTAAGCCATGACTTCGACCGGCGCGAGGTCGAAGCAGGCGAACACGAGGTTCTCCTTTTCAATCGTGCCAATGAACTCCGGCGCGACGTCTTGAACGACCTCCTCCACATTCGCGAGAATCGCCTTCGCCAGTTCGCCTACATGCAGCACGGTGATTTCCTCCAGCGGCACGGTCTCCACCTTGCGCGGCAGTTTGAGAAGGCGTCGAATCGACTTCGTCGGCTTGATGAGATCGCCGTTCGGCGTGCCGAGGCTGATCTCGACGCCATAGGTCACTTCTCTCTCGCGTCGGATCTTCCCCACGCGGCCGATGCCATGCGCGAACTTCGCCGCGAAGGCCGGAACGGTGAGCGTGGCATGCACACGGCTCAGCGGCACACGTTGCAGCGCGTGTTTGTGTTTGCGCTCCCACTCGCCAAACGAGTTCAGAATCTGTTTCTCGGTCGCTTCTAGCCCGAACAGCGCCTTGGCATTCTCCAGTTCAGGAAGCGCGAGATTTGGCTCCAGATCCTCCAGTCCGAGCAGTGGCGGCACTTTGGCGAAGAGTCGCTCCGAGAAGCGTTTCGCGGCTTCAAACGGATTCTCTTCTTTCAACGCCGCGTGTTTCATCACGCGCAGAAAAATCGGCCACGCGAGCAACGCACCGCGATGCAGTCGTGCTGGCCGTGCATCAAAGATCGATGGGCTGTCACGGCTGGTGACGACGTGGCCTTTGTCATCGAGCCCGCGGCGTCCGGCGCGCCCATACATCTGCAACAGCTCGTCGGGCGCGAGTTTGTGCTCGCTGCGACCGTCGTGGAAGGTTGTGCCGGCGACATGCACGCTGCGCACGGAGAAGTTGATGCCCGCCGCTAGTCCCATCGTCGCCACGATGACGCGAAGCTGTCCCGCCTTCGCCAGCGGTTCGATCACACCAGCGCGCGCGCCATACGACAGCCCGCTGTGGTGAAAGGCGATGCGTTTCTCGATCAACGTCGCCAGATCCTTGCCGCACACCGCCCGCTGCTCGGGTGTGAGCTCCAACGGATCACCCATCGGCAAGTCGGCAGCGAGACGTCGAGCGATGGACTCCGCTTCCTTGCGGCGCGGAGCGAAGATGAGCAGCGGCGCGAGATCGGCGATCATCACCGCCGCGGCGAAGCGCGGCCAGTAGTTGGCAAACTGCCGCTGACGCTGCGGCAGCGTCTCCATCGGCACTTCTTCGAGAGGCACCGGCCGTTCCTTCGTCAACACAACCTCCGCCTGGCGGTTCAGACTGCGCATCCATGCGACCACGTCCTCCGGATTCGCCACCGAACCGCTGAGCAGCAGCAACCGTGTCTCTGCCGGTGCCAGCGCAATCGTGGCCTCATAGTTGGCGCCGCGAGAATGATCGGAGATCATCTGATACTCGTCGATCACCAGTAGCGCCGGTCCTTCTCCGCGCACGAGGCGTTCGAGCTGCGTCTCCAGCGTCGCCACCACGACGGGCGCATCCACATTCTCCGCGATGTCACCCGTTGCGATGCCGACATTCCACTTCGCCTCCTTCCACTCGGCATATTTGTCGTTCGCCAGTGCGCGTGTCGGCACCGTGTAGATCGCCTGACCCTGCAGATGACGTCCCGAATGCAGCAGTTCAAAGATGTACGTCTTGCCTGCACCCGTTGGCGCGCTCACGACCACATCCGTGCCCGCACGCAGCAAATTCACCGCCTGATGCTGCCAGGGATCGGGAAGTTTGAGCTGGTTGAGGGATGGGACCACGCGCTTGCTTTTAGTGCCGCGTGAGGATGCTCGCAATGGCAGTCGGTGAAAAGGAACGTCGAGACCGACTTATTCACAGCATTCTCACCGCCGCGGCGCTTGAATCCAACTCGCGGCACGGTATCGCTGTGATCACATGGATTGCCGCCAAAACGAAATCGTCACCAGCCTCATGGCCTCCTACTGCGAGGTGGGCGGGATCAATCATGTCGATTGCGGCAACCTGCCTTCCAAGCGCGCCATCGCGACGTTGTGCGAGGATCTCCTGCACCTGCTGTTTCCTGGGTTCTTCTCGGAAGAGGCGGTGTCGTCGCAGGAACTGGAGGTGATGACGAACGAACTCGTCTCCAGCATCCGGGAACGCCTGAACGTGGAAGTGCGCCGGAGCCTGCGGCTCAATGGAGCCACGGAGAACCGCGACGCGGAAGTGTCGGGCCTTGTGTGCCGCTTTTTGATGGGCCTCGCCGAAGTCCGCGCGCTGCTGCAAACGGATGTCGAGGCCGCTTATGCCGGCGATCCGGCAGCGCGTTGCTTTGAGGAAATCATTCTCGCCTATCCGGGGCTCGAAGCGATTGCGATCCAGCGCACGGCGCATGTGCTTTACAAAGAGAACGTCCCCGTGATTCCGCGCATGATGACCGAGTGGGCGCACAGCCGCACGGGCATCGACATGCATCCGGGCGCGGAGATCGGCACGCACTTCTTCATCGATCATGGCACCGGCGTGGTGATCGGCGAAACGGCGCAGCTCGGGAATCACGTGAAGCTTTATCAAGGCGTGGGCCTCGTGGCGCGTTCGCTGGCCGCAGGTCAGGCCTTGCGCGGCAAGAAGCGTCATCCCACGCTCGAAGACAATGTTACCGTGTATGCGAATGCAACGATCGTCGGTGGTGACACCGTCATCGGTGCGCGCAGCACGATCGGCGCGAATGTCTTCCTGCTCGAAAGCGTGGAGCCGGACATGACCTACGCGCTCAGTCAGCAGGAGCACCAAGTGAAGCCCAAAAAGCAGAAGTAACGCATGCTCGATCTCTCCCAGCTCAACTTTGATTTTTCAGCATTGCCGCGCTGGGTGCCCTTCCGCTCCGTGCGTGATCTGACGCCGGCGCCGCTCGCATCATCTGCTGAAGAGACTGTCGTCGAAGGGCGCGATGCCGAACTGGAAGAGCAGACGCGTGCGATGCTGCTGGCGCTGGATCTTCCCGGTGGGGCGAAGCTCATCACGGTGACGTGGAACTCGCGCCTGCGCAGCACGGCGGGCTACGCGCGCTATCCGGCCTGGGCCATCGAGCTGAATCCGAAGCTGCGTGAGTTTGAAGGCCAGGTGGACCGCACGCTGAAGCACGAGCTGGCGCATTTGATCGCCTATCATCGCAGCGGACGCCGCCGCATCGAGCCTCATGGCAAGGAATGGCGTCAGGCCTGTGTCGATCTCGGCATTCCCGATGAAAAGGCGCATCATCGCCTGCCGCTGCCGCGCAACGAGGTCGAGCGCAAGCTGACCTACGCCTGTCCCGCCTGCCAGACGGCTGTGCAGCGCGTGCGAAAGTTCCGCCGCCCCACCGCCTGCCTGCACTGCTGCAACAAACATGCCGGTGGCAGATACGACGGACGGTTTCGTCTGGTGCTGAAGGCTCAGGCTTGAGCCAGACGGCTGCGGCGTTTCAGCTTCCAGCCGATCACGAGCCACAGCAGCAGTCCGCCCACGAGACCGAGCAGACGTGAGGTCGTCTTCGGATCGCCGAAGCGTTTGATCTCGATCTCGAGCACGGCGTGGTCCTTCAGCTTCGAAAAATGATGAACCGTGCCGTCGAGCGGCAGGTCGATGCCAAGCGCGCGACGTCCTGTGGGACGCAGGGAGGCCACTGTTTGCGCGAGGGTGACTTTTTCTCCTTCTTCCAGAGATCGGCCGTCCTGCATCTCCTTCGCCTTTGCTTCAGGCTGTGCCGGTGGCTGGCCCGCGACGGCTGGAGTGGAAGCAGGTCGGCCGAACGGATCAGCCGCCGTGGGAAGAGGCAGCGGCTTTTGCAACACCGCCGGTGGCGGAGGTGCGCCAAACGGATCAGATCCCATGAGGGGTGCGGCGGTTGAGGATGATCCCGCAATGACGCCAGCGCCCGTCACCACGCCCTGAGAAGAATTGGCCACACCGTTGACGTCCAGCGGACTGGTTGCGCCCAAAGTGTTTTGACTGGTCCAACCACCCATTACTCCCGGAGGACTCGCGGGAGCGGCAGTGATCACCCCGCCGTGTCCCGGCAGTGTCTGCATGTCGGCGCGATTGAAAAGCGTGCCGGTCACCGGGATGTCTCCGGTCATGGTCGCCACCTCTTGAGTTTGGGAAACGGCATTGCCGAGATTGTTGCTGCGGGCGTTAGAGTTCACGACATTGACCGTGCCGCTGCCGTTCAGCGTGAAGCTTTGGGATGATCCTTGAGTTGTGGCCTGAAGGGAACCGCCGCCGGCCGCCATCTCCGCACGTTGGCCGCTTTTGGTCACGACGGTTCCCCCGCTGGTCGTCGTGGCTCCGGTGTAAATGGTGCCGCCTGCATTCAGCTCCAGCGTTCCCGCGCCCATTGTCACGACACCACCTGTGCCTGCGGCCTGCAGCTGCACCTGAGCGCCCTGCGCGAAGTAGGTGTTGTCCACGGCCAGGTTGTCGTTGAAAAGCTGGCCGCCGTTGGTGGTGACCGAACCGCTGAACGTGTTCGCGCCGCCGAGCCGCACCTGCTGTTCATCCGGCGTCGCTTTGCCGTTGAAGCCCCAGCTGGTGTTGCCTTGCAGACCTTGGCCGGGATCTCTGCCACCTTTCGCATCCTGCTTTCTGCCGGCGTAGTTGCTGTCCCAGTTGCCCTTCAAGAGCGCTCCCTGTTGCTGGATTTCCTGGTCGAGCCGACCGCTCTCAAATCGCGTGCCGCCTGAGATGGTGAGCCTGCCACGTCCCACCTTGCTCGCGATCTCGTTCTTCTTCGCCTGCACCTTTTGCGCCAGCGCGTTCGCATCGCGGTAAGCCGCTTCCGCATCGCCGTATTCGAGTTTGCCGGAGGAGAGCGCACGATTTACCTCGCCGAGTTCACTGAGCCAGCCCTCGAGTTGCTGCAGTTCTCGGCCTTCCTCTGCGGTTTCGGTCATGTTGCCGTCGAAGTCGTGCAGCTTCCAGCCCTTCGGCGTCCACACCGTCCATGCCGTGCGTTCCACCGACAAGCCGACGAGTTCAGGATCGTCCAGCGTGGTGTCAGACTTCAATCCGCCTGCGCCTTTCGCGAAGCGATAGATAAGCTTCACCTCCAGCGCGCGCTGTCCGGGGCGCGTGTGAATGAGCGGAATCAATCGCACGCGTTTGCCGTTCTGTGTCTCTTCGTCGGCTCTCACCGGTTCGCCGGAGACGCTCACGCTGATCAATTCCGCGCCGTCCGGCAGGATCAGCGGCAGGAACTGCAGCGAGCGATTGATCAACGAATACTGCGCGATGTCCCAGCGTTCGCCGTCCGCACGCAGGACGGTCGTCAGATCCGCAAGCGTCACCAGCGCCGCATTGCCTTCCGTGCTGGTGAGCTGCTGATACGCGAGCTTCAATGCGCCATCGCCTGTGGCGTGGAAGAACTGCGGTCGTGCGAGACCTTGCGGCAGATACGGCACCGCTTCGCGTGCCACGGTCTCCAAGGCCGTCTGCGCCGCGATCTTGGCCTCGCGTGCGGAAGCGTTGTCGAGCACGAACCAGCGCGTGAGCCGGCTCGCGTCCACCACTTTGACAAACGGCACGTCCAGTTCCGCCGTCAGCGGCAGATCGAGATCAAAGGTCAGCGCCGCGCGGTCCAGCACCTCGGTTTGAAAGGAGCAGTCATACACACGCTCCGCACCATCGATGCGCGAGCGTGTCTCGCGCAGCAATGCGCCGCTCACCACCGCCTCTGGCAACGTGGCGGGAAGACGCACGCTGATTTGACGCACCGCGCCCTGTTCGACGCTGATCGCCACCTGCTGCGACACGCGGATGCCCGCATCCGACGCCAATGTCAGCAGCACCGCATCTGCCGAGAAACGCGAGGCCTGCCGCGTCAGCGTCACGTCGAGACTCCATGCCGCGCTCTCGTGTTGCAGTGCGCGCTTCTTTTCCATCGGCGGAGCGATGGCGAACACGCTGTCGAGCACGGTGGCATCCAGCTCCTTCAAATCGCTGCGCTGGGTCAGGTCCGGCAGCTTCACGTCATTCGCCGCGTGCGCGACGATTAAGGCTTTACCGCCGACCTTCTCATAGTTCTCCAGTTTCAGCGGCTCCAGCGTCCATGATGTCACCGCCTGCGGCGCCACACGTGCCAGGTGCACCACGACTCGCGCCTCGGTGCCCGCGATGTTCGGTTCGAGCTGCAGATAAAGCTGCGCGCCTTCATGCTGCCAGGCCCTCAACGCCGGTCCCTGCACCGCCTGCACTTCGTAGTCGGCCGGCAGTCCCACCACCGCCCGTGTCCAAGTGCCGTGCTTGCGTTTCAGCGTCAGCGCCGCCAGCAGCTCCGCCTTCTGCTCGCTCAGTTGAAAGACGTAGCCCACGTCTGCCTCGGCAAACAACGCGGCCGGCTGCACTTCATACGTGGGGGCTTCCAGACCGCTCCACTGCCAGCGCCCGGCATCCTGCAAAGATCCGCGCTGGTCGTTTGTGGAACGCTGTGCGGTGCCTCCGCTCACCTGCACCTTCATCGAGTCATCATGCAGCACCGCCACGTCCTGCTTCACGCGTTGAGCCGTCGGATAGATCAACGGCAGCGTCCGCACGCCAGCCGCATTCAGATGCCGCGTGGCCTTCGTGATCCGCAGGATCGCTCCATGACTCACTTCATGCCGCAGCGTAAGCGTGAAGATCAGCCGGCCTCCCTCACGTCGCGTCTGGGTCGTCATCGTCGGCACGCGCACTTCGCCTGCACTCGGAATCGTCGTGTAGATGTTCAAAGCGCTGATCTCCAGCCCGTTCTTCTCGTCCACCGCAAACTCGAGCGTGCGACGCACGGTGCCGGGAAACTCATACGTCACCTCGGCGTCCACCATCTCCGGCTCCAGCTCACGCAAGGTCAGCGTGGCACGCACATTCGCCGCCGGCACCGGCCCTTCGCCGCGCTCGAGGCCGCGTGACGAACGCTGCAGGCGCATTTCACGATGCGTTCCCAGCGTCTGCGTAAACAATCGTGCGTCCGTCAGTTCCTCCACCGTGCTCGCGGCCGTTTCGTTCACCCGCAGCCAGCCATCCGACTTCGGCGTGTGCAGCGCCAGCATGCCGGACAACGCCGGCGGCAGTTGCAGAGTCAAATCCTGCCAGTCACGTGGCAGCGGCAGCGTCGCCGTCAGTTCGATCGCATGAGTGCCCGGATGCTCCAGCGTCAGCAGGTTGTTGGTCAGTGCCGCCGCCTTGCCATCCACCCGCACCTCGCCCACGAGTGCCTTCGCTGTTTCTTTGCCGCCTACGATCTGCGCAAACGGCAGCAGCAGCTTCGTCCACTCACCGCGCGTCGTCGCGGTGATGCGTGCTTCCAGAACAAGGCCGCGTTCCTCGATGCGTCCCTGATACAACGCGCTGTGAATTACTGCGTGCTGCGTCGCATCCGCCTCTGCCGCCAGTGCCTTGCGATTTTCCTTCGCCAGCTTCCACAGCTTTTGAAACTCCTCGTAGCCCAGGTAAAACCGTTCCGCCTTCTGCTCCGCGAGCGGCAGCTTCGCATCATACGGAATGATCACCGTGTGCGCCGCCGGATCGGCGAGCGGAGCTTTTTCTTCTGCAAAGAGCGAAGGGCTAAGAGCGAACAAAAGGACGAATGCGGAATGACGAATGACAAATGAACGCAGGCTGCGCACCCACGACATCAGGCTGTCCGCCTTCTGTCCTTCGCTCTCGATTGCTGATGGACGAATGAAGGCAAACAAACGGCCCAGCACATGCAACGTCAGCCCGCACAGCCAGCCGAAGGCCACGGCGTTCGACAACGCAAGCCACGTCCCGTCAAACAGCAGCGGAGCGCCCCATGCGGCCAGCACCACGACCAGCAGCGACAGGAACCAGGGCCGCTGTCGTCCATATCGCCAGAACAACGCCAGCCCGAGCGCCAGCGCCAGCATCGCCCGCACGATTTGCTGCGACCATGATGTGTAACGCAGTGCCAACGCCTCCGGCGGCTGCGCTCCATGGAACCGCAGCAGCCTCCCCGTCTCCGGCAGCACCACATCCAGCGGGATCAGGCCGGATTTGAGCTGCTGTTTACCTGTGTATTCCAGAAGAAAGCGCGACTCACCGTCTCGGTCCTGACCGGTGCGCAAAGCATCCACGGAGGCTTCCACCAAATCCAAGTTCGCCTGCGTGTTGCGCACCACGATCTGCCCGGTGGCTGGATTGAATGAAGCGCTTGCGCCATCGGGAAATGTGATACCCTGCGATTCGAGAATAAGTTTCGCCGTGGGACGGGCAATCAGCGCGGAACCGGCGCTCGGAGCCGCCGCAGCAAAGGGATCCGCTGGAGCCGCTGGTCCTCCCGCCTGGTCTGTCTGCATGCGGCTCAGAAAATCGGGGGGCACACGAAACACACGCGTGTATTGCTCACTGGCGTTCTCCGTGATCGGCACCACCACCACCGCATGCGCCTCGACCTTGTACTTCATCTGCGCCAGCTCGGTGACATAGCGCAACGCCTCGCTCATCGGCACGTCTTTGAGGTCGAGGCTGATGCTTGTCTTCGATGGTGCTTCACCGTTTCGCAGGATGATGTTTACCCCCTTGACCCCTGAAGAGTCGGTGAACGTATCCAAATCACGCGATTTCACGCGCAGGTATTCGATGGCTTCTTCAACCGTCGCTCCCCGAAACTGAACCGAGGGGAAAATGATCTTGTTCATCTTCTCCGTCAGGTAGGCGCCCGGAGACCGGCCGGTGCCGTAGTTCAACGTCACCGCAGCTGCTTGAGTCGGAACCTTGTCTTCCCAAGACTCGTTCACCTGCGCCAGCATCCTGGCGCGCTGATGATCGTAGGCGCTCTTGTAGTACTCCTGCCTGCGGCGTTCGGCGTTTTCCATGCCGCGTCGAGCTGCACTATTGTAGGGATCGTTGCGCAGCACGTCCTGATACTGCGAGATGGCGGTGTCGTAGTTGCCGATGTCGACGCTTGAGTTCGCCAGCAGCAGACCTGTCTGCACTTTGGTGACATTTTGCACATGTTCCGCAGTGAGAGCTGGCGGCCAACGGTCGGGATCGTTCAGATGCTGCATGAAGGTGGTTGCGGCCTTGTGTCCGGGCACGAGTTGCAGCGCCTGATTGAGAAGCTGCCGCGCCTCTTCGTGTTTTCCCGCCTTCGCCCGTTCCCGCGCCACCACCACGCTGCAGTCCGCCTGCTTGAGCTGGGCGAGATCGAGCCAATCTTTGGTCTCCGGCGCGTTGGGCAGAGCATTGACGGCGGCGTGATAAGAACTCAGCGCTGCGTCATAGTCGCCTTGGCTGAACAGCCTGTCACCGCGATCCATGGCTGTGCGAGCATCTTCAATTCTCGCATAACGGCGGGCGATCTCGCGATTCGCCATCGCGGAAACAGGAGCCGGGCCGCCGGGAAGAAATTCCTTCTCTACCCTTCCGAATGTCGGCAGTTGGATGGCATCCCACAAAACGCTCACCGGATTGCGCAGTGGTTCGATCTCGCGGTCGCCTTCCTGTTCCAGTGTGGTGTCCACTTTCGCGTAGCCAAATGCAGCCGGTGCATGCACGGACCAGTCGGTGCTCAAAACGGGCACGTTGCCAACGATGCGCACGGGTTCGAGGTTCTGCGTGCCGCTGCGATTCCACGGCGCGCCGTTTTGACGAAACTGCACGCGCACCTCGGTGTGCGGTGCGTTCGCGGAACCGGCGGGTAGCGGAATGGCGATCGCATTTTCGACGCCGCGCACCGGCTTCACCGCCTGACCGCCACTCGACGTGCTGAGCAGCTCCGCGTCCTTCGGCAGGTGCAGGCTCACGAACTGCTCGCCGGAATGACTCAGATCGAGCGTGGCCTCGTGCAGGCTGTGGCCGTCGGTGCCGAGCACGGAGATCAAACTCATGCGATTGACCACCAGCGCGGCCAGTTCCGAGTGCGCGTGACGCCGCGCCGTGATCGTGAGCACGTTTTCACCTGCGCCGAACGTGAACGCGCTCGTGATGCGATGCCGTGGCTGATACCCGGTAACCGTGGGCACACGCAGCACATCCAGCGGCTGCATGTTTTGCATCTGCGTCGAAAGCTGCGTGTCCGTGTTCGCTTCAATGACCCACGTTCCCGCGAAGCGGCGCGACTGTGGAAGCTCGAGATGCGGCAGCGTGGCGGTGATGGGCACATTCTTGTCGGTCGTTTCTGCTGTGCCCGAGGACGACGCAGGCAGGCTCATCCGCCAGCGCACATTCTGCCGTCCCTTCGACTCCTGTCGCAGCGTGAAGGTCCACACGCCCGTCGCTTCATCGAGCTGCTGCTCGCCGACGAGCGGCGAGGTCACGCGCAGCAGCTTCGCGTTTTCCACCGGCAGCTTGACCTGAAAACTGCGCAGTGGCGCGCCACTGATGTCGAGAGCGAACTGTCCCTCGATCTCGATCGTGCGTGCACGCGGCAGCGCATACGCCGTGACCTCGGTGGAGAACACCGCTTCGGCGCGCTCCACGTCAAACGTCAGCGTGTGCTCGCGCAGTCCAAACCATGCCATGCGCCCTTTCACCGGCGTGAGCCGCGCATCGCGGTCTTCGAGGCCCTTTGCCTCCGTCAATGACACACGCCAGGCATCGTCGAAATCCAGCGCCGTGTAGCCTGCCACCTTCACCGCTTCAGGAATCTGCAGGTGCTCGATCGTCATCGTCTCCGGTGTTCGCGGTCCCTTCCACGCCTTCGTCAGCTTGAGCCGTGAGGTGACGCTGAATTCCAGCGAGTTCGTCGGCGACAACGGCTGTGCCGGAAGAACCGCAATCGTCTGTCTCACGCGCCGCCACGTGAGCCGGAACGGTGAGCCGGTCGTCACCGCAGTACCGCTGTTTGGCGTGATGAATTTATCAGCGAGATCCTGACTCATGATGTTGGGTGTGACGACCCGCTGCGTGAAAACCGGCTGGCTCACGATGTTTGGCGTGATGAGACGTTCTTGCTGCTGAGGGGTGGCATTCGGCGCGCCTGCGACCTGCGCCTGTTGCGACACCGTCCCAGTGTTCAACAAGTTGTTCACTGCGTTGGACACCACCGTCTCTGAGAGAATCGCGTTGAACTCCTCTCCTGCGGGCAGCGTGAGCTTGATCTCATTCACCGGCCGGTCGCTGCGCAGCATGATCTTGCGCTCGATCTGCACGCTGTCCTTGTCGATGCGTGCGATGACATCCACGTCCGACTCGAGCCGTGGTTTCGACGTGCGCAGCACCAGCTTTGGTTGATCGACGCCGAGCTGGAACTCGAACGAGTTCTGCTGCGTCTGCTTCGCACCCACGAGATCGAGGAAATCGACATCGGTGGCGAGCTGAAGCTTTGCCTGTGCTCGCAACGGCGGATTCAGCGCGATCACCGGCAGCTCGCCTGCCTCTGCCGCGGATTCCACCGTCCGTTGAAGGTTCACGGTGATGTCGTTCATCCCGCCATCCCGCTCCAAGGTCACGCCCAACAGGTTGCCGGTTTGCTTCCAGCTCCGAACAGCGGCACCGGTGACATCGGTGACCTGTGTGTCCTTGCCCGTCACTTCCAATGTGACCCTGCTTTCACGCGAATCAAACGCCTGCAAACGAAGACCAAAAGTGACGATCGAAGTCACAGCGGATTCCGTCACTCCAAACGCCACCTGAGCCGTTTCCGAGAAAAGATATGGCGGCGGCACCACTTGGGGTGGCGCTTCGATCCAGCGCACGCGGAACGCACGCGGCATACCGGGTTTGATGCTCGACTCGTTGTCGTTGTAGCCCCGATGATCGAAGGCGACTTTGATCGCATCCGAACTGCGCTCATACGCTGAACCGGCCAGCAAACGCACGCCTGATGGCAGCTCGAGATTCAACGCGCCGCCAAACGGTACGTCGGGAACCTCAAGCGTGCGCTCACCTGCCCGCAGTCGCAGATGAATCGGAACGACCGCTTCGAAGCGCAGCTTTGCGACGTCAGGCCCTTGGGCGAAGACGATCAGTTCGTCCTTCTCGACATACGCCAGCACCTTGCCCTCAGAAGACACCTGGCTCATCGCAAAAGGCCACGGGATCTTCGTGCTGAGCCATTCCTTCGAAGGCAGATGTAGGGAGAGCTCGCCCTGCAGTGTCACACTCGCCGCACCCGGTTCCACCTTGCCGCTCAATCGCAAACCTTCGATGGCGATGAGTTTGGGCGGCGCGGTTTTGGGATCTTCCCCGGGTTTGACTTTGCCTGCGTCGCGAACCAGCGCGTCGTACTGCTCGGGCGAGAGCATGACGGCGTTCGGATTCGCTTTGAGCACGGTGTCGAGGTTCTTCGTCGGCACCCAGAGCTCCTGGCGCGTCGGCTCCGCCGACATGGCGAATGACGAATGCAGAATGACGAATGCGAGCGCCCGAAGATATCCAATCAAAAACCCCTCACCCCGGCCCTCTCCCCGCAAGCGGGGCGAGGGAGAAATTCTGGTTCCCTCGCCCCTTGGGGGAGAGGGGTAGGGTGAGGGGCTGCGTGCCCTTTCACTCCATTGGTGTGAAAACAGATGCGAAAACGTTTTCATCTCACTCGGCGGTTGGAGTTGCAGCGGCGGATTTGGCGGCGCGTTTGGCTTGCCAACGGTTCCAGCACTCGAGCAACCATCGCCACACGCGCAGGCCGGCGCCGAGCATGCTGCGGAAGATCCACGTAAATGTGAGGATCATTGCCGCCAGCATTGCGGCGAGCAGCACGGGAACGTTGGCGGCGCTCCACAGTCCGGTGAGAAGCATCGCGCCAAGACCGAAGATGGCGAGGTAGCGCAGCTTGTCGGCGGGGCTGCCGTTCCAGACGCGGATGCCGGCGGCGAGCGAGATCAGAAACGCCAGCGCCTGATAGAAGAACGTGATGCGCCTGCCGCGGAATCCCACGTCGATCTCGGCGGGCGGTCCGAGACGATGCAGCACTTCGCGGTGGCCCTGCTGCTGCACTTGGAAACCATAAAGTGTGCGCACGTCGTTTGCGACAGCGGGAACCTGGCTCCATTGGGATTGATCGAGCGTGTCGAGCTGCGGACCAAAGGCAGGCAGCAGCGTGTTCACGAGGCTCTGCATCGTCTGCCAGGAGCGGTTTCTCGATTCAGGCGTCAGTGGGCCGTCGAAGCTCGTGTAGTGCCAGCCTTCCGGCAGCAGCACGGTGTGTCGCGTCTCCATGATGCCGACATCGGCGACCTGCGGCGCATTGACACTGATGCTGCCCCACCAGCCGAGTTTTTCGCCGGGATTCGGGCTGGGGGATTCAAACACGAAGCGCACCGGAAACGCGACACGCGCGGCATCGCCGCTTGGCAGGCGCACGAGCATGTCCTCGCTGCCTTCACGTCGCATCGGCTGCTGGGCATCGCGATTGACGAACACATCCGACTGCAGGCGCGATCCTTTCGGCAGACTCACGACGAGGAACTGCAGGTCGTTGTTCTTCACCCAGTAGATCACCTCGGTCGTCTGCGCCTTGTCGGTGGCGACGGCGGTGATGAGATCGGCATGCGTGATCACGGCCTGCGGCACGGCGATGAAGCTGTTCTTCGCGAGTTCGACGCCGAGCTTGATCGGCAGCGAGCGGTATTTGTAGGCGAGGAAGACGCCGGGACGTTGCAATTCGGCACGCAGCTCGCGAGCATCGATTTCTTCGAGTGTCTCAGGCTCTGATTTGCGGATCTCGAGGCTGTCCGCCTTCACCACGGCCACCTGGCCGGTTTCCTGGAACGCGCCGGGCACATGCACGTGCAGCAGGTCGAGCTTGCCCGTTTTGCCTGCTTCGAGAGCGATGGGCCGCTCGAGATTCAGGCTCAACGCAAACGCGCCCTGCCGTTCGCTGCGCAGCACGACCTCCCACAGCGCGTAGTTGTCCGCATCCGGCAGCGTCACCGGCTGCGCGGGTTTGTACTCCTTGTTGATCTCCTTCACCTGTGGATCGACGAAGCGAATCTCGCCCGCGACGTCCTTCGGCACGGCGAGCACGAAACGGTCCGTGGCCGCATACGCGACATCAAACGCGAGCGTCCAGGTGTGACGCGTCGATTGCTCCTTCACCTCGACGAGCGTGAGCACCTCCACGCTGACCTGCGAGCTGCGGCTCTTCAAGCTCAAGGCGGCGGGCTTGGCCGCATCACGATAGCGGAAGGCGAGTTCGGTCGAATTCGCCTCCTGCTGCTGTCCGGATCCGACGGCGCTGACGTCCTCCTGCTGGAAGTCGCCGAGTTCTTTGGTGTTGGGCTCGAGGCTGGAATGAATCGTGGCGCCGACCAGCGCCTCATGTCGCGTGACGTTTTGCGGCGTGAACACGGGCATGATGAAATCATCCGTGGCCACCTTGCGCGTCTGACGCGCTGTGAGGTTCACTTTGAAATCACCGGCGGTTTGCTTCGGCAGTTTGATCACGACATCGGCGCCCTCGAGATTCCAGGATTCGATTGGACCTTTCACATCGGTCACCGTCCAGCCTGCGGGCGGTGTGAGGCGTGCTTCGAAGATGCCAACGCGGCGCACCTGATAGTTCAGCTCCGCGGTGAGCGTCGCGACGTCGCGTTTCACGTTCACGCGAGTGAGGCTGTTCACCTCGACCTGGGATTTGGCCTCGGCGACATCGAGCGTGAGCTGATACGGCTGACGCAGGATGCGGAAGGTGCCGACGCCGGCGTTGCCACCGGCCTGCGTGCGTGCGGTGGAGGTCAGCGTCTTCGGCGTGACATCGAGCTGCGACTCCGCATTGACCACCGCTTCGCCGTGCGCCTGGGCGGCACCGATGACTTCGAGGTCGGGCACGTTGACCACGGCCGGGAGCTTCGCCACGGGGCCTTCGAGCTGCAGTTTGAGCGCGTAATCATCCCGCAGCGGCTTCTCCGGCAGAATCACGAGCGTTTTGCGGCCCGCGGCGGCAGGATCGATCTTCCATTCGCGAATGCCCGCACCGGTAACGCCGAGAATTTCCTGATCAGCAGGCAGCGCGATCTTCAATTCGCTGATTGGCGCACGCAAAATGCGCAACGCGAGGTCGGCTGTCGTCGCCACGGAACCGGTGCCGATCTGCGTGCTGAGTTTGCTTTGTGCGAGCACGAGCGGGCTCATCTGTGTGACAGCCTGCGCCGCGCCCCACGCGATGTTTTGCTGCGACCCCGCGCCGAAGAAGCACGCGAACTGCGTCTGTCCGGCCTCGGCCTGCGCGGTGAAGGCCGCGGCGGGACTGAGCTCAAATTCGAGCCCTTCCCCCGGCACGGTGATGTTCAGCCGCGAGACGGCGGCGCGCGGCAGGTTCAGCGTGACGCGTGATTTGCCGGCGCTGCGGATGATCGGCGCATAAATCTTCAGCGTGATCTCATACATGCCCTTCTCCGGCAGCATGAGATCGCTGCCATCTGCTCGCGAGCGCAGCACCGCCTTGCCCGTTTCCGCCTCGCCAATGCCGGGCGCCGCTTTTTCCGTCAGCGGCAGCAGCACCCAGCCTTTCTTGAAGGACTCGGCGGTGATCTTCGCATCGAGGATGACGCTGTCTCCCTCGACACGGCCGGTGTACTCGGCCTTCGCGATGACGGCCTCGGCGGGCGGCGGCTTGTCATCCTCTTCGCGTTTGATCGTCAGTTCGTTCCAAAGATCGAGAAACTCGCGATAAGGGAGGAAGACGCCCTTGCCGCCGTCCTTGAAGACTTTTTCGAGTTCGTCGAACGGCACATAGACGCGGCGTTCACGTTCGCGCACCGGAGCGGACTCCTGGGCTAAGGCGGTTGAGAAACAGGACACCAGAAGGAGAGACAGAAGCGCACGCATAATTGAGTCGGCTGGGTTGGATTTCGGGAAATTCTTATCAGGAAGACTGACGCATGACGAGCGTGGAGAACGTAAAGCATCGGTAAATTCACCGGGCAGCACGTTGCAGATGATCACTTCTTGGGGCCGTAGGTTTCCTCCAAGCAGAGACTGCCACTCTGCGTTTAAGCTTGACCTCCGCACTCCGACTCGCTGCTTTAGTCCACACAACCATCCCGTCATGAAAACCGCCCCGCGTTTCTTCACTTTCGTTTCCATTGGCCTGCTTGCCTTCTCAAGCGCCCGCGCGCAGCTCGCGGAGGAGTTCCGCATGTGGACGAACACGGCCGGCAAGCAAATCGAGGCCACGTTTGTCTCCGTCGATGCGGTGGCGAAGACGGTGAAGATCAAAATGAAGGACGGTCGCGAGTTCGATGTGCCGATCGCCACGCTGATCCCCGCCGACTTTGAGTATGCCAAGGCGCGCTATGCCGCCATGCAGGCCGCGCCTGCTCCTGCGGCCCCTGCGGTGGCAATGCCCGCTGCCACTCCTGCCGCGACGCCGACGGCTGCTCCGAAAGGCGGAGCCAAAGCTGCGGCGGTGAAAAAGCCCGCCCCTCCGCGTCCGGCATTCACGATCACCCCTGTTTCGAAGTTCAAAGCCCCGGGGGTGAACGACTATCTCGGTGGCATCGCCAAGGTGCGTCCGCGGCTGCTGCAAAACGAAGCCGGCTGGGCGGCGATCAAAGGTCAGCTCGCCGTGGATCCGGTGCTCGCGAAGCTGATGGAAACTTTGAAGGCTTCGGGGGAGGCGCTGCTTTTGGATCCTGAGCTCAACCGCATGAACGGCGAGATTCGCGGTCAAGTCAGCGAAGGCTCGCGGGCGATCTATCGCATGGGCCTGCTGGGCGCGCTGCATTATGGCGATGGCGACTTGAAGTGGAAGGAACGTGCGGTGCGTGAGGCGATTCTCCTCTGCGACAAGTCCAACTTCCGTGACTGGCATCCCGAAGACAGCCAGGCCGTCTCTGACATGGTCATCGCTGTCTGTCTGGCCTACGACTGGTTCCGCGACGGCTTCAATCAGCAGCAGGCGGCTGAAATCCGCGCCTTCTTGGATCAGAAGGGCATCGATGCCCTGGTGGCGCACATCAATGACGAGCCCGTGCCGGAAACAGCCATGGGCACTTCGGGCGGACAGACGGCACCCGCCAAGGCTCCGGCCAAAGGAAAGGCCAAAGGCGCACCTGCCAAAGCTGAGGACGTGCCTCCTGGTCAGGAAAAGATGGCCGCCGCTTCGGCGCTGCTCCTCGCCGCGATTTGTTTTGCCGACGAAGACGTGAACATCGCCAAAAAGGCCGCTTCAGCCGGTGCGAAGGTTTTTGGCGAGGGCATTCAGCGTTTTGCTCCTGCCGGAGTGTGGCCGGAAGGACTCGCCAGCGGTGATGCCGTGATGGATTACGCGGCCATGGTGATCCAGTCTCTGCGCACAGCGGCTGGCAAGGACCTCGGGCTTACCACTTTGGAAGGCATTCCGCAGTTCGGCGTGGCGCGCATGCATCTCTACGGCCCCTCAGGCCAGCCCTTCAATTTTGGCGACAACTCGGCGACTGGCGCCACCCGGCCCTGGGTGGCCACCTGGCTGTGCGGACTGCATGGCAATCCCGGGATTCCTGCGGTGGGTCCGGGCGCGAAAACGGCGGTCTCCACCGCATTCTTCAGCAACGCCGGCAACTACATCTACTACAACCCGCATGCGGCCGGTGATGGCACGGCGGACAGTCTCGAGTACGCGATGCCCGGCGGTATCGTCGCCACCGTGCGCTCCGGCTGGGAGAAGACGGATCTATTTCTGGCGGTCAAAGGCGGTGACAATCGGGACTACAAGGCTCAGCTCGACATCGGCAGCTTCGTTCTGGATGCAGGCGGCCAGCGCTGGGGACTCGAACTGGGCGCCGAAGGAGACCGCGCCTCAGGTTATGAGGTGAAACCCGGCGCCGATCGCACCAAGCGCTTCGCGTTCTATCTCGCCGGCACCGCAGGTCAGAACACGCTGATGTTTGACGGCAACCAGGATGAGGACGCCCGGGCCGGAGTGCTCCTCAGTGCCTCCACGCCGGAGCGTGGCGTGGGTGTGATCGACATGTCGAAGGCCTACTCCAAAGATGCCAAGGATGTGCATCGCGGTGTGATGGTCGTGCGTGGCGAGGCGCCCTATCTGGTCATTCAGGACGATCTGCAGGTGAAAAACACCAAGACCATGACCTGGAACATGCAGACCAAGGCCGACATCCTCACCGAAGGTGCGACGGCAAAACTCACGCAGGGCGGCAAGACCCTGCTGGCCACCATTGTGTCTCCGGCAGGTGCCACGTTCTCGACGGGTGAACCTCCTGAGGCTGCCAGCGAGCAGGCCCGTGATCTGGTCAAAGAGAAGGTGCGTGTGCTCAAGGCCGTCATTCCGGAAGCCAAGGGCCCGCAAAGCCTCTGCATCACCTTCACCACTGCCGAGACGGCGCCAGCGCACACGCATCAGCCCATCGCGGAATGGGTGAAGGCGAAGTGACGGAGCTCACGCCCGCGGATGCGCCGCTTCATAGACTTCTTTCATGCGCTGCGTGGAGACGTGCGTGTAGATTTGCGTCGTCGAAAGGCTCGCATGGCCCAGCAGTTCCTGAACGCTGCGCAGGTCGGCGCCGTTGTTCAGCAGATGCGTGGCAAAGCTGTGGCGCAGCTTGTGCGGCGTGAGATGAATCGGCAGGCCTGAGGCGCGCCAGTATTTGTTCACCACGTCGTCCACGCCTTGAATGCTGAGGCGTTTGCGCAGCTTGCTCAGGAACAATGCGCCATCGTGAACGCCCGCCTTCGCGCGGTAACGCTGCACCGCCTCGAGCGCTGCGCTGCCGACCGGACACAGGCGCTCTTTGCTGCCCTTTCCGAAAACACGTACGGTTTCGGTGTAGGTGTCGATGTCCTCGACGTTTAGCGAGACCAGTTCGCTCAAGCGCATGCCCGTGCTGTAAAACAGTTCGAGGATCGCTGCATCACGCTCCGGGGCCCACACCGCATCGCGCTTCGTTTTTTCCATCGTCAACGGCAGGCTCAGCATCTGCTCGATCTGCGCCACGGTGAGCACGACGGGCAGCTTTTTCTCACGCTTGGGCAGCTGCACCTCCAGCAGCGGATTCGTCTTCCATCCGCGCCGCCGTGTGAGCCATCTGAAGAAACTGCGCAGCGCCGCGAACTGAAGGCGGATCGTCGCCCTGCCGCGCTCCTGCTTCATCAGGTCGTAGAGAAAGGCGCGGAAGTCATCCGCCGTCAGGTTTTCCCAGCCCTTGAAAGGCGTGCGCCACTCATGGAACTGTCGCAGTGCCAGGCCATAGTTCGCCAGGGTGCGTTCCGAGGAGCGGCGCTCCACCTCCATGAACTCCAGAAACTCGTCAACGAGCTTGTCGGCCATGGCGTTCACCCTCCCGTCTGTTTCGCGCGGCAGACGCTGCAGATCTCTTCGCCTGAATCCAGCACACGGAACTCCAGATGCGAATCATCCAGATCCGTCTTTTTGCAGACGGAGCATTGATGGAAAAACGTTCCCTCCGGCAGTTTCGCGGACTCGAACTTGCTGCGGCGTGAGGCCACCTGGGCCATCCGCGCACGCTCGCTCAGAAATCCAGGTCCGAACGCGATCAGGAAGTTCAGGTGACCCGCCAGCACCGGCAGGAACAATGAGGGATCACGCATCACCAGAAACGCCGTCATCCCTGCGCTCAGCGCCGCCACCCACTTCATTTTGATCGGCAGGACGAAGTAGAAATAGATTTCCTCGTTCGGGAACAGAGTCGCAAAAGCGAACAGCAGCGTTTGATAGAGAAACAGTCCCGGAGCCGGCCAGCCAAACCAAAGCGCGCCCACCGTGACGGCGAACATCCAGCCGAAGATGTAGAGGTTGACCCGGAACGCTCCCCACGCCGCCTCCAGGCCACGTCCGATCCACATCATGAACAGCGTGCCGATCAGCGCCCAAATCAGCGAGAAGTGGCCCGGAATGAACACATGCGTGAACAGCCTCCACACCTCGCCGTGCATCACGCGCGCAGGATTCAGCTCCAGAAACCGCAGGTAGGCCTCCGCGCCCTCCGGTTTCATGAACATCACCATGAACAACACCAGCAGCTGAAACAGCGCGATGATCTGCACGAGTCCCGGGATGGCAAAACGACCGAACTTGGATTCTAAACGGGAAATAAGAGGCATGTAGGGTGTTTGGTAGCCGGGTTTCAGCCCGGAGCAAAGAGAAGAACGGCTGTCACACATGCAGCGGCGATCCAATCGCGCGCGCCAAAGCGATCCGCATCGCCGGTGAAGCGCAGCAGTTTGAACAACGCACCCGTCGGACAGCCATAACGGCAGTACGCCAGCGGTGTGATGAAGGACCACAACAATCCGCCAACCGCGATGCCGATGCTCGCCCATCCGGCCACGCGAAACAGGTACGCGTCGAACGGCTCCAGCGCATTCAAGTTCACGGGCAAGGCAAATGTGACGCTGAACAACACGAAGGCGAGGAGCACGAACGGCAGCCTGGACAGCAATGCATCGAGCCTCTTTGACGGAGCCCAGTGAAACGGCAGGCGGCGCATCACGAGCTGCTGCAGGGCGCCGTGCGGGCAGATGTGATGGCAGTAAAGCTGCCTGCTGGTGAAAATGGGACCCAGCAGCGCCACAGCGGCGAGCAGCACGAGCCCCTGCGCATTGCGCCATGGCATGCCATGGGTCGCCCACCCGACGAGCAGACCCTGCGAGAGCATTTCACCCACGATGAAGCCGCCATAGATCACCAGCAGCGCATGATGCAGATGCCTGCACCAGGCCACGCCGCGCAGTCGCGTGAAGGCCATCGCGAACGCCGCGAGAATGATGGTGATGTGTCCTGCATCCTGCCAGCGCCAGCGAATCAACTGCCACCAGGCACGTTGCGCCTCGCGTTCTTTGAGCAGCGCCTCCGCCCTCACCCGCACGCCCTCGGCCACTCCGTAGCTCGTCTGTGTGGCACCCGAGACGCCTTCGATCCCCGCCGCATTGAAATCGATGTTTGCGATCTTCTCGGTCGTCATGCCATCAAACGTCTTCAAAAAGGCCGGATCACCCGTCACATAGCCCACATACTGCTCCGTGTCGTAGCTGCGTCGCAGTGCAATGCCGCGCAGCGTCGATCCTGCCGGGTCCATCAGCATGAACGTGTCGCTCGGTCCCTTGTAGCCGACGACGCCGTCGGACGAAGGTGTGGTGCGCACGGCCAGCGCGATCACGGCGCCGGTGGCATCCAGAATTTCGTGTGAACCGGGATGCTTCTTCGAAGCGCGCAGAGAAGCGGCACGAGGTTCGAGTTTTTTCGCCTCGGCGAGCGTGATCTCGTTTGGAAAACGCAAGGAGGTCGTCGCGCTTTTCCCAAGCCGGCGCAGCACACCTTCCGCGATTGCGCTGCTGGTCAGGGTCGCACCGGAGACGGCATCCACCTTCAGGTTGGCCACTTCGTCAGCCTTCTTTCCGGTGAACTGTTTGAAGAACGAGCGCTCCCGCACGATCTCGGCGAGGTGATCCGTCGTGTCGCCGCTGCTCAGCACGCGCAGACCGAGCACCCTGCCGCGTGCATCGAGTGCGATGAGCGTGTTTGTCGGTCCCGAGTAGCCGATGATGTCATCCGCCTCCGGCGAGGTCTGCATCACATGCCCGAGCGTGATCCCGGATTCGTCCTTCACCGTCTGCATGCCGTTTTGCGGCGTCAAAGCCGCGGCGGCAGGAAAAAAATCACGGATACGATCCACCGTCAGTTCCTGCACCACCGGCCGATGCGTACGCCGGATGGCAAGGACCGCCAGCGCCAGCAGTGCCACACGCCAGAGGCGCAGAGCGGCAGGTTTCCAGCGGTGGGACGACATGCGTGCATCGTTAGCAGTCGCCTGCGAAAAAGAGAAGTGCGGGTTGCGGGCAAATCACACCACGTTCGCGCTGACGAGCGGATCGCCAGCCGGCAGGTCGATCCAGAATTCCGCGCCGCCTTCGTCGCGATTGCGGCAGCCGGCCTGGCCACCGTGGGCATGCGCCAGGGCACGCACGAGGCTGAGGCCGAGGCCCATGCCGGGGGTGCTGGCGCTGGAGGCGCTGCCGCGGGTGAAGCGCTGCCAGATTTTCGTGAGATCCGTCTGTGCGAGGCCGGGGCCGGTGTCGCTCACGGAGATGCGCGCCTCTTCGCCATGCAACGTGAGTACCAGCGTGATGATGCCGCCACGCGGTGTGTAGGCGAAGGCGTTGTCGAGCAGATTGGCGACCGCTTGATTGATGCGCTGACGGTCGAGCAGCACCCAGCGCGACTCCGAGGCCTCAAGGACAAAACTCAGGCCGCGCTCCTCCGCGGCGGCCTTGTAGAGATCGTGCAAGTCGGAAAGCAACTGGCGCAGGTCGATGATTTCGAGATGCAGCTTCAGCGCCTTGTGCTCGCCGGCACGGGTGGTGAGAATGGTCTGCACGAGTTCTGCTGCGCGGTCGATTTCCTCCAGGCCGCGGGCCGCGGCATCGCGGGCAACCTCGTTGTCGATGTGATCGTGGTAGGTTTCCAAGTTTCCGCGGATGCGTGCCAGAGGCGTGCGCAGCTCGTGCGCGAGGTTGTCGTTGGCGCTCTGCAGCTCGGCGGTGAGCGCGTCGATGCGGTCGAGGCCGTTGTTGAAAGCGGTGGCGAAGGCCCGCAGTTCCGGAACCGCGCCCGGGGCCTGCAAGCGTGCGTCCGTGTGGCCTTCCGCCAGCTTGCGCGTGCTTTGCATCATGTCCTGAACCGGTCGCAGCACATGGCGCACGAACCACCAAAGCGGCAGCAGCATGAAACAAGTCGAGGCGAGGCCGGCGAGCCACAAGTGCCCACGGATGTGCTCCACATAGGCGCGATCCTCAGCATCGGTGCGGCCGAACCAAAGAAAATTGCCGTCCGCAAGCACCTGGCAGCCGGCGAGCAATTCCTGCGTCTTTTCCATGTGTGGAATGGTCATGAGCAAGGTCTCGGACGTTTTTAGTTTTTTCGGCGACCGTGCAGGCCAGCGATAGCCTTCCACTGCGAGTGGAATCTGTTCGAACAACACCGTGCCGTCCGGCTGGGTGATGCGCACCGCCTGATCGTTTTCGTGGCCGCCCGCGGCAAAAACATCCTTGATCTCCTTCAGCCCGTTGCGGTTGTAGAGCACAGCGTACTCACCCAGGTCATCGAGCACCACGGTGCGTGCGATGCTGCTGAGGTTCTGTTTCATGGCCCAGCCCGCGACGGAGATGCACAAGGCGGTGCTGCAGGCCATGAGGACCGCGAGCAGCAACCCCAGCCGCCAGGTGGACGGCAGGCGTTCAGGAAACAGCTTGGAGAGCATAGCCTTTGCCGCGGACGGTTTGCAGGAGGGAGGGCTGGCCGGGTTCGTCGATCTTCCGCCGCAGGCGGCAGATCATCGCATCCACGACGTTGGTGCCCGGATCAAACTGGATGTCCCAGACTTTCTCCAGCAAAAACTTCTTCGTCAGCGTGCGGCCTTCATGGGCCAGCAAGACTTCCAGCAGCGTCCACTCGCGCGGCTGCAGATCGATCGTCTCGTTTCCCGACCGCAGGCGACGGTGCAGCGGATCGAGGGTCCAGCGTCCGAGCATGCGCGCCGGTGCCGCCGGCCCGCCCGTAGCATTCACGGACTGTGCCCGACGTTGCAGCGCTTCGAGCCGAGCCATCAGTTCCTCCACCGCGTACGGTTTGGTCACATAGTCATCGCCGCCGGCCTTCAAACCGCGAACGCGGTCAGTCACGTTGTCACGCGCGGTGAGAAAGAGCACGGGCAGCGTGAAACCGCGCACCCGCATCTGCTCCACGACGGTGAAGCCGTCCATGTCCGGCAGTCCCACGTCGAGGATCACCACGTCGAAAGGCTCGGTGGCCAGCGCAATCAGCGCTTCCGCGCCGCGCTCACGCCAGACACAGGAATGATGCGCCTCGCGCAGCCAGAGTTCCGTCTGGCGGGCGAGTTCAGAATCATCTTCGACGAGCAGGATGTGCATGGCGGCCCGCAGCATACACACAGCCCCCGGCTCGAAGCACTCATTTTAACGATCATTACCAAACGATAACGTGAACGTCCGCGCCGCTTGTGGCGAAATCCGTCGATGCGTGTTCGACAGCGCAGCGTGTGCTCATGAAATCCAACCTCCATCTGATCGCTGCGTTGACGCTGCTGCCCGCACTGGGATTTGCCGGCGGCGGCCAGTGGACGGTCGTGGCCTGGAACAACCTCGGCATGCACTGCATGGATGATGACTATTCCGTCTTCTCCATCCTGCCGCCATTCAACACGATCAATGCGCAGGTCATGGACGCCGCAGGGCATTTGATCACCGATCCCATGGCCGCGGGCATCACGGTGACGTATGAAGCCGCGGCGAATCCGGACGGCTCGATCAACACGACGTCGTTCGGCAAAACGAACTTCTATGACTATGCCGCCGTGCTCTTCGGCGCGAACTTGAACGTCGATCAAGGTCTCGCCGGCAAATCGATGCCGGGTGCGGCCAACACGCCGCAGACGATGACTTGGGACGCGGGCATGAACTGGTTCGAGGCGGCGGGCATTCCCATCACGCCGACGGACGATGGCGGGCAGCGCAATCCGTATCCGCTGCTGCGTGTCGTCGTTAAAAGCACCGGCGGCAGCGTGCTGGCAAGCACGGATATCGTCGCGCCGGTGTCCGACGAGATGGACTGCCGCGCCTGTCACAAGTCCGGTTCCGGTGCGGCGGGGATGCCTGCCGCGGGCTGGGTGAACGATGCGAACGACAAGCGCGACTTCCGCTTGAACATCCTGCGATTGCACGATGAAAAGAACGCCGGTAATCCGCTCTACGCACCCGCGCTCGCCGCGGCGGGTTTTGCGTCGGAAGGACTGTATCA
>NZ_JAGRPF010000234.1 GCF_020439865.1 Prosthecobacter sp.
AACAGGCGCGGTGATCATTGAGGTGGCTGCCGCAGTGCTCGCTGGTGCGGTTGACTCTGGCGTGACTGGTGATGGCCTTTCGACAATTGCAGGGGCCGCAGGAGTGGATGGAGACGAGGGGGTGGTGGCAGTGGGAGGCGAAGATGCCTGCACAGAAGCGGGCGGAGGGGTGGGCTCGGCGCTTGCTGCGGTCTTTGGGGGCATGTTCCGAGTTTTCTCCCAATAGAACCCGAATGCGAGGCTGCCGAGCACCAGCAGTGCTGCCCAGCGCAGGAGAGATCCGTCACGCTGTCTGACGACAGGTCCAGTTTCTTCGAACTCCCCGTCGCTTTCCTCTTCCGGTCTTTGCGGGCGCGCTTCTGTCGGGAGCGCGGCGTGGGCATGAGAATCATCATCTGACACCTTGGCTACTGGCTGGGTCAGGATCGCGTCCAGATCTGCACGGAGCGACTCGGCGGATTGATAACGCAGGTCGCGGTCATTGCGGAGCGCTTTTGTGATTATGGCATCAAAGCGCGGATCCGTGCCGGGCACCTGCTCCGAAGGCATTTCAAACATGCCCTGCGGCAGGCTGCCGGTAAGCATCTGGAAAAGCATGACCCCCACGGCATACAGATCCGCGCGATGATCCACCGCTGCGCCGAGTGTTAGCGTTTCGGGGGCCATGTAGTGCAGCGTGCCCATGGCCATGCCGCTGCGGGTCAGGCCTGATTCGCCGCCTTGGTTGATTTTGGCGAGGCCAAAATCCGCCACCTTCACCACTCCATCGTAACCGACCATGATGTTGGCCGGTTTGATGTCGCGGTGGATGATGCCACGCTCGTGGGCATATTGCAGCGCGTCGCAAACATGCGCTGTGATGGCCAGTGCGTGCTCGGCGGGCAGCCGCCCCTGCTGTGCCACCATGCGCGAGACGTCCGTGCCCTCGACATACTCCATCACGATGTAGAGCGTGCCGTCAGCCGCCTCGCCGGAGTCGTAAACGGCGACAATGCCAGGGTGATTCATCCGGGCCATCGCCCGCGCCTCGTTTTTGAAACGTTCGGCGTAGCTTTCATCCACTACATCCAGACCGGGCGGCAGAATCTTGATGGCGACAGCCCGGTCGAGGTTCAACTGCCTTCCCTGATAAACCGCCCCCATGCCGCCGCGTCCCAGCAGCTTCGTGATCTCATACTGTGGCAGCAGGGCGTGAAGTTCCTCCACACTCGGTGGCTGCCAGGATTTCGACCGCTTCACAGGGGTGGGGGGGATGGTCTCATTGCCGCCTGGTGGCGATGATGTGGATGAAGAGTCTTCATTCATGACGCAACAAAAACGACAGATCGAGCAACCGAAGCTACAGGAGATGCCCATCATGGTGCCTGAAGCCGCCGACAATCAATGATTTTTCCGCAAGCTCATCCGCTGGCTCTGAATGTCCGAGGGCAAGGCACGGTGCGTTGGTCTCGGGTCCAAATTCGCAGGCTGTCTGCGCGATGGCATTCGACCCATGGGTTTGGCCGCAAGCACGCGCTGTGTGCGGTGCTTTGCCGGTTGACATCCGGAAGTCTTGTGTTGAGCATGAAAAATGAAGACTTGCATGTTGTCCTGTGTGGTCTGGTGTCTGCTGCTCGCAACGGCATATGCGAGAGAGTTTACCGATGCCTCTGGCCGTAAGATTACGGGTGAAATCAGTTCGGCGAGTCCATCTCAAGGCACCGTGACCCTGATTCGTCAAGACGGTGTTGTTGTTACATTTCCGTACAAGCTTCTGACGGCTTCCGATCAACTTTATGTATCACAGTGGTGGAAGGAAAATCGCAAGTTCTCCTTCCGAATCCAATCTCAACTCGTACGTGGCAGCCGGGTCAATGTCGGGGCCATATCCAAAGAGACGAGTGGCGGAACCGCGACGGCCAATGTGACAGAAGCACGGGCAGGCTATGTCATCGACATTCAAAACTTTTCCAATGAACCAACGCCCCCGCTGGTGCTGCAGTGTGTGTTGTTTACCAAGGCCGACAAAGGCGCGAAAATGGACAGACCGCTGCCCTACACCTATTGCGAAGAAGCCATGCCGGCGTTGAATGCCAGTGCGCAACACCGGTTTGGGACGGCCGACATGGTGCTCAACGGGGCACGCGCGGGCAGCTCTTCCATGTTCAGATCGGGAAACGCGAAAGTGATGAGGGACCAGGCCGGAGGTTTCTTTCTGCAAATCTGGTCGGGGGACCGCCCTGTGTTTGTTTATGCAACGGAAAAGGAGCTGGAGGATTTCGGCAACGAGTGCATTCTGCGCTGGATTGCACGGGCGTTTCCTGGTGCGACGAATGAGGTGCTGAACATCACCAAGCCGTTGGATTTGTCCAGCTTGCCAAGTCCGTTCAATTCAGGCAAGGCCGTCCCTCTCATTAGCCGATTGGAGGGAACTCGCTGGCAGTATGGTGGAAAGGGAACAATTGAGTTTAAGAATGGCGACATTCTTGCGAGCTGGGGATCATCCGGCGCGGCGTTTACCGAGGGCATACAGTGGATCCAATGGGAGGACGAAGATGTCGAAATGGAGTTCGACATGGCACTGACAAAGTTTACGGCGAGAAGCGAGGGGCAGCCCGATGTTCGTGGGCAAAGGCAATGAGTCGCGCGGGTTGATCCTCCGAAGTTATCGGAGAGATTCGTCAGGTGGGTTTGTTAGCCTTTATACAGCCAGCCAATGAAAATGAATTCATGCATGGATGGGCGTCAGGCGTGGCGTCGTTGTTGGTTCATTTTGATCCTCCAGACATCTCGCGCCATGCGCCAGGAGTCGCGGATGAGGTGGACGTGGCCGCCGGGGGTTTCGAACCAGGCGATGGGGATCTCGAGGAAGGGGACGCCGGCGTCGTGCAGGGCGGCGAGGAGCTCGACGTCGAACGCGAAGCCGTGGATGCGCAGGGCGGGGGCGATGCGCTCGTAGGCGCTGCGGGGGACGAGCTTCAGGCCGCACTGGCTGTCGTGAATGCGGATGTGGAGGAGCGTGGAGACGAGGGAACCGAAGACGTGGCCGATGAAGCGGCGCTTCCACTGCCGGTGCACCTGCTTGCCGAACTGGCTGAGGCGTGAGGCGAAGAGCGCGGTGTGTGGCGTGAGCTGCTCGCGTGCGCGGCCGACGAGATGCGTGACCTCGGTGGCGGAGCAGGAGCCGTCAGCATCGACGAAGCCGAGCCAGTCGGCGTCTTTTTCCATGTTCCAGCCGGTGTAAACGGCGCCGCCTTTGCCGAGATTGTCCGGCATGAAGAGCGGCTCGAGCAGATGCGGGTGCTTCTCGCGCAGAGGCGCGATGATGGCGCGCATGCGGTCGGTTTCAGGATCGTCGGAGCCGTCTTCGACGATGCGGATCGTCACGTCGCCGAGTTCACGCGTCACCTCACAGAGCTCAGCGAGGAAGGGCCCGATGCGTCCGCTCTCCTGAAAGCAGGGGATGACGAGGTGGACGGAGGCGGGCATGAAGTCGGTGAAGAAAAACGAAGGCGGAACAAAGATGACGGAGTGGGAAGGACTGGTTTATCAGGAGGTTGGGGCGTTGGGAATGAGAAATTGGAAAAGGTGGCGAAGGGCGAAGGGCGAAG
>NZ_JAGRPF010000235.1 GCF_020439865.1 Prosthecobacter sp.
GGCATCGACGGCAAGCACGTCGTCTCCTGCGGACGCGACATGAGCGTGAAGCTCACGGAGGTCGCCACGCAGCGTTTCGTGGACAACGTCACCTCCATTACGCCCGGTGCGCTTAAAGGCGGCGTGCAGGTGCTGGCGCGTCATCCGCAGCGCGATGAAGTGCTCATCGGCGGCACGGACGGCGTTCCGCAGATCTACCGCATGCATCGCATCACCGTTCGCAAAATCGGCGACAACGCGAATCTCATCCGCAAATTCCCCGCGATGCAGGGCCGCATCTTCGGCGTCGATTTCGCGCCGGACGGCAAGCGGATCGCCGCCGGTTCCTCGCACGAGGGACTCGGCACGGTGAACATCTACAGCAGCGACTACGACAGCGCGATGCCCGAGGCGGTGAAGAAGATCGTCGAAACCGTGAACGGCAAGGGCAAGGAACTCGACGACTACATCACGAAGGACGTGAAGCAGCTCAGCAGCACGGCGATTCCGTGCGGCATTTTCAGTGTGACCTTCAGCCCCGATGGCAAAACGGTCGCCGCCGCCGGTCAGGACGGCCAGATCCGGCTCATCGATGCCGCGAGCGGCAAGATCGCGAAGGACTTCACCTCCGTGCCGCTCGTGAAGGAGAAGATCCTCGCCGCGAGCGATGTCATTGTGGACGACAGCGTGCGCGTCGAAGTGGCGAAGGACAAGAAGATAGAAACGCTGCACACCGGACCGACGGTCGCTTCGATCGAAGTCGAGCCGACAACGATCAAGATCGGCAAGCCCACCGAATACGCGCAACTTCTCGTCACCGCGAAGATGAGCGACGGCACGCGTGCTGATGTGACCCGCATGGCCAAGATCACCGCTGCGAACGACGGCGTCGTGGACATCTCCGCACGCGGCATGGTGCGTCCGGACAAGGATGGCAGCACCAGCGTGAAGATTTCGTTCCTTGGCAAAACGGCCAACGTGCCGGTGACCGTGGGCGGCATGAATGTGGCGCTGCACCCCGACTACGTGCGCGACATCATGCCCATCATGTCGAAGCTCGGCTGCAACCAAGGCACCTGCCACGGCGCGAAGGATGGCAAAGCGGGCTTCAAGCTCAGCCTGCGTGGTTACGATCCGATTTACGACGTGCTCGCCTTTGCCGACGATCACGCTAGCCGTCGTGCGAACGTCGCTTCGCCAGAGCATTCGCTCATGCTGCTGAAAGCCAGCGGCGCCGTGCCGCATGAAGGCGGCCAGCTCACCGTGCCGGGAGAGCTTTACTACGAGTCACTCAAAGCATGGATCGGCCAGGGCGCGAAGCTCGACATGAAGACGCCACGCGTTACGAGCATCGAGCTCTCGCCAAAGAATCCCGTTATCGAGCGCATCGGCGGCCGTCAGCAGCTCCGCGTCATCGCGCGTTATGCGGACGGCTATGTCAAAGACGTCACCGCCGAGGCTTTCATCGAAAGCGGCAACGGCGACGTGATCGAAGCCGACAAGAAAGGTCTCATGACCAGCCTGCGCCGCGGTGAGGCGCCGATCCTGGCGCGCTTCGAAGGCAGCTACGCCGCCACCACCATCACCGTGATGGGCGACCGCACGGGCTTCGCATGGAAAGAGCCGGAGAAGTGGAACAAGATCGACGAACTCGTCGCGCAAAAGTGGCAGCGCATGAAGATCGAACCCAGCGGCCTGTGCAGCGACGAGGACTTCCTGCGTCGCATCCATCTCGACCTCACCGGTCTGCCGCCGAAGCCCGAGGAAGTCGCCACCTTCCTCGCCGACAAGCGCGACACGCGCACGAAGCGCAGCGACGTGATCGACAAGCTCATCGGCAATCCTGATTTCGTCGAGCATTGGGCCAACAAATGGGCCGACATGCTGCAGGTAAATTCCAAGTTCCTCGGCGTCGAAGGCGCGACCGCATTGCGCACCTGGATCAAGCAGCAGGTGTCCGACAACACGCCTTACGACCGCTTCGCGTATCGCATCATCACCGCCAGCGGATCGAACAAGGACAATCCGCCCGCCGCCTACTTCAAGACGGTGCGCACGCCGGAAGAAATCTCCGAGAACACCACGCATCTCTTCCTCGCCACGCGCTTCAACTGCAACAAGTGCCACGACCATCCCTTCGAGCGCTGGACGATGGACCAGTATTATGAAACCGCGTCCTACTTCGCGCAGGTCGACCTCAAGGGCGATCCGGCCGCCGCAGGCAAGACGATCGGCGGCACGGCAGTTGAAGGCGCGAAGCCGCTGTTCGAAATCGTCAGCGACAAGAAGGACGGCGACGTGATGCACCTGCGCACCAACCAGCCCGTCGCGCCGAAGGTGCCGTTTGAAACTGAGCTCGTCAGCAAGGCCGCGAACACACGCCGCGAAGCCTTTGCCACCTGGATGACCAGTCCGAAGAACGACTACTTCGCCATGAGCTACGCCAACCGCATCTGGGGCTACCTCACCGGCACCGGCGTCATCGAACCGCTGGACGACATCCGCGCCGGCAATCCGCCGAGCAATCCTGAACTGCTGCAATACCTGACGAACGAGTTCATCCAGAGCGGCTTCAACGTGCGCCACCTGATGAAGATCATCGCCAACAGCCGCACCTACAATCTGAGCCTCGCCACCAACAAGTGGAACGAGGACGATCACATCAACTACAGCCATGCCAAGGCGCGTCGTCTGCCCGCCGAAGTGCTGTTTGACAGCGTCTTCGCCGTCACCGGTTCCATGCCGAACATCCCCGGCGTGCCGAAGGGCACCCGCGCCGCCGCTCTCGCCGACGGCCAGATCAAGCTGCAGGACGGCTTCCTCGCCAACTTCGGCAAACCTGCACGTGAATCCGTGTGCGAATGCGAACGCAGCAACGACGTCAATCTCGGCCCCGTCATGGCGCTCATGAGCGGTCCGACCGTCGGCGATGCCATCAGCGATCCGAACAACGCCATCGCGAAGCTCACGAACGAGATCAAAGACGACCGCCAGCTGGTTGATGCAGTCTTTGTGCGCATCCTGAACCGCCACGCTTCCGACAAGGAGATCTCCGCCGCGCTCGAAAGCATGGCCGGGCTCGATTCCGAAAACAAAACGCTCGCTGCCACACTCCAGGCCAAGGAAGTCGAGCAGAAGCCGATCATCGACAAGGCCGAGGCGGATCGTCTTGCCGCCATCGCTGCCGCGAAGAAAGAACTCGAAGCGTACAAGGTGAAGATGGCTCCCGAGGTGAAGAAGCAGGAAGCCGCGCGCGTCGCCGCCATCAAAGCCGCCGAGGGTAAAGTGAAGGCCGCGCAGGACACCGCTCCCGCGAACCAGCCGCGCTGGGAAAACTACCTCGACCTCACCACCGAATGG
The DNA here is from genome assembly GCF_020439865.1 of Prosthecobacter sp. Classification (GTDB taxonomy): domain Bacteria; phylum Verrucomicrobiota; class Verrucomicrobiia; order Verrucomicrobiales; family Verrucomicrobiaceae; genus Prosthecobacter. The sequence continues at coordinate 3,340 of NZ_JAGRPF010000235.1, forward strand.
CATCCGCTCGAAGTTCAGGTCGTGCGTTCGAATGGCGCGGAGAAGCTCGAAGTGCAGCCTGACGGCAGCCTGTTTGCCACCGCTCTGCCGGATGGGCGTGTCGCGCCGGGCAACTATCAGCTTCGCTGCAAAACTCCGCTCGCCAGCATCACCGCGATCAAGCTCGAGATGATTCCTGACGACCGCCTGCCGAGCAACGGCCCGGGTCTCGCCCCGGATGGCAATTTCGTGCTCGGTGAATTCACCGTCCGTGCTGATCCGATCGACGCCAAACGCAGCAAGCGTGGCGGCGAGGAGCAGACGCTCAAGAATCCGAAGGCCGACTTCGAGCAGACCAGCTTCCCCGTCACCGAAGCTCTCAAGAAGGGCAACCGCGACCGCGGCTGGGCAGTCAGCCCCGAAGGCGGTTTCCGCCACGAGGCCACCTTCGAATTCGCCAAGCCGGTCAGCTATGAAGGTGGTGCGCAGCTCACCGTGCAGATGACCTCCGCTTTCCAAGGCGGCAAATACGTCCCAGGCCGCTTCCGTCTGTGGGTCACCGGCAGTCCCACCGTGCGCTTCGGTGTGCCCAAGGCCGTCGCCGATGCGGTGAAGGCTGCCAAACGCACGCCAGAGCAGACGAAGCTCCTCACCGAGCACTTCCTCAACCAGTTCCGCGACTACCAGGCCCAGAAGAAGATCCTCGCCAACGCGAAAAAGCCGCTGCCTGCCGATCCGCAGCTCATCGCCCTCGAAACGAAGCACACCGACTCGCAGAAACCGATCCTGATCGACCCCAAACTCCTGCAACTCCGCCGCGACGCCGACCTGAGCCAGAAACAGCTCAGCAACAAGCGCCTCACCGCCGCGCAGGACCTCGCCTGGGCCCTCATCAACTCACCGGCGTTCTTGTTTAATCATTGATTGGCGTGTCACGCGATGCTGGTTGATTCGTATCGAC
>NZ_JAGRPF010000236.1 GCF_020439865.1 Prosthecobacter sp.
GAGCACATCGGCCAGACCGTCACGCTCTGTGGCTGGGTGAATTCGGCCCGCGACCACGGGGGTGTCATCTTCATCGACCTGCGCGACCGCGAGGGACTGACCCAGGTCGTGTTTCGTCCGGAAGAAAACGCGGAAGTCGCCGCGCAGAGCCATCATCTCCGCGACGAGGATGTGCTGCAAGTCACCGGCAAGGTCGCCGCGCGTCTCGCCGGCACGGAAAACGCAAAGCTTGGCACCGGCGATGTCGAGATCGTCGCCACGGAATTTAAGATCCTCAACAAGGCCGACGTGCTGCCCTTCCAGCTCGACCGCGAGCTCTCGAACGAGGACATGCGGATGAAGTACCGCTACCTCGACCTGCGCCGCGAGCGCATGAACCGGAACATCCGCACGCGCCACAAGATCACGAACTCCGCCCGCAACTACCTCGATGCCGCCGGCTTCGTCGAAGTCGAAACGCCGATCCTCAGCAATCCGACGCCGGAAGGCGCGCGCGACTTCCTCGTGCCTGCGCGTCTGAACCCCGGCAAATTCTACGCGCTGCCGCAGGCGCCGCAGCAGTACAAGCAGCTCATGATGGTCGCCGGTTTGGAGCGCTACTTCCAGATCGCCCGCTGCTTCCGCGATGAAGACCTTCGCGCCGACCGCCAGCCTGAGTTCACGCAGATCGACATCGAGGCGAGCTTCATCGAGCGCAACGACATCATCAATCTCGTCGAAGGCCTTCTCGTCAGCATGTTCAAGGCCGGCACCGGACGCGACATCCCCTCGCCCTTCCCACGCATGACGTATCAGGAAGCGATGGACCGCTACGGCTCCGACAAGCCGGACACGCGCTATGGCAACGAGATCGTGGACATGGCCGATGTGTTCGCGAACAGCGGCTTCAAAATCTTCCGCAGCACCATCGAAAACGGTGGTGTCGTCCGCGCCATCAACGCCAAAGGTTTCGCCGGCATTACCACCGGCCAGATGATCCGTCTCAACGAGATCGCCACGCAGGCCGGGATGAAGGTAAAGCAGCTTGCCTTCATCAAGGTGGAGCGCGATGCGAACGGTGTTCTCGAATACAAGAGCCCGCTTTGGAAGTTCTTCAGCGAAGACGAACAAAAGGCGCTCATCGCCAAGCTCGGTGTCGAAGAAAACGACATCGTGTTCTTCTACGCCGGCACCTGGCAGGAAGCCTGCGACATCCTCGGCCGCGTGCGCGTCGAGATCGCCAACATGTGCGAACTCACGAAGGACAGCACCGCGTTCAACTTCCTCTGGGTCGTCGACTTCCCTCTGCTCGCCTTCGACGCCGAGTCGCAAAGCTGGGTCGCCGTGCATCATCCCTTCACGCGCCCGAAAACGGAAGACATCCCGCTCATGGACGCCGGCGAGTACGGCAAGGTGCGCGCCGAAGCCTACGACGTCGTCCTCAACGGCTACGAACTCGGCGGCGGTTCCGTCCGAATTCACGAAAAGGACCTGCAGGCGAAGATGTTCAGCGTTCTCGGTGTGAACGAGGAAGAACAGGCCCACAAGTTCGGCCATCTCCTCGACGCCTTCCGCTTCGGTGCTCCGCCGCACGGTGGTCTCGCGCTCGGTCTCGACCGCATCGCCATGCTCGTCAGCGGCGAGGAAAGCATTCGCGAAGTCATCGCCTTCCCGAAGAACAACAAGGGCAGCGACCTGATGACCGACAGCCCGACAAACATCGACTTCAAGACGCTCCGCGAGATTTACATCCAGAGCACCTGGAAGGAGAAGAAGCCCGAGGCTGCCGCCGCTCCGACCACGTAAATTGGAGCGCACGCGTTCCGCGTGCCGTTTCCTGATCCACGATTGGTTCATTCGCAAACGAGTGCGGAAAAGCATGCGCTCGAACGGCATTCAGCGGGACGCTGAATGCAGCACGCGAGACGCGTGCGCTCCTCACGAGCCACGCAACGCGCTCATCAGCGCATCCAGTTCCTCGCACACGCTTCCCGCCTGGCTCACCGTTTGAGCAATCTCGGCTTTCACGGCATCGCGAAAACGTTTCCGCAGGCGGTGAATGGCAACCTTGATGGCTTCCTCGCTGAGTCCGAGCATCATCGCCGCCTCGCGTTGAGGCGTCATGTCACCGTCAGCCGTCAACCAGGGCTTCAGCGTGTCGAAATGCGCTCCTTTGCCACTCTCGCGCATCTCCGTCTCCAACGTGGCAAGCGCCCGCGCGAGCACCGTCAGCGCCCACTGTCGATCAAAGGCTGCATCCGGAGCTTCAACGTTCTCGTCCGCAATTTGCAGTCCCGCTCCGGTCTTGGAATCTCCCTGTTCAATCACCGCGTGAATCTGACCACCGCCTCGCTTCGCCGCATGCGCCCGTTCCCGCTGGTCGGCTGCAAATCGCTTCAACGCCGCGAGCAAATAACTGCGAAAACGTCCGCGCATCGGATCCGCGCCGTCAATCGCACCTCCAGCGAGCAGCTTCGCAAAAAAGTCGTGCGCCAGTTCCCGCGCAACGTCCTCCTCACGACCATCTCGACGCAGAAACGCAACGACCGGCACATAGTAGGCCTCACACAACTCACTCAACGCCGCACGCGCCACACTGTCACCACCAAGCGAGCGAGAGACGAGCGTCCAGCGAGTGTCGTGGAAGGAAGAAGTCATTCGTTCGGATCGGCTGGCAGAGGCGGAACAACGACGTGGTCGAAAACGATGGTCTGAATGCTCCGGGTGCGTGTTTGAAACGCATTGATGTCCTTCAGTCGGACGGGAAAGTAAAACTGCTCGACACGCTGACTTTCGCTGCCCGTTTCCAGACGCCCGGAGTGATCGAGCATTGTTCCGTTGGCGAGTCGCGCGACGACGTCCGGTTGCCATTCGTTCAGTGATCTGGCCCACGATAGAAACGCACGTTGCTCCTTGTCCTCGCCAATTCCAGCGAGGTAACCGCCGTTTTGCAGTGACATGCCGCCGTGGAAGTCCGCCGCGACGTCCTTGCCTTGTTGCCAGGGCCCAATGCTGTAAGTGAGCGTGAGCTTCACCGCCTTGGGTAGCGTCTCTTTTCGTCCGGGACTGAGGGTGATGCAGAGAAGGGGAGGATTCGGGTGTTCCGAGTCCCAGCCGCATGCAAAAGAGGTGTCTCGCTCCGGGAATCCCAAGAGCTTGCCAGAGACATCGGTGAGAGTGACTCGCAGGTGGCTTTTCGCATCGAAGTCCGGGTGCTCGAACCACAACTGCCACCAGCAGGTGTCCGGCTTGTCATTGGAACAGTTTGATTCGCTGCTTCTAGTGATCAATGGCTGGCTCACCGCGTTTTCGACCTTCGTTCCGTCTGGTAGATACACCGGCCAGCGCCATGGATCGACGTTGACCTTGAGCCGCGAGAAGCGAAGCGCGGGCTTTTGATCAAGTGCCTTGGAGGTGCCTTCAACGACCGGCTTGTGAACGGCGCGCGCCCCGGCTTGTGGGACTGACGGCAGATCGTCCGGCGAGAAGTGCGAAAACAGCATCTTCCCCACGATCTTGTCCCATGGCATGAAGAACGCATCAGGACTGCCCCCGCGCTTCAGGCGCAGTCCCTTGGCCTCACGTTCGATCACTCGGGCGATCCAGCAATGACCGCTGTCGTGATCGAATAGAATGAGATCGCCTGCAGCGAAGCCGGTGTCGAGATGCGACGCAAACCAGTGGCTGTTTTTTGCGACACCGGGTTCGTTGCCAACAGGCACGCGATACGCCCCGGCGATGAACGATTTGATGAACATGGCAATGACCACCGCGACCGCCACGCTGCCGATCGTCGATGCCGGCCAGCTCTTTTTTCGTGCCGGAGCATCCGCAGGATGCTGGCGCATCCACCACAACGTCGAGATCACCGACGCAACGACAGCGACCAGCGTCAGCGTGATGGCGGCCCACGGATAGGCATCCAAATGACGCGGCAGTTGATAAAAGCCGGCCATGCCTGCACCGATGATCAGCAGCGACCACCAGAAGAACTGTTTGCCGAAGTGCGCGTTCACATCGTACCAGCGCTGATCGGATTGGAAGGTGGACGGCAGGCGAACACCATAGAACAAGTTCATCGGCACCAGTCGCAGCCACAAAGGCACAGCCAAGCCGAAGAACAGGAGTCCGATGCACGACACGAACGTGGGAATGATGAACGTCTGCGCAGCGCCAGTTCCAATCGTCGCCCAGCGCCAGATCAGCCACCAAAGTAGCAAAGCGCCTGCGGTCAGCGCTGGAATTGTCCAGAACACGCGCACGGAAGATTGGGGGATGCCGTCGCTACGACGACCGCTGTTTGGTTCGATCTGGCGACGCGCCCACCACGGCACCAACATCATCATCCAACTAAGCGGCAACCATAGCAACGAGAGGGCGCTGAGCCAGGGGCCCGCAGCCACCATGCGCTGGATGACGGGTGGCATTTCGGCGAGTTGCGTGATCACCTGGTTGGCGGCGACCACTCCCCCCATGCCCTGTGGCCCCACGGCCACGCCACCGTGGGCGCTCATGCCAACGGCGACGCCACCAACCGAATACCAGCCCATGGCCACACCACCCATCGCCAGCGGACCAAGGGCCACGCCACCGAGGGCCAGAATCAACGCGACTGCGAGCCCACCCAGGGAGATCACGCCGAGCCCCATTCCACCAAAGGCGATGCCGCCCACGGCGATGCCGCCGCAGGCAAACAGGCCGCGTGCGATGCCGCCAAAGGCAAAAACGCCAGTGGCCAAGTCGCCGAAGGCGAAGAAGCCACGCGCATGTCGCCGTTTACCCGTCGCAGGATCACGGCCCAACGCGATGTGCAGCAGCGGCATGCCCCACAGCAAGCGTTTGGACTTGTACTCCAGGGATTCCAGGCGTTTCCGATGGATCGGCAACCTGACACCCGAACCAAGCCCTTCAATCTGCGTCTTGAACTCCCCCGCGCTCTGCTGGCGGCGGCCACGCTCTTTTTCGAGCGCACGGAAAACCACTTCATCCACGTTGCCGCCTACAGCAGCGAACTCGGAAGGCGCGGCGAAACGTCCGAGCGGCAGTTCTCCAGTGAGCATCTCGTAAAACACGACGCCCAGACTGTAGATGTCCGCGCGATGATCGACGCTAGACGGCTGCTCGATCTGCTCCGGCGCCATGTAGGGCGCGGTGCCGAGTTTGGCGCCGCTTTGCGTGAGCAGCATCGCATCGCCTTTTTCATCGAGGATCTTCGCGATGCCGAAGTCAGCAATCTTCACGCGGCCCTTCGAATCGAGCAGGATGTTCTCCGGTTTGATATCCCGATGCAGCACGCCCTGCGTGTGGGCAAACTGCAACGCATCGCAGATGGCGGGGATGATGTTCAGTGCCTGCTCCGGCGTGAAACGACCCGCGCGCATGGCCTGGCGCAGGTTCACGCCATCGACGTATTCCATGATGAGGTAGCAGAAGCCGCCGCTCTCGCCGAAGTCGTGCACCGCGACGATGTTCGGATGGCTGAGCCGCGCGAGCACACGGCCCTCACGTGTGAAACGCTCCGCAAAGCCCGGCGTGGCCGCAAGCGACTTTGGCAGCACTTTGAGCGCGATGGTGCGATCCAGCTTCGGCTGCCGTGCTTTGAAAACGGCGCTCATGCCACCTTGGCCGATCAGATCGAGAACTTCGAGATCCGGAAATGCAGCGGCGATTTCCTCCAGCGAGGGGAGGTCACGGGCGGCAAGCGGCAGAGTGTCGGCTCCGCCGTCCGTGGGCATGGCGGCCGCGGCCATAAGGGATTCCGGGTCCAGGCCGTGGAGCGGGTCGGGGGATGAAGGCGTATTTTCCATGGTACCGGCTCCGTGGGGAATGCGGCGGCCAAGGTTACAGAATAAATGTCGAAAGCGGGAGGAAACTTCGTTCAGCAGGAGGGATTCCCTTCTTGCGAAGAGGCGGCTCCGCCGCCAAAGTTCCCGTCCGCCTCCCCTCTACCGTCATGCGCCTTTCCGCGCTTCCAGCCACACTTCTGCTCCTCATGTCGATCACCAGTTCGTCGCATGCCGCCAGCGCCGCTCTCGAGTCCATCGTGTGGGGAAAAACGGATGCAGGCGAGGAGGTGAAGCTCTTCACGCTGCGCAACGCGAACGGCATGGAGGCAAAGATTACGAACTGGGGCGGTTTCATCACGGAGCTGAGGGTGCCGGACAAAAATGGCAAATTCGCCGATGTGGCGCTGGGTTTTGATTCGCTGGAAGGTTATCTGGCCAAGAACCCCTTCTTTGGCTGCATCACCGGCCGTTACGCGAACCGCATCGGCAACGCGAAATTCAAGATCGACGGCGCCGAATACCAGGTGACCGCGAACTCTGGCAAGCATCACATCCACGGCGGCAAGCTCGGCTTCGACAAGAAGGTGTGGGCGGCCAAAGAACTCCGTGATAGCGACAGTGTCGGGGTCGAACTCAGTTACACGAGCGCCGACGGCGAAGAAGGCTTTCCCGGCACGCTGAAATGCATCGTGATTTACACGCTCACGAAGGACAACGGTCTGCAGATCGACTACAAGGCCACGACAGACAAGCCGACCGTTCTCAACCTCACCAATCACTGTTATTTCAACCTCGCCGGTGAAGGCAGCGGTGACATCCTCGGTCATGAACTGACGATCCCGACGGATCAAATCACGGCGACCGACGACGACCTCATCACTACCGGCGAAATCGTCAGCATCAAAGGCACGCCGCTCGATTTCACCACGCCGCATACGATCGGCGAGCGCATCAGCGCCGACTTCAAACCGCTCATCCAGGGCATCGGCTACGATCACAACTACGTCCTCTCCGGCAGTGGCATGAAGCTGGCCGCCATCGTGAAAGATCCGACGAGTGGACGAGTCATGACGGTGCGCACCACCGAACCGGGCGTGCAGCTTTACACCGGCAACCATCTCAACGGCGTGAAGGGCAAAAGCGGCCACATCTACGCGAAGCGCAACGGTCTCTGCCTCGAAACGCAGCACTATCCCGACAGCCCGAATCATCCGAACTTCCCCAGCGTCATCCTGCGCCCGGGCGAAACTTTCCAAAGCACCACCATCTACCAGTTTTCCGCCGAGTGAGCGCCACCAACGTACTGACCGATCGAGTTCCCCTGTTTGAAACAGAGCCGCCCGCCTTTGTGCAGGAGCAGGATTTTGCCGCCCGGCAGTATCGTGGCCGTCGCGACAATCAGGAGGACTATTATGCCTTCGCCGACGCCGCGGAACCCGAGGAACGCAGCCTCGAAAGCCTGCTGCTCGTCGTTGGTGACGGACTCGGCGCCCATGCCGGCGGCAGCGTGGCCAGTTACATCGGGGTGAACGCCTTCGTCCGCGCCTACCATGAGCAGGACGGCCCGCACTCGTGGAAGCTCAAGCACGCAATTGAGACCGCCAATGAAACGCTCGGCATCATCACCAGCCGCATGCCGAGCGTGGCCCCTCCCATGGGCACGACGATGGTGGGCGTGCTCATCACATCGAAAACGATGGAGTGGATCAGCGTAGGCGATTCGCCGCTGTTCATCTTCCGTGAAGGTGTCCTGCACCGCCTGAACGCCGACCACAGCCTTTCCCCGCTGATCGACGCCCGCGCTGAACGCGGCGAGATCACGCGTGAGGAGGCCGAAAATCATCCTGACCGTCACACGCTGCAGGCGGCCCTGCTGGGCATGCCGCTGCAGATGATCGACACCCCTCCCGAACCGTACCCGCTGAAGAAAGGCGACATCATCATCGCTGCGAGCGACGGCATCTTCACACTCACGCACAAGGCGCTCGAAGAACTGCTCAGCTTCGGCAAGCACACGACCGCGGACAAGATCGCCGACGCCATCATCTTCGCCATCCGTCGCATCAACAACGACCGTCAGGACAACACAACGGTCGGCGTGGTGAAAATCTCCTGATCACAGGCCCAGTTCGCGTTTCACGATCTCCACGCCGGCGCACATGCTGGCGATTTTCTTCTTCGCGGCCCAGCGGGCGGTTTGTGAGAGGCCGCAGTCGGGCGCAAAGACGAGTTTGTCGGCCGGTGCATGTTTCAAGCACGCACGCACCGCATCGGCGATCTGTTCCGGCGTTTCGATGTGATAGCTCTTCACGTCGATGACTCCTACGGCCACATCGTAACGCTCCGCCATTGGCTCGATCACTTCGAGCTCGGCGTATTCGCGGTTCGCCATCTCGACATGGACCTCGTCGCAGTGCAGATCGAGGAAGGCTGGAAACAGGGGCGCGTATTTGCGCCAACCAACGGGATGGCCTTTAAAATTGCCGAAGCAGAGGTGCGTACAGATGCGCGCCTTGCCATAGCCGGACGACACGGTGCGGTTGAAGATGTCCACGAAGCGCTTCGTGTCCTCGCGGTAGCCGTAGCAGCTCATGCTCGGCTCATCGACGCAGATTTCTTCCGCGCCTGCAGCGACGAGATCGGCGATCTCCTTGTTCACGATGGGCAGCAACGCCTCCGTAATCGCGTAGCGGTCGGCATAGCGTGCATTCGGCAAAAGGCGACCGCTGAGCGTGTAAGGACCGGGCACCGAAATTTTGAGCCGTTTGCCCGAGCTCCCTGCAAGTCGTTTCAACCGCTCGAATTCCTCGACCGCACCGAGTCCGCGTGGTGCTTTCAACTCGCCAACGATCTCGTGTTTGCCACGCTGATCGTGCGCCGGAGGTCCAAAGCGTCGTGGACTGGCCGGTTCGAGCGCGATGCCTTCGATGAAGCCGTAGAAGCTCAAATTGAAATCAAAACGCGTCTGCTCTCCATCCGTGATGACATCCAACCCGGCGGCGATTTGATCCTGAATGGCCACCTGAGCAGCGTCGTCCTGCATTTCGGCAACGTCCGCGCTCCCAAACGCATCGAGATGCTGCGCGGAGAATTCGAGCCAGCCCGGAAACGGATAGCTGCCGATGACGGAAGTGCGAAGCGGTTGGGATTTCATGGTGCGTGCATAAAACGCCAAGCCGGGCAGCGATGCCACGAGCGAGCCGCAAACAACAACTCCCAGGCCGGAATGGTAAAATGATGCGGCGAGCCGTCCAACTCTCAGCGAAGCGAAATGAATCCTACGTTCAAGAGGGCCTCTTGGAACGACTCGATCATGACGACCATCAGTTTGTCGTTCGTCACACTCATGTTGACCTTGAGGTTCAACATGGTGCGAAAACCTCGGTGATCATGAAACACTTCGATCACCAACGGAAGCGTGGGTTCAATGGCAGAGTATGAATCCTTGGATCGATAAATCTCGGGTTGTTGCCAGAGTGGCGATGCCATCTCCTCGATCTCGGCAATTGGGAATCGCGTGCTGTGCTCATAGGAAAATCGGGCGACATTGAGCTGGCTGATCGATTCAAAAGTGCTCCAAGGTCTGCCAACTGGCTGCTCTGGATATTGCTCGACCAGCCAATCAACAAACCGCTCGTGACCGATATGGCACTCAACAATCGAATCAGGGTCACGTTCCCAGCGATAAATGCTTCTGGATTTCGGTGAGTAGAAGTAGAGGTGACCGTCGCTGTTGTGCGCCAATTCAAACAAGAGACTGACATCCTCGACGCCCCTAAGTTCCTCAATACCTCGGATGCTTCCATCATAGGCGGTCATCCAACCGCGCTTTAGAAGCCTGTCTTCCAAAGTGGTCCCCACGGGAAAAAGACGAGAATCGCCAACAATCAATTCCTCAGAGGTCCACGGGAGGCCATCCAGCAGCGGTTGGGGTTGTAAGAATGAATCCAAAGACGCCTCTGAGTCACTCAGGCAATAGTAGCTTAGCTTCATTGGCTTCAAGCTCCCAACTTTGCGTAATATTTCGCGATGCGTCGTGCATGCTCGTCATACGCAGCTTCGAACAGCTCTGTCGCTTTCTCCGCTCCGACAACGGCTCCAGCGGTGAGCACCTTAAGTGGCTGGCCGGCTTTTGTCAGACGATCGGCGACTTCGGCTTTGATCGTGTTCACGAGCAAACAGCCTCCGACGGTGCTGCCGGGTGCGACAGGTGTTTCGAGGCCGTCGAGTTTCACCATCGCGTCACCAACGGGTGCGCCGGTGTCGAGGACGATGTCGGCGAAGTCTTGGAGCTTCTTGCCGTCGCGATGGCGGCTGGTGCTGGATTCGCTGTGCGTGGTGCTGATGATGGCGGCGACTTTGACACCGCGTTTCTGAAATTCCTCAGCCATCTCGACGGGGACGACGTTGCAGCCGCTGCTGGAGATGACGAGGGCGCTGTCGCCGGGCATGAGATCGAAGTTGCGCAGGATGCGTTTGGCCAGGCCGCTGACGTTTTCGAGGAACATGGCCTGACGCTGGCCGTTCGCGCCGACGACGAGGTTGTGGAAGGTCAGCGAGAGTTCGACGATGGGATTGAACCCCGGAAACGAACCGTACCGCGGCCACATCTCCTCGACGAGGATGCGGCTGTGCCCCGAGCCAAAGACATGCACCATCTGTCCGGCGAGAATGGTCTTCGCAAACAGGTCGGCCGTCTGCTGAATGAGCGGAAGCTGATCGCGGACGCGATTCAGAAGTCGTTCGGATGCTTCGAGGTATTGGAGGGCGGGAGTCATGGGTGTTGGAGAAGATTGAAGACAGAACCGAGACAGCCGGCGCTGTCACCGAGTTCGGCGGGAACGAGGCGTGCTTGGTTGCCGCCGGGGCGCCATTCGAAGCCATCGAGGGCTTGTTGGAGCGGCTTGAAAAGAAGCTCCTTGGCACCGGTCGAGATGCCGCCGCCGATGATGACGACTTCAGGGTCGAGGACGTTGATGAGCGAACCGATGCCGGCGGCGAGATGACGGACGGAGGTGAGCCAAACCTTCTTTGCGTGCTCATCGCCTGCGGAGACGGCATCGAGCAATGCAAGCGTGGTGGCGTAGCGGCCCTCGCCGCGCTGGGCGATGGTTTGATTGCCGATGGCGTCTTCAAGGCTGCCGGGCGTGTTGAAATCATCGCGCGGAGCATTCGAATCGATGCTGATGTGGCCGAGATGACCAGCGCGGCCGATTTTTCCCTTCATCAGCCTGCCGCCGCTCCAGATCGCGCCACCAACACCGGTGCCAAGGGTGAGCATGAAGGCATCCTGTGTTTGTTTCGCGGCTCCGGCCCAGACTTCACCCAAAAGCGCGGCGTGCGCGTCGTTGAGCACGCGGCAGTCGCGTTCGAGGAAGTCGGACCACACGAACTTTTCGAGGCCGTGCATACGTCCGGGCATCCAGTCGATGCATTGGCCGTTTGGATTCGCCAAACCGGGCGCTGAAAGGCCGACTCGGAGCTTTTCACCGGCCTGTGATTCGAATTCGTGGACGATCTCGCGTACCGTCACGGCAAAGCGCGGCACATCGTTTTCTAACTCGCCATCACGCGTCGGCTTCGAGAGCGTGGCGAGCGTTTTGGCGGACTGCGTGTCCACGAGCGCGGCTTTGATGTTCGTGCCGCCGAGGTCGATGCCGATGGCGAGGCTCATGATGGTTCAATTTGGCCTTCGCTCACCGTCCAACCGCCGTCGACGGCGAGGACCTGGCCGGTGATGAATCTCGAGTCGGGGGAGAGCAGCAACAAAGCAGCGCCATCGCAGTCCTCGGGTATGCCGATGCGACCACCGTCGAGCGGTTGCTTGGTTGCGATGAAGCTCATGATCTCGTCGTTCGTCGCGGCGCGTTTCGACATGGGCGTCTCAACGAGCGCGGGCGCGATGACGTTCACGCGGATGTTTTGCGGTGCGTAGTAGCTGGCGATGGATTTGCTGAAGCCGATGATGCCGGCTTTCGCGGCGGCGTAGGCGTGCGAGGCGAAGAATTTAGGCGAAGGCGAATAGCCGAGCACGCTGGCCATGTTCAGGATGACGCCGCCGGTGCCTTGTTTGAGGAACTGGCGGATCGCGGCGCGGTTCGAGAGCACGACGGACTTCAAATTGAGGTCGAGCGTGTAGTCTAGCCCTTCGTCGGTGAGTTCGTGCAGCGGACCATCGCCCTTCGCACGTCCGCTGCCTCCGGCGACGTGGTAAAGCGCGTCGAGTCGGTCAAACATCGCCACGGCACGCTCGGCGGCCTCGGGCGTGGAGGCATCCGCAGCGAACCCGCGGGCATTGGGGCCGAGTTCGGCCAAAGCGGCATCGACATTCGCCTGCGTTCGACTGGTGACGACAACGTTCACTCCTACAGCGACGAGTTTTTTCGCCGCCGAGAGGCCGAGGCCGGTGGTGCCGCCCATGATGACGATGTTTTGGCCGGAGAGAGAGGACATGCGCGGAATGTCGAATGGCGATTGAAGAATGTCGAATAAGGAACGTTGATCGAAGCACCATGAACACCCGCCGCGCCTTCGTCCGCAACCTCTCCGCTTTGGCTTTTACCGCTCCGTTGATGGCGGAAACGCCAAAAGTGAAAAACAAGATCTGCTTTTTCACCAAGCACCTGATCGGCCTGAGCTATGACGACATCGCCGGACTGGCCGCCGAGATGGGCGTGGACGGCATCGAGGCGCCGATTCGTCCGAGTGCCGGCCACATTGCGCCGGAACAGGTGGTGGATGAACTGCCGAAGTTCGTCGAGGCGCTGAAGAAGCAGGGCCTCGAAATGACGATCATGACCTCCGGTATCAACGAAGTCAGCGCGGAGCAGCGCACGGAGGAGGTGCTGCGCACGGCGGCGAAGCTCGGCGTGAAGCGCTTCCGCATGAACTACTTCAAATACGACCTCAAGCAGCCGATCTGGGAGCAGCTCCAGGCCATTCGGCCGAAGATCAAGGACCTCGTGGCCCTGTGCGCGGAGATCGGCATCCAGCCGATGTTTCAGAATCACAGCGGGCAGGACTACTTCGGCGCGCCGGTGTGGGACATCTTCTCGATCATGCGCGAGTATCCGGCGGACCAGTTCAGCTTCGCCTTCGACATCCTGCACGCCACCTGCGAGGGCGGCAAATCCTGGCCGCTGGAGTTCAACCTCGTCAAAGACCACATCGGCGCGGCCTACTTCAAGGACTTCACCTGGGAAGGCCGCAAACTCGAGACCGTCCCCCTCGGCGAAGGCCAGGTGGACCCGAAATACGGTCAGATGCTCATGAAAACCGGCTACAGCGGCCCGATCTCGCTCCATCTGGAGTATCTCAAAGGCGATCCGAAAGACCCGGCGGTGTTGAAGGAATTCCGCGAAGCACATGCGCGAGATTTCAAGACGCTGAAGGGGTGGCTCGGGTGGGAGTGATGACCTATTCGCCTTGTTTCAAAGAGAACTTCCTCTGCAAACGGTGAGCTTGTCCTTGGCAGTAATCCCGCCGTGAGAATGCCAAAAACTCATTCCAGATCTATGGTCCTGTTGGCGATATGCGTCGTCACAGGCGGACTGGTCTTCTATGTGCATAAATCGTCAGCTGCAAAACAGCAAAGATTGCAACAAGCTCAGCACGAGCTTGCCATGATCAAGCAGGCAATTTCAAGTCACTTAATCGAGTGGAATAGATATCCCGATGAATCTAAGTCTGCGACAGAGACTCTAATATTGTTGAAGACGCCGATCCGTGGCGGCGGCCCACTGCTTCTCGACCTTTGGCAGGGCGAAGAAGAACCAAAGGATCCTTGGGGACGAGACTACTGCATGCTGCCTGGAAGCCGGGAACGACCACCGGTCTTCTACTCGTCGGGACCGAATGGAAAGGATGAGGGAGGTTATGCGGGCACTGATGATGTCATTGCCCCGGAGACCATCGCCCCGTCCGACCAGCAGCCCAAACCTTCATCGCTTAAATAGGCGGACTGGACGACGCCACCAACCGCGGAAGAGCGTATTGAAAGCTTTTGTGGGACCTTCACTCCGTTTAACATAGGTCACGACTCGCACTACGGGCAAGCCTCGGGTGGAAACGGCGGTTTCTCGGGCTTGCGCAGAAGGTCTGGCCTTCTACACTCGCGGTCCCCCACCCCCAAAGCATGAGCACCCACGTCAAACTTTACATTCCCGGTCCCGTCGAAGTTTCCCCTGACACCTACGCTGCGATGGCGCAGCCGATGATCGGGCATCGCGGCAAGGGATTCCAGGATCTGTATGCCGAGATTCAGCCGATGCTGCAGACGCTGTTCGGCACGAAGCAGCAGGTGTTTCTGAGCACGTCCTCGGCCTGGGGCGTGATGGAGGGCTCGATCCGCAATCTGGTGAAGAAAAAGGTGCTCAACTGCTGCAACGGCGCTTTCTCCGACAAGTGGCTGGACGTTTCCAAGCGCTGCGGCAAGGAAGCCGAGGCTTACCAGGTCGAGTGGGGCCAGCCGATCATGGCCGATGAGATCGACAAGCGGCTCGCCACGGGTGAGTTCGACGCGGTGACGTTCATCCACAACGAAACCTCCACCGGCGTGCTCAGCCCCATCGCGGAGATCGCGGCACTGAAGAAGAAATACCCGGATGTAATGTTCATCACCGACAGCGTGTCCGGTTTCACGACGGTGCCGGTGAATTTCGACGAACTTGGTCTCGATGTGCTGCTCACGGGAAGCCAGAAGGCCTTCGCGCTGCCTCCGGGGCTGGCGCTTTTCACCGCCAGCGAGGCCGCCATGGCCCGTGCGGCGACGATCAATGACCGCGGCTACTACTTCGACTTCCTCGAGTTCAAGTCGAATGGCGAGAAGAGCATGACGCCGAGCACGCCGTGCATCAGCACGATCTACGGCCTGCGCCATCAGTTGCAGAAGATGTTTGCCGAAGGTCTGGACAACCGCTACGCGCGCCACTCAAAGCTGAATGGCATGGTGCACGACTGGGTGAACAAGCACGGCTTTGAATTCTTCGCGCCGGAAGGTTACCGTTCCAAGTCGCTGACCTGCGTGGCGAACAACAAGGGCATCGATGTGGCCGGCTTGATTGGCCTGCTGAAGAAGAATCACAGCATGATCATCGACGGTGGTTACGGGAAGCTGAAGGGCAAGACCTTCCGCATCTCGAACATGGGCGATGAAACCGAGGAGACGATCGGCACGGTGATCGCCGCGCTGGACGACTCGCTGGCCAAACTGTGATCCTGCCCTTGGGCGGATAATTCACGCCGGCGTTGCATCCTTACGCCAGTTCGAGCGTTCTACCTTCCGGTCATGTCCCGAATCATCCGCCTTCTGCTCCCCATCGCCATCCTCGCCGCCTGCGGCTGGTATGGCTGGTGGCTGATCGCGAACAAGCCGGAGCTGAAGGCGATGGAGACACGCCCCGTGCTCATCACGGTCGAGGGCATGACCTTGAAAAAGCAGACGTATCCCGTGCGGGTTGCGTCTCAGGGAGCGGTGCAGCCGCGCACGCGCAGCACCCTGCTTCCCGAAGTGGCGGGGATGATTGTGGAAGTGAGCCCGTCCTTCCGCCCCGGCGGCTTTTTTGAAAAGGACGAGGTGCTGGTCAAACTCGACCCCGTGGACTACGAGACCGCCGTGACAGTGGCCAGGGCCGCGGTGGCTCTCGCCAAGGTCACACTGGTGGAAGAGCAGGCGAAGTCCGAGCAGGCGCTGGAAAACTGGAAGGCACTTGGTCGCAAGGGCTCCCCCGGAGAACTGGTCTCGCGGTCCCCGCAGGTGGCTCGTGCCAAGGCGGATCTGGCGGCGGCGGAAGCGCGTGTGGTCAAAGCCGAACGCGATGCACAGCGCACCATCATCCGCGCGCCCTACGCCGGGCAGGTCTTGGAGCAGGCGGTCGATGTGGGCCAGTATGTGAGCCAGGGCACCGTCTTGGGCCGCATCTTTGCGACCGACTTCGTCGAAGTCCGTCTGCCGCTGCCTGAGCGCGAGAGCCGGTTCGTAAATCTACCGGAACGCTACCGTGACGGCGCCACAACCGTCCCGCCTGCCAAAGTGAAACTGCAAACGACCACCGCTGGCAAAAAAGTGACGTGGGAAGGCCGGCTGGTGCGCGTGGAAAGCGCGCTAGATCAGGAGACACGTCAGACGACCGCCGTCGCCCAGATCGATGATCCGTTTTCCAAACGTGCCGATGGCGCGCCGCCGCTGAAGATCGGTCAGTTTGTCGAGGCTGAAATCGAAGGCGAGGCGCTCGACGATGTTTTCGTCATTCCGCGCTCCGTGGCACGCGCCGGCAATGAGATCATTCTCATCACCAAGCAAAACACGCTCAAGCGCATGTTCGTAGAACCCATCGTCGGCACGGACAAGCATCTTGTCATCAGTGCCAGCACGGCCAAGGGACTCAAGGAGGGCGACGTGCTCTGCCTCACTCCCATCCCCTTCCCGGCTGACGGCGCACGCGTGACACCGGTGATCGACGGACGTTCCCCCGATCAGAAAGTGGCCGGAGACGCGACTCCTGAAAAGAAGTCCGCCATGCTGACGCCTGCGGCGAAGCCGCTGCCCTGATTCTGCAAAGGTAGAAACACCAAGCTGTCACAAGGCGGAACTGATTCTGGCACGCGTGGTGCTTTGTGAAAAAGCTGGATGGAGCCCACTCGAATCATTCCGATTTCCACACCCCGTACCGCCACGGGGACACAACCCAGCAACATCGTCCGCATGGAACCTGACCCCGGTCTCATCAAGATGGAGGTCACCCAGGGACGTGAAACCATTTCGGGAGGGGATGCAGAATCCTCCCAGCGTTTTGCCGGTGAGGTTAAGTATGTCGGGTACTTCGCCGAAAAGCTGGCCGAGACACTGGGCATGACCGGTCTCGAGATGGCGATCGTCGAGGATCGCGAAGGACAGACCTCGATCAGCGCCGGCCAGCAGCGGGGAAACTGGCATGGCGTGGTCAGCGGCAGCCGCCGCTCCATCAAGCATGTTCGCGAGTCACTGGCGCGCTGATCTCATTACGAGCCCTATGAGTTTAAGCCCAGTAATCACCTCCGCCGCATCGCTCCAGCGCCTCGAAGGCGTCGCAGGCGTGATGCTTTTCAAAGGACAAAACATGATCCACCGGCAGATGCCGTTCTCCGACATGCGCGCGGACAATCTGCGGGAGATCATCAGCCAGATGCTCGACGGCTACCGTCAGGTGCGCCGGAAGATCCACCAGATCTATCTGGAGTTTGACGGCGGTGTGCTGCTACTCGTGCTCAAAGACGAAGCGGTGATGCTGTTTTTCCTCACCTCGCGTGCTGACGCCGACCTCGCCGCCAGTGCCGCCTCGGTGATGCTCAATGATCACGCGGCCCTGCTTCATGCCGCGTCCACGGCACCGCAGCCGGTGTCACAGCGACCGGATGGCATTGAGGAACTCGTGGTCACCAGTCCGCGCGCGCTCTCACAGATCACAGAAAAGGCCGAAGCCACCGTGAATCAATGGGGAGCAGTCAGGAAGTGCGTGGAAGGAGTGCTGGGAAAAGTCATGGGACGCGCCCAGGCATCTAACCTCATCGAGCGCACGATCGAGGAGGCAAAGATCAGCGACCCCTACCGCCTGACAGCCACCGACGTGCGCAAGCTCGCGATCAGCGTCATCGAACACGTGCCGAACATCTCCAAGCGCCGCCAGCTTCTCGTCGAACTCGATGCCGCGATGGAACATTTGAAAAGCTAATCATGCCCGTTCATCCATGAAATCCCTCCGTGCCCTTCTGCTTACCTGCTTTGCTCTCGCCCTGCCCGCCGCCGGCCAGACTGACGGCAAGATCGAGGCAAAACTCGACACGATCATTCAAAAGCTCGACCGCAATCAGGGCACGCTGGAGGAAGTCGCCAAGGTGGTGAAAAAGGATGCGGCGCCGGAGACCCAAGTTGCCGCACCTGCGCCCGAGGTCGCAGGGAAGGCCGAAATCGAAACTGTTCAGGTCAATGTAAACACCGTCTGGATGATCGTCGCCGGCTCGCTGGTATTTCTGATGCAGGCCGGGTTCGCGATGGTCGAGCTCGGGTTCTCGCGTGCGAAGAACAGCATCAATATCATCATGAAGAACTTCCTCGATTTCTCGATCAGCGTGATCGTCTTCATGTTCCTGGGCTTCGGCCTCATGTTTGGCGCGAGCGCCAGCGGATGGATCGGCACCAACAGCTTCTGGCTTTCCAACCACGGTGGGGATTCGACCCTCTGGGCATTTTGGTTCTTCCAGGCCGTCTTCGCCGGCACCGCATGCACGATCGTTTCCGGAGCCATGGCCGAGCGCACGAAGTTCGTCGGCTATCTCATCTACGCCGCGCTGCTGGCGGCAATCGTGTATCCGCTCGGCGGTCACTGGGCGTGGGGCAGTTTCGGCGGCGGCTTCGGCGTGGGCGGTGACAAAGGCTGGCTCGAAGCGATGGGCTTTGTGGATTTCGCGGGCTCGACCGTGGTGCACGGCTGCGGCGGCGCCTGCGCACTCGCAGGCATTTTGGTCGTCGGCGCGAGACACGGCCGCTTTGCCAAGGACGGCACACCGCGATTGATCGCCGGTCACAATATCCCGTTGGCTGCGCTCGGCGTGTTCATCCTGTGGTTCGGCTGGTTCGGCTTCAACGCCGGGTCCACCCTGATCGGCGATGGCACCATCGGACGCATCGCGGTGAACACCACCATCGCCCCCGCAGCCGCCGCGCTTTCGGCGATGGTTTCCATGTGGTTCGTGCAAGGCCGGCCGGATGTGGGGATTACACTCAACGGCTCGCTCGGCGGTCTCGTCGGCATCACGGCCTGCTGCGCCAACATCTCCCCTGCTTCGGCCTTCATCGTTGGTTTGATCGCCGGGATCATCACCACCGTCGCCACCATTGCGCTGGAACGGATGCAAATCGATGACGCCGTCGGCGCAGTGCCCGTTCATCTGGCCAACGGCTGGTGGGGGACAATCAGCGTCGCCTTGTTCAACATGGACGGATTCGACGCCCACAAGCTCGGCGTTCAGGCTCTCGGAACCTTCTCGATCACCTTCACCTCCTTCGTCATCTGCTTTGCCATTTTCAAGGTTGTGGACCTCGTCATCGGACTGCGCGCGACCGAACATGAGCAGATCGACGGACTGGACTTCGCCGAGCACTCGGCCAACGCCTATCCCGACTTCCAGACGACGGAGCAGGCCTGAGGCAAGCCACGTCACGCATTGCGCAAGATCGGCGGGGCTTCGCCGCCCGGCCTGTGCGTTGATCTGGCGTTATGATCAACCTCACCCGCCTCTACTGTGACGTCGCCCAGCCCATGGACCATCTGCGCTATGGCCGCGGTCATGGCTCGCCCACGTCCGCCGCGGAACGCCGCCCGATCGTCGTCTGGAACATCACCCGCCGCTGCAATCTGAAGTGTGTCCATTGCTACCAGGATTCTGATTCGAAGTTTTACCCCGGTGAGCTGAGCTGGGAGCAGTGCAAGGACGTCATCGACGATCTCGCCGCGTATAAGGTGCCAGCCCTGCTGCTCTCGGGCGGCGAACCGACGATCCACCCGCACTTCTTCGAACTGGCCGAATACGCCACCGGCAAGGGACTGCGTCTCACGCTTTCCACCAACGGCACGCTGATCACCCCCGAGTGGGCGCAGCGCATCAAGAACATCGGCTTCTCCTACGTCGGCATCTCGCTCGACGGCATGGGTGCCACGCATGACCACTTCCGCGGCAAGGTGGGCGCCTTCGACAAGGCGGTGGCCGCGTTCCGCAACTGCAAGGCCGTGGGTCAGAAGGTCGGCCTGCGGCTCACGCTTTCCCGTCACAACATCGCCGACATCGAATCGATCCTCGATTTCATCGAGCGTGAAGACATCGAGCGCGTCTGCTTCTACCATCTCGTTTACAGCGGACGCGGAGCCGAACTCATGGAAGTGCCGCACGAGGAAACACGTGGCGCCATCGACAAGATCCTCGACCGCACGGCCAAGTGGGCCGCCAGCGGCAAGCCACGCGAGGTGCTCACCGTCGATCAGCCCGTGGACGGGCCCTATCTCTACATGCGTCTGAAACGCGAGAATCCCGAACGCGCTGAGCGCGCCATGGAACTGCTCAAATGGAACGGCGGCGGCGCGAACAGCAGCGGCACCGGCATCAGCAACATCGACACGCAGGGCAATGTGCACCCCGACCAGTTCTGGCACGAGCTCACGCTCGGAAACGTCAAAGATCGCAAGTTCAGCGACATCTGGAGCAACCGCGACAACGCCACGCTCAACGCGCTGCGCAATCGCAAGGAACACCTCACCGGCAAATGTGCCGAGTGCAGTTTCCTCGATGTGTGCGGCGGAGGCTTCCGCGTGCGCGCTTTGCAAATGACTGGCGACCTCTGGGCACCTGATCCCTCCTGCTACCTCAACGAGCAGGAGATCGGACTGGCTCAGGCCGCCTGACACCTACTGAGCCTAGCTGATATGGTAATTCGCCGCACAAGGTCCTGATCGCAGGATTTTGCGTGGCTGCTCTCTTGCCCTCGTCGCTTTCTCCTGTCAGCATTTGGCGAAGTCCTGCGGAGAGCCCTTCTTCGCATCAACGTTGCAACCTTCATCCTCCCGAACTCATGAAAGCCTCACGTTGCCCCGACAACCATGCCCCACGTCTGCTCGCCGTGCTTTTGGCATCGGCTCTTCTCGTTCAATGTTCTATGCCGCCGCGACAGGCATGGCAGTACATTCAGACCAACGGCCTGCTGCCATACCTCAGCTACTCATCCCAGCACTCATCGCCACCGTTTGGCTCAAGCGCCTCCCGCACCCAGCGCTTTGCCGGAAGTTCGAGCTATCGAGGGAGATCCACGCTGGCGCCCAATTGGTTTTCCAATTGGAGTTCGGGAATGCCCAACCGGGTTCGATACCGTTCCCTGTACTCCTCCAGTTCATCGACAAATCGTTACTTCAATACGCCGGTCGCGGATTCTCCCAGCATTGCCTCTCGACCGACTCCACGTCCCAGGCCTAGCCCCGCTCCCAACGTAAAGATTCCGGTCGAGGAACCGGTGCCTCAGGTCGCGAGCAAAACACCTGCGACCAGTCCCTCTCCGGCACCCGCTCCCAATGTGGACGCCCCTTCTCCCAACCCCTCCGTGGCGAACCTGCCCTACGGAACACCGGTTCCCGGACGCATGAACATGGTGAACAGCCCTTACGCTGGCAAGACCCAGCTCGTCGATGTGTCCGGCATGAGCGCCGGACAGACGGTCAAATGCCCCTACACCGGCAAACTCTTCAAAGTCCCGCCGACCCAGCAGGCCTCCAACAAAACGGAACAGCGGCAGGAGTCCAAACCGGAGGCTCCCGAGCCCAAGCCCGGGAATTGACCGCCCAAACACGACCTCGCGACGTGCTGCGCTCCGGGAAACCGGAGACTCGCTGCATTTGGTCTTGATTCGACCTTGATCAGTGGAACTCTTGGCGCCCTCAAAACCGCAAACGACAACCGATCATTCATCATGGGTCAACAACTGAACAAAGTCATCAAACGCCGCCGCCGTAAGCTCTACCTTGCCCGCAAGAAGGCTCTGGCCAAGGCCGGCGTCTCCCGCAAGGCACGAGCCGTCAAATCATCCGAAGCCAAGGCCAAGAAAGCTCCCGCCAAGAAAGCCGCCGCCAAGAAGGCCCCCGCCAAGCCCAAGGCTGCTGAAGTCGCCGCCGAAGCTGCTGCTCCTGCCGTTGAAGTGGCTGCCGAAGCCGCTCCTGAAGCTGCCGCGGAATAAGCGTTCTCAAGAACGGTCATTTCAAAACAAGAACACCGTCATGGTCTGTCATGACGGTGTTTTGTTTTTTGCACCAAAACCAAAAGTCACGGTTCAGCGGAACCACAGGTTGCTTCCGCTTCCCGGACCGGCCGGAGTGTTCGTCGATGAGCCTGCGTTGAAGGCATCGTAGTACCCGCGCTCAAAGCTTGAGCGATAGCGCGGATCATACCGGCCCACATGCGCCGCGGGATCCGCCACGCGTCCCGATGTGCGATCTCGCAGACCATAGTCATAGCCTTGGTTGTAGGCAGGATCACGCGCAGGCTGCTGGGGCTGTGTAGGCTGAGCGCCATAACCGTTCCCGTAGGCGCCACCAAGCTCACCCTGACTGTTGCGCATCAAAGCATAGCCTTGGTTGTAACCATCACGGTAGGCCATCTCCGTGTTCCGATCGAAACGGGACGAGTAACGCCGATAGTCCTGCGCCTGGCGCTGCTGCGCATCCGAACGCCCGTCCTGAATTCCCCGCTCATAGGCCTGCCGGTTCATCTCCGTTCCCTGATCACGCATGTCCTGGCGATATGGGTTGTTCGCATATGGATCGCGCCCGTTCGGACCATAGTAATAGGGATCAACGCATTGGGTGAGCAGCAACGGCAGCGCCAGTGAGGCGAGGAGATGTGATTTCATGAAGAGAGTTTCAAATCGTAAAAGACGCCTCACCCGGTGGCAAGGCCGCAATCTCCGACGCAGACGCGACGGTTCCTGTTCACTCGAAATGTCGTCGCCAACGCAGGCCTACTTCTTTCCCTTCTGCGCCGCTGCGGTGAACCAGTCCACGC
>NZ_JAGRPF010000237.1 GCF_020439865.1 Prosthecobacter sp.
AAGCCGGGCATGCCGGAGCCGCAAAACACCGGCTTCGTCTCCGATCTGCCCGTGCTCTACGATTTGATCGCACTCGCGCTGCAAACCGACTCCACACGCATCGCCACGTTTGAGATCGCGGGCGGATTCGAGGCGGCCGCCTTCGGTCTGCGCAAGGACTGGCATGCGCTCTCGCACCATGGTCAGGTGCAGGAGAACATCGACGGACTGCTGACGCTCGAGCAGTATCAGACCGAGCAGTTCGCCCGCTTCCTCGGCAAATTAAAGTCCATCGAGGACGGCGACGGCAACCTGCTCGACCACAGCATGGTACTCTTCGGCAGCGGCATGGCGAATGCCAACGCGCACACGAACCTGAACCTGCCCATCCTCCTTGCCGGCGGCGGCTTCAAACACGGCGAGCACAAGTCGTATCCGACGACCGGCCTCAACAAGCAGCCGCTCTGCAATCTGTATGTGACCATGCTGCAGAAGTTCGGTGTCGAGGTAGACCGGTTTGGAATCGGGAATTCGCGGCTGACAGACTTTGCCTGACGTGGTGACAAGATGGCCGGATGACAAGGTGACTATGAAGAAGATACGCAATCATCGTGACTTGGAAGTTTATCAGAAGGCGTTCGATGCAGCGATGGAGTTATTTCGTCTGTCGAAGTCGTTCCCAAAGGATGAAATGTATTCGCTGACAGATCAGATGCGCCGTGCGTCACGATCCGTATGCGCAAACCTCGCCGAAGCCTGGCGCAAGCGACGCTACGAAGCGCATTTCATCAGCAAGCTCTCGGATTCTGAAGCCGAAGCGGCTGAGACGCAGGTCTGGATCGAGTTCGCGGTCGCCTCCGAATACTTGGATCGAACCCAAGCTCGAAAACTCTACAAAACCTACGACGAGGTGATCGGCACTTTGGTTGGCATGATCAACCACCCGGAAACCTGGGTCATCCAGAAGCAAGGCAAACGGTCATGAGCCTTCGATTCAAGCCCCGCCTTCGCCACATTGTCACCCTGTCATCGTGTCACCTTGTCATCGTGGCATCCTGTCACCTTGCCATCGCGGCGCAGCCCCAGGATTTTCTGCGCAGCTACTGCATCTCCTGCCACGGTCCCGAAAAGCAGAAGGGTGACCGGCGCTTTGACCATCTCGTCATCCCGGCGAAGACCACGGAGCACGTGATCGATCTGCAGGACATCGTCGATCAGCTCAATCTCGGCGACATGCCGCCGAAGCAATCGAAGCAGCCTTCCGAGGCCGAGCGCAGTGCGATCGTGACCTCGCTGACGAAGGCGGTGGCCGAGGCACGGGCAACGTTGCGCAGCACGGGCGGACAGACGGTGCTGCGGCGGCTGAACAAGCGCGAGTACATCAACACCGTGGGCGATTTGTTCGCGCTCGACATGCGGCTGTTCGATCCGACGACGAAGTTTCCGCGCGACCAGATGGCCGAGCACATGGACAATCTCGGCGATGTGCTGCAGACATCGGGTTATCTGCTCGCGCAGTATCTAGACGCGGCGGATCAGGTGGTGGAGAAGGCCTTCAGTGTCGCTGAGCGACCACAGAAAAAGACATGGCGCTTTGACGGCAATTTCCGGCCGCAGCAGGAGCACACCTACCCGCACGGCCGCGTTTACAACAACCGCTACCTCTGCGTTTACGAAGTGCCGGACACGGAAAACCACGAAGGCGGCTACGGCTACATCCACGAGTTCAAACAAGGTGTTCCGGTGGACGGCGTGTATGAGATCCGCGTGAAAGCGCAGGCGATCAATCGCGTGCATCCATACGAGCAGCAGATCTTCAAGCGCGACACCGAGCAGCCGTTTCGACTCGGCATTGTGCCGGGCGATGTGAACGCCGGTCCACTTCATCATCCGCAGCCGATTGAACCCGAACTCGCTGAGGTCACGCTAAAGGACGGCGAACCCGAGTGGCACACGATGACCTTGCCGTTGAGTGCCGGACAAACACCGCGCTTCATCTTCCCGAACGGCATGGCGAACAGCCGTCGCGCCTTCGGCACGATCGCCCGCCAATACAGAGATCAGTGGCCGCCCGAGGAGCGCAAAGACCTCGGCATCTTCGAGGCGCGTCGTGTCGTGCTCAAATATGGCTTCATGCCGCACATCCGCATTCACGAGATCGAGATTCGCGGCCCCATCGTGCAAAACTGGCCGCCCGCATCGCAGCTTGCCGTGCTTGGCGAAAAGCCCTTCGCGCCTGAACGCACGCGCGAGATCCTGAAACGCTTCGCGGATCGCGCCTATCGTCGTCCGGCCACGGAAGACGAGGTGAACCGTCTCATGCGTGTCGTCGATGCGCGCGTCAAGGCAGGACACACGCCGTTTGATGCGATGAAAGACGGACTCAAAGCCGCGCTGTGCTCGCCTGCGTTTCTCTACGTCGCCAAAGCGGAAGCGAAGAACGAGAAACTCGGCGCGCATGCCTTCGCATCACGGCTCTCGTATTTCCTCTGGTCCACGATGCCGGACGATGAATTGCGAAAACTTGCCGACAGCGGCGAGTTGTTGAAACACGACGTCAAACTCGCGCAAACGCGTCGTTTGCTCGCCAGCCCGCGTTCAGACGCCTTCATCGAAGGCTTTCTCGATTCATGGCTCAATCTGCGCAGCCTCGGCGACATGCCGCCGGATCGCGATGCCTTCGCGCGATTCTACGCCGACGGCCTGAAACCGGCGATGAAACGTGAGACGCAGCTCTTCATGCGTCATCTGATCACCGAGAACGAAAGTCTCACGCGCTTCCTCGACGCCGATTACACCTTCGTGAATCAGGCGCTTGCCGACCTCTACAAACTCGGTCGCATCAGCGCGCCTGAAAGCGCGCATGAGTTTCGCAAAGTGAGCCTCACGGACTCGCATCGCGGCGGATTGCTCGGACAGGGCAGCGTTTTGACCGTCAGCGCGAACGGCATCGAGACCTCGCCCGTCGTGCGCGGCATCTGGCTGCTGGAAAACATCCTTGGCACGCCGCCGCCGCCGCCACCGGACAATGTGCCGCCGATCGATCCCGACGTGCGCGGCGCCAAGTCGATCCGTGACATCTTGACCAAACATCGCGAGAACGCCGGCTGCCTCGAATGCCATCAGAAGATCGATCCGCTCGGCTTCGCGCTCGAAAACTTCGATCCCATCGGCCAGTGGCGCACGAACTACATTCAGGGCAAGAAGCTCGGCCCGAAAATCGACGCGGCAGGCGAGCTGCCGGACGGCAAATCATTCCAGGATGTCACCGGTCTCAAAAAGATCCTCCTCGCCCGGCAGGATCAGTTTGCGAAGATGCTCACCGAAAAACTGCTCAGCTACGCCTGCGGTCGCCGCATCGAAGGCGGTGACCGTCCGCAGGTCGATGCCATCCTCGCCGCTGTCGCGAAGGACAAGCAGGGCCTGCGCACGCTGGTGGAGCAGGTGGTGTTGAGCGAGACGTTTGGCGGGAAGTGATCGCGCACCGGACGTCCCTACTCTTCAGAACAACCGGCCATTTTGGTATCGCTCTACGTTCGCCGTCGTGGTAATCAACGGCCACGCGTATGAGACTTATTGTCGCCCTTGTCGTTGCCGCATCCATTCTCACGGTTCTGCTGTACCACTTCGGGCAGCACAACGAAGCGCCTCAGAAGGTTGGAAATTCGTCCGCAGCGACCAGCAAAGAGATCTCCAACGTCACCGAGGTCGCGAAGGCCAAACAGCAAGTGTCGGCCAAGAGCGCCAAAACTAGGATGACACCAGAGGAAATGAAGAAAAAAGAGGCGGAACTCCTATCTAGAATGGCGAAGCTCACTGAGCCTGAGGAGGCGCGCAAAAAGCTTCAATCGACGATGGCGAGACGCGAACCTGGATATCGCGCCTTGTTTGATGCGTGGCAACTGGACCCGCAAACCTCGCAAAAGATCATGCAGATGATCTGGGACCGGGATTGGGAGCAGGAGTTGTGGATATTGAGGCCAGAGGCTTCGAATGTGGAAACGTCGCGAGCGAGTTCCGAAGAAAAGCGAGGCAAAAAGTATCTCTGGGACAGTCACCTCGCTGATCTCATTGGCGACGAACGGTTCAGACGGTTACGCAAGGTGGAGGACGACGACCAGGCGAGCATGGAGATACAATTCAGGAAGATCCGTGGCTTGGACGATTAGTGCAGAGCGGATGAGTTCCTCCCTCGACCCCCTTCTTCACTCCTTCACCTGCGCCTTGAGCGTCTTCTGCCAGTCGGGATGCTGCTTCTTGTAGTCTTGAAACGACTCGTGTTCCTTGAGAGAGATCTTCCCGTCCTTGTCCGTGTCGATGAAAGGAAACAACCACTCCCAGCCGGGCTTTGAATCGTTCCACGCCTGCTGCGAAGCAAATTCACCGGTGGTGATGCCGCCTTTATGACGCGGCTTTGCCTGCGCCGCGAGTTCATCGGTCCATTCGAGAATCTGGCCGCGTTCGAGGAGACGCGAGCGCAGTTTCTTGAAGTCGATGCTTTGCACGGAGGTGTTGGAACGGATCGCCTGTGATGCCGCGACGCCCGCAGACTCGCCGAGCACGCAGAAGACCGGCTCCATGCGCGCGGAGGCGTAGGCGATGTAGCTGGCGCTGAAGCACACGGGCACGAGGAGGTTGGTGCATTCATCCGGCTTCGGTGTGAGTGCGCGATACGAGACAGGATACGGATGCCCGGTGCCCTGCGAGCCGCCGACGAACATGTTTCCCTCCGTGGCGACGCCGGTTTGTCCGCTCTCGTTCGCGACGACGTAGCGACGCACGGGATAGATGTCCACGCCGTAGAGCGCGAGACCCACGCCGTCGTCGGCTTTCGTTTGATTCCACACATCGGCGAGCGTGAGGATGTAGGGCCCCTTCATGCGGCGCGTGATGCGCACATAGAGCTGATTCGGCCAGCCGTCGGTGTCGGCGTGCATCGTCTTGTCGCGACCGAGTTCTGCGGTCTCCTTGCGAAACGCCTCAGGCACGCGCGCATCGGTGCTGAGAAACTCATGCAGGCCGCTGAGGTAATCCATGTGCTGACGCCACACCTTCGATCGCGCCTCCCACGTGCCGTCCTGATAAAAGCGGCTCACGCCCAGCGGCGCCATCGTGATCAAGGAGTCGCGCTTGTAATTGTATTCGCCGCTGTTCATCCAGCCGGGAAAGATGTCACGCAGGCGCTTCATCAGTTTGGCTTCGTCGCCTGGGATCGTGCTGACGAGATACTCGACATAGCGGCCGACGAGTTCGAAATCCTTTGCGCTGTATTCCGCGGGCTTTTCAAACGGCACGCGCATCTCCGGATCACGCGTGACGTAGTAACGGAAGTTGTAGGCCTGCGTGTAATCATCCGCCGCGCCCTTCGGCAAACCGTGATCCGCCTCCACCCACGGCAGCAATCCGCTCTTCGGATCGCCGGGCACAACATACGGATCGATCGGCGTCCAGTTCGTCGTCGGTCCCACGCCCGCGAGTTCCTCCTGATACGTATCCGCCGACTCGCGCCCCACCGCATACTTCACGCCCGCCGCCGCCATCACATCCCCCTCGTAGCTCGCATCGATGAAGACCTTCGCCTCAATCGTCGAAACATCCTTGTGCTTCGCCGTCGGCGCAGGAACGCCATTTTTGTCAGGGGGCGCGAGCTCGAGAATTAGTTTCGCGATGCTCGTGCCCGCTTTCTCCACACGCTGCACCCGCTGCTCGTAGATCACGGGAATCTTCTCCTCCGCCAGCCAGTCGGCAAAATCCTTGCGCAGCACGTCCGGCTGCCGGCCCATCTTGAACACGCGCGAGGTCGTCAATCCGCCGACCGCCACCGGTTCCGCGCAATCCTGCATCGGCTTGATCCCCGCGCCGAGAATGCCGCCCACCCAACGGCTCGGCTCCACGATGAGCACCGAGCAGCCCTCCTGCTTCGCCGTAACTGCAGCGACGATGCCCGAAGGTGTGGCACCGTAAACGCAGACGTCCACGCGCTGAGGTTCGGCGGCGTGAGTGACGAGCGCCGCTGCGGCATACAACGCGAGGAAGAAGGAGGTGAGGCGTTTCATGGAGGAGAGCGTTTGACCAAGAAGGCGATGAATCAAGCGCAGTTGTCGCGGATGAGTCGATCTGTTGAAACCGTTTGTCGGGAAGTCGGTGAGAAAGGATGCGGAGGCGCGTCGTTTGGGTTTCTGCATGACTTACCCGACCGCGCTTTTCCTTTTCGCCTTCGCCGCGACCGCCGCTTTCACTTCCGCCCAGGTTCCGCTGGAGGAATACAGCACGAACCACGTCACCCACGGGCCGATGCTCGGACTGGTGACGGAGAACAGCGTGCGAGTGTGGGCCAGAACACACAAGGCGAGTGAGTTCACGGTGCATTACGGCACGACGGAGGCGCAGCTCGATCAAGCCTCGGCGCCGGTGCGGACGACTGCGGAGCATGATCACACGGGGTCGACCACGCTCACGGGATTGAAGCCGGGCACGATGTATCATTACCAAATCTACATCGGCAAGGTGCCCAGCGGACCGGCGGGCAGCTTTCTCACGTTGCCTGGCATCGAGGAACACCGTGAGGCGACCTACAATCCGAAGGGTCTCTTCAACTTCCGCTTCCAGTTCGGCTCCTGTGCGAACCAGAATCCGAAGAACGGCATCGGTCCGAGCCTGCCGGCGCATGGGACGATGATGCGCGAGCTGCATGGCAAGTCGCTGTTCTCGATCATGAACGGCGACTTCATTTATGAGGAGCATCGCTCCATGCCGGTGTCCGACTGGCTCATGGAGGTCGGCTTGAAGCCCGAGCAGACGCCGAAGATTCTCGATCTCGCGCCGAATGTCGTCGGTGTGTGGGAGAACTACAAAACCTACCTCTCGCGCGGCCTGAACATGGCGACGTATCAGCGCAACATGCCCACCGTGTTCACCTTCGACGACCACGAACTCGTCAACGATCTGCGCGGCTGCGGCACGACCGGCTTTCGCGAGCGCCGCGCCGTATTTCGCGACATCGGCATCCGCGCGTGGGAGGACTACGCCGGATGGGCGAACCCGTATGAGACCACGCAGGACATTCACTTTGGCAAGGCGACGCTGAAGAAGGGCAGCGACATCCTCGTGGATGAGAGCGCCGACTTCACCAAGATCGACCTGAAGCAGGCGGCGAATCTGCACGTGCACTGGGGCAAGATCACTTCTGGCGAAGACGACATCCGCCTCGACAACGAACCGCCAGGTAATCCGAACGCCGGTGTGTTCGGCATCGCCGAAGTGCTCGACGCGCATCGTCTGCGCATCACGCCTGCGGCCTACGCGGACAGCACGGGTTCGTATTCCATCGGCCGTCAATCGTATGGGAAGTTCACCGTGGCGAACTGCGACTACTTCATTCTCGACTGCAAAACCAACCGTCAGATGCACGATCCGAAAAACCCCGGCAAGAAAGGGCTCACGCTGCTGGGTGAAGGACAGAAAAAGTGGCTGCTCGATTCGATGCGCGCCAGCAAGTCCGACTTCTTTTTCGTTGTGTCGTCGGTCAATTTCATGATCTCGCACAACGGCGCCGGCGGCCATGAATTCACCGAAGGCAAGGACGAGGCGTGGACCTCGATGCTGGCCGAGCGCGAGGAGCTGATCGACGCCTTTGACGCCTTGAAGAAGCCCGTGTGCATCTTCACCGCCGACTTGCACAACAGCTTCGCCATCAAGATCACCGACCGCGTGTGGGAGTTCGCCTCCGGCCCGCTGAACTCCGTCAATCATGTTCCCAAGAACGACGAAGGCGACCGCCCCGCCACCGGCCTCTACAAGTCCGGCCCGCGCATCTGCGACATTCGCTGGTCGAGCTACATCCTGCCGGACCTCGAACGCCCGCAGCGCATGTATCCTTATTACTGCACCGTGCAGGTGAACAATGTCTTCAACATGCCACAGCAGCTCGGCGGCACGCGTTGGGTGGCTTACCCGAATCCGCAGATCATCTTCCAATACTTCGACGGCCGCACCGGCGAGCACGTTTATTCGGAGGCGATCAGCACCGTTCGCGATCCCAAATGAAACGACTCCTTCGGTGGCTGCGGTATCCCGCGCTCGTCATCACGGCACTGCTCATCGCCGCAGGCTGTGCGAACCGCGTGCCGAATCTGCCGGTGCCTGCGAACGTGACCAAACGTACCGAGAAGCTCACGCTGCAGGGCAAAGAGAAGCCGGTGGACTTCTACCTGCCGCAGAACGTCGAGAAAGCGCCCGTCGTCATCGTCTCCCACGGCTTCACGCGCCATCGTCGTGTCATGGCCGGCTGGGGGATTCTCCTCGCGCAGCACGGCATGATCGCCGTCGTGCCGAACCTGCCGTTCTTTGCAAACCAGACCGGCAATTCGCATGCGATTGACGAGTTGATCGCTCTCGCGCATGAGCCGGGACGCATCAGCAAGCCGTCGCCCAATGGCGATGTGGCGCTCATGGGACACTCGGCGGGTGGATACGACACGGTGCTCGCCGCGTCGCGCGCCAGGAACGTGCGCTGCTGGATCGGCCTCGATCCTTCAGACTTTGGCAATCGCGGCCTCGACGCCATCCACGCGATGCACTCTCCCGGCCTCATGCTGCTCGCCGAACCCGGCTTGTGGAACCAGCATGCCAACGCGCTTTCGTGGCTGGAGAAACCCGCCGCACCGCTGACGGCCCTGCGCATTCACCATTCCACGCACTGCGATTCCGAAAATCCATCCAGCCCGCTCGCGAACGTGCTCTGCGGACGAACGGACGCCGGACGACGTGCGATCTACGAACGCTACGTGCTCGCCATGCTCAAGCAGAATCTGTTTGGCGATGCCGCTTCTGCCAAAGTGCTGCGCATCGCTCCGCAGGACACTTCGGTTTCGGTGCTCGCGTCGCCTCAAGGCGCAAAAGCGGAATGATTCGCCCCTGCGCCTCGTTAAAAACAATCCGCCATGAGATCCACCTTCCTTGCACTTCTTCTTGCCCTGAGCTCGTCGCTCTTCGCCGCTTCGCAGCCAAACATTCTCATCATGCTCGTCGATGACATGGGAGTGATGGACACCTCGCTGCCGTTTTTGACCGATGCGTCTGGCAAACCGAAGCGCTATCCGCTCAATGACTGGTATCGCACACCGAACATGGAGCGCCTCGCGGCGAAGGGCATCCGCTTCAACAACTTCTGCGCCATGAGCGTGTGCTCGCCCACGCGCATCAGCATCATGACCGGCCAGAACGCCGCTCGTCATCGCACCACGAACTGGATCAATCCCGATAACGACAACGCCGGCCCGCAGGGACCGCCGGACTGGAACTGGAAGGGCCTCCACAAAGGCGATGTCACGCTCCCGGGTCTTCTCGAAGGTGCGGGCTATCGCACGATCCACGTTGGCAAGGGCCACTTCGGTCCTCGTGCATTTGACGGCGCGAATCCGGCGAATCTCGGCTTCGACATCAACGTCGCCGGCGCCTCCATCGGCGCGCCCGGCAGCTACTACGGCATGCAGGACTACGGCGGGAAGAATCCCAAGCGCGCGAAGGCGGCCGTGCCGGGCCTGGAGAAATATCACGGCACCGACACGTTCCTCAGCGAAGCGCTCACGATCGAGGCCAAGGCGCGCGTGGATGAGGCCGTAAAGGCCGGCAAACCCTTCTACCTCTACTTTGCCCACTACGCCGTTCATGCGCCCTTCGATTCGGATCCGCGTTTCGCTGATCATTACAAGAACAGCGACAAGCCCCAGCAAGCGCAGGCCTTTGCCACGCTGATCGAAGGCATGGACAAGTCGCTCGGCGACATGCTCGACCATCTCGATGCTCTCGGCGTCGCGGACAACACGCTCGTCCTGTTCCTTGGCGACAACGGCAGCGATGCGCCGCTCGGCAACGAACACGCCGTGGCCTGCGCGGCGCCGTTGCGCGGCAAAAAAGGATCGCACTACGAAGGCGGCATGCGCGTGCCGTTCATCGCGGCTTGGGCCAAGGCGGATCCCGCCAATCCGAATCAGAAGAAGCTGCCCATCGCTGTAAACGCGATCCAGAGCCAGCAGGCGGCCGTGTATGACATGTTTCCGACGATCCTCAACCTCGTCGATGTCAAAGCACCAGCGAGTCACGCCCTCGACGGCAAACGCCTCGACACCCTGCTCACCGGCAAGGCCGACAACAGCCGCGATGAGAAATTCCTGATGCACTATCCGCACTCACCGCATCGCACGAACTACTTCACCGTCTTCCGCGATGGCGACTGGAAGGTGATCTACCACTACTTCCCCACCGAGGTGTCCGAAGGCAGCCACTACCAGCTCTACAACCTCAAGGACGATCCCTTTGAGCAGAAAAACCTCGCCACGACGAACCCCGCCGAATTGAAGCGCCTCATGCAGGGGCTGATCGCCGGACTCGAAGCACAGCACGCGGTTTATCCGGTCGAGAAGGGTACGACCACGCCGGTGAAGCCGCAGTTGCCGTGATCAGCTCCAGCTCTCTTCGCGATACGCCGCCGGTGAGGTATTCCGATACTGGCGCAGCATGCGGCTGAAGTAGTGCCGGTTCACCAGACCGCACTGCTCAGCGATGGTCTCGATGCTGTCCTCCGTGTGGCGCAGCTGACGGCAGGCCTCGTCGAGCCGGTAGTCTAGCAGCACGCGCATCGGCGGCTGCTGCAGCTCCTGCTGGAAGAGATGGTTCAGATTTCGCACGCTCAGTCCGGCATGCCGCGCGACCTGTTCCGCCGTCAGCTTGAGCCCAAGATGCTGGTGCATGAACTCCATCGCACGCAGCACACGCGCGTCGAGCCGTTGCTTTTCCCACACACCGTCAGGCAGGCATCGCACCGCCTCAACGACGAGCTGGATGGAAAGCCATGGAAAGCGCACATCCGCCTGGCGTTTGCTCTGCTTGATCAGGCCCGCGAGCAGGCTGCGCATGTGTGCGCTGGCGGGAAAACGGTGGATTCCCGGCGCGGCGCGGTCCGCCACAGGGCCGAGATTGAAATGCGCGTACCATTTGCTGAAGGGGCGGCTCGTTGTCGTGCTGAAGGTCGTGTGTGGCGGAATCAGATACACGTGGCCGGGTTTGAGCGATGTCTTCTCGCCGTCGATCTCCACCACGCCGCCCTCGCTGACCGGCCAGTAGAGGCGCCAGTAGGGATCGTTCAGCCGCCGCAGCTCCCACTGCTGGAGTTCGATCTTGCGCGTGGTCAGAATGTCCACCGTCACGCCGGGCAGCGCCACGGTGCGATGGCCCTGCACGCGATGCGCGGAACCAGCGGGCACGAGGCTGAGGATGCTGTTCTTCGATTCCGTGGCCATTGCAAAATCCGACACAAGTCTGGCGGGTCCGTGCATGGACGGCAAGCCGGGAATGCATAAGAAAGCAGGTTCATCCAACCCACACATCCATCATGGCCGACATTCAAATCAGCGCAGCAGACAAGAAGGAAAAGGAATTCTTCACCCACGTCCCCCAGGAGGCCCCCGGCTTCTTCCTCAAGGGCTGCCACCAGTATGACTGGGGCCTCAAGAACCGCCTCAGCA
>NZ_JAGRPF010000238.1 GCF_020439865.1 Prosthecobacter sp.
CGCTGCGAAATCACCGGGCGGTTCAGCTTCGAGGAAGTGCAGTCGCTCCTTTGCCGGGGCATGGACGTGGACGGCGAATACTTCATCCATCTCACGCGCAGCCGCCTCGGCATCGCCGCGCTGCAATTGATCGAGTCGCACCGCATCGGTGAGGGCAACACCGCCATGCAATCGTTCCATGGCATCACCCTGGATGCCTGGGGCGCACCAGTGTCCTACCGCGTGCTGGAGGATCAGTCTTCACGCGAACTCCCCGCGCAAAGCGTGCTGCATGTGTTCGAACCCGAGAACGCCACCAGCGTACGCAACGCCCCGACCATTCAGCATTCCATCAACCACATCCTCGACGAGATGGAAC
Organism: Prosthecobacter sp.; assembly: GCF_020439865.1. Classification (GTDB taxonomy): domain Bacteria; phylum Verrucomicrobiota; class Verrucomicrobiia; order Verrucomicrobiales; family Verrucomicrobiaceae; genus Prosthecobacter. The sequence goes on from NZ_JAGRPF010000238.1 coordinate 359, forward strand.
TGCTCGCCCTCGAGAAGCATGCCGTGAAGGACAACTGCGACGTCACCCGCGTGCTCAAAACAGAGACGGGCGACTTGAATGATGATTCAGACTTCGCGATCGAGGGACAGGAGGCAGCTCAATCTGAATCCACCGATCCCACAAGCCTGCAACGCATCACCGGCGGCAAACTCGTGGCACTCAAGACCAACGAGTCACTCGACTCGTTCGAGCCCAAGCGCCCGTCTCCCACGTTTACCGGATTCCTGGAGCACTTGCGCCGGGATGCTGCGCTCGGAGTGCTGCCATATGAGTTCGCGGCGGATTCGTCGAAGGTCGGCGGAGCCGGGGTGCGCCTCGTGGTGGCCAAGGCGGACCGCCGTTTTTCGTATCGGCAGATGATCCTCATCCAGCGCTTCATCAAACCCGTGTGGTTCTACGTGATCGGCGATGCCATTGATCGTGGCGAACTACCTGCCGTCCAGGGATGGTGGAAGATCAGTTGTGTGACACCCCGCCGGATCACCGTCGATGCGGGCCGCGAAGCGCAGCAGAACCGATCTGATGTGGAGATGGGCCTCAAGACCATCAGTGATCACTACGAAGAGCTCGGCGCTGATTTCGGCGAGGAACTGGAGCGTCGTGCCCGTGATGCGAAGATGATTCTCGAAACGGCCGCGAAGTACGGCGTGCCGCTGGAAATGCTGTGGAAGCCGAGTGGCGGCACCTTGATTGCACCGCCCGTCGTTGACACTCCCACCGGAGAGTGACCGCGCTCGATTCCCTTCTCTCCCGCAAACCGTGGCTCATCACCACTGATGCCATGCAAGGCATGGTGGCCCAGGCTGTCGCCTTCTTTGACGCCCGCATTCAACTGCCGGACGCATCACGCAACGCCTTGCTCTCAGTGACCGATGGCATCGGCATCATCGACCTGCATGGGCCGCTCATGCGCCAGCCGGACCTGATCTCCTCGCTGCTCTTCGGCGCCACCGACATGAACGAGGTGGCTGAGGCCCTTCAAGAGGCGGTTCAGCGCGATGATGTGCAGTCCATCCTTCTCGACATCGATTCGCCCGGCGGCACGGTCAACGGCACGCCCGAACTGGCGCAGGCCGTGGCCGACGCTGCCAAGCTCAAGACCACCTACGCGTTCAGCGCCGGACAGATGTGCAGCGCGGCCTACTGGATCGCCTCGCAGTGCGATGCGGTGTATGCCACGCCCAGCGCTCGTGTGGGTTCCATCGGCGTGATGCTGCCCTTCATCGACAGCACCGAGAAGTTCCGCAGCGAAGGCCTGAAGGTGGAGGTGTTTGCCGCTGGGAAGTTCAAAGGAATGGCCACACCGGGTGTGCCGCTTACCGAGGATCAGCGTGCGCTCATTCAATCCGACATCGAGGAAATCGCCGCCGACTTCAAGGCCGCTGTGCTCGCGCGTGGACGGAAGATTCCGGACAGCGCGATGGAAGGCCAGAGCTTCAGCGCCCGCAACGCCCAGCGCCTCAACCTGGCCGGCATGGTCCGGAGTCGTGACGAGGTGATCAGCCGGCTGCGCTCGATGAACGCAGCCCGAGTTGACACGCGATCCCAGGCATCCACCCCGATGAAAACCGTCGAAGAACAACTCAGTGAGGCGCTCGCGCGCATTCAAACACTGGAAGCCGATGCCAAGGCCCGCGAGGGCTTGATGGCCGAAGCCTCCACCCAGGTCGAAACCTTCAAGACCACACTCCTCTCCAAGGAGCAGGAGCATCAAACTCTCCTACAGCAGGCCTGCACCGAGCGTGACACGCTCAAGGGCCAGCTCGTCGCTGCTCAGGCCGATGTGGAACGCTTCACCAAGCGAAGCGGCGAACTCGAAGCGCAGGTGCGAGACCTCACCGCCCGCGAGCAGGACCTCGACAAGCGTGCCGCCATCAAGGCCGCCCAGATCGCCGCTGAAATGGGCACTCAGGTGCCGGCCAAGATCACTCCTGCGGGCGACACCAAACCCACCACCGCCGCCGAGCAGTGGAACCGCCAGTTCACCAAGGCCTGATCCCTTTTCCAAAACCTCTCACTCTTCTGCATCCCCATGGTCCCCACTCTTCTCGACATCGCCAAGCTGGACGCCGGAATCGGCTACCCGCTCATTGAGGAAGCCGTCAAACTGGCTCCTGAACTCGCCGTGGTTCCCGCGGACACCATCCTCGGCACCACGATGGAACTTTCCGTGCGCACCGGCCTGCCCTCCGTTCGTTTCCGCAACGCCAACGAGGGCGTTGCTCGCAGCAAGTCCAGCTACGAGACGCGCACCTTCCAGACCCACATCCTCGATCACCAGATCGCCGTGGATGCGCAAATCGTCGATGGTGCCCGCGACCGTGGCCGCCTGCTCGAAAACCATGCCTCAGGTGTGATGGAAGCCTCCATGCAATACATCGGCTCGCAGTTCTACTACGGCACGGGCAACGACAGCAAGGGCTTCCCCGGCTTGCTTGCGCAGGCCAAGGCGGATGCCGCTCATGTTGTTGATGCCGGTGGCGAGGCTTCCAAAACCTCCGTGTGGTTCCTGCGTCTGGGCCGCGAGTGCGTCGAGTTCCTCTTCGGCAACAACCAGACCATTCGTCTGCAGGACGTGTGGGATCTGGAGACGGTCTATGACGCCAGTGGCAACCCCTACAAGGCCTACACCAACTGGATGACCGGCCGCATCGGCATGCGCCTGGCCAACAAGAACTGCGCCGTGCGCATCAAGAACGTCGAGGAAACCGGCGCGGGCAAAAAGATGCTCAACGACTCCATCCTTTACTCGGCCTACGAGAAGTTCACGGAGTTCGGCATGGAGCCCACCCACATCTTCATGAACGGGCGCTCCCGTGAGCAGTTGCGCAACAGCCGCACGGCCACCACGACCAACGGCACGCCCGCGCCGCTGCCTACCGAATGGGAGGGCATCCCGATCATCCGCACCGCCTCCATCGCCAACGACGAGGCGTGATCCAACCTTCATCACCCTGATCCATCACCATGCACTCGCTCAAAGACGCCCAACTGACTCAGTCCGTCGCACTTGCCGCCGCAGGTGCTTCGGCATCGACCGCTCCCATCGACCTCAGCCAGACGCCACCCAACGAACACAATTTCGAGGTTGAGTTGGCGCTGCCCGATCTCGTCGATCTTGCCGATGGCAAGTCGGTCACAGCCACGCTGGAGGATTCCGAGGATGGCACGTCGTTCGCTGCCATTCCCGAGCTTGCCGAGTTCGCCGTCACGGGCACCGGCGGCAATGGTTCGGCGGCAGCCACACGTCGTGTGCGACTGCCTTCCAGCGCTCGTCGTCACCTGCGCGCCACCGTGGCAACCGAAGCGGCGGCGGGCGATCTCACGGCTCACAAGCTCACCATCGCGCTGGTGTTCTGATTTCCTGGGGCGCAGGCCTCGGGTTCGGGTGCAGCCCTCCTTCGCTTCATGCGGGGAGGGCTGTTTCATTAAGCATCAAGCGCGTTGCGAAGCAGATCCAGCCGATTGCTCAAAAGGTAGGGGGTGAAATCCCGTTGTCCCCGACCTGCGTCACCCCGCACTTGGACAATCTTGGAATCATCATCGAATCCAAAAGCGAACATCCGGTCCTCCTTGCCCCCTACAGTGCGGCAGTTGGATATCAATTCCTTCATCTCATGATTGGTAAACAAGAGAGTCATGTCCTTGTACCAATGCGGACCAACGTTGCGCGTTCGTGCGACGTCGGGTGCATACTGACCGAAGAGCAGGATAAAGTCTGCCTCATCAGGCACTTCGAATCGGTTGAACCATGTGTGAAACGCGTGGCGTTGGGTCGCCTCTCGTTTGGGTTCCGAAGTCCTGTAGGTACGAGACGCTTTGACCTGCAACGTCACGGTTTTCGTCGTGCCGTCGCGACGACGCCTCAAGATCGCAAGATCGACACCCTTCTCTTGCCGGGAAAGCGGGATCCATACCGAGTAGCCATGCTTCTTGGGCAAATCTTCCTGCAGACGTTCAGCGAGAACAAACTCCGACCATTGAAGTGTAAAAATGGGATCCATGCGCACACCTGCATCTGAATCTGCCCGAGGAAAAGCAAGACCTCACGTCTTCATGGTGCTCGATGCCTTGACACCCGACCCAGCACATGTCCATCCACGAAGAAATCGCCGCCGACTTTTCTGAAATCCTCCGGGAGTTTGGCAAGATCATCTTGTATCAAGGGCAGTCGCTGTCAGCGCTGATCTCCGAACCGATGCTGTCCAGCGAACTCGTGATCGGCGGTGAAGTCGATGACATCCGCTTCACCGCCAAGGTGCTGCGTTCCGCTCTTCCCGAACTCCCGCGCAGCGGCCAGATCGTCCACTGGGATCAGAAGGACTACCGCATCAAGGCCGTGATGAACCGTCCACCCCATGCGATCGTGACCCTCGAACTCGGACCGGTCGATCCCTGAATCATGCGTGTGAGGGGCAAAGTCACGGGCTTGGACCCGATCAAAAAGAAGATCGCCCTCTTCCCCAAAGAGACGCAGCGACCGATGGACAAGCTGCTCATCCAGGAAGTGCGCACGCTGGCCGTGGAATGCGCAAGGGTGACACTTCCCTTCGGCCTCACCGACAAGCCCTACAAACGCCTGGCCGCGCGCATCGCCGCCGACATCAAGCGCATCTTCAAGCGTGCCGACAACCTCGGTGGCGCGTTCAGGCAACTGGAGGCCGCCGATCCTGACATGGCCCGCCAATACTGGCACGCAACCAACCACGGAGAACCCGAGAAGGCCCGCAGACTGCTGCGTAAGCTCTGCGCCAAGGCGGGCATCTCCATCGGAGCCATCCGTCCGGATCTTCACCGCAAGGCACGAACGGCGCGCTACGACCGCGTGCCCGACGACGCCAAAACGGTGGCCATCATTTCCAAGGGCGAGGCACTGGACCGCTACATCACGAAGGTTCAAAAGCAGATCGGTGCGGTCAAGGCAGGCTGGATTGCCGCCGCCAAGAAAATCGGGGGCACAGTGCGTGGGATCCCGCGCTGGGCCAACACCGGTGCGCACAAGAACTCGCAGGGCGATGCCGTGGTGAAGCGCGGCCAGAAGGGCAGTCACATCGAACTGATCAACCAGGTCAGCTATGCCACCACTGCCTGCGATTCCGGCAACCTGCGTTCAGCAGAACGTCGCGCCCGTGTGCGATTGCAACACGCCATGGCCGAAAAGCTCAAGGCGATGGCGGAACGTGCGTTTCGACAACGCAAGTAGGCCATGGAAGCACAACCCTCGCTCGAATACCGCCTCGCAAAACTCATTACCGACTACCTCACCCACGTCCAGCAAACCGGCGGACTTCCCACCGTGCTGAGCATCGGTCTGGGCCTTGAGATGAGCAGCCGCCAGCGCCCCTGCGTCGTCTGCCACATCGACACTCTGGAGTTCCCGCATCCGAAGCTCGTCGAAGCAACGGGGTTCATGATTCTCCACACGCACGCCGATGAAACCCCGGTCCTCACCGAGGCCATCTGGACCGCGGCCTTGCGCTCCGCCCTGGCCAACGTCGGCACGCTCTTCGCCTGGATCGCCAGCCTTCCCGATGCAGAACGCACCGGTTGGGACCTCCGGCGTCTGCGCATCACCCGCAGCGAGAGCGAACTCAACCGCGAGGAGCGCACCCGCACGCACACCACGCGCTTCACCCTCAGCGCCCAGTCCGCCGAATTGACATCTGCCGCCTGAGCAAAGCCATGCCCGTCCAAGCCATCATCGAACACGGAGCGCGTCCCGCCTACGATCTCGCCGACGAGTCGGGCGTGCTGGTCAACAAGCTCTCCATCAA
>NZ_JAGRPF010000035.1 GCF_020439865.1 Prosthecobacter sp.
CCGGTCAAACCAGCGCGCGTTGGTGGATTGCGTGCTCGACTCGTAGACGACCGCCGCCTTCACGCCGCCAAACTCACGTTCAGCGGGTTACTTCTCTCCGCCTAGCGTGAGATCGAGCAGTTTGATGAAGTTGTTCGAGGTCGAGTTTTTGCCGCGCGGCGCGGCGATGATGTAGTTCGCGTGTTTGGCCCGCGTGAGAGCGACGTAAAACTTGCACAGCTCTTCGTAAGCCGCCTCGGCTTCGCGTTCGGCGCGGTAGGCGGCGAGCACTTCATCCGCCTGCACGAGATTCGATGGTGGCAGATCGAACACCCATTCCACGTGCCGCTCATGGTCGCGTTTCACGCCGATGCCACGACGCACCTCCGTGAGCTTGGTGCCACCGACATCGGGAAGGATGACGCAGTCAAAGGTGAGCCCCTTTGACTTGTGAACGGTCATGACCTGCACCGCGTTGTGCGTGTCCGGCTCACGCACGGTATAGCTCCTGGCATAGGCGAGAAACTCGTCGGCGTCGCGGCTGCCGCCTTGATCAAACAATCGTGCGGCCAGCGCCACATCCTCGGCACGCCGCCGGCTGAAGGCATCGATGGCGATCCCGGTCTTTTCGAGTTCCAGCAGCCAGTGGCGCAGCACGGCCTCAAACCCTTCGTCAAAGATCTGTCTCAGCACCTCGCTGGCGAGATGGCCGGGCATTCGATCCACCAGCACCTCACGGAACGGTGTCATTTGCAAATGTTCCCACGCCATCGTGTCACCGGGATGTGCGGCCACCTGGATGATGCTCAGCAGTGCGAGAGTGAGCGGGTTGTCCGTGGCGATGGCGATTTCTGATTCGCACATCACTGGAATGCGCGACTTCGAATGCGCGCGGATGTAGTCCACAAGCTCACGCCCCTTCCGGTTGCTCTGAACAAGGATGGCACAGCTCAACCCGCGACTGACCGGCGCGATATGCTCCAGAATTCCGAGCGTGAGCGCGAAGATGTCTTCGTCACCTGGCTTTTCCTGATTCGATGAAAGAGGATTCAACAGCATCGCATGGCCAGCCATCGTATCGTTAACGCCTGCGACTTGATGCGGCTGCCAGGGCCAGCGATCGATGGTTTCCACAGGCAGTTGCAGCTCACTCAACGCAGTCCTGTCACCGAACACGCGGTTCACCATGTCGATGACATCGTGCCCTGATCGCCAGGACACATTCAGCGGCCGCTTCTGGATGCGCTTTTCGCTTTCGGAGCTGTAACGCAGGTAAATGTCGTCAAACAACCGCGTGTCACCCCCGCGCCAGGCATAGATGGCCTGCTTCACATCGCCGACCTGGAAGAGCGTGCGTTCATCGCTGGTGTCCTGCACGGCCTCGTCGATGAGGTTTTCAATCACCGACCACTGGATGTGGTTGGTGTCCTGAAACTCGTCGAGAAGCCAGTGGTCATAGCGTGCATCGAGCCGGTAGTCGATGCGCAGCCTCTCCTGTTCACCCGGAACTTGGGAAAGCATCGGCTTCGGCAGTCCGGCGGCGAATTCATGTCCGGCGAGAATCAGCTCCATGTCCTGAAACGTCAGCCGTCCCCGCCGCCGCACCTGACGGGCCCAGGTCTGTTCATACTGGTTCAAAACAGCCCACACCCCGTGCGTGCGTTCCAACCTCACACGAAGTTCGCTCCCGACGATGAACGTGATGATCGCCTTGAAGGCATCGCAGGTCCGGCCTTCAAGCGTCTGCTTTTGCCTGTTAACTGTCAGCGTGCACTTCTTCGCTTCGATCTCATCCCACTGTGCCAGGGCCTTCTTGACGAAAAACTCGATCCGGTTCGTGAGCTTGCCGCCGGGATGATAGTCGCCGAGTTCGTCGCTGAACTGAGTCCAGAACTCCCATGCTTTGTCATGCGCGTCCTCGGCCTCCAGACGTTGCATCAGGCGCCCGGTTTCCGCCTTCAAGTCCACCTTGGTGTCGAGCCAGTGACAGCCTTGCGGCCAGACCGCACGCGCATTGCCCCACAGTTCACCACTGGCGGCATGCAGCAGGACTTCGTGCTGATTTTCGATGAACTGGTCGAGCACGTCGCGAATGCGTGACTCCTCCTTGCCGAAGGTGGCGCGACGAAACGCCTCGAGAAACTCCTGCTGCGCAGCGAGGCTCTCGCCACGCGATTTCAAGCCGGGCAGCGTGCGCTGAAAGACGAGCCGATACACACGCTCGCGCTCCACCCCGCTCAGATGCTCGTTCAAGATTTCAAAGTCGCCCGCGAGCCCGAATTCGGCCGGGAAACTGCGCAATACGGACGAGAAGAAACTGTCGAGCGTGCCGAGAAACAAACGCGGCATGCGGGCGATGAACACACGCAACAACCGCCGGTAGTCC
>NZ_JAGRPF010000036.1 GCF_020439865.1 Prosthecobacter sp.
CTCCGCGTCTTCGGTGAACCACTTAAGCAGCTTGCGTTCGAATTCGGGATCGCCCGCTTTCGGTGCAGGGTGCTTGTCATCCCACACGGTCAGCTGGTCTCTTGTGAGCGGTTCGTAGTCCTTCTCGATCACCGGCGATGGGAAGCCGAGTTTGAAATGCTTGTTCACGAAGGTGTAGAAGGCGCTGCGGGTGACCGCGTTGTAGTTGTGCGGGAAATGCTCGCCGCGCACGAGCAGCACGTTGTCCTTCTTGCCAAAGGTCGTGTAGAGCTTCTGCAAATCGGGGAAGCCTTTCGTCGCCATTTCCTTCGTCCAGTCGTTCGCAGTGTTCATGCCCTGCGGCTTCGGCGCGAAGAGACCTGCGAACTCGACATTGCCGGTGCCGATGCGCAGCAGCGATGCGTTTTCACACGTGCAGCCGCCTTGCATCGCGGTGCTGACCATCACGCAGGGGAAGGAGAGCTTCATGCGGTCGTCGATGGCCGCGAGCAGCATCGTCTGCGTGCCGCCGCCGCTCGCGCCCGTGATGGCAGTGCGCTCAGGATCGACCTCGGGCAGCGAAAGCAGGAAGTCGAGACCGCGCACAGCATTCAATGTTTGCAGACCCATGATCGATTGCAGATGCGACTCCGCCTGCGGACTGTAGAGACCCCAGTTCTCCGTCGTGTTCATCTCGGGGCGCTGTTTCTTGAACGTGTGCACGATCTCGCGCGAAAACTGGATCGAGTCTGAATCACTCAGCATGTCCCACTGCCACACGATGCAGCCCATGCGTGCGAGTTGCACGCAGAGCGACTGGAAGATGCTCTTCCCGCCGCGCTCGAAACGTTCACCACCCGCGGCGATTTCTGCTCGCACCTTGTCCTCCGTGCCCAGCGAAAGTCGCGCATCCTGCCAGTGACCATGGGCGAACATGATGCCCGGCACCTTGCCTTTGATCTCCTTTGGCTTCCACAGGCTGCCGGTGACGTAGAATCCGGGAGCGCTCTCGAAGTACACACGCTCCACGGTGAATCCGTCGCCTTCAACCTTGCCATGAATGACCGGATTCAGCGGCGTCTTCGTCGGCATCGGCCACAAACCTTCCGCGACGAGGATCTGACGACGCACCTGCTCACGACGCACATCCCATTCGCTCAATGACGAAGGCGGATTGAAGGGAAAGTAGCCGTTCAGGTCCTTCGGCGGTTGAAGACGGATGTCTTCGGCCTGAGCAACGATGGCGGCGAGGAAAGCGAGGAGCAGCGTGTGTTTCATGGTTGGAAAGCGACCGCACACCAACGGTGCGAGCGGGCGAAGTTCATCACGAACGTCGCGAAGTGACAATCCCAATTCCTTCGCGGCTCGTTTGCCCTGTGTTGGCGCCTACGTCTGTGCCGACGGTGCTGGAAACGTCTTTTTGTCCGAGTCGATTTTTGTGCAGCTTGCGATTTGCGGCTGCGGTCCTAGACTCCGCCTCGACACGTTCGGTGGGTTTTAATCACATCACGATCATGAAAACGTCCGGCTTTCTTTCGTTGTGGATGCTCTTGCTGGTTGCGGCGCGGAGCGAGGAGTTGGAAAAGGTCACTCAGCCGGGCATGGTTTCCGGAACGGTGGACATCACGTTCGATTCCCGAACGCGGCTCACCGATGACGGCAGGCCGGAGAAGGGTGCCAAGGACGTGTATGAGATCGCGATCAATGTGGGCAAGACCACCGAGTTCAAGGGACGTGTTGAACGCCAGTCGCTGATAACGAAAAAAATTCTCGGCACCGTGGACCAGCCGGGGCAGCTCTTTTACTCCCTCGATCTGGCGGTGATCAACCCGGTGGACATGACGCAGCGAAAGACCGTGGGCAAGTGGGTGGGCACCGTGCCGATCGATGCACAAGGCGTGCATGAACTGGCGGGCACCGGCGACAGTCCGCAACGCATTCGCGTGGACGCCATCGGCAAGGTGCCCGCGTTCACCGACGATTTTGGCGGTCGCCTTTACGGCAAGGGAAAGAAGACGGACGGCGTGATGTCCTATGTGCGCAGACTGCAGGGCAAGGAGGTCAAGATTCAGGTGAACAACGTGGACCCCATGCGCTTCGAAAACGTGACGCTCGCGATGGGCCCGGCGCAAAGCTATCCGAAGTGCACGGTGAACGGAAACCTCGACTTTGACTATGAGACCGGGAACTGGCTGACCAACGGTCTGCGCTTTCATTACACGCTCAACGGCCGGGATTACGACGACGTGGTGACCGGTTCGATCAAGTGGGTGGAAGATCCGGACCGCTCCACGAATGGCAAAGGACGGTATGAGTTCAACCTGCGCTGGAACGAGGACACGACCCAACCAGCCAGAACCGAGGCTGATGCATTCAAGATCGCCAGCGACGAGGAGGCGTTCTTCGCCATGGACAACAGCGTGCCTTCACTCACCGGCACGGTGACCTACGTGGACACCATGGCGAAAGCGGCGGGCGAGAACTCGGTGACCGCCAGCAAGATCATCTATCAGCTCGATGCGAACCAGCTCACCAAGCAGCAGGTGATGAACTTCATCAAACTGTGGCTCATCGGCATCGGACCGACGAACGACGAGTGACCCGCGTGAGGCCTTCGATTATCCCCAACTCCATCATCCTTCACCGCCATGAATCCAGGACGCACTCCTCTTTTTCGCCAGGTCATGCGCGCGATGCGCGAGGCCTCCATGCCGTACCACACCCGGCGTGACTTTCTTCGTCTCAGCACCGCCGCCGGAGCAGCGGCTGCGTTTGGGTTGCAGGCCCAGGATGCTGAGAAAAAGGAAGGGGTTTCCACGAAGAAAATCGAAGGACCTGTCGCCGTGGTCGGCGGCGGCATTTCCGGACTCACTGCAGCCTACCGTCTCATGCAGGCCGGTGTGGAGGTGCATCTCTACGAGCAGCTCGAACGCTTCGGTGGACGCATGTGGACGAAACGCGACTTCAACAAGGACGGCATGTTCGTCGAGCTCGGCGGCGAACTGGTGGACTCGAACCACACAGACCTCATCGAGTTGGCGAAGGAGCTGGGAGTGGAAATCCAAAATCTCCTGGACGGCGATGCGGGGGTGGAGTTCTTCCACTTTGGCGGGAAGTTTTACACGGATGAAGATGTCGTGGCCGCGTTTGCACCGCTGGCGAAGCAGATCGCGAGGGATGCTGACGGCCTCTATGACGACAAGGAGGAGTTCACGAACAAGGCGAGGCAATTCGACAACGTCAGCCTCAAGGACTACTTCAAGCAGATCGGCGCGGGCGCGGAACGCTGGATCGTGCAGATGCTCGAGGTGGCCTACGTGCCGGAGTATGGGCTCGACGCAGAGAAGCAGTCGGCACTCAATCTCATCGACTTCATCAATCCGGACACCAGCAACGGCTTCGAGATCTTCGGCGAAAGCGACGAGGCCTTTCGCGTCCGCGGTGGCAACGACACGCTGCCCACGGCTGTGCATCGGGCCATTCAGGGCGGGGTGAAACTCAACAGCGGCCACAGGCTGGTGCGCATTGAGGACGAGGGCGAGAAGATCAAGCTCAGCTTTGTCGCCGGATCGAAACTGCTCACGCCTTCCTACGACCATGTCGTCATGGCGCTGCCGTTCACGATTCTGCGCGGTATCGAAGGCGTGAAGGAGCTCAAGCTGGGAGCGGAAAAGCAGCGCGCCATTCAGGAGATGGGCTATGGCACCAACATCAAGGTCATGTACGGCTTTTCCGAACGGCTGTGGCGCACGCCCATGGGAGGTCGCACCGGTTTTTGCAACGGCAGCGTGTATGCCGACAAGAGCTTTCAGACGGTGTGGGAGACCAGTCGTGGACAGAACGGCGGGAGCGGCATCATCACCAACTTCATGGGCGGCAGCGTCGGTGCGCAATACGGACCGGAAAACATTGAGAAGTACATTGCCGAACTCGACACCATCTTTCCCGGCCTCAAGACGAAGCACGATGGCAACAAGGCGATGCTCAACTGGCCGAGCATGAAGACGATGAAGGGCAGCTATTCCTGCCCGCTGGTGGGACAGTACTGCTGGGTGTACGATGCGGCCAGGACTCCCGAACTCGACGGCCGAATGGTCTTTGCGGGCGAACACACCAGCTCCGCATCACCGGCCTTCATGAATGGTGGTGTCGAAAGCGGTAACCGCGCGGCGCGGGAACTGCTGGGCACCGAAAAGAAGGCCTGATCACAATCCTTTCGTCTTGCTGCCCTCGACGACGATCTGCTTCGTGTCCGGGCCCTGCTTAACGAGTTCGCGCTTTGCGCCGCCGCGGGTTTCGGTGAACTGATTGTCGGTGATGGTGATATTCTCCGTGCTGCCCTGGATGTCGATGACGGCGCCGCCTTCAGGCGCATTGTCGATAAAGGTGTTCTTCTCAATTCGGTTGCGATGACCGGCGAAGTCGGGGCCGCGTTCGGGGCGGAAGAGGACGCCGTTGAGCTTACTGTCGCGGATGATGTTGCCGGTGATGAGGTTGTCGGTGTCGCGATGGCCGATGGAGATGCCGAGGCGGTTGCCTTCAATCGTGTTATGCTCGGCGAGGCCGTATTTGACGCCCCAGCAGAAGAAGATGCCGATGTCGTTGCCGCGCAGGGTGTTGTTGCGGATGATGGGACGTTGCGAGCCGCTGCCAGGATGCAGGCCAAGGTTCTTGTTGTTCTCGCTGATGCAATTTTCGACCACGACGTCGTGGCAGATCTGCCAGGAGATGCCATCGCCTTGATTATTGCGGGCGGTGACGCCGCGAATCTGCACGCGGTTGCAGTCCTGCAGGAAAATGCAGCCGGCGTAGTTGCCATCGAGCTCGGCGTTGTGCTCGCGGTTGCCGTCGAGCACGAGGTTCTCGATGCGCAGGTCGTTCACAAACTCGCCGCTGAGGAGCGGGAAGAGGGTGGAACACGTCGCGTCGTTCATCTGCCACAGGTTTTCACGCAAAGGCTTGTCGAGCTTGAAGCGGTTTCCGCTGCGCGCCACCAGCGTACGTTTGATCACCGTCCGGCGCCCTGACTTCGCATCCTTCGCCCGCAGGCAAACGCCATCGCCCACGCGAAAGCCCTTCGCATCGTGCAGGGTGATCTCCTGGTCATACCAGTCACTGTCGAGCTTCAACGGCGTGGTGGTGGACGGCTCCTTGATGAGCAGCGTTTTCTCGCCCTCACCGATGAGGTTCACGCCGCTTTGCAAATAGACGGCGTTTCGGAGTCGATACGTTCCCTCTTTGATGCGCACCGTGCCGCCACCGAGTCGCGCCACATGATCCACCGCCGCCTGAATGGCCCGCTGGTCATTGCCGACGATGTCTGCGTCTTTTGTGCCAACGGTGATCGTCAATGCCTCCTCCCACTTCGGCTGCACTGCCGTGTCGCCGCTTGTCTGGCGAGGAATCGTGACCGCGGGGCGATCTGCGGCGAGTGCGCTCGTGGCGACCAATAAGAGAAGAAGCGATTTCATCGGATGATTCTATTTGGAGAGTTTATCCAGCACGTTCTTCGTGATGCGCACGACGGTGACGTCATTTCCCTGAAGACCATGGGCCCAGTCGGTGGTGGCGGCGGTGAAGACGGTGCCGTTGTTGGTGTAGGCGCCGAGGCAGGCGACGCCGGTGCGGCCGATCTCCCATTTCTCATACCACTCGACGTCGTCGGGGTGCCAGCGCACGGGGCAGGTGCCGAGGACTTCGAAGCTCTTGGGCGTGCCGTCTTTGTGAGTGGCGAAGGGAAGGCCGTTCTTCCATTCGAGTTCGCAGCCGTCGCACTCGTAGCCGACGATGGTGTCCTTGCCGCCGAAGCGATCGCCGCGTTTCAAGCCGGTGCCTTCGAAGATCCAGTGGTCGGGGCGATGCACAATGAAGGAGGCGTCGCCGTCCATGAACTGGCCGTGGCTGCGCATGTAGCCGCCCCACAGGAAGCCGACACCGGTGAGTTCGTTCTCGGGACGCTTTAGCAGGTGATGACTCCACGCGGTGCTGAGGAGTTTGAAGTCGCGCGTCTGGAAGACGGGATCGAGGTGGTAGTTCTGCTTGCAGCAGGTGAAGGCGCGGCCGTTGTCCTCGGCTCGCACCTGCCAGCAGCAGGTGTTGCCGCTGAAGAAGGCCACGTTGCCGCCCTTGGCGATCCAGGCTTCCAAATTATCGCGCATCGGCGTGCTCCAATACTCATCGTGACCGACGCTGAGGACGATTTTGTAGCTGGCGAGAATCTCCGGGTGGAATTCGAGATCATCGTTGGCGGCGAACTCAAGCGGATAGCCGTTGGTCTCCGCCCATTTTACAAAGGGATGCTCCCAACGACTGAACTGTGACGGGCCGGGGCGCTCAAAGCTTACGCGATGTCCTTGGTTGTTTGAAAGGCTGTTGTAGGCATACACGGAGAAGCCGCCCCAGTTGTTGTAGGCGTTGTAGGTGTTCGTGCAGAGTTGCAGAAGGATCTTCGAGGTGCTGCCCGGCTTCGCCTGCCTGACGATGAAATGAGTGCCGCTGCTGGCCGTGCGTGCCCCACGATGCGTCCACTTGCCGCCGGTGTCGGCAGCACGCAGCGCGACCTCATAGTAGCCGCTCTTCCAGTCCGCGCCGACGGGCACGCGCACGCTTTCCGGCCATCGGCAACCGTTGGCGCTGGCGTCTTCAGGCACGGGATAGGCCGCGCCGGGAACGTCCGACTTCTTCCAGACGACTTCGCGTTGAGCGCCGAGTCGTGCGACTTCGATCTCATACTTCGCCGCCGTGGTGCTGACGTGAACCGGCATCTCCTCGCCTTGAGCGACACTGCGCTGGCCGGCATAACCTTCGATGAAGAGAGCCACCGGATCGGCGGCGTGGAGAGATGAGACAGCGAGGAGGAGAGCAAGTGGTCGTAGCATGGAGCGCCTACGGCGCGTTCGGCCCTATACTTTCAAGACGTCCAGTCACTGCTGGACGGTCGTCATACGACTCAATAAAAGCCGACGCGATATCCACTCCACGTTCTAATTCACGGCTGCTATGAACTCAGCTGCGTTTGCGACGGAAAATCAGCAGAATTAAACCAGCAGATGTCAGCAGCATTCTCGATGGCTCAGGGGCCGCGGCAACTGCCTGGATGGACAGGCCCATCGAGGTGTTTGCATCCACGGACCAAGATTCTGGTGTTCCACTGTTCACGTTACGGGTGGCTAACGCGCCGATGCTCCAGCCAGGATCGCTGATTTCCGTGGGATTGCTGGTGGTGCGCCATGCATAACCGGTGTTTGAATTCGTGTGAGGTACGCTGGCAACAACCCAGTACTGAGTGTTGGCGCTGAGGGTATAGGGGGAACTGGTTGTGTAGGTGAAATTGCCGTCAGGCGTAGGGAATGCAGTGCCTAGGAATGAAACGCCCAGATCTGTCCCTGGGGCGTTGGTAGCATCACTGTAGAGGCTCACGCCAAACCCACCATTATTGAAGGTTGATCCACCAATAAGCAGAGTGACACTCTCAAGGGAGAGCCCATCGGAGCCTGTGGTGAACGAGCCCGCCACATCACGTCCTAGCCCGGCGGGCGAATCATAGACATTGTATGTTCCATCGAATAGGTTCCCAAGATTAGTAACCGTTGTGGCAGCAGAGGACGTGCCTGTGCTGATGAGCGACATGAGTAAAATGGAGGCCCCGATTACTCGCGCTTTTTTGGCGAGAGTGAACATCCGCGAACTTCCTCTAAGGAGATCGTTTTGTTTAGTCATATATTAGATTGCTTGTGTTGTAGCGTTCCAAGTGACAAACGAAATAAAATTAGAAATGACGCGCTGCGTCAATCAAAAATATTGCCGCCCATCCGGAATTCCCGGGGAAGGTGCTTGCCTGATGTCGAATATATCGCGCAGGAAGACACTCAGCCGCTCACTGCTCCGTTTCCGCCAACTTTGCGGCTTCGCGTTTCAGAATGCGGCCGACACGATGCTTGGCCAGATAGACCTGGGCGGCGTTGACGCCGAGTTCCTTCTTCACGCGTTCGGGGCTCCAGCCTTTGAGCACGTAGCAGGAGAAAATCTGGAACTGGCGTGGCGAGACAAGCGCACGCACACGGCGCAGCGCGATGTCCATCACCTTGTCCTGCCATTCTTTTTCCCAGAGTTTCTCGAGGGCGACACCGTTCGGATCAGCGCAACGATCAATCGGCGCGGTGCGGCGTTCGTCGGTTTCGTCCGCGTAGAGGTTGGCCTCGCGGCTCTGCTGCTTCTTGCGGCGTCGGAACTGGTCGAGGATGCGCCATCGGGCCTGATTGAGGAGGAAGGATTTGAAGGAACCGAGGCTGGTGTCGAATTTCTTTTTCTGCAGGTTTTTTGCCACCCCGATGAAGGTTTCCTGCACCACATCGTTGGCCTCGTCGTCGCTCAGGCCGGTCTTTCGGGCGACATGGAAGACGAAGCCGGAGTAGGTCCGGTAAAACTCGTCCCAACTGGCCCAATCGTCCCAATTGTCGAGTTTCTCGATCAAGGTTTTCCGGGTCGGGGGGGATCCGGAGGTCTCCTTGAGGAGTTCTTCAGTTTCAGCGACTTTGGGGACGTCGGACATGCGGGGCAGCAATAGTAACGGCGGCAGCGTCGGAGGCAATGAGGTTTTGCCTTCCTTTCGATAGATCACCGTTCAGCAAGGCGTATTGCATGGCCCCCAAAAAATACCAATCCCGGCCCAACCACCCCGATGCCGGTCAGATCTCCTATGCCAAAATCTCGCTTTTTCCAGCCCGCCGCCGCGTTTCTCACGCTGCTTGCCCTGGGAACGAGTGGCTGCTCCACAGGCTTTTATAAGAAGTGGGCGGACAAGGAGGTTTTTGGCCTGCTGCGCAAAAAGGCCAGCAAAGTGCCCAATTCCGGGCAGGCTTTTCTCGACATCACACCGCCTCCGCCGGTGAAGATGGAGGAGCTTCGGAAGAATATGGAGACGGTCGAGTTTCTCGGAGAACGGGCTTATCTTGAAAAGGATGCCCGCGTCATCGGGCTCGGTGAAGCGCTGAACTTTGCAGTGCACCGGAACCGGAGCTATCTGCTACAGAAGGAGGTGGTGTACCTCGCGGCGCTGAACCTCACGCTCACACGGCAGCAGTTCGGGCCAATCATGTCTGGAGGAGGTTCTTCCACGCTGGCGAGTACGAAAGTCCAGACAGGGGTGAACAACCTCGTGCGGACGTCGGCGCTGACTTCCACCGGAAACCTGGGTTTGTCGGCACTCACTCGCACGGGAGCGCTTATCGCGACGAACCTCACGACGAACTTCGTGCGCTTCTTCACGGGCGGCGCGGATTCAGGCGTCACACAACTCGGTTTCTCGGTGACGCAGCCGCTGCTCAGCGGGGCCGGCTACCTTTCGGCCTCGGAGTCGCTGACTCAAAACGAGCGTACGGTGCTGTATGCGATCCGGTCCTTTGCGCAGTATCGTAAATCCTTCGCGGTGGATGTGGCGACGCAGTATTTCCGGACGATTCAGACACGAGAGTCGGCAAAAAACGCTTACCTTGGCTTCAAGGCTTTCAACTTCGTCGTGGACCGCGAAACGGCGATGCAGAAGGAGAACGCAAGCACCAAGTCCTCACTCTATCGTCTCTCCCAGCAGCGGATCGTGTTCAACCGAAGCTGGTTGAACGCAATCCGCAACTACGAGCAGGCCTTGGACGATTTGAAAATCCAGATGGGCCTTCCTGTGACAGAACGCATCGTTCTGGACTACAAGGACATGCATGATCTCGAGGTCATTGATCCCACTGGCACGCTGGATGAGGCTGTGACGACCGCGCTCACGGCCCGATTGGATGTGTGGAATTCACGTGATGCCGTGGAAGACGCGAGCCGAAAAGTTCTGATCGCCAAACAGCAGACGCTTCCCGCGGTGAACTCACTGGTGTCCTACAATATCCTCGACAACCCGAGCCGGAACGATTTTGCGCTCGTCCCGCGCAATCGCGGCACCAGCATGGGCCTGAACACCGATTTGAACCTCAATCAGAAGCCCGAACGCAACACGCTGCGATCGGCGACGATCGCCGAGCAGCGCGCCCGCCGTGAACTCGAACTGGCGGAGGAGAATGTGAGGAGCGACGTGCGAACCGGTTGGCGTGACCTGGAACTGGCACGCAAACAGTATGAGCTGGCCAAACGAGGCATGGAAATCAGCTCGGCGCGACTCGAACTCGAAGAAGCATTCAACGCTGAGGGCCAGGGCACGGCGATCAACCTCGTAGACGCCCAGCGTGACATCAACACCACTCGTGACCTCATGGTCGCCACCACGATCAACCACACTCTTGTTCGCCTGCAACTCTGGCGGGACATGGGCATCCTCTTCATCGAGAAAGACGGCACGTGGGTGGACGTATTGAACAAGGAGAAAGCCAAAGGCGAATGAAGAAGGGAAAATCCATCAAGGGAATCATCACCATTGCAGGCATTTGTGTCGCGGTCCTGGCCGGATGGTGGCTCATGTCCGGTGGATCGACGCAGGCCGACCAGGTGCCCACATTCATCGTTCAACGCGGACCATTGGAGATCAATGTGCTTCAAGGTGGCGAAATCCGCGCCCTGCAGAACGCCGAGGTCAAAAGCGAGATTGAAATTCCGACCAAGATCCTGAGCCTCATTCCCGAAGGCTATCTCATCACCGATGAGGATGTGAAGGAAGGCAAGGTGCTGATTGAACTCGACAGCACGGACCTGAAGACGCGCATTCAAAGCCACGAGATCGAGTTCCAGACGACCGTGTCGAACTACATCGACGCGGATGAGAACCGCGAAATCCAGAAGAGCGAAAACCAGAGCCTTGTCCGGGACACGAAACAGACGGCTATTTTTGCGCTGATGGACTTTGAAAAGTATCTTGGCCGTGATGTCACCGCCTCCATTCTGGACACTGCCGGGCTGCCCAAGGACGTGGAGGCTTTTGAAAAATACTCGGACGTGCTCGAGACCCAGGCGAACACGCCGGTGTCGGCCGATGTGGCCAAGACCAAGGCATCCGCGAGTGAGAAGCAGCCCGGAAAGAAGGCGGCAGTGGTCAGGACAGAAAGTGAAATCATCGACTTCGCACCATTTTTGGACCAGAAGACCCAGAGCGACGGTGAGGCCCAGCAGAAACTTCGTCAACTGGAGGACGAATTGCTGCTGCACCGCTCCGAACTCGCTGTGGCGAAGCAGAAGGTCGAATCCTCGTCCCGTCTGGCCGACAAGAAGTTCATCACCTCGGCGCAGCTTGAGAATGACCAGGTGACCTTTGAAAAGGTGTCGCTGTCTGTGAAGACTGCGGAGACTGCACTGTCGTTGTTCAAGAAATACGAGTTCAACAAGCAGTGCTCCACTCTCATCGCCGCGTATCGGGAGGCGCTGAACAAGCTGCAGCGCACGATCCGTTCCAATCGTTCTCGCATGGCCCAGGCGGAGACGCGTTTCATGACGGCCAAGCGGCGCTACGAGATGGAACTGACGCAGCGCGAGGGGTTGGAGCACCAGCTCAAAGCGTGTGTCATCAAGGCCGCGCAGCCCGGCCTCGTCGCCTATGGGGATCTGAACGCCGGCTCAAGCTACAACTACAATTATCCGATCGAGGAAGGCGCCACCGTGCGCCTCCGCCAGACGATGCTCACGATTCCTGACATGAGCCAGATGGGCGTGAAAGTGAACGTGCATGAATCGCAGATCAAAAAGGTGCGCATTGGTCAGCCGGTGAAGGTGCGCGTCGACGCGGAACCAGGCAAGGAACTCGACGGACGCGTGGCCGAACTGGCCATTCTGCCTGACTCCAGCAGCAGCCGATACACTCCCAATTTGAAAGTCTATCCCTGCATCATTCACATCAATGGCTATCATCCGTGGATGAAGCCCGGAATGAACGCCAAGGTGGAGATCATCGTGGACCAGCTCGCCGATGTGATCTATGTGCCCGTGCAGTCCGTCGAGGTGGAGCAGGACCATCACTTCTGCTACATCAACAACAGCGGCAGTCTTGAACGCCGGGAGATCAGCACAGGCCTGTTCAACGATGAATTCATCGAAGTGCGCAACGGTCTTGCTGGAGGGGAGGCGGTGGCGCTGGCCTTGCCGAAGAAGTCTGAAGTGGATTTGAACGGTGGACGGCCGGTTCCTGCCGGGGCGGCGCCTTCGGGTGATGCGCCGAAGGCCAAGCCAGTTAAACCGAAGGAAAAGAACGTTGCTGTGGCACAACCGTGATGCCCGCCGCTGATCCCATCATCCAACTGGTGGACATCCGAAAGAGCTACCAGATGGGAGACCTGACCCAGCATGTGCTCCAGGGCGTCTCGCTCTCCATTTACCCGGGAGAATACGTCTGCATCATGGGGCCTTCAGGTTGCGGCAAGTCCACGCTGTTGAACGTGCTCGGATGTCTCGACCAGCCAACCTCCGGCGACTACTTTCTCGGCGGGCAGAACGTGGCGCATCTCAACGACGACGATCTCTCGGCCGCCCGAAACAGAAACCTCGGGTTTATCTTTCAAAGCTACAATCTTATTCAGCAGCTAAGCGTCATCGAGAACATTGCCGTGCCAATGTATTATGGTGGCGCCAAAGAGGCTGACATGATCGAAACGGGCACCCGTCTGGCCTCCCAGGTCGGGCTTGATCATCGCTTGTATCACAAGCCCAACGAACTCTCGGGCGGTCAGCAGCAACGCGTCGCCATTGCACGGGCGTTGTCGAACAATCCGCTCGTCATTCTGGCGGATGAGGCCACGGGAAATCTCGATTCAAAGTCGGGAAAGGAAATTCTCGATCTTTTCGACGAGCTCAATCAGCAGGGCAAGACCTTGGTCTTTGTGACGCATGACGAGCGCATGGTGGAGCGCTGCACCCGCATCATTCGCCTTCGGGACGGTCTGATTGAGCACGATCAGGCTGGCGCCAAGGCCGGCCGTCTGCGCGGCAAGGTCATTGGGGAACACTACGCACCTGCGGCTTGAGCCGAGATTTTCGGGAGCGCCAAAAGAGCGGTGGCTTTTTCAATCCGCAGGGCAATGATCCCTGCTATGGCCCAATACACGGTTCAGCCCGGCGACAATCCTTCGAAAATCGCGAAGTCCTTTGGCATGACGCTCGCCCAGTTTCAAAAGTTGAACCCGGGGCTTGTCGAGTGGGGCACGGGAAATTGGAAGGTGTTGTTTCCCGGGCAGATCGTAAATGTGAACGGCGTCGTCACCGGTGTGCCGCCCGAAACAGTCGCGTCTGCGCCGACGAGTTTCGCCGCACCGCCGCCGTGGATGCAGATCGCCATCATGGAGGTTGGAGTTCAGGAGTGGTCGCAAGGCGACAACCCGCGCATCCTCGAGTACCTGAGGAGCTGCGGCATCAGCGGGAGCTTGCTGCACGATGAGACAGCCTGGTGCGCGGCCTTTGTTAACTGGTGTGTGCTGCGTTCGGGCTATCGGCCTCAGGGCAGCGCCAAAGTTTCGGATTGGTGGGGCTGGGGACGTCCCGTGGCCGCGACCTATGGTGCGATCTGCATTCTCCAGCCGCTGACAACGGATCAGGCCAGCAGCGGCCACATTGGTTTTCTGCATGCGCTGGATGCGACGAATGTCTGGCTGCTGAGCGGCAACTCCAAGAATCAGGTGCGCATCTCCGCCTATCCGAAGAGCAAGCTGATCCACAATGCGCCTTATCGCTGGGCGTTTTGACCAGACTGTTGAAGCGATCTCAGGGATCTTTGGGGGCTCGCATAAGTTCAAGCAGGCGTGCCCGGTCTGTTGTGGGCAGAGCCTTGGGCTTGGTGGCCGGTGGAGAAGCTGGTTTGGAGACGGGCGGATTCGCTTTAGGTTTTACTGCCGATGGGGCTGTCTTGGACGTGGACTTTGAGGCGACTGACTGAGTTGTCTTCTTTGGTTCGCGGCGTGAGGAGGGCTTTGCTTCGATGACCGGCTCCTGTGTGGTGCTGATGGTGGTTTCCTCGAGCTTGGAAGGCTTCTGTTGGTCGCTTTCGGCGGCGATCGTGCGAACGAGGTGAGGGCCTTCCGGTTTGATGGCTGTTCCGTCGATGATGATCTTTGTGGAGTCGTCTTTTCCAATGTAGAGCCGGTCGTTTTTCTTCACTACGGCCTCGCCGTGCACTTCGGCGAAGTTGGGAGTGATGACGATGGTGGAGGCTTTTGCGTGGATGGGAGGATTGGATTCTTTGAGCAGCAGCGCTCCACCGCTGGCTTGATGGGTCTCGCGGCCAAACTCGTCGAGCGTGGTGACAATTTCATGCGCGAACAAATGAGCTGCTCCTGTGGTGCGCGTGGCAGGGTACTGCTGCTGAAGCGCGTCAGTCGAAAGCTGAAATTCGGGTGGCGCGGGAACCGGAGAATGAACACAGCCGCAGAGACTGAGGGCTGCTACGAAGAGGCAGAATCGATAGGGCGACATGGGCGGTGACGCGGAGTCTCGGTGGTTATTTTCCTGTGCGGAGATAGGCCACGATGTCCGCGACATCCTGCGCGGTCAGGCCGAGCTGCGTGGCGCTCAGCATCATGCTGCGGTCGAGTTTGCGGCGGCTTTTGATGCGGGATTTGGCCACGTATTGATTCTGTCCACCCATGCTTCGGACGATCATGATGTCGCCTTCGGTGAGGATCATGCCGTCGATGGTGACACCATCCTTGGTGACGATCTCCTGGCCGTCGTAACCATGCGCGATGTCTTTGCTGGGATCGATGAGTGCCTGGGCGATGATCTCGGTCGGCTGACTTCGCCCCCAGCCTTCGAGACTGGGGCCGAACTCGACGCCCTGGCCGCCGATTTGATGGCACATGACACAGCGTGTGACGAGCTGGGCACCGTTCGTTGTATTGCCCTTCAATCGGAGAACCTCATCAAGTGTCACCGTGCTGGGAATGGCGGCCGGGGTGACAATGGTGACGAGCTTGGCGTTTTCGGGATCGAAGATACCTTCCTTCTTCAGTTCTTCAGCGATGCCGAAAGCAGACCAGTCGTCGGTGCTGCGCTTGATGAGCCACCACATGACGTCGGTGTGAATGGGGGAGTCCTTGTCCTTCGCCAGGGCGAGCACTGCTTTGGCCGCACCGGCTTCTGGAATGAAAGCAAGTGTGTCGAGCGCCAGCTTGCGTTGTTCGAGCGTGAGTTTGGGGTTGGTGGCACGCTGCTGCAATTCAGGAACAGCTGCGGCGGGGTGCAGACGCCAGGTGAGATGCGCGAAGCCCTCGCTCCAGTCGCCGTCGGAATGGAGTTCGTTCCAGACCAGCTCCTCTTTGCCTTCGCAGCCGATGCCCCAGGCTTCGAGCAGAGAGCGGTCGCTGCCGTCGATGTGACGAGCGAGGTGTGCGAGGATGGGCACGCTGCGTTTTGCAGGCACATCGCGCAAGGCGACGGCGACTTCGCGGCGGACCATGGGGGACTGATCAGCAGCCATGCTGGAGATGAGATCGAGGCCGTCGTTGGTGGCGGCGCGGATCGCGCGCAGGGCAACGAGACGTTTGGTGGCGTCGTCGGACTCGAGCCAGTAGCGCGCGGCGGTCAGCCCCTTTTCACCAAGCTGTGTGGCGAGCCAGACGGCACGGGAGGCGATGTAGGGATTGGCGTGGCCACGCAGTTCGAGCACCTGCGGCAGAACTGCTTCGCCAGCTTCCTTCAAACGCCGGAAGGCGACGTGGCGGACATTGATCGCTGAAGATTGGAGTGCGGCGATCTGGCCTTCGACCGTGTCCAGCTTGAGACCGGGAACCTGGGGTTTGAAGCCCTTCGGCGCGATGCGGTAAATGGTGCCGCTGCAGGTTTCATCGGTGTCCTGATGGCCTCCTGTGCGTTTGTCGAACCAGTCGCTGACATAAATCGCACCATCGGGGCCCACGCAGACATCGGACGGGCGGAAAAGTGTTTTGCGGTCGTCAGAGAGATTGTTGGCGCCGCCGACGAAGTCACTGCCCTTGAACACGCCTGTGGTGTTGGTGGTGCAGAAGTCGAAGCGCTCGAGCTTGAAGCCTGCGCCGTCAGGTTTCGGCAGATAACCGAAGACAACATTGCGTCCCGTTTCGCAGCTCAACAGCAGGCCGTTCCACTTGTCACCCAGCGCGCCATTTTCATAGAAGCACATGCCAGTGGGAGCTCCACCGCCATAAACGTCTCCTGCGGGAATGCTGCCCGGATCATCTTGGCGCCATTCAGCGGTGGGAATGTCCTGGCCAGGGCGCTTGTCGGCACGCCACTGGCGTTTGCCGTCGCGTGAGAAGAATCCGAAGCTGCCGCCTTCGATGAGATGGCTCACCCGGCAGGCTGGCGGATCATCATTGTCGTTCAGAAACATGTCGCCGAAGGAGGTGCGCACACCTTCGAAGCTGTTGCGGTAGTTGTAACCGAGGATGCGCGCGTTGTGGCCGTCCGGATCAACGCTGGCGGTGAAACCTCCGACATAAACATGACCGTCGTCGCTCTTCGCGCCGGCATACGGATTGTTCAGGTAGGCACCGCCGATGCGGAAGGTGTTCCCGCTCTTATCGCTGAACTCTGCGCCGCAGTTGCCGTTGCTGAAATAAAGGCGGCCGTCGGGACCGGCGTAAACGCTGTGAAGACTGTGGTCGTGCTGCGGTTGTTCGAAACCGGTGAGGAAGACCTCACGCTTGTCCACGGTCGGATCGAACTTCAGGTCACGGTTCACATCCGTGTATTTGATGATGTTCGGCGTGTTGGAGACGAAGACGACGTTGTCGAACACGGCCACGCCGAGCGGGCATTCGAGTTCCTTCTCACGCACGAAGACATGGCTGCTGTCACAGACGCCGTCGCCATCGGTGTCCTGCAGCACACGAACACAGTCACCTTCGCGGCTGCGGCCGCTGTGGCGGCGATAGTTGACCCCTTCGGTGACCCAGATTCGTCCCATGTGGTCGACGTCCATGTTGGCCGGATTGAACAGCTGCGGCGATGTGGCCCACACAGTGATTTCGAGACCTTCGGGTACTTTGAACGCTGCGGGTTCGAGGTGATCGGGTGTCACTTTTGACGGATCAAAGGCCGGCACCGCGGGGTCGGGAGTGAAGGCGGGCTTTCCTGCGACAAACGGTCCTTTTTCTTTTTTTACCTTGGTGACTGGCTTTTCCGGCTTGGCAGCGAAGAGGAGGAGCGGTGCGGCTAGCGCGAGTGTGAGGAGGAGGTTTTTACGGCTGGTCATTGTTGGGGAGCGAAATGAACGGGAAAAATGCAGTGATCTTGCCGACCACTCATCCCGCGTCTGCAGAGCCTCACTAGCGGCTACACCTGTGCCTTAGTTTTGCCGGTAGATGACCACCACAGCGGACGACGGTCCGGTCGGAGAAAAATCATTGCCGAAACCGACCGTCTGCATGTTGGCAGCTTCGAGACCGAGTTCGATCAGGCGCTGGCGCACCGCGAGGGCGCGGCGGTCGGAAAGGGCGCGGGCGTGATCTTGAGGAAGATTGGGAGGAGCGTAGCCAGCGATCAGAAGACGAGTCTTTTTGTTTGGTGACACCTCCTGGGCAACACCATTGAGGGCATGTTCATGCGCCGGGGTCAGTCGGAAGTCATCCTCGCCGAACACCAGCGCAGGGCAGGCGGGTTTGAGGTTCGTACTCAACGGAGAGGTGTAGCCATCGCGGGGCCCCAGGGCGTAAACAACCGCTTCGTCAGCCGGATTCTTCAGAAACGACGGCATGGGAACGCTGCTGCAGGAGGCGAGAACGAAGCAGGGGACAAATGCAGTCGAAAGTGCGGAGAGAGCTGTCTGGCAACGGGTCATTCGAGTTTCGTCAGTTTCTAACGCATCCAGCGGGGTTCGGTGATCTGGCCATATCCTCGCACGATCGACCTACGGTTGCCGCTTCGGAGATCATGCACGAACAACTCGCCGTGCTGCACATAGGTGATGAAGTGTCCGTTGGGGCTCCACGACGGATGCTGGGCGCCGCCGGCCTGCAGCACGCGGACGCTGCCGTTGGGGTAGGGTTTGATCGCGACGGTCCACTCACCGTTCTTGCGGGTGGTGAATGCGATGTATCTGCCGTCTGGAGACCACTCGGGATCGGTGCAGAAGTGGTAGCCGGTGCGCCAGCGGAACAGGCGTGACGACTCGCCCTCTTTCTGCGGCACTTCGACGATGTAGAGCTTCGGACCATCTCCCTCATCATTGGAGAAGACAATCTGCCGCCCGTCAGGATGCCATGACGGGCCCGAAGGTGCTCCGATGGAATCACTCACACAGGCGGCGGTGTTGGTGTTCAGATCGCTGACAAATATTTCGGGATTGCCGATGAAGCTCATGACGGCCGAGAGGTGAGTGCCATCGGGTGAAAATGCGGAACCAAAGCTGCTTCCAGGGGTGTCGGTGACACCACGCTCCCAGCCGAGATTCAGGTCGAGCAGACGAATGATGGGAAAGCCGCTGCGATAGCTGGTGAAGGCGATCATGGATGAGTCTGGCGAGAGCGAGGGGGCCACTGCGCCGAATTTGTCATGCGTGACCTGATGCACTTCACCACCGTCGGAGTCACAGATGTAAATCTGGCGTTTCCCGGAGCGATCACTCACAAATACAATGCGGCTGGTGGCGAGGCCGGGCCTGCCGGTGATCGTGTAGATCACATCATCGGTCAGCGCCTTGAGGTTTTCATCGAGCCCGGGAGCCGCGTAACTGCGCTGAAAGAGTTCCTTGCCTTTCGCATCACGGAGCTTGCCGGTGACCCGTCCTCCAATGGAAGAACCCTCCACCGTGAAATCGATTTTTTCATCGGCTCCCGCGACGAAGAACTCCCGCGATTCGAGCAACTCTTTCCGAAGCGCTTTCTGTGCGCTGGCGCCGGTGCCTCCGCTGAACGAGCCGATGCGGATGCGCGGCATGACCTTCTCCGGTTCCTGGATTGACTCTTCTTTGCCACCCAGTCCCATCCAGCCTCGCAGAGTGTCGAGGACGCCAGCCTCCACCCTGGTGCCGTCGCAGACGGCGAGGGTCAGAAGCAGTAGGAAGGTGCGGGCGTTCATGTTCGGGTGTCAGGGCAGCAGGAGAAAACTCAACTCCAGATCGTAGCTGTCTTTGGAGTATTTTGAAGGAAGTGTCGTCGAAATTTTTTTCACATGAGCGGATGCCTCCAGGATGGACTGGTCCAGGACATGCGACCCGGAGAATTTGCTCATCTGTGATTTCAACAGAGTGCCATCCTTGCCGATGGAGATGCTCAACCGTCCTTCACGCTGGCCGTCTGGCACGCTGTCGAGCGGGGGGGCGGTCCAGGCGGCGAGGAAGGCCGCGTTCACCGCCTCATCCACGCCGTCGAGACTGACCTCCTCCATCTGCAGATTCTCTTTTTCGGGCACGGGAACTGGCGATGCAGGGCGCAGGGTGTTGAGACGTGCGATGTCCAGCAGTGTGGGGCTGGCCATCGGAGGGGCGGGGGCGCCGACAGCGGGGGGGACCGTGCGGCGTTCCTGAGCCCGACGCAATGTGATGCTTCGATTGGCGGAGAGTTTCGCTGTCGAAGTGGTCTGGGCAAACAACGGACTTCCTGCGGTGTTGGGCACCGGTTCCATCTGGTGCTGCGGTGCCGGACCGGCGACCAAGGTGGCCTTCTGCACCGGAGGATCGTCGGTCTTCTTCACGCTCGGTGCGGAAGCTGTCGGGGCTTTCTTTGCTGACGTGGCGATGGTTGGATTTGTGGGCGGAGGCGGCTGCGACAGTTGGGATTTAAAATCGCCTGGCGTCATCCACTGCAGTCGCGCCTCAGCGGAGCGGATACGGCCAGCGCCGGTTTCCTGCCACCACCACCACACGCCAAAGGCTGCGGCCAGATGCAGCGAGACGATGACAAACATCGCCGCTGAGATCGGCTCCAGCGTGGGGGGGCGTCTGCGGTTCATCCGGAATCAAGGTTCGTCTGTGTGAGTCGTGACGGCGGTCTTTCGGATGCCGGCAGTTTCGAGCATCTGCATCGTGTCCACCAACTGCTGCACCGGCAGATCACGATGCATACGCACCTCGATGCCGATGTTGGGCCTGTTTTCCGCGAGCTGTTTCAGCGAGGCTGGCAGGTCGGCACGTGCGAGCATGGCGCCGTTGAGTGTGACCGACTGGTCGCGATAAACGGTGAGAGCCATCGATTCGGCCGGTGCAGAGGGTGGGGCTGACTGCGAAGCCGGTGTGCTTTTCGAGGCTTTGAGCAGTGGCACCGCCAGCAGAAACACGAACAGCAGTACCATCACCAGATCCATCATTGGGGTGACGTTGATCTCCGTGATGAGACGGAGCTGATGCCGGTTCGAATGGCGTTTCATGCGCGGACAGGGGCGGCGTGCATCGCCGAGGGCAGGGGGGAGGAACTCGCTCCGCTGAAGGCGGGCATGGAAGGGCTGCCAAGGGCGCCCATGCTGGGCAGGACTTCGTTGCTGAACCGGTGATCCACAAAGGTGCGGTCGAGACCGGCGCTCAGTTCACTGGCAAAGTTGTCGAGGCGAACCACCATGCCACGGATGCGGTTTACCAGGGCGTTGTAGCAGATCATGCTCGGTAGAGCCACCAGCAGGCCCAGCACCGTGGTGACGAGTGCAGTGGTGATGCCCGGGGCCAGTGTGGCCAGGTCGGCGCTGCTACCAGTCGTCGTGAGCTGGCTGAAGGTGTCGAGGATGCCCCACACCGTGCCGAGCAGACCCAGAAAAGGGGCTCCTCCCAGTGCTGTGGCCACCCAGCTCATGCGTGCTTCGAGGCGCAGGGCCGCTTCAGCGACACTGCGTTCCATGGCTGTCTGCACGGCACCCATTTGAGAAGGGGTGATACGTCCGGCTCCCTGCAGCCGGGCCGCAAAGGTAGTCCCCGGCTCATCTTCTCCGAGAAGATACCACGCCATTTCGCGACAGGCCGCATGATAGATGTGGTAGTAAGAAGAGAATTCGTGGTGCTCCCGCTTTTGGAACAACTCCAGCGGGTGATTGCTCTCACGATACTCGCGTGCGAAGGACAGGTTCGCACGATGCACGCGGGAAAGAAGGAAGTGTTTGCTCAGGATCACCGCCCAGCTGATGATGGAAAGAAGCGCCAGAATGCCGCAGATGATCCAGCAGGTCAGCGTGCTGTGTTCGAGACCATATTGCAGGCCGGGAGAGAGAAAGGATTCCATGGGCGGCATTGCGAAGAGAAGGGGGAAGCTCCCGCTAGTTAAAAGACCTTAATAGTCCGGCGTCAACTGACGAGTGCTGGGAGAATGCGGCAGGAACGACTGTCTTGGCGAGGTGAGAAGTTTCCCCGGCTCACCGAAGAACGAACTTGTCAAACCGGTCAGACTTGCTCGGGTCATTCGCTCCTGCATCCCAGCCTAGTCCTATGATTTTCGAACTGTTCCTCCGCCTTCGGTTTGTGCATGTCGCCGGTTTGTTCCTGCTCGGGTTTTGCCCGGTCGCTTCCATTCAAGCCGACACCCTCTACTCGCAGTCCACTCCGTCGGGAGGAAGCGCGACAGTGATGCCTTTCCCTGAGAGCATGACCATGCTCGATTGGATTAGCGCAGGCGGGCCCGGAACGCAGGTGCAGCCTTTTTTCGTCTCCGGGCAAAACTACATCATGAACTCGATCACGCTTCAGATGGGCGATGCGGTCAGCACCTTGGGCGGATTCGACGTGAGTCTCAGAACGGCCGGCGCGAATGGGCTCGGGGGCACTTCTTTGAGTCTCGTGCAAACACTCGCGGGTTCATCGAACCCGGCAACAGCCGGGTCCTACACCTACACAGGGCAAGTGCCGCTGTTCGCAGGCACCGGCTATTGGGTGGTGGCGCAGGTCGGTTCGGGTGGGGGGACCTATTTGTGGAGCGGTTCAACGGAGGGGGGGCGGATTTTGGTCACTCCCAATGGGCCGATTGCCGCTCCAACTCTCGGACCACTGGACCTTAGCAATGTGCTCCTCTTCAATGGTGCACCCGGTGGATTGATCTTTTCCGTTGATGTGACGCCGGTGGATCTTGCGGGTGGCCTGCAACTGGCCAATCTCATGTCGCTGACTCTGCAAACGGGTGGTCAGGCCATTCTCGGGGATCTGAACAATCATCTCTTCTTCCTTCTTGCGGGTGCCGTAGAGGAAGAATACGACGGCAGCATTGCTGCATCGCTCGATGACGGTGTGATCGTGGGGCAGGGGGATGGTCCCGAAAGTCCGATCGGAAAGCGGGTGAGCCGCTCCCGGCAGTGGGAGCTCTTCACCACGGTGAACTACGGTTACTTGAATCTGAACGCGATGAGTGGACAGGCGGGTGTGCGGGTGGACTCCTGGGCGCCGGGCATCGGCATCGAGCGACATCTCGCTCGCGGGCTGACCCTTGGGTTTGCCGCCTCGTTCCTGTCGAGTCATCAATCGTACGGGAACGGTCTCGGCACCTTGAATCTCGATGGCCCCGCACTTTCAGCCTATGTCTCCTACGCGCGCCGGAACTTCTGGGGCAGCCTGCTGTACAGTTTCGGCACCTACGACATGGATTCGACACGCAACCCTGGTGCAGGAATTCCACTGGCCTACGGCTCGACGCGTGCCTATACCAACGCGGTTCAGTTCAACACCGGATGGAATTTCCGTTTTCAGAACAACACACTCGTCACCGGCCCCTATGCCGGCATCGACTGGCTGCATGGCTCCATTGACAGCTTCAGCGAGACGGGCGGTGGCATTGTCGGATTGAATTATGCCAGCCAGAGCTTCGACTCGCTGGTGACACGTGTGGGCTGGTCTCTTTCCAAGAAGATTCGCACCGACCGGGCCACCCTTACGCCTCAGGTGCGTCTGGGTTACGAACGTCAGAACCTCAACAACAACGGCACCAGCGTGCAGGCCATCAATGCGCCCTTCAGCCTCAGCGGCGGCAATCAGAATCCCGGGCAGGATTACATGGTGGCGGGCGGAGGTGTGAACGTGGCATTCAACGACAGGTTCAGTTTACTGCTGAACTATCAGGGCCAGTTCTTCCGCAACAACATGCAGGCGCACTTTGGCGGTGTGCGTTTCAGTTACAGGTTTTAGCGAAGGCGGCAATGGCTTCTCTGCGAGCGGGGCTTTGCCGTTTGTCCGGCATTCATCTCGGAGAGAGTCGGTGTCATTCGGGAGTGATAGACCTGCAAACTCAGGCTGGTCCGAAAGTGTTTGAAGAATCGGGTTAAGGTCTGGAAGCCGGAGTAAAACTCTCGCGGATGGACGACGGTGGCATCGCGAGGTGTTTTAGGCACATCCCATCTCGACAAGCCACGGCCCTTGGGCTGTAATTCCATTATTCCAACCTCCTTCATGCAGTCTTCGTCACGCACGCCGCCGGATATCCGCGATCATGAGACCCTCCGTCTCATTGGCCACGGGGCTTTTGGGGAAGTTTGGCTGGCGAAGAGTGTGACCGGAGTATTCCGGGCGGTGAAAGTGGTGTGGCGCGAGGACTATGACCGGCCGGATTCGTTTGAGCGCGAGTTCGAGGCGATCAAACGTTTCGAACCGATTTCACGCCGACATGAGGCGCTGGTGCCGATCCTGCAGGTGGGGCGGAATGATGAGGAAGGCTTTTATTACTATGTGATGGAGCTCGCGGATGATCTGGAACGCGGGCGTGACATTGACCCTGAGACCTACAAACCTCACACGCTGGGCTTGCAGATGAAACGGGACAAGTGCGTGCCTGCGGAGAAGTGCATCAAGCTGGGGGCGACGATTGCGGAGGGGTTGGATTATCTGCACCGCAATCAGCTGATCCATCGGGACGTGAAGCCGTCGAACCTGATTTTTATCGATGGCATCTGCAGACTGGCGGATATCGGGCTGGTGGCGCTGCTTGGGCAGCGAAGTTTTGTGGGCACGGAAGGGTTCGTTGCACCCGAAGGACCGGGCACGGCTGCGTCGGATATTTTTTCTCTGGGCATGGTGCTGTATGAGGCGAGCACCGGGAAAGACCGGCTCGATTTTCCTGACCTGCCCTCCTGCACCGACTCGGGTGCGAGTTTGGAGATGTGGCGTCGGCTGCAGGATGTGGTGTGCACCGCCTGTGCACCGAAAGCGAAGGGTCGCTTCATCAATGCGCGTGAGATGGCGCTGGCCTTGCGCGGTGAACCCCTGCCGTCGTCGCGTCGATTGCTCTGGACGTGGGTGGCGGTGGGATCCGTGGCTTTGCTGCTGGCGGTGGGGTTTGGCATGTGGCTGGCTCAGAATCGACGCGCCAGAACGCTGATGGCGATGAACAATGATGTGCCGCGGCTCAAAATTGTGACGACTCCGCCGGGTGCGGTGGTGTTTGCTGGAGAGGACCAGCTGGGGGAGACACCTCTGGAACTCAATCCTGCGGAGGGGGTGCCGGTGATCTATCAACTGCGCCTTCCAGGGTACAAGCAGATCGAGATCGAGCACATTGCGCAGGATGAGAAGCCGGCGGTGTTCGATCTGAAGCTTGAACCGTCGCGTCTGCCGCAGAAGGGTGAGCGCTGGGTGAACAGTCTCGGCATGGTGTTCAAGCCGGGAGCGGGAGGACATATCAGCGCGGAGCCGGTTGAGATGAAGTTTTTCCGCCGCTTCCTTGAGGCCACCGGGCGTTCGTTTGAGGGCAAAGTGGTGCGTTTTCAGCGCGGGAAGGATCAGGAGAGTGCCTATCTCGTGGTCGTGCCGGACGGAGACGCGGAGGCATTTCGCTATTGGCTGACCGATCGTGATCGCAGCGAGGCCTACCTGAGCCAGGAGCATCGCTACGAGGTGGAACCGTTTTATTTTGTGGAGAGCGGCCAGTCGGCGACGGATGACATGCCGGATGGTAAAGATGTGGAGGGGGAGCAGTCCGAGGAGAAAAACTGGCGGGCGTTTCATCTCCGAGTCGAGCGGCAGACCTATGGCAGCGTGATCGTAAACAGCCAGCCGGAGAAGGTGCGGGTGTTTCAGCACGATCAATTCCTCGGTGAGACGCCGCTTGAACTGCCGCGCGTGCGCACCGGTCCGGTGGAGTTTGAGCTGCGGGAGGAGGGCTTCGCCGACGTGGTGCTCGAAGGAGAGGTGAAGGAAGGCGAACAGGCGGAATTGTTTGCCGACATGCAGACGCGCAAGGCGGTGACCTTCGGGCGGCAGTGGAAGGCGAACAGTCTGGGGATGAATTTTGTGCCACTGGGCGATGTGATGTTCTCTGCGTGGGAGACGCGTCATCGTGACTATCTGGAGTTCTGCAAGGCGACACCGGCACGACGTCCCGGACGTGTGGATGCGAGCGGGAAGGGGGGGACGCTGCCGGTGGTGGGCGTGGATCGAAACGAAGCGCGAGCCTTCTGCGCCTGGCTGACGGAGCGCGAACGTAATGCCGGCCTCATCGGCGCGAAGGATGTGTATCGTCTGCCGACGGATGAAGAATGGAGCCGTGCGGTGGGCCTGCCGCTCGAGCGTGGTTCGACGCCGGAGGAACGCAACGGTCGCATCCGCGGTATTTATCCGTGGGGGTTCGACTGGCCGCCGCCCGCGGACGTGGACAACCTCGCGGACATCAACGGCGCACGCAAAGCGAGCCTCGACAACGTGATCCCCGGTTACGAGGACAAGTTTCCATTTCTGGCGCCAGTGACGGCGCTGCGTCCGAATGAGCGCGGCATCACCGGGCTCGCGGGAAATGTTTCTGAATGGGTCGACACGGATTACGAACCGGTGCCCGCCGCGAAAGAAGGCGAGCAGCCGAAGCCGGTGCTCGGAACAACACGCGGCGGCAACTGGCGCACGGCTTCACAGGAAGAGCTGCTGGCCTCCGCGCGCATGCCTGTGCCACCGGAGACACGGCGGAACATGATCGGCTTCCGTGTGGTGCTGGCGCGCGGGAAATAGCAAGCCTCCACTTGGCAACTTTGCCCGTAGAACTAGAGTGAGGAGATCGTTTTCTCATCACCCCCAAAATCATGCAAACCTCGCTCGATTCTCCGCTGGCTTCGGCCGTGACCGAAGTCAACGTCCCGAAGAAGGTCGAACAGACCGAGGCTGGGAACTACTTTGTCTCCAATTATCCGCCCTTTTCTTTTTGGAAACCGGACCAGGTGCCGCTGGTCGAAGAAGTGTTGCAGCGTCCTGCTCCTGACAACATTCCGCTGGGCGTCTATTTCCACATCCCGTTCTGCCGCAAGCGCTGCCACTTCTGCTACTTCAAAGTCTACACCGACAAAAATGCGCAGGAGATCAAGGCTTACATTGACGCCGGAATGCGCGAGATGGAGCGCTTCGCCAGCCAGCCGTACTTGAAGGGGCGCAAGGCGCACTTCGTGTACTTTGGCGGCGGTACTCCGAGCTACCTCTCGGTGCCGCAGCTCAAGGATCTGACAGATCGCATGAAGGCGCTCATTCCATGGGATGAGGCCGAAGAAGTGGCCTTTGAAGCAGAACCTGGAACGTTGAACGAAACGAAGCTGACGGGCATACGCGAAGTGGGCGTGACGCGCCTGAGCTTGGGAGTCGAGAACTTTGACGACCACATTCTCGAAACGAACGGGCGTGCGCATCGCAGTGGTGAAATTGCCAAGGCTTACAGCTTTGCCCGAAGCCTGGGCTTTGAGCACATCAACATCGATCTCATCGCCGGAATGATGAACGAGACGGAGGCCAACTGGAAGGTTTGCGTCGCCAAGGCGATTGAGTTGCAGCCGGATGCAGTGACCATCTATCAGATGGAGGTGCCATACAACACCACCATGTATCAGCAGATGAAAGCCGAGGGCAAAGTTACCGCGCCCGTGGCCGACTGGCAGACGAAGCGCCACTGGGTGAGCTATGCCTTCGATGAATTTCAAAAGGCCGGATACACGGTCACCAGCGCCTACACGGTGGTGAAGGATCCGCAGCGCATCAAATTCGTCTATCGTGACGCCTTGTGGGAAGGCGCCGACCTGCTGGGCTGCGGGGTGGCCTCCTTTGGTCATCTCGGGGGCATTCATTATCAGAATCAGGCGGACGTTGGTCCCTACATGCAGGCTGTTGATGCCGGTCAGAAGCCAATTTATCGCGCCTACCAAACAACGCATGAAGATCGCTTTGTGCGCGAGTTTATCCTCAAACTCAAACTGGGCCGCAGCGAGTTTGACTACTATGTAAAGAAATTCGGTGAAGATCCACGCCAGCACTTTGGTTCGCAGCTCGAGTACCTCGCCAAAGAAGGTTTCGCCACACTCGATGCGGACGGTGTCACGCTTTCGCGTGAGGGCCTGCTGCAGGTGGACCGTCTGCTGCACGACTTTTTCCTGCCTCAGCACCGCCAGTATGCCCGCTATACCTGAAGTGGAACGACGAATGAGGAGTGGAGAATGACGCAGGCATCGAATGAAGCACCCAGGCAGGACGAGGACATTCTGGCTCCTCTCATCTTCTTCTACGGCATCGGCAGCGTGCGTCCGCGCGTGACATTCGTGGAGCCGGGAGCGCTGGCGGAGCAGGAACGCGCCCTGTTGGTGCACGAGAAGGACATGACGCCGCGTCTGCGGGAGTTTCATGGCTGCGAGATCGATTTGGATGTCGCCGCCCGGGCCCGCATCGGCAATTACCTCGTCCGGGCTTCTGTGCTGCATCGTCGCAACGACGGCATGCCGGTGGAGTTCGGCGCCATTGGCATCCATCTCGACATTTTGCCTGAGGAAGCGCAGCAGCTGGTCCTCGAAGGCAGGGTGCCATTCGGTGCGATTCTCGAGCGTTTCCAGGTGCCGCATTCCAGCCACCCGCGGGGTTATTTTCGGATTTCTGTGGATCAGCGTCTTGCCGACCTTCTTGGCGCGACGAGCGGGCAGATGCTCTTTGGTCGCTGCAATGAACTGCGCCATGGCAGCGGTCGAGTGCTGGCGGATGTGGTCGAGGTGCTGCCGAGATTGCCATAACCGGGGCGAGACTGGCGGTTCGCAGTCAAACCAGTTGCGATTTGGGGGTTATGAGGCTTGAGTTCACTGCACGCCAGTTGTGACAATCCCCTCGGTCCTCTTTTGCCATGAAACGCCTATTTTTTCCTCTCCCCACCCTGACGGCCGCCTTGCTGATGGTGGGAAGCCTGCCCCTCGTCGCCGCACCTCAGGGCACCAAAGGTGTGGATGATTTTGATCCGCTCGCCTTCCCAGGAAAAGTCGTGGATGACGTGATTGTTCCAGTGCCAAGTGAGGTGTTTTCCGTGCTCGACAAATTGGGAGAACCGAACTGGCGCGCGGAGCTGCGCAAACAGGAAATCCCCACCACTAGCGACCGTACGAAGCTGTCCCTCTTGTTTGGTTACACGGTGGCCGAAGGTTTTGTGGCTGTTCAAGCCCAGGACAAAGAGGCCGTGAAGGACGTCGGTCATGATGTGATCTCCCTCGCCAAGAGCCTTGGTCTCAGCAAGTCGGTGCTGCCGCATGCACAGAGCATTCTCGACGCTGCGGACAAAGGGAACTGGACTGCGATCCGCAAGGAGTTTGACCAGACTCAGAAGACGGTGCGCGACACCATGGAGCAAATGAAGGACGTGGACCTTTCGCAGTGCGTCAGCCTTGGTGGCTGGCTGCGCGGCACGGCTTCGGTGACTTCGGTGGTGAAGAAAAGCTTTTCTGCAGACCGTGCGGAACTGCTCAATCAGCCGATGCTGGTGGAGCACTTTGTCAGCTCCATCGCCAAGATGCCGGGAAGCACGCGTGATCACGATGTGGTGAGGTCGATTCAGAAGGGGCTCGCGTCCGTACTTCAGCAGATGGAGAGCGCCGTCGACGGTTTCTCCAAAGACGCTGTATCGGACATTGGCAAGACTTGCGACGGCCTGCTGGCTGAAATTCTCGCGAAAAAGTAATCACTCAACTTTATTCGCATGACCTTATCCGTGGAGGGAAGCAAGACAATGATTCGACCTTGGAACCGCCTCAAAACAGCCTTTCTTGCCGCCATGGCAATGGTTGGCACTGTGCTCGTGCATGCGACGGTGGACGAGGCGCATGACTTCGCGATGGAAGCCGCCACTCCCTTCGTGGAGAAGGGCTTCATCGTGCGAGAGGACTACTGGAACGGCGAGGTGAAGAGTGGACAGAAGCTCATGATCACGCACCAGCTTTTCAAGGGCAACGAATATGCCTTTTGGCTTGGTACGAGCCAGGAGGGGGTGACGCTGGACATGAAGGTGTTCGACGAAAAAAATCAGCCGGTGCAGATCGACGCGAAGGTGGACAAATACTTCATGAGCGTTCGCGTGAATCCGCCGAAAACCGGCACCTACAAGATCGTCTTCGAGCTGAAGTCGAAGCTGGATCCCGGCGTGCTATGGGCGCTGGCCTATGGTTACCGCTGATGCCCGTCGAAACGCTCACGTACGAGACGCCGCAGTTCCTCCAGAAGCTGATTGGCAATAACCTCGGCAGTCTTCGGCTGGTGGCGGAGTCGTTTGGGGTGGGGGTGACCAGTCGCGAAGGCTGGGTGCGTCTGGAAGGTGATCAGGACAGGATTGCTTCTGCACGTGAAGTTTTTGCGCAGTTGGAAAAGGTGCGCCGCAGCGGTGGCGAGGTGTCTGTGGCGATGGTGCGGCTGATTGTCGAAAGCGTTTTGCGTGAGGCGGGTGATGCTCCGGGGGATGCCATCATGCATCTGAAACTTCTTGGTTCGGGCAAACGCCCCGCCGTGCTGGCGAAGACCCGTGGCCAGATTGCCTATGTGCAGGCCATGCGTGATTGTGAAGTGGTCTTCGGAGTCGGACCTGCTGGTACGGGCAAGACCTATCTCGCCATGGCACAGGGGTTGCACTACCTGAAGGAAAAAGTCGTTCAGAGACTTGTTTTAACCCGCCCGGCTGTCGAGGCCGGGGAAGCGCTGGGTTTCCTGCCTGGAGACCTGAAAGAAAAGATATTCCCTTACCTGCGCCCGCTCTACGACGCCCTCTACGACATGTTGGAACCAGAAGAGGCGGAGCGTCTCATTGAACGGGGCAGCATTGAAATTGCCCCTTTGGCCTATATGCGCGGACGAACGCTGAAGAATGCGTTTATCATCCTCGACGAGGCCCAAAACACGACGACCGAGCAGATGCTGATGTTTCTTACCCGCCTCGGGGAAGGGGCGCGTTGCGTAGTCACCGGGGACCCTTCCCAAGTCGATTTGCGTCGCCACGTGAAGTCCGGACTCAGGGAGGCCGTGGAACTCCTGCAGGACGTGGAGGGGGTCCGCTTCGTGGGTTTTGCCCCGAAAGACATCGTCCGCTTGCCAGTCGTGCAGCGTATCATTGAAGCCTACCAAACGGGCCGAGGTCGAAAAAATGAGCCACAACGGCTCAATGCAATCGAGGGGGAGGGGAAAGATTCTTGTCCGACCTCCGATGTATGATAGCTTCCTCGCCACCTCTTCTATCTTCCTGAATCATGTTTGAGTCCATTCGTCGTTCCCGTCTGCAACGCGAAGGGCTTTCTTGCGGCAAAACCCGACGGAAGCACCAAGAAGGGGACGTCTTTGACGAGATGCGGACGCATCCCGCTGGAACAGTTGCGGTCTACCTCCTGTTTTTCATCGGTGTAGCTCTCTTGATGCGTCTGGGAACCCAGGTGGAGGACGGCCTGCCTGCCGTGACTTGGCTTCATGCCCTCTATGCTGCCGCCATCGGCTTTGCCATGGTAGTGCATGAGCGGGTGGTACTCCGGCAGGAGATTCGTGACAATGCTGTCCTGCTTCTGGTGATGGGGACAATTTTTACCCATCTCGCATTGATTGTGCTAATGCTCGACTTTTCCTCCGGACAAAGCTGGGGGAAAACTCTCAAGGCGGTGGTCCTGCCGCATGCTTTTGGACCTGTTGTGCTTTCGGTTATTTTGGGACGGCGCATCGGCTTGTTCGGGGCTGTGTATGCCACCTTGCTCGGGGTGTTAGTTTGCATTTCGGTTTCTGCACCCACCTACATGGCCACGTCGGCACTGCTCGGGTTCACGGGGGTTTTGTTGACTAAGCAGGTTCGTCGCCGCAATCGCCTTTTCATGGCCGGGCTTTATGTGGGCCTTGCTGCGATGGTCTTTTCACTGCTGCTGCATGAGGCTGCAGGGGTGATCATGGAAGAAAAGCTGGGACGCATGGTCGGCCTTCCATTGCTCGTGGGGATTGTCACTGGGATGGCCGTGGGCGGTCTCCTGCCGGTTCTTGAAAGCGTTTTTGGCGTCACCACGGATGTGTCATGGCTGGAACTTGGCGATTTGAACCACCCTCTGATGCGCCGTCTCAGTATCGAGGCTCCCGGCACCTATCACCACAGCCTTGTCGTAGCGAACCTTTCTGAGGCCGCCGCCGAAACCATCGGTGCCAGCGCAAGCATGTGCCGTGTCTGCTCATATTTTCATGACATAGGCAAGCTCAGCAAGCCTGAGTACTTCATCGAAAACATGGATCCATCAGGCAACCCGCATGAGGATCTTACTCCGCGCATGAGTGCTCTGGTGATCATCGCCCACGTCAAAGACGGCGTCGATCTCGCCATAAAGCACAATCTCAATTCGCGCATTATCGATGTTATCGAGCAGCATCACGGCAATTCGCTGGTCTGGTACTTCTATCGTCAGGCGCTGGATCAAAAGGCGGAGGTGGAGCGCCAGGTCAAACAGGCCAAGGCCAAGGAAGATGACATTCCTCAGGTCAGTGAGGACACGTTCCGCTATCCTGGGCCGCGTCCACAGTTCAAGGAATCAGCCATCATCTCGCTTGCTGACGCGGTGGAAAGCGCCTCCCGGACGCTGGAGAAACCGAACGCCACTCGCATCGAGACCATGATCAATGAGATTGTTCAGGGTCGCATGGGGGATGGACAGTTGGATGAGTGCGATCTCACCATCGCCGAACTTGCCCGTATCAAGGCCAGCTTTGCAAAAACACTGCTCAGCATGATGCACGGTCGCATCAAGTATCAGAAGGCGGTCGAATCAAAGCCGGCACCTGTGCAAGTGGAGGCCAAACCGCATCTTGCGGGAGATGATGAGCCAGCGGCGGGTTCAGCCAACATCGTTGAGGCTTCGTTCTCCGGCACGCAGCCCGAAGGACCCAAGAAGCCTCGCGGTGGTCGCAAGTCACCTCCTGCCTCTGCTGCGTGATGCCGCTGCCGAAGCTCCGCATCTACAATCGGCAGAAGGTTCATCCCATCCCACTGCCTTGGCTTCGAAAGATTGGCAAATATGCCCTGCCAAAGTGCCTCACGGAGGTGAAATCTCCTGATGCTCCACTCACTTCGCTGCCGGAGATCGAAGTCACCATCGTCAACGATGCTGATATCGCCCGTGTTCATGGCGACTTCCTCGATG
This sequence comes from Prosthecobacter sp., assembly GCF_020439865.1. GTDB lineage: Bacteria > Verrucomicrobiota > Verrucomicrobiia > Verrucomicrobiales > Verrucomicrobiaceae > Prosthecobacter. Next base: position 32,185 of record NZ_JAGRPF010000036.1, read on the forward strand.
ATCCCACGCCGACTGACGTCATCACTTTCCATCACGGCGAGATTCTCATCAGCGCCGACACTGCTGAGCGGCAAGGCAAGGAACATGGGCAGTCGGTCGATCACGAGGTGGCGCTCTATCTCGTGCATGGTTTGATGCATCTTGCCGGTTGGGACGATCACGATGCCGCTGAGGCTCGCGAGATGGCTCGGCGCCAAGAAAGCATCCTGCAGGCGGCCTTGAAGGCCGTTTGACTACTGCTCCAGCACCTTCAGCGAATTGCGCAGCAGCGTCAGCCCTGCCTCTTGGCTTTTCTCCGGGTGAAACTGCACGGCAACGAGGTTCTTCTTCGCGATGCCGCTGATGAAACTCACGCCGTAGTCCGTGCGGCACAGCGCCAGCGATTCATCGGCCACTTCGGGATAGTACGAGTGCACGAAATAGACGTGGGTCGGGTTTGGAAGGCTGTCCCAAACAGCGCTTTGGCTCGTTTCCCACTGCGCCACGTTCCAGCCCATGTGAGGAATCTTCAAACCGCTCGTCGCGTCGAACTTGCGCACCTTGCCGGCCACGGCGGCCAGACCTTCGACCCCGGGGCATTCCTCGCTGGATTCAAACAGAAGCTGATAGCCGAGGCAGATGCCAAGGTAGGGCTTCTCCGCCTTAAGCCAGGCCCGCAACGGCTCCCACAGGTGGGTGTCCTTCAAAATGCGCACCGAATCACCAAAGGCTCCCTGTCCGGGAAACACGAGCACGTCGATGCCTTCGAAGTCCTCAGGCTTCGTCACGAGATTCGCATGCGCTCCGATCGCTTCGAACGCATTCAAGACACTGCGCAGGTTGCCCGCGCCATAATCAAGCACGCCGAGTTTCATCACAGAACGTCCTTTGTGCTCGGAATGCCGGTGACTCGTGGATCCAGCTTGGTGGCTGCGTCCAGTGCGCGGGCGAGACCTTTGAAAATCGCCTCGGCCATGTGATGCGCGTCGCGTCCACGGCGGATTTCGACGTGAAGCGTGACCAACAGGCTCGATGCAAATGCGCGAAGGAATTCCTCGACGAGTTGGTAGCTGAAGCGGTTGACGCCGCCGATTGCCTCGACGTTTTCTGGAGCGTGATAGCTGAGAAAGGCGCGACCGCTGAGGTCGAGCGCGACCTCAGCCAGCGTCTCATCCATCGGGAGCAGCCAGAAGCCGTAGCGAACGATGCCCGCCTTGTTGCCCAGCGCTTCACGGAAGCAATTGCCCAGCACAATACCGGTGTCCTCGACCGTGTGGTGATAATCCACCTGGATGTCTCCCACGACCTTCACCTTCAGGTCAAACAGGCCGTGCTTGGAGAACAGCGTCAGCATGTGGTCAAAAAACGGCACTCCCGTGTCGATCTGCGATTGGCCGGATCCGTCAACATTGAGTTCGATCTCAATGTCCGTCTCGGCGGTTTTGCGGTGCTGCTTGGCGGTTCTGGCTTGGCTCATCGGGAGTGCTAATCAACACGCTATTCCCCACTAGGGCAAGCAGACGCTCGCTCTAGGCCACAATGCCCTTCACCAGCTTGCCATGCACGTCCGTCAGCCGGTAACGCCGCCCCTGGAACTTGTAGGTCAGCCGTTCGTGGTCGATGCCGAGTAGGTGCATGAGCGTGGCGTGGAAATCGTGGATGTGCAGGCCGTCCTTGACCGTGTTGTAGCCAAAATCGTCTGTTTCGCCATACACCGAGCCCGCCTTGATGCCGCCGCCGGCTAGCCAGGCGCTGAAGCAGCGCGGATGATGATCGCGGCCGAAGTTGGGGCTGATCTTGCCCTGGCAATACGCCGTGCGGCCAAACTCACCGCCCCAAACGACGAGCGTGTCGTCCAGCAAGCCGCGTTGTTTGAGGTCTTTGACTAGGGCGGCGGCAGGCTGGTCAGTTTCCTTGCACAGCCTCGGCAGTGCTCCCGGAAGACCGCCATGATGATCCCAGTCCTGATGATAAAGCTGGATGAAGCGCACGCCACGCTCGGCAAGACGACGTGCCTGCAAGCAGTTGGCCGCAAAGGTGCCCGGCGTTTTTACATCCGGCCCGTAACTGTCGAGCACATGCTGCGGCTCGTCGCTGAGGTCGGTTACCTCCGGAATGCTCGTCTGCATGCGGAAAGCCATCTCATAGTGGTCGATACGGTTCTGAATCTCCGCGTCCGGCGTTTCGGCAAATTGATGCTCGTGCAGTTCCTTCAGCCGATCCTGCATCAAACGACGGCTGTCGGCACTCACGCCCGCCGGATTGCCGAGATACAGCACCGGATCCTTCGCCGCACGGAACAGCACTCCCTGATGCTTCGTCGGCAAAAAGCCGCTGCCCCACAGATGCGACCCAAGCGGCTGGCCGCCCTTTCCTTTCGTGATCAGCACCGTGAACGACGGCAGATTCGCGTTCTCCGCACCAAGGCCATAGCTCAACCACGATCCAAAACTCGGCCGTCCAGCGATCTGCGATCCTGTTTGGAAAAACGTCACACCCGGCCCGTGATTGATCGACTCCGTGAACATCGACCGTGCCACGCAGATGTCGTCCGCGATGCTCGCCGTGTGTGGCAACAGTTCGCTGAACCACCCGCCCGCCTGTCCATGTTGTGTGAACTTAAACGGCGATCCCACCATCGGAATCGACGACTGATTGCCGGACATCCCCGTCAGCCGTTGTCCGCCACGCACCGAATCGGGAAGCTGCTCGCCATGGCGCTTGTTCAGCAGCGGTTTGTAATCAAACAAATCGAGATGCGACGGCCCACCGGACATGAACAGGTAGATGATCCGCTTCGCCTTCGGCGCGAAATGAGTGCCGCTTAGCACTCCGTGATCCACCGTCGATGCTCCACGACTTTCCGCTGCAAGCATTTCATTCAACGCGATGCCACCCAGTCCCAAACCAAAGCCGTTTAGAAAAGAACGACGATCCAACATGACAGAAGAGGAGTTCATCGAGGAGATTGGCTTAACGTTTAACGATGCAGGCATCATGATTTAATAGAGTTTGAGCCAGCACGGCGGCTGCAGACGCCTCGGCAGGTGGAATGGAGGCATCACGTTTGGCGTTTCCTGTTTTGAGCAACTTCTCTGCCTCCTTTGGTTGCGCCTTGAAGTGCGCCAGTTGTTCCTGATAGAGCTGCGTGCAGATCTGAACCTCCTTCGCATCCGGTTTGCGGCTCAGGCAACGCAGGAAGCCAAGTTCGATCATCTTGGGCAGATCGCCCTTCGCTTCGAGATACAGTTTCTCACCCAGCACCCGCGCGGCTTCGACATACTGCACGCCGTTGAGCAGGATGAGCGCTTGAAGCGGGGAATCGGTGCGCTCGCGTCTTGAAATGCACACCGCTCGCCGTGGCGCATCGAAGGCGACCATCGCGGGCGGCGGGCTGGTGCGTCGCCAGTTGGAGTAAATGCTGCGTCGATAGACCGCATCGCCCCCGCCCGGGTTCACCGGCTTGAATGCCTCGGTCATCTCGTAGGAATGCACCGGCGGCCCGCCCATCGCGAGTTTGATCAGGCCGGAGGCGGCGAGCGCGTTGTCGCGAATCATCTCCGCCGGAAGTCGAAAGTGCGGGCCGCGGGCCAGCCACTGGTTGTCGGAATCATCCGCCATCGTTTTCGCATCGGCGATGCTGCGCTGGCGATAGACCTGGCTCGTGACGATCTCTTTCACCAGTGACTTCACGTCCCAGCCGCTTTGGATGAACTTCATCGCGAGGTAGTCGAGCAATTCGGGATACAACGGCCTCTCCCCCTGACTGCCGAAGTCCTCCGTGGTCTTCACCAATCCACGGCCAAACAAACTCTGCCACAGGCGATTCACAGTGACTCGCGCCATGAGCGGATGCTCCGGTGCCGTGAGCCACTGCGCATAGCCGAGCCGGTTCTTCGGAGCCCCCTTTGGAAACGGCGACAGAACCGCCGGGGTTTGAGGACCGACCTCTTCACCGCGCTTGTCATACTCGCCGCGAGTCAGCACGTAAGCCTTCTTTGGCTGCGGCAGTTCCTTCATGACCATCAGTTCCTTCTGCGCATCCTGAAAGGCATACAGCTCCGCCCGTGCCTTTTGCAGGTCGGCATTTGTCTCTTGCGTCACATCGCGGCCGAAGACGCGGAAATCATCAATCAAGCCTCCCTTGAAACCGCGATCCCGCATGCGCTCGCCGAGGCTGATGTTGTCATGACCGCCACCGGCGATGGTCTTTGTCAGATTGTCTTTGATCACCTCCACGGCGGCTTGTTTGCCATCCAAGAAGATCTTCAGGCCATCCGCCCGGCTGCTGCCATCATAAGTTACGATCACCTGCAGCCACTGCTTCAGCGGAATATTTTCCTTCGTGCGAATGCTGATCGCGTTGCCCGGCCAGAAGTGAATCAGTGACCACTTGAGCTTTCCTTCCTCAATCAGCAGTTCGTAGCCTCGGCTCGCCGCATCGGTCCAGGCCTGCGAACGATGAAACACCACCGCTCGGTCCTTCACATCCGGCGTCTGCATCCACAGCGATATGCTGAAGGGCTCATGCCGTTGGAAATTACCCAGAGGTGTGTCCACCGCGTCATCGCCGGTGAATTGAATCGCGTTGCCGATCTTGCCCGACACCAGTTTGTTTTCTCCTTTGAGGACAGCAGCAGGATCAGGTGGAGCTTTGTCCTTCTTGGCGTCTTTGCTTTTCGTTTCTTGTTTTGGCTGCGGCGCTGGCGGAGGATGCAATGAATCGGTCAGCTTGTTGCCTTTGAGTTCATCAAACGTGAAGTGAGCCAGTTCACCTCGGCTAAGATCGGGTGGGAGTGAGGATTTGGGCTTTTCCAAGTCAGCCACCTTGGCCTTCAGCGCGGCCATCTTGTCTTTCGCGGGCTGATCCATCAGCATCATCGCCGGAGTCGGCGGGGAAGGGGTGAAAAAGGAGTACAAGCCGGCTTCGTCGATGTTCTGCAGCATCGAAAACAGTCCGTAGTAGTCCTTCTGCGTGATCGGGTCATACTTGTGATCGTGGCAGCGGGAGCACTCGAAGGTCAGGCCGAGAAACGCCGTCGCCACCGTTTGCACGCGATCCGCGATGTATTCGACGCGATACTCCTCCTCGACGCTGCCGCCTTCGTTTTCCTGCTGATGCAGGCGATTGAACGCCGTGGCGAGGATTTGCTCATCCGTCGCATTCGGCAGCAGATCGCCCGCGAGCTGCCAGGTCACGAACTTGTCATAGGGCAGGTTGTCATTGAACGCCTTCACCACCCAGTCACGCCAGGGCCACACCTCGCGTTCACGATCCACCTGGAAGCCGTAGCTGTCCGCGTAGCGCGCCATGTCCAGCCAGTCCACAGCCATGCGTTCACCGTAATGCGGCGATGCGAGCAATCTTGTGACGAGGTGATCGATGCTGGATACAGGATCGAACTGATGCTCGGTGACAAAACCGGTGACCTCTTCCGGAGTGGGTGGCAATCCGGTGAGATCGAAGCTGATGCGGCGAATCAGCGTTTCCGGTGTCGCTTCGGGCTGAAGTTTCAATCCACGTTCTGCGAGTCCTGCGCTGACGATCTTGTCGATGCTTTGATCCTTCGTCGCCTCCGGCTTCAGCGGAATGAAGGACCAGTGCGCCTCATACTCGGCACCTTCGTCGATCCACTGCTTCAAGATGGCAATCTCGGCCGCTGTGAGGTCGCCCAGTTTCGACTTCGCCGGTGGCATGTGATCGTCTTCATCCGTCGTGACGATGCGCTGAATCAGTTCGCTCATCTCCGCCTTGTCGGGAACAAAGGCCTTCGCCGCGAGCGCCTCGTCACGCATGTCGAGCCGCAGATCAGCCTCGCGCTTCTTTGGATCAGGACCATGGCAGAAGAAGCACTTGTCCGAGAGAATCGGCCGCACATCACGATTGAACTTCACCTTCGCCGGCGCGGCGAGGAGCGAGGTTGTGAAGAACAGGATGGAAACAAATAGGCCGCGCGTCATGGCTTCGAAGTATCTCATGCAAACACCTGCTTCACCACCTTCGGATTCTCGACCCCGGTGAGGCGCTGGTCGAGGCCCTGGAACTTGAAGGTGAGCTGTTCGTGATCGAGTCCGGCCGCAGCGAGGATCGTGGCGTGCAGGTCATGCACGCTGACTTTGTCGATGGCAGCTTTGAAGCCGATCTCGTCGCTCTCACCGTGATGGTAGCCGCCTTTCACACCGCCGCCACACATCCACACGGTGAAGGCATGCGGATTGTGATCGCGTCCCGGTTTGTCGCCCTTTTGCGCGATGGGCAGACGCCCGAACTCGCCGCCCCAGACGATGAGCGTCTGGTCGAGCAGGCCACGTTGTTCGAGATCGCTGATGAGCGCCGCCACGGGCTGGTCGCTCTCATTCGCGAAGCCCCGATGGTTGCCGAGGATGTCCTTGTGCCCGTCCCAGCTCTGCTGGTTCTCCATGCCGCCGCTGTAGAGCTGGATGAAGCGCACACCACGCTCAACCATGCGTCGTGCGGTGAGGCACTGTGCCGCGAAGTGGCCACAGTGCTTTTCGTTGAGTCCATACATCTTCTGGATGTGCTTTGGCTCATTTTTGACCTCAAAGGCGTCCGGCGCGGCGGTTTGCATGCGATAAGCCAGCTCGAAGCTTTCGATGCGCGCATTCAATTCGCTTTCGATGGCCGATCCGTGCAGCGCGTTGCGGTTGAGCTTGGCGAGCAGATCGAGCTGTGCTCGCTGACGTTGCGGTGTGAGCGATGCAGGCACGGCGAGGTTGTCGATGGGCGCGCCGCTCGGCTTCAGCCACGTGCCTTGAAACACACTCGGCAAAAAGCCCGAGCCCCAGTTCGAGGCGCTGCCTTTCGGCAGGCCGCGGTTCAGTGGATCCGTCATCACGACGAAGCTGGGCAGTGAATCGCTCTCGCTGCCGAGTCCGTAGGTCACCCACGAGCCGACGCAGGGGTAGCCCATGCGCGTGGTGCCCGTGTTTATCATGAAAAGCGCGGGCGAATGGTTGTTTGATCCGGTCCAGCAGCTGTGGATGAAGCTCATCTTGTCCACATGCATCGCGGTCTTTGGAAACAGATCGCTGCACCACGTGCCGCTTTCGCCGTATTGCTTGAACTCAAACGGCGACTTCATCAAACCTCCCACGGAACCTGGGAAGAAGCCAGTTTTCGGGTCAAAACCTTCCAGCGTCTGGCCGTCACGTTTCGCGAGTTCGGGCTTGTAGTCCCAAGTGTCCACCTGCGACGGGCCGCCATTGGTGAAGATCCAGATGATGGATTTCGCCTTGCCGCCGACCTGCATCGGAACCTTCGGCGCAAAGGGATTCGAGGCCGCCTCCAGCATCGAGGCAAACGCCAGCATGCCGAAGCCGCCACCCGCACGGGCGAGCATTTCACGACGAGAATAGAGGGGCGCGTTCATGTCAGTTCACGTAGATGAATTCGTTCAGGCTCAGCACCACCTGGCAGTAGTCCGCCAGTGTGGCTCCGGGTTTTAAGAAGCTGTTTGCGGCGGTGACTTCGTCGGGTGTTGGATCGCGGTTGAAACAAAGGCGATAAGCCATCGTGACCTGCTTTGGTGCGTCACCTGCGCTTTGGATGCGTTTCGCCAGTCCTTCCGCCCACGTGCGTGCCTGCGGACTGTTCATCAGGATGAGCGCCTGCGGTGCTACGGTCGTTGTTGGGCGTGTGCCCTGGCTGACGAGTGGCTCTGGCAGGTCAAAGGCGACCATGCTGCCGATGAGTTGGCTGCGTTTGATGCTGAAGTAGATGCTGCGGCGATGGCTGTTCTCATCGCGCGTGCCGGGGCCGAACATGGTGTCGTCCAGCAGGCCGCTCACAGCGAGCATTGAATCGCGGATGGCCTCGGCTTCGAGGCGTTGCGGCACAAAGCGCATGAAGAGGCCGTTGGCCGGATCAGCAGCCTCTTTTTTTGCATCGCGGGCGCTGCTTTGCTGCCACGCACGGCTGTTGAGGATGAGGCGGTGGATCGGCTTGAGCTTCCATCCGTTTGCGACGAGCTGACCGGCCAGCCAGTCGAGCAGTTCAGGCTGCGTGCAAGGCGCACCCGTTTTTCCGAAGTCGTTCGTCGTCGGAACGAGTCCGGTGCCGAAGTGATGCTGCCACAACCGGTTCACAATGACGCGGGCGAGCAGTGCACCGGCGCCATGATCGACATCGGTGATCCAATTGGAAAACGTGCGGCGTCGCCCGCTGTATTTCGCGTCCTTCGGCGGCTGCCACTGCCAGCGCTTCGCGTCGCCGGGCCTGCTGAGGACTTGCATGAAGCCCTGGGTGGCCTCGCCGTCTTTCATGTCCGAGTTGCCGCGTTTGAGGAAGTAGGTCTTGTCGAAAAACGGACCGCCCTGCGTGTGCATCACGATGGGATCGTAGCCTTCGCCGCAGATCATCATGCGCGTGGCACTGGGGATCTCAGGCGTGTTTTTATCCTTCTTCATCGTCGTGACGGCGCTGGTGACTTGACCGTCGGTATGCACATCCACGTTCATGCGCGTCGTGGTCGTGAAGGTCGCGAGCATCGCGTAGTAGTCGTGCGTTGGCAGCGGATCGTATTTGTGATCGTGACAGCGCGCGCAGCCGACCGTGAGTCCGAGCATCGCGCTGCCGGTGGTGCTGAGCATGTCGTCCATCGCGTCGTAGCGCGTGCGCTCGACCTCGTTCGCGGTGATTTGCGAAGGAAACACACCCGCGCCAAGGAACCCCGTCGCCGCGAGTGCGAGCGGATTGTGCGGCTCGTATTCGTCGCCGGCGAGCTGCCACTTCACAAATTGGTCATAGGGCATGTCGCTGTTGAGCGCCTTGATGACGAAGTCGCGATAATGGAAGGCGTAGGGGCGGTCGTAGTCCTGCTCAAAGCCCGTGCTCTCCGCGTAGCGCGCGACATCGAGCCAGTGACGTGCCCAGCGCTCGCCGAAGCGTGGCGAATCGAGAAGTTTGTCGATGAGGTCGGGTAGGGCGGCCTTGTCTGACGCTTCGGACGGTGGAAGACCGGTCAAATAGAGATACAGCCTGCGCACCAGCACATTTTTCTGCGCCGGTGGATTGAAGCTCATGCCCTTCGCATTCTTCAAGAGCAGTTCATCGATCGACTTCGCCTGCACCTTTTTGAGCGGTTGAAACGACCACCACTGGCGATCTTCCGCAGTGACGACCGAGGCATCACGCTTGGGCTTCTTCCCGGCCACCAGCGGCTCCGAGTAGGGCGCGCCGTCATCGATCCACGCACTGATCTTCGCGATCACTTCGGCGGAGAGCTTTGGCTTGTCGTCCGGCATGTGCGGCTCCTTCGTGTGATTGATCTGTTCGACGAGTCTGCTGTTCTTCGCATCAAACGGGATCACGACCGAGCCGTGCGAGCCACCACGCAGCAAATCCTCACGCGTGGCCATGTCGAAATCGCTCTTTACCTTTTCGCCACCGTGACAGCGGAGACAGTTCTCCTTCAAAAGGCCCGCCACCTCCTGTTGAAACGACTTCAAGCCGCGTTCCATGCGCTGGGCATGGTCAGGCGGCAGATCGGCTGCGAAGGCGGAACTGGTGAGGAAGAGGACGAAAATGTGTCTCATCGGAGAGTACAAACGCTGGACGAGTGTGCCGTTTTCTGCCGTAGTTATGTCTGATCATGGCGGCCAAGCGCAAATACCTGAACTACACCACGCCGTGGGGCGTGGACCTCGCCCGTATCGCCGCGGCGGACTGGACGCCGTTTTTGATCCACGAAAGCGGCTACCAGCCATCCTTGGAGGATTGGAACCATCAAGGGGTCGATTCGCCCTTCTGGCGCTTCTACTACAATCCCAAGCCGGGATGCCATTTGCTGTTTCAAGGTCAGAAGATTCCTTTGGAGCCTGGGAACGCTGTTTTGATTCCCGCAGACACGGTTTTCGACTGCGTGGGACCGAAGCGCGCCTGTCACTACTGGCTGCACTTCACCACCACGCGTCCCGGTGTGTCTTTTCCTGCGAAGCCGATCCTCGTTCCGGCGGATGACACGCTCAAACCGATGCTGACGCGGATCATTCAAGCGCATCAACAGCCCGCTTCCGACACGCGGGATCATCAACTGCTCCATCTGGGCTCCGCGTTGCTTCATACCGTGTTCGCCACTTTGGAAACGCCGAGTCCCACAACGGTGCCGGAGCGTTTGCTTCTGGTGTTGTCCCTTATCGCTCGCTCACCGCACACGAGGCTGACGAATCGGTTTCTCGCCGAGCGCTCTGGCATGAGCGTGGAGCGATTTATCCGCAGTTTTCGAGAGCACACCGGCCAGACGCCCGCCTCGTATGTGCTGGCGACCCGCATTCGTCTAGCGGGCGAGGCGTTGGCTCTTACGGACAAGACGATCGACCAAATCGCCATCGAAACCGGCTTTCCCAACCGTCACTACATGAGCCGCATGTTCGCGCGACAGGTCGGCTGTGGTCCTGCGGAATACCGGGCGCGTCAGCGGGACCGGAAGGGGATGTGATCAGGGCAGCTGATCGGCAATCTCTTCCGCCGGGTAGGTCCAGATCTCACTGAGGGTCGGGTGATAGTGCGGGATCGTCATGAACTGCTTCACAGTGGCGCGGAAGTTCATGGCGATGACGACTTCATGGATCAACTCGGTCGCTTCAGGACCGACGACGCAGGCACCGAGGATCTCGCCAGTTTCAGCGTGGGCCAGCATCTTCACGAAGCCGGCGGTTTCGCCCATGACCATCGACTTGCCATGGTCGTCGAACGGATAGCTGGCTTCCAGAAAAGGAATCTTCTGTTCTTTGAGCTTCTCCGTCGTGGCACCGACAACGGCGACCTGTGGATGCGAGAAGACGCCGAAGAGCGTGAGGCGGTAGTCGATGGTTTCGTCGGCGTCTTTGTTATTGAGCAGTGAGGCTGCATTGCGTGCGGCGATTTCTCCCTGTTGAATCGCAATGTGCACGACATCCAACGGGCTGCACACATCACCGGCGGCGAAGATGTGCGACTGCGAGGTCTGCATGCGGTCGTTGACGGTGATCTTGCCCTTGCTCGCAGACACGTGGGCTGCATGGAGGCTGAGTCTCTTCGAGGCAGGCTGGCGTCCCATGGCGAGGAGGATTTCATCGACGACGATTTGGTGCATTTTGCCGCCGTGGGTGAACTCGATGCACTTCTGACCTTCGTGTGTTGAAACGCTGCTCAGGTGCGTGCCGAGATGCACCTGCATGCCGCGTGCTGCATAGGCTTTGGCAATCACATCGCTGCATTCACGATTGAGACCGGTGAGAAGCTGCGTGTTGCGCTGAATCAGCGTCACGCCACAGCCCATGGCTTCGAGATAGTGCGCCATCTCCAGTGCGATGGCTCCGCCGCCCAAGACGGCGATGGTTTTCGGCAGCGCATCGGCATCCAGGACGTCATCGCTGGTCCAGAATCCCGTTTCCGCGAGTCCGGGCACATCAGGGACGAACACTTCCGATCCGGTGGCGATGCAGAAGCTGCGAGCGGTGACTTGGAACGACGCCGAGCCATCGCGCGGAACGACTTCGATGGTATGTTTGTCGAGGAAACGTGCATGGCCGCGGTAAAGCGTGAACCGGCCGTCTTCGAGCTGCCCTTGCCGGTAACCGGCGAAGTCTGCGATCAACGTGCGTTTGCGGTCGCGGATGGTGCGGATGTCCACGCCCTGTGACGTGGCCTTGAGGCCGAATTCAGCGGCGTGGCGGATGTGAAGCTGGCGGTTGGCGGATTCGATGAGCGTCTTGCTCGGCATGCAGCCGCGCAGGATGCAAAGGCCGCCGAGTTCCTGGGCGCCATCAATGACGGCAACGCTCAAACCAGCGCTGTGCGCCGTGCGTGCCGCCGCATAGCCGCCACTGCCTCCGCCGATGACCACAAAATCGAAATGGTGTTCTGCCATGCGGAGAGGTGCAGGGCGGTGGAGTGGTTCGCAAGCGTTGAATCCACGACAGGCTGGCAGCGTGATTCACGCTCGCCTCTGCCGCACCGCTTCGAACAAGATCGCGGCTCCAGCGGCGGCGACGTTGAGGGATTCGACGGGTTCGTGCAACGGGATGCGGACGCGTGCGTCGCATGCATTCATGATCTCGGTGCTGGCTCCACGGCCTTCGTTTCCGAGAATGAGAAGCGTGGGCTGCCGCCAGTTGTAGTCGTAGTGCAGAAGGTCGGCTTCGCCGGTGGCGACGACGGTTTTCAGGCCGCGAGCACGGCAGGTTTCGACGACGCCGAGGCCGGAAACGTTCGGGAGGATGGGCAGGCGGAATGCGGAACCCATCGAGCTGCGCAACGTCTTGGGTGCGAAGGCGTCAGCGGACCCAGCGAAGGAAAAGATGCCGTTCACACCGGATGCCTCCGCGGTGCGGACGAGTGTGCCCAAGTTTCCAGGGTCCTGGATGCGGTCGAGACCGAGGAGGAGCGGCGATTGAGACTCAAACAGCCGATCCAAGGCGGGAGATGGACGCTCAGCGATGACGATGATGCCCTGAGTAGAGGTGGTGTCGCTCAACGATTCGAGGACAGAGTCGGACAGTTGGAACACCGGGCACTTGATGCGTTCCAAGAGTGTTTGCTGCGCTGCTGGAGGCTCTGCGGTGGTGAAACAGGCGTACAGTTGCAGGCCTGAGGCGAGGCATTCGCCAACTAGCCGGTCTCCTTCGACAAAGACGAGATCACGCTCGCGCCCTTCGCGTACGCGGCGGGCGTGTTTGATGCGGTCGTTGGAGGAACTCGTGATGAGCATGCTAAGTATTCTCAGTGGAGATTTCGTGTTCTCAAACCGGATGTAAATCCATTTGCCGAATGAGCATGGGCGTTTACTATCGCGGCCCCCCTAGCGATGCCAGCATAGCTCAGCGGTAGAGCAGCGGTTTTGTAAACCGCTGGTCGTCGGTTCGATTCCGACTGCTGGCTCCATTTAATCATCGTCCTCCCACTCCTGCATCAGGCGGGCGAGCTTGCGCTTCATGCCGACTTTGGCGACGGCGTTCAGGCGGTCGATAAAAAGGATGCCGTTTAGGTGGTCGATCTCGTGCTGGAAGGCGCGTGCCAGCAGTCCGTCGGTTTCCACGGTGACGGTTTTGCCCTCGAGATCTGTGTAGGTGACCTTGATCTGGCTGGAGCGGCGGATGTCGCCGCGCAGACGGGGGAAGCTGAGACATCCTTCCTCGCCGATCTCCTTGGCGCTGCCGAGTTCGAGTTTGGGATTCAGAAAGACGACGGGCATGTTTTTCATCATGTCGACATTTTCACCGTCGATCTTCATGAAGGTGATGCAGTCGGGATTGTGGGAGACGTCGATGACGGCAAGTTGAACGTCCACGGCCACCTGAGGGGCGGCGAGTCCGACACCGTTGGCTTCACGCATCGTTTCCAACATGTCATCGGCCAGGGTGCGGATTTCTGGCGTGACCTCGGTCACGGGACGGCATTTGGCGCGGAGCACGGGTTCGGGATAGCGGACGATTTTGCGGACCATGAGGGTCAATATCACTGGCTTTCCATCGGCTCAAGCGCGGGAGTGGGGTGTTCGTGAAACAGTCCGTCCGCCTGCGTTTTGGCGCTTCCTAACGGGCCGTGTATCGGTCTCTCAGCGGTCGCGCCTTTTGTCCTTGCCAATGTGAATGCCTCTCCCTAGCCTCGCGGCCACTTATGACCGGCGCCACCCAATCCACCATCAAGTTCAAGCTGTTCCTCATGATGATCCTGGAGATCGCGATCTGGGGGGCGTGGCAGATCAAAATCTTCCCCTACATGGGCATGCTGGGGTTCGATCCCGACCAGCAGTGGCTGGTGGGCAGTTCCTTCGGCATCGCGTCCATTCTGGGCATCTTTTTCAGCAACCATTTCGCCGACCGCCATTTCTCTGCGGAACGCTTTCTGGCCTTCAGCCATGTGGTCGGCGGCATCGCGCTCATCGCCACCGCTTTTCAAACGACGTTCTGGCCGTTCTTCGGCTGTTTCGTGACCTACTGCCTGCTTTACGTACCGACGATCTCCGTGACGAACTCGCTGGCTTTCGCCAACCTGAAGGATCCCGCCAAGGACTTTGGATTCGTCCGCATGGGGGGGACTATCGGCTGGATCATCGTGAGCTGGCCGTTCATCTTCCTGCTCAGTTCCAACGCCGGTGCCGGCGAGACGAAGTGGGTGTTCATCGTGGCCGGTGTCATCTCGTTCATTCTGGCGGCCTTCAGCCTGACGCTGCCGCACACGCCGCCGCGCAAGGACGTGTCCGCAGCCGACAAGGTCGCGTGGCTCAAGGCATTCAAGCTGCTGGCGCATCCGTTTGTCCTCATCCTGTTCATCGTGACGTTCATCGACTCGACGATTCACAACGGCTACTTCGTGGTGATCGACGGCTTCCTGCAAAAGGTGGGCATCTCAGCGAACATGAGCATGGTCGTCAGCAGCATCGGCCAGGTGGCTGAAATCGTGACGATGCTCATCCTCGGTGCGGTGCTGAAAAAAATCGGCTGGAAGGCGACGCTCATTCTGGGCATCCTCGGACACGCGGCCCGCTTTAGCATCTTTGCCTTCTTTGGCACGCCGGAGAGCCAGTGGCTCATCATTGCCGTCCAGGTGCTGCACGGCATCTGCTATGCCTTCTTCTTTGTGACGGTTTACATCTTTGTGGACGCCGTGTTTCCGAAGGACATCCGCTCCAGTGCGCAAGGTCTGTTCAATCTGCTGATCCTTGGGGTGGGCATGGTGGTGGCCAGCAAGATCTTCCCGCAATTGCTCGCGAACTACACCAAGGACGGCGTGGTGGATTACCGGTCCCTTTTCCTGTGGCCGACCGGCATGGCGTTGGCAGGCATCGTGCTTCTGGCGTTGTTCTTCCGTCCGCCGACGCATGGCCCCGAGGGTGACATTCAGCATTGATGAAAACGCAGCGCACGGCTTGAGCACGGGACTTCCACGCTCTAGCTTGCAAGATGAACCCGCCCGGACTCGACGATCTACTCACCTGCCTCCGCTTTCCTTCCGTCTCCACCGACTCCACTCGCAACGCCGATGTGCGTGCCTGCGCAGAGTGGTTGCTGGCCAAGGTGCAGGGGATGGGCCTGAGCGGTGCGTTGCATGAGACGCCTGGACATCCGGTTTTGGTGGCCAAGAACAAGCATGTGGCCGGACGCCGCACGGTGCTGATTTACGGCCACTACGATGTGCAGCCTGCAGAACCGCTGAACGAGTGGAAGTCGCCTGCGTTCGAGCCCACGATCCGTGATGGCCGCATTTACTGCCGCGGCGCGACGGACAACAAAGGGCAACTGATGGCGCACGTTCAGGGACTCGCCGAAACGCTCGCCAAGCATGCCGATCTGCCGGTGAACCTCGTGCTCCTGCTGGAAGGAGAGGAGGAGATCGGCAGTCCAAACTTGAAGCCCTTCTTGGAGCAGCATCGCGACTTGTTGAAGTGCGATGTCGTGGCGATTTCAGACACGGGCATGGTCGCGCCCGGGGTCGGTACATTCACTTATGGTCTGCGCGGCATCGCCTGCATGGAGGCTAAAGTTCACG
The DNA here is from genome assembly GCF_020439865.1 of Prosthecobacter sp. GTDB lineage: Bacteria > Verrucomicrobiota > Verrucomicrobiia > Verrucomicrobiales > Verrucomicrobiaceae > Prosthecobacter. Next base: position 47,654 of record NZ_JAGRPF010000036.1, read on the forward strand.
GTCCGGCGATCGATCTTCACAGCGGCATCTTTGGTGGTGCGATTGCGAATCCGGTCACTGCCGTCGCGCGTCTCACGGCGACGCTGCATGATGCTGAGGGGCGCGTGGCCATTGAGGGCTTTTACGACAGCGTTCGTCCCATCGCCGAGTGGGAACGTGAAGCATGGGCTGCACTGGGTGATGGCGACGCGGAGATGCTCGAACTGACCGGTTCTCCGGCGCTGTTTGGCGAACCCGGCTACACGGAACGCGAGCGGCGCTGGGCGCGTCCGACGGCGGAAGTGAACGGTATCGGTGGTGGCTATCAGGGGGAAGGATCGAAAACGGTGATCGGACGTGAAGCGTTTGTGAAGCTGTCCTTCCGTCTCGTGCCCGATCAGAATCCCGATAACGTTTTGAAGAGTGCTGAAGCACATCTTCGTTCGCATTTGCCGAAGGGCGTCCGCCTTGAGATCAAGCCCGGCCACACCGGCATGCCGTATCTGATGGATCCGCATTCCACGCTCGGCACCGCTGCTCAGCGTGCGCTCAAAAAGGTGTTTGGCGACAAAGTCGCGCTCATCCGTGAAGGCGGCAGCATACCCATTGTGCAGGCGTTCAAAGACGTGCTGGGCGTGGACACATTGCTGCTCGGCCTCGCGCTGCCGGACTGCCAGGCGCATGCGCCGAACGAGAACTTTCCGATCGCGAATTTTGAGGCCGGTGTGCGTCTCAATCAGGCGCTGCTGGCGGAGCTTGCGTGATTTTTTTCGCACCTTCCGCAACCAACTTCGGGAGGTCTTGTTTCAGTCGTCGTGCTTCAAACAACCAAACGCACTTACGATATGAAACTCAAAAAATCACTCATCTATGGCTTCGGCCTTCTGTGCCTGACCTGCTCTGCCAGCGCTCAGGACGGTGAACGCAAAGGACCACCTGAAGGCGGTCGTCCCGGAGGTCCTCCTCCCGGCGGTGGCGATCCTGCTGCACGCCTCGCGGAATTCATCAAGCGCGCCGACACCGACGGCGACGGCAAGATCAGCAAGGCCGAGTTTGAAGGCATGGGCAAAAAAGAAAGCGAAGAGCGCTTCAGCCGCATGGATGCCAACAGTGACGGCTTCGTCGATCAGGATGAAATTGGCAAGATCTCCCAGATGATCCGCCGTGGAGCTGAAGGTCAGGGCCAGGGAATGCGTCGCCCAGAGGGAGGCCCTCCGGGCGGTGAAGGCGGCGGATTCCGCCGTCCTCCGGGTGGTGAAGGCTCCCGTCCTGAAGGTGGTCCGCGTCCGGATGGTGCCGGTCGTCCAGATGGTGAGCGTCCCCGTGGTGAAGGCATGCGTCCTGGCGGCGAAGGTGGCCCCCGTGGCGGTGGCATGTTCGGTGGTGATCCCAAAGAGAGCTTCAAGCGCATGGACACGGACGGCAACGGAAGTGTCTCCGAAGAAGAGTACATCGCGGCAACCGAGAAGATGCGTGAAATGTTCCGTAATCGTGGCGGCCAGCCCGGCCAGCCTGGACAGGGTGGCGGGCGTCGTCCGGAAGGCGGCCCTCCCGGGGGAGAAGGCGGATTCCGTCGTCCTCCAAGCGAAGGTGATGCCCCCAAGGCTCCTGAAGGTGACAAACCAAAGGATGCAGCCTGATCAGAGTTTGGATTAGCATGTGTGGCGGGATGGTCGAAAGGCCATCCCGCTTTTATTTACTCCATGAGAAGGATGACGGCGGGCTTGTGATATGCCTGGAGAGGCCTATCAGTAAAGGATGGGAGCAGTTGCTGAATTCAGCCGACAAGACGGACTCTGGCACCTAGGGCATGTTTTTTGGCCGCGTTTTCTGATGGCGTTCGTTGGCTGGATGACCGGGTTGTCGCCGCTTTCACATGGTGAAGTGGTGCCGGTCCAAGGGTTTGTGCCGGGGACCGGCACACGCACCGATGTGAAACCCTTTTACTTTTCGATTCCCGCACCTCGTGGGCAGATCCTGGATCGCAAGGGGCGCCCGCTCGCGCAAAATACGGTGATACGTCATTTGCAGCTGACTGTGCCGGCCTCAGAGAGGAGCAAGCTTGAATCATACACTGCCTGGCTCGAGCAGGCCGTCGCTGGACTCAAGCAAGAACTGCCCGCAGCCTGCATGCCGGATGCCGATCAGTTGAAGCGCCACTATGAGGACCGTCGGGAACTGCCCGTGACGGTGAGTGACGTGCTGTTCGATCAAACGGTCATTGATCCAACGAAACACCCTCATGCCAATGTGCGGAGGGAGTATGTGCGGCACTATCCTCACGGTGACATGGCGGCACACATCTTGGGCTATGTGTCGGCTGAGGGCGCGCCGCCTGCCGGGCCGGTGCTGCGCAACGAGCCGCTTTGGCAGCGTACGCGCGGTGCGGCGGGACTCGAACAGGCGTTCAACAAACAGCTCACCGGAACTGACGGAACGCTGTGCATGATGATGTCCGATGCTGGCACCGTCGCGTATGAACAGGTTTTTGCTGCTCCTGAGGCAGGACGGGACGTGGTCACCACACTGAATCTCGAGACACAGCAGATTGCCGAGGCTGCCCTCACCAAGTCAGGCCGCCGTGGTGCGATTGTCATCGTGGATGCCTATACCGGCGACATCCGCGCGATGACGAGCAATCCACGGTTCGATCCGAATGCCTTTGCACAGGGCATCTCGAGCGCCGACTTCGCAGCGCTCACGCAGAACACGGATGGTCCGCTCTTCGATCGTGCCGTTCAGGGCAGTTATCCGCCTGGATCGGTGTTTAAGCCGATGGTCGTCCTGGCCGGGCTTCGGGTTGCGACGGTGGATGCCTTTCGTGAGTTTGAGTGCGGTCCGACGCTCATGATTGATGGACGTGAGTTCGACAACTGGTCGAAGGATGATCACGGCTGGTTCAACGCGCGCGCTGCCATAATCCGCTCCTGCAACACCTACTTTTATCAGTCCGCCATGGTGACACGGGACGTGCCCATCCTCTACATGGCGCATGAGTTTGGCTATGGGCAGGCTCCCGTGCTTCCTCTGAAGGCTTCTGCGGGCTCTCTGCCCACGCGTGCGCCGTCGAATCATGATCTCGCGAATCTTTCGATCGGGCAAGGGGTGACGGAAGCGTCGCCGCTTCAGGTTGCGATGGCCATGGCCACACTCGCAAACGGCGCCTGCCGTCCGCGTCCTCGGCTCGTGATGCAGACGCAGACACAGAACGGCAAGGTGGGTGATGTCGCGAGCCCGTGCCGGGAAACGGTGATGCCTGTGGGGCAAATCGACTTGGAGACCGTCCGGCATGCGATGTTTGGTGTGGTGAATCACGTGAAAGGCACAGGCAAGGCAGCACGTCTGAGCAAGGTGCCCGTCTTTGGAAAAACGGGCACCGCCCAGTGGGTTCTGCATGGGAAAAAGGCCAATGTTGTCTGGTTTGCCGGCTATGTGGGCACCACTCCGCCTCTGGCCTTTACCGTGACGATCGAGGGCAATCAGGAAGAGCGAGGGCTTTCCGGTGGTGGCACGGCAGCGCCGATCATCGCCAAGGTCCTGCGTGATATTCAGGAGAGGCCTGAGGCTCACGCCGTGAGTTATGAGAAGGGCAGCGTCGCCGAGGAAACAGACACGCTCATCGGGCCTTTGACTCCTGAATTCATCTATGGCGTTCCGCCGCCACCTCCGCCCCGTGACAATTCCTTGGGCGGCTTCTTCTCACGCCTTTTCCGTTGATCCCGATGAAACGCTTTCTCTTCAATCTTCGTGATCGCTGGCATCGGTTTCCCCGATGGATGCGACGTGTCGTTGGTGTGTGCGCTTTTTTGTGTCTGATCGGCTTGATCGCACTGGGGGTTGTCTGGCAACACTACGCCAGCATCGCCGCCACCTACGACATGGAGGCGCTCACCCGCGGTCAGAACGAGACTCTCATCGTGGATGTGCGGGGCGAACTCATTGGCAGCGCCAGCGACATTGAACGCGAGCCTGTCACCCTCGATGCCGTGCCTCCTCATTTGGTTCAGGCCATCGTTGCCACGGAGGATGCGCGCTTTTATTCCCATCCAGGCTACGACATCATCGGGCTCACACGTGCCGCCGTGGCGAACTTCACATCGCGTGGGATCCGTCAGGGAGGCAGCACCATCACTCAGCAGCTCGCGCGCAACGCCTTTGGTCTTCAGGGGCGGAACTATGATCGGAAGCTGACCGAAATCTTTCTGGCCATGCGGATCGAGCGTGAGTACAAAAAAGATCAAATCCTCACGGACTATCTGAATCGCATCTACCTTGGTCACGGATGCAGCGGCGTGGGGGCGGCTGCGCGCTGCTACTTTGGAAAAGATGTGCGCGACATCACGCTCACGGAGGCTGCAACGCTGGCGGGTATCATCAAGGCCCCGGTTTCCTTCTCTCCGATCACCCAGCCGAAGCTGGCCCGCCAAAAGCGTGATCTCACCTTGAAGCGAATGGCGGAGACGGGAGCCATCACGGAGAAAGAGGCTGCGGACGCACAGGCGCAGCCGGTGGTTGTGCGGCATGACAAGACCCGCGTTCGCACCGGTTACATGCTGGCCGCGGCCCGTGCAGAATTTCAGCGCCTCGGTCTCAAGCCGGGCACGCCTCCGACCATGTCGATGACCCTGCGTCTGGACTGGCAGAAACGCCTCGATGAGCTGGTGAGGCAGCATCTGGTGAAGCTCGCGCCCAACGACAAGGGGGCGCTTCAAGGTGCCGTGATCGTGCTGGACAACCGCACCGGTGCCATCGTTGCCATGCAAGGAGGGCGCAACTTCACCACCAGTCCCTTCAATCGTGCGCTCGATGGCATCCGACCTCCCGGAACGGCGTTTCTGCCGCTTGTTTATGCTGCCGCACTCACTTTGCAGCCTGACGTTACCGACGCATCGATGATCGATGGCCCCTTGGACAACCGCCAGGCCATGATCGGCGGCCTCGTGGGCACGCTGGGTGAGTGGGGGGCTGATGGTGAACAAGTGGCCTACACGGGTGGCACCATCACTCCCATGCAGGCGCTGATTGAGGGCCGCACGGCGGCCACCGTTCGCCTCGGTTATCAAGTTGGTTTGGATCCTCTGCGTGCGGCGCTCAACCGCTGCGAATTCACCAATCCGCTGCGCTCAGAGGCTGCCTTCACGCTAGGGCTGAGCAACCTTAGGCTCATCGAACTGGCCCGCGCCTTCACCGCCATTGCCAACGATGGACGTCCCTGTCCGCTGCCGCATCTTTTGCTGGCATCCTCCTCGCCTCGCAGTGTGGAAGTCTTCAATCCCGCCGCCGCTTCACATGTGCGCAATACCATGATCGCAGGGATGGCACGGCCCGAGTACCGTCAGCCGCTGGTCGCGCATGGGCTCGCGCAAAAGAGCATCGCCGGCTATGGGGGCATCACTTACGACCGCACCGATGCGTGGTTCATTGGATCAGATCAGGCTGTGACCTGCCTCGTTTGGATCGGGCATGACAAAGATATCCCGATCAGTGCCAAAGCGACCGCTGCCACTGCGGCTCTTCCTCTCTGGGCTGCTGTGTTTGAAATGGTCACGGCTGAGCAGGTAAAAGGATGGGATGCGAAAGGTGGCCTGCCCAAACTGCTGGCGGTGCCGCTACGTGCGTTGCCTTTGGAAGATGAAGTTCGCGTGCCAGCCATTCCACCAGCGTCCCAAGTAGTGCTGGGGAATGATCCGTATCGGACTGTTACTTCCAGCCCGATCCCGGAGCCTGTGGCTCAGTAGCCTGCATTTGGTGTTGCGGCCGCGATTACAGCCCCATCACCTGCTTCAGATACGCGATGCTCTGCCGTGCGATGGTCGGCGCATCGGGTGTGTAGTCGAAGACTTCGGTGGAGAGGTAGCCGTTGTAGCCGGTCTCACGCAGCGCGGCGATGATGGGCTCATATTTGACCTCGCCCTGACCGGGGCCGCGGAGGTTGGGATCGTTGGTGTGGAAATGCACGGTCCACTCCTTGCTGTCGCGAATGATGTCCGGGATCGACTTGGATTCGTCACTCATCGCCTTCACGTCGAGGTGCAGTTTGCAGGAAGGATGATCGACGAGCTTGCAGAAGCGGATCGTCTCCTCGGCGGTGTTCAGGAAATTCGTTTCCTTGCGGCCCAACGGCTCCATCGCGATGACCACGCCGTACTTGCCGCACTCTTCGGCGACTTCGCGTACGCAGTCAGCGGCGCGTTTGAAGGCGTCGTCGTAATTCCATTCCGGCAGAAGATTGCGGGCCTTGGGGCTGCCCCAGACCATGATCCGGCCACCGGTGGCGCCGCAGAACCGGGCCAGGTGGCGGCCAAACTTGGCGGTTTCCTTGCGCTGCACCGCATCCGGCGTAGTGATGTGAAACCAGGTGGGCTTGGTCAGCAGCCAGTGCAGGCCAAGGATTTCGAGGCCGAAGGACTTGGCTTTCGCACAGTGCGTCAGCGCCTCCTCGACGGTGAGGGCGCGCGGGTCTTCTTTGAGCGTGAAGGGGGCGAGTTCGATGGCCTCATAGCCGGCGGCGGCCACATCCTCACACATCTTTTCGAAGGAGCAGTTCTGGTAGGTCTCGTTGCAGATCGCGAATCGCATAGGGGCGCAGAGTGCGCGGATGCTCCGCCACGTCAACACGGCTTGCGCAAAGGGGGGCATGTTGTGCTATCTTTCCAAATGCCAACCACCCGACTCATCTTCCTCATGCTCGCGTTTGAGGTCTGCGCTCGCGCCGAGCTTGCGCTCAATGTGCCTGCGGTCGAACTGAAGCCGAAGCCGGAAGACGAGGAGGTGGAGACCACGTTCAAGTTTCGCAACAAGGGAGACAAGACCGTCAAGATTCTTGGGCTCGAAAGCGCCTGCAGTTGCCTGAGCGCCGAGATCGACAAGGCCGAGTACAAGCCGGGCGAGGAAGGAACCGGCCACGCCTCCTTCAAGGTTTCCACCTTTGTCGGACGGCATGAAAAATTCATCACCGTAAGCACCGACGATCCCAAACAACCCGAGTGGCAGGTGAACTTCATTCTTGATGTTCCCGCCATTGTGGACATCAAACCCAAGAACTTACAGTGGTGGATCGGCGACCAGCCGGCGCAAAAAGCCTGCCTCGTGCAGTTCAAGGGCCCTGAACCGATGAAGATCATCAAAATTACTCCGACCCGGGAGAACGTCGATTTTGACTGGAAGGAGATCAAGGAAGGCCGGGAGTACCTCATCAAGGTGACGCCCAAATCCACGAAGGACGTCACCATGGGGGCGCTCAAGATCGAAACAAACAGCCCCATCGCCAAGTATCGCTATCAACTCGCTTTCTTCTCGATCACCCGGAAACCGGAGCCGCTGCCTGCCGCCAAGCCCTGATCTTGCCCTCCTATGCGTTCCGCGATTCGTCAGGCAGCTGTTTTGATTTTCCTCGCCGCCACCGCCGCCTGTGCCACCTACGCCTGGCATCCGCGTGCTCCGGCCTTGTATCTCGTGCAGGAACCGCTGCGCGATGACGAAGTCTCCATGCAGGTCATCGAGGAGCGCTGGCAGGGCCGGGTTCTGTGGATTGATGCCCGTATTCAGGAGCAGTATGACGCCGAACATGTTCCCGGAGCCCTGCTGCTCAATGAACAGCACTTTGAAGAGCAGCTCTTCAGCTATCTGGACATCCTGCAGGCCAACAGCAAGCCGATCATCCTCTATTGCAATGCGGCCAAGTGTGACGCGAGTCGCAAGATCCTTGAGCGCCTCAAGCAGACGCTGCCGATTGAGAATGCGTTCGTGTTGAAGGGTGGCTGGAACGCCTGGAAAGAGGCACAACGGAAATAGGGTTGACTGCAGGCGTCGCATTTCCGTAGCATCTCAGTCTTATGTCACTCCAAGGACTTCTGATCTGGTCGGCGCTCGGTCTGGTGGCCGGTATTTTGGCAAAACTCATCATGCCAGGGAAGCAGGGGATCAATCCCATCACCACGGTGCTGCTGGGCATCATTGGCAGCATCATTGGTGGAAAGGTCGGCAGCCTGATCGGCTGGGGCGTGGTGGGTGAGTTCAGTCTCAAAGGCATCGCCACCGCAGTGGCTGGAGCTTTGATCCTGATGTTCGGCTGGCGTCTGTTGTTTGGCAGGAAGAGCTGACTCGGTGTCGGTTGCGGCAGGACGTTCACACTCGTAGTCTTAGGCATGCACATTTTTCGACTCCTCTTGCCTGTCATTGGCCTGATGCTTTCCAGCGCATGTCTCGCCGCGCCCGCGCTGGAGGGCAAGCTGGCCAGAGTGGTTGTCACAGACTCTGACATTGAGGATGTTCGCCGCTGGCGGGAGTTGCGCTCGTGGATGGACGAAGCCGTGAAACAAGGCGCCTCGGGTTTGATCCTCGACATTCACACAACGCAGAGCAATGCGCAGGCGGCTCTGCCGATGGCGGAGGAGATCGCCCGATTGAAAGTCAAAACGCAGGCCTATGTGAACACGTCCGCGATCGGCGGCGGGGCGCTGCTTGCCCTGGCATGTGACGAGATCTGGATGGCTCCCGGTTCACGCATTGGCGCCGCACCACCGAAGGTGCAGGTGGACGAATCGTTGTCACCTAAAGCACAGGACACGCTGCTGGCGGAGGCACTCGCTGTTTTGAAGGCTGGCGCACGCAGCCTGTGCAAGCTCAAGAACCATCGCCCGGAGATCGCCGAGGCCTTTGTGGATCGCGACAAAGGACTGGTGCTTGGGACAAACACGCTGGCGGAGAAGGGCGAGTTGCTGATGCTCGATGCCGACACCGCCGTTCAGCCCGTCGATGGCCAGCCGTTGCTGGCTCGTGCGATCATTGCCGATGTCGGTGCTTTGGCGAAGGCTGCCAAATCCGGGGGAACGCTCGTAACTCTGAACGCCGGCTGGTTTGACAAACGTGGCGAGGCGGTGGCAGAAACGAAACCGGCCGTCGCTGCAGAGGAAAAGAAGGAGGCCGCGGTGGAACACAAAACGCCGGTCATCGCGCGAGATCAAAGCTACAAGGACAAGGTGGTCGTGATCCCGGTTGGACAGGACGATCTCATCATTCCTGCGCGTTTCGAATTCATGAAGCGCACGCTCAACCTCTGCAACGAACAGGGCGCCGAGGCGGTGATTTTCGAACTCGACACGCCGGGTGGTCTGGCCTGGGACACGATCAGTCTGATGATGAAGGACCTGCAGGCGCTCAAGTCGCGCAGCTTTTCCTTTGTGAACACTCGGGCCATCTCCGCCGGTGCGATGATCGCGATGGCGACGGATGTCATTTACATGGCCCCCGCCAGCGCCATCGGAGCCTCCACGCCAGTTTCAGGCGACGGCACTCCTTTGGCAGAAGCGGAACGTGCCAAGAACAATTCAGCCTTCATGGGCATGGCCCGCACAGTCGTGCGTGAGAAAGGACATGATGTGCGCATCATCGAAGGGATGATCGACATGGACCGCGGTCTCATTATCAACGGCCAGGTCATCATCCCGAAAGGGGAGATCGTAACGCTCGATTCCGAGCAGGCGACAATGCTGATCAATGGCAAGCCGCTGCTGGCCAAAGGAGTCGTCAAATCGATCGAGGAGATCAAACAGCGTGAATCGCTCAAGGGGGAGGTGATCACCGCCGAGCCCACCGGCTTTGAGTGGATTGCCATCTGGGTGACACGATACGCGGCGATTTTGATCCTGATCGGTCTGGCGGGCGGCTATCTCGAGATGCAGACCCCTGGGTTTGGCATTCCTGGGTTTGTCGCGGTGGCCGCCTTTAGCCTGTTCTTTTTCGGCCATTATGTCGCCGGTAGTCTCGCGGGGAAGGAGACCATGGTCGTGGCGGCGGTCTTCATCCTTGGGATTGTGCTCATCGGCGTCGAGCTCTTTGCGGCTCCCGGGACGATTCTGCCCGGGATCTTCGGATTCCTCTGTGTGATGGTCGCCTTGGTGTATGCCATGTCAGGCTGGGAAGTGGCTCCGGCAGGAGATGTCCCGTCCTCCGGCGGTGGAGTGGGCTTCAATCTTGCCACGTACGCCGTTGGCTTTCGCAACTTCGCCCTGGGCGTCAGCGGAGCGGCGGTGCTCATCACCGTTCTCGCCATGTGGCTGCCTGAGCTTCGTCCGTTCCGGGCGATGATCCTTCAGACATCGGCGGGAGGCACGGTAAACGACACTCCGGTCATGCAGGATGCCGCCCGCGCCCGGGTCGGAGATGCCGGTACCGCGCGCAGCGCTTTGCGGCCTTATGGGACGATCGAGGTGGGTGGCCGTCTCGTCGAGGCCATGGCCGAAGGTGCTTACGTTCAAAGCGGCACCGCCGTCCGCGTCCGTGAGGTGAAAGGCGAAAAGATCATCGTCGAGGCGGTTTAATCGCAATTTTTGCGAGTGCATTTGCGGGTTTTGGTCGTTAATCTTGCTGAACAACCGCATGTCCAAAAACCTCAGTGCTCTCTCTTTCCGCAAAGGTGTCGAAAAAAACGTCTTTGAACGCATGGTCGATGCCGCCGCGAAGGCAGGCACCGCCGAGAAAAACGACATTGTTCATCAGATGGGCCAGGATCATCTGTTTGGGGATGCTTTGACGCTCGGCGCGGTGTCGTTCTACGACTTCCTCAAAAAGGAAAACGAGGGGAAGAAGGTTTTCGTCTGCAATGGTTCAGCCTGCCTTTGTGCCGGGACGCAGGACAAGCTGCATCACACACTGGAATCGCATTTCAAGAAGGAAGAGATCGGCCACATCTGCTGCCTGGGCCGCTGCCATGAAGGAGGGGCGTTGCAATACCAAGGGAAGAACTACTCCGGGCAGAGCGACGCAGCGCTGGCCGAACTCGTGAAGACGGGGAAGGGGGATGCTGAAGATCGCTATGCCGTCGTCTCGCACCTTCAGCCCGCACAGCTCACCGCGGAGTTTCCCGGCATCGATGCCTATTACGCGCCCTTCAAGAAGCTGATCACCGAAGGCAATCGCGACGCTCTCAGTGCCGAACTCAAAGACAGTGGCCTGCGTGGACGCGGCGGCGCGGGTTTCCCGTTGCATTTCAAATGGTCGTCCTGCCGTGCTGCGGAAGGCGCGGTGAAGTACATCGTCTGCAATGCCGACGAAGGAGATCCCGGCGCCTACATCGACAAATACCTCATGGAGAAGCAGCCGCACAGCGTCCTGCTCGGCATGATGGTTGCCGGATGGTTTGCCGGCGCTGAAAACGGCATCCTCTACATCCGGGCCGAGTATCCGGATTCGGTCACCATCATCAACGAGGCCATCGAAGACCTCCGCGCCGCCGGACTCCTCGGTCAGAACATCCTGGGCACCGGCTTCAACTTCATGCTGAAGTCGATCAAAGGTGCCGGCGCCTACATCTGCGGCGAGGAAACCGCGTTGCTTGCCAGTCTCGAAGGCCAGCGCCCCGAAGTGCGCACGCGTCCGCCGTTCCCGACCATCGAGGGCCTCTTCCGCAAGCCGACGATCGTCAACAACGTCGAGACCTTCTCGAACATCCACGCCATCCTCACGCTCGGTGGCAAGGGCTACGCGCAGATCGGCACGCCGCAGTCCACCGGTCCGAAACTGATCTCCCTCGATTCGCATTTCGTTAAGCCGGGTATTTACGAAGTCGCCATGGGCACCCCGTTGCAGGAGGTCATCGACCTCGCGGGTGGCTTCAAAACAAAGATCAAGGCCATCCAGATCGGCGGTCCGCTCGGTGGCATCGTGCCGGTGTCGCACGTCGGCCAGCTCACGGTCGATTTCGAGAGCTTCAAGAAGGCAGGTTTCCTCCTCGGTCACGCCGGCGTCGTCAGCATTCCTGAGTCGATGCCGATGATCGAATACATCCAGCACCTCTTCCAATTCACCGCCGACGAAAGCTGCGGCAAATGCTTCCCCTGCCGCCTCGGCAGCACGCGTGGCAAAGAGTTGATCGCCAAGGCTCGCGGCGACAGCAGCTACAAGATCGACCGCGAACTCATCAACGACCTGCTCGACACGATGGAGCAGACGAGCCTCTGCGCTCTTGGCGGCGGCGTGCCGCTGCCAATCAAGAACGCGCTGGAGCATTTCCAAAGCGAACTCGCCCCTTTCTTCAAAGCCTAACTTTAATCGCGCACTGTTATGGTCAAAGATCTCTCCACCCTCACCGCTTTCATCGACGGCGAAGCCTGTCAGTTCAATGAAGGCGACACCCTCTTGAACTTCATCGATCGCCATCGCGGACGTGGTTTTGTGCCGACGCTTTGCGATGCACCGCAGCTTGAGCCCTATGGCGCCTGCCGCGTATGCTCGGTCGAAGTCGCGCTTCAGGCCGACGGACCACGCCGTGTGGTTGCGTCATGCCACACGCCGCTGACAGCGGGCATGCATGTGTTCACCGAGTCGCCGAAGGTGCGCAAGCTGCGCAAGAATATCGTCGAACTCGTTCTCACGGACCATCCGCTCGACTGCCTGACCTGCGAGGTGAGCGGCAACTGCGAGCTTCAGACCGTCGCAGCTAAGGTGGGCATTCGCGGCGTGCGCTATCCGGCCGGAGCGAATCATCTGGATCGTGCGAAGGACCATTCGCACGCTTACATGACCAGCGAGCTGTCGAAGTGCATCAACTGCTCTCGCTGTGTGCGTGCCTGCGATGAAATCCAAGGCCAGCACGTGCTCTCGATGCACGGTCGCGGCTTCAACGCGAAGATCATCAAAGGTCTCGACGAGTCGTTTGCGGATTCTGAATGCGTGTCTTGCGGCGCTTGCTCGCAGGCCTGTCCGACATCTGCCATCAGCGATGTCTTCTTTTCCAAATCGATCGAAGCGACGAAGAAGACGCGCACGATCTGCACCTACTGCGGCGTGGGTTGCAATCTCAACGTGGCGACCAAGGGCGATCAAGTGCTCAGCATTCAGGCCCCGGTGGATGCCGAGGTCAATCATGCGCACACCTGCCTCAAGGGCCGCTTTGCCTTCAAGTTCTACAATCACAAGGATCGCCTCCGCAAGCCGCTGATCAAGCAGCCGGACGGCGAGTTCAAAGAGTCCACCTGGGACGAGGCCTATGATCACATCGTCTCCAACCTGACGCGGATCAAAAACGAGCACGGCGGCCAGGCCGTGGCGGGCATCTCCTCCGCACGCTGCACGAACGAGGAGAACTACCTCATGCAGAAGTTCATCCGCGTGGCGATGGGCACAAACAACATCGATTGCTGCGCGCGCGTCTGCCATTCGCCGACCGCCTGGGGCATGCAGAAGAGCTTTGGCACAGGTGCGGCGACGAACTCGTATGACGACATCGAGCACTCGCGCTGCATCATGGTCATCGGCGCGAACCCGACCGAAGGCCATCCCGTGACAGGCGCTCGCCTCAAACAGCACATCATGAAGGGCACGCCGCTGATCGTGATCGATCCGCGCAAGATCGAACTTGTGCCCTATGCGAAGCATCACCTCCAGCTCCGCCCCGGCACGAACGTGGCGCTGCTGAACATGTTTGCCCGTTGCATTCTCGATGCTGGCCTCGTGAAGCAGGACTTCGTGAAGAAGCGCTGCGAGAACTGGGATGAGTTTGAGGCCGGACTGCGTGCGCTCGACATGGACGCACTCGAAAAGGCCACCGGCGTGAACCGCGAACTCGTGCGTGCCGCCGCCATCGAATATGCTTCCGCCGAAGCTTCGATGGCGTTCCACGGCCTTGGTGTCACCGAGCATGAGCAGGGTTCGAAGACGGTCATGCTGATCTCGAATATCGCCATGATGACCGGCAACATCGGTCGTCCCGGCGTGGGGGTGAATCCGCTCCGCGGCCAGAACAACGTGCAAGGCGCTGCCGACATGGGCTGTCAGCCGCACCAAGGCGCGGGCTATTTCGAAATGGACGATGTGGATGTGCAGAAGCGCTACGAGGCCTTCTACGGCGTGCCGTCACCCACCGAGCCTGGCTGGAAGATTCCGCAGATGTTCGACGCGGCCATCGACGGCAAATTGAAGGCCCTCTGGCTCATGGGCGAAGACGTCGTGCAGACCGACCCCGATGCGCATCATGTGCGTCATGCCATGGAGAGTCTCGAGTTCCTTGTCGTGCAGGAGATCTTCATGACAGAGACGGCCAAATACGCCGATGTGATCCTGCCCGCATCCTCCTTCCTCGAGAAGAGCGGTACCTTCACCAACGCCGAGCGTCGTGTGCAGCGCGTCAATGCCGCCGTAAAGCCGCTGGCAGGCACCAGGCCCGATGGCCAGATCATGTGCGAGATTCTGCAGCGTTTCGGCATCAATCAGGCCGACTACACGCCGGATGGTGTGCTCGCCGAGATCGCACAGATCGTTCCGTTCTTCAAAGGGGCGACGTGGGAAAATCTCAGCATCAACGGGAAGCAGTGGCCGGTCAAAGAAGGCGGTGTGGACACCCAGATCATGCATCAGGAACAGTTCGCGCGCGGCAAAGGCCACTTCCACTTCTTCGACTGGAAGGAATCGACCGAGTTGAAGACCAACGGCGCTGAATTCCCCTTCATCCTCACCACCGGTCGCATTTTAGAACACTACAACTGCGGCACGATGACACGTCGCACTGGCAACAGCGACATCGTCACGCAGGACCTACTCTCGATCAATCCCGAGGACGCGCAGCGCAAAGGCATCCGCAACGGCGACATCGCACGTCTCTCCAGTGCCCGCGGCGAGGTGGAACTCGAAGCCCGCGTCACCGATGAAGTGAAGCCCGGCATCCTCTACACGACTTTCCACTTCCCAGAAGCCATGGTGAACAACGTCACCGGTCAGGGCTGCGATTCCGACACGCTGTGTCCGGAATACAAGGTCATCGCTGCGGACGTGGAACTTGTTCGGGCCGGCAAGCCAAAGAAGAAGCGGATGCAGGAGATGGTGTGAGTTGTTGGAGGACGGCGATTCATTTTCGCCTTCCTCTCATTCGCTCATCCCTCTGGCAGATCCTGATCCTTGGTTTCCGGCAAAAACGCCAGGACGAGGAGTCCGACGAGAAACAGGCAGCCGAGGAGTGCGATTGCCTGAGGCAGCGGCATGGCGGCCTTGATCTTACCCGAGTAGATCAAAATCGGTGCTGCCAGCAGGCGACCGGCATTGAAGCAAAAGCTGGAGCCCGTCGCCCGCAGATGATTGGGAAAGAGTTCCGGAAAGTAGATCGCATAACCTGAGTGAATGCTCAGCGAGGCAAAGCCGAACAAGGGCAGCAGCACCAGCACCTGCCAGTAGGCCTGAGGCAGGAAGCACACTGCAAGGATCAGCACAAAGCTAGCGATGTGCATTAGAGCGAACGTGGACTTTCTCCCCCAGCGGGCGCAGATCGGTCCAAAGCTCAACTGTCCGACACCGGCTCCCAGCACCTGGATGATTCCGTATGCGAACTTAGCTTTCTGCTCCGCGTCGCCCTTTTCGTAACCCAGTTTAAGAAGGAACTCCCGTGTCAGATCCTGCGTAGCCACGCAGACTCCCCAGAACGTGCCCAGACCGACAGCTGCCAACGCCATGCCCAGCAGCGCGCGTTTTCGCCACCGTGCGTCGCCAAAGAGATCAGCAAAGCTGCCCATCGCCTTGCCGCTTTCCTTGGCTTCGTGCCACGAATCGGGTTCTTTGACTGACGAGCGAACCCACAGCGTGAGGATGGCGGGCACGATGCCGATGAGATAGGCGATGCGCCATTCATTCTGCACGCCCATCGAGGTGAGCGTGGCGATCCAAGTTCCCAGCACACCCGTGGCATGGAAGATGCCGCCGGCGTGGGTGCGTGCGTGTTTGGGAAAGATCTCTGCCACCAGTGCGGCGGCCACGGCCCATTCACCGCCCACCCCCATCGCCACGAGGAAGCGCAGCACGCCGACGTGCCAGAGGTCGGCCGCGAAATAGGTGAGGCCGGAAAAAACGGAGTAGAACAGGATCGTGATCACCATCACCGGCTTGCGACCGATTTTGTCTCCCAGCGATCCGAACAGCAGACCGCCCAGCGTTCCACCTGCAAGGAAGATGCCGAGAAACACATCGCCCCACTCCTTTACATCAGGACTGTCCGACGCCACGCCCAGAATCTCCGAGAGCATGGGGCCTCGCGTGAGATTGAAGAGCTGCCCCTCAAACGCATCGAACACCCAGCCAAGTGAGGCGACGAGGAGAACGAGCCACTGATAGCGGGTGACGTTGGAGTACCATTTTGAGGAAGGGGAGGTCATGGCGTTGGCGGAAGGAGAATGACGAAGACAGGATGAGGAATGCCGGATGAAGTTCCAAGCACGAATGTCGAAAACATCGTGCTTCGCGGAATCAGCTGCCCGTCATTTTAGACCGGCAGCGTCGTTCCGGGGATCGCGACCGGATACCATCCATCGGCATCTGGCTTCACGGGTGGTTCAGTGTCCCAGGTGATGTTGTCGGGCACGAGATTGTCCTTCGAATGCAACGCCTGCTCCCAGGTGATCACCTGGCCCGTGTAGGTCGCCATGCGACCCATGACACCCATGAGTGTCGAATAAGCCGCATACTCTGCGTCAATACGCAGCTTGCCGGTGCGGATGTTCTCAAAGAAAGCGTTGTGCTCAAGCTGGTAGGGATCGTACTTGTTACGGCTGCGTTTGCCTCCCGGTGGTTCGCCGTTGATCATGAACTTGCCGCCGTTGCCGAGGTCGGCACTGCCTTTGACGCCATGGAAGTGCTCGCTCACATCGCGCGCGCACTTGCCCCCGATCTGGCAGCACTGGCTGAGGATGCGCATGCCGTTCTCGTATTCAAACTCGACCGTGTGGTGGTCAAAGATGGTGCCGTTTTCCTTCGCGCGGCGCACCTGACGTCCGCCCTGGCCGGTGGCTTTGATGGGCATCTGGCCCTTCATCACCCAGTTCGCCACATCGAGGTTGTGGCAGTGTTGTTCGAGGATGTGATCGCCGCTCATCCAGGTGAAGAAGTACCAGTTGCGGATCTGGTAGTGCAACTCGCTCTCGCCGGGTTCACGCGGAAAGCCCGGACGCGAGGTGCCGTTCCAGTACACACGGCCATAGATGAGATCACCGATTTCGCCCGCATGAATGCGATCCACCATGTCGATGTAACCCGGATCGTAGTGCCGCTGGAATCCGACGCAGACGTTCAGCTTCTTCTTTTTCGCTTCCTCAGCGGC
Organism: Prosthecobacter sp.; assembly: GCF_020439865.1. Taxonomy (GTDB): domain Bacteria; phylum Verrucomicrobiota; class Verrucomicrobiia; order Verrucomicrobiales; family Verrucomicrobiaceae; genus Prosthecobacter. The sequence goes on from NZ_JAGRPF010000036.1 coordinate 64,710, forward strand.
AGCGAGCACACGACGAACACCAATCGCGTCCACCGCGACAGGCTTTTCCATGAACACATGTTTTCCGGCCTTAATCGCCTGTTCGAAAAGAAACGGCCGCGGTCCCGGTGGCGTGGTGATCAGAACGACGTCCGCCAGTTCAAAGGCTTTCTTATAGTCCTCGAAGTTCGTGAACACCTGATCCGGCGGCACATCGACCTGCCCCTCATGCTTTGCTTTCAAAATGTCCAGCGCCGCCTGCGCCTTGCCCTCCAGCGGATCGACGACAGCGACGAGCTTGATCGTTGAACCTGCCGTGAGCGCCTGATTACAAGCCCCCGTGCCGCGTCCGCCGCAGCCAATCAGGGCGATCTTGATGTCACTGCCCCCGCTTGCGGCGAATGCGTGGGTGGCGGCCGTCATGGCTGTGGTGGTGAGGAAGGTTCGGCGCGTGGTCATGGTTGGGCTGGTTTAGAACTTGAGGAGTTCGCCGACAGGGAGCGGCTTGTTCTGGCGGATGGATTCTTCGGCGACGAGGCACAGGCCTGCGCTCCACAGTCCGTCGAGACCGGTGGCGATGGGCTTTTTGCCGGTGCGGAC
>NZ_JAGRPF010000037.1 GCF_020439865.1 Prosthecobacter sp.
CTCATGCGACGGAAGATTTGACGGTCTTGAAGGCGACGCCGGAGGGGATCGAACCTGATCAGCAGCTTGAGGTGTGGTTGAAGCAGGAGTTTTACCGGATGGTGGACCGGCGGAGCGAGGCGTTTGAAAAGATGATCAAGAGCGGTGAGGCAATGCGGGCCTGGCAGGCTGAATCCAAGTCGTTCTTTCTCGGGAGAATCGGTGGTCTGCCAGAGCGGACGCCGCTGAAGGCGCAGGTGGTGGGCGCCTTGCAGGGGAAGGGGTATCGCGTGGAGAAGATCCTTTTCGAGAGCCGGCCGGGATTTCATGTGACGGGGAATCTGTATCTGCCGGAGACGCCGGGCCCATGGCCGGCGGTGCTGGTGCCGTGCGGACACAGCCACGATGGCAAGGCGGTGGGACAGTATCAGCGTGCGTCGATCTTGCTGGCGCGAAACGGCCTCGCGGCGATGTGCTACGATCCCGTCGGCCAGGGCGAGCGATATCAGATCCTGGACGTCGCGCAGGAACGAAAGGCGTTTGACGATGCGGCGCACGTGCCGGTTCCGCATCCGAACGTGCGACTGATGTGCACGACGGAGCACACGATGATGGGCATCAGCAGCGCGTTGATCGGCGCGAACGTGGCGCAGTTTCGCATCTGGGACGGCATGCGTGTCATCGACTACTTGCAAAGCCGGCCGGACATCATCGCGGACAAGATCGGCTGCACGGGGAACTCGGGCGGCGGCACGGAGACGGCGTACTTGATGGCGCTGGATGACCGCATCGTCGCAGCGGCGCCGGGTTGCTACCTGACGACGTTCCGCAAGCTGATCGACACCAAAGGGCCGCAGGATGGTGAGCAGAACATCTTTGGGCAGATCGCCTTTGGCATGGACGAGGCGGACTACTGCATCATGCGGGCGCCACGGCCCACGCTGATCTGTGCGGGGACCCGCGATGCGACGTTCGATTTCGATGGAACGATGGACGTGTTCCGTGATGCGAAGCGCTTCTACTCGCGTCTCGGCTTTGCGGAGCGCATGGACATCGTCGCGCCGGATGCTCCGCATGGATTTACGATTCAACTGCGCGAAGCCGTGGCGCGCTTCATGAGCCGCTGGCTTCTCGGCAAGGACGTGGTGATTCGCGAGGTGGAATCGCTGCCCGACACGCTGACCGACGAGCAGTTGCGCGACTACAACCATCCGGACTGGACGCAGGAACAGTTGCAGTGCACGCCCAAGGGGCAGGTGATGCTCATGCCCGGCGAGCGCTCCGTGTTTCAGATCAATGCGGAGAAGGCGGCCGCGTTGGAGGCCAAGCGAGTCAAAAAATGGAAAGAGTTCAATGAGATTCTGAAGAGGCAGGTTGTCAGAGAAACGATTGGCGCACGAGCTTTAGGTGCTCTGCCAGAGGCGAAGGTTGAAGCAGTCGGCAGGCTGGAACGCGACGGCGGCGTGCTTCAGAAGCTTGTCCTGAATGCGGAGGCCGGCCTGCAGCTTCCCGCACTGCTGTTTGAACCGCGGAAGCCCAACGGCAAAGCGGTGCTCTATCTCCACGGCACCAGCATGAAGGAGGATGCTTCGCCTGGAGGTCCTATCGACGCGCTGGTGAAGCAGGGCTTTGCGGTGCTCGCCGCCGAATTGCGAGGCATTGGCGAGACGGAGACCGGTTTGCGGAAGCGAGGTTTCGGCGCCGGGCGGTTTGGCCGCGACAATCTGGAGACGCTCACGGCCTACCTCATGGGCCGGAGCTACGTCGGCATGCGGACCGATGACGTGCGGCGCTGGGCGCGCTTCTTGAAAACGAAAGCGGCGGAGGTGCAGCTCGTGGCGGTGGGTGAGGCGGCGATTCCTGCGTTGCATGCCGCTGCGTTGAATCGTGAGGTGTTTCATTCGATCACGCTTCGCCGGATGATTCCATCCTGGCAGTCGCTCATGCTGGCTGACGAAACTTTCGACCAGCTCGTGAACACGGTGCACGGCGTGCTGCGGCACTACGACCTGCCGGACTTGATCGAAATGGCGGGCCGTGACCGGGTGACGATTGTCGATCCGGTGGATGGCATGGGCAAACCGGTGAAGTGAGGCAGCTCGGAGATTCTCAATTCCGTTCTTGCTTCCAGACGACCGTTTCGAGCATGCTGGCGGCATGATTCGTGCATTTCTCGTTTTCTCCCTGGTGCTTGCAGTCACGCTACATGCCAAGGAGAAGCGGCCGAACATCCTGTGGCTGATTGCGGAGGACTTCGGACCGCATTTGGGATGCTATGGGACGAAGGAGGTGTCTTCCCCGGTGCTGGACGCGCTGGCGGCGAAGGGGATGCGCTTCACGCGGTTTTACACGACGGCACCGGTGTGCTCGGCGAGCCGGTCGGCCTTCAACACCGGGATGTATCAGACGACGATCGGCGCGCACAATCATCGTTCGCATCGCGATGACGGCTACACGCTTCCCTCCGGAGTGAGGCTGATCAGCGAGCGCATGCGCGAGGCGGGATACTTTACTGTGAACGTGAAGGAAATGCCGGAGGAGGCCGGCTTCAAAGGCAGCGGCAAGACCGACTGGAACTTCGCCATGCCGTTCAGGCCGTTCGATTCGTCGAAGTGGGACGATCTGAAATCGCGTCAGCCGTTTTATGCGCAGGTGAATTTTCAGGAGACGCACCGCAGCTTTCATGCGCCGGAGCACGCCGATCCGGCGAAGGTGGAGATCCCGCCGTATTATCCCGATCACGAAGTGACGCGAAAAGACTGGGCGCAGTATCTCGATGCGGCGACGGAGCTGGATAGGAAGATCGGCAAGGTGATGGAGTTGCTGAAGCGTGACGGTCTGATGGAGAACACGGTGATCTGCTTCTTCGGCGACCACGGCGCAGCGCACGTGCGGGGAAAGCAGTTCTGCTACGAGGAAGGACTGAACACGCCTTTCATCCTGAGTTGGCCGTCCGGCGTGCCTGCGCCGAAGGGTTACGAGGCGGGCAAGGTGAGCGACAAGTTGCTGATGGCGATTGATTTGACCGCGACGTCACTGGACTGGGCTGGCATTGCGAAGCCACAAGGCATGCAGGGACAGGTGTTCATGGGCGACCATGCGGATCCACCGCGCGAGTATGTGTTTGGCGCGCGGGATCGATGTGACATGACGGTGTTTCGCTTCCGTACGGTGGCGGATGCGCGGTATCGCTACATTCGCAACTTCACGCCTGACCGGCCTTTCCTTCAATTCAACGCCTACAAGGAGAAGCAGTATCCCGTGTGGAACCTGATCAAGGAACTCGCGGCGCAGGACAAGCTGACGCCGGAGCAGGCCGTGCTGGCCGCACCGACGATGTCGGAGGAGGAACTCTATGATTTGCAAAACGATCCGTTCGAGATTCGCAACCTCGCCAAGTCAAACAAGCCGGAGGATCGTGCGGCGAAGGAGCGATTGAAGGGGGTGTTGAACACCTGGATTGAACAAACGAACGACCAGGGGCGCATTCCTGAGCCGGAGGAAGTGGCCAAGAACGAAGGAGCGACGAAGCCCGGGAAGGCGAAGAAAAAGAAGAAGGCGAAGGAATGACGCATGAAGTGGGTGGCGCTGAGTTTGATCCTGTCGATGAACGTGATGGCCGGCGAGTGGCCGCGCGAGTTGCAGGCGTATCGCGGCACGACACCGAAGATCGATGGCGTGATCAGCGCAGGCGAGTGGGATGACGCGGTGAGATTTGAAGGTGTGAAGGGATGGACGCCGCAGTTTTCGCCGACGACAGACGCGGACGATCTGTCGCTCGTCGGATGGGTGAAGTTCGACGCGAAGCGGCTCTACTTCGCGTTTCGGGTAAAGGACGATGTGCTCTATGGCATCGACACCTCACGCTGGCTGTCTGAGAAGAATCCGAAGGCGCATGAGCTGACACGTGAAGGCTGGCCGTGGTTCGGCGACGAGATGGAACTGCTCATCAATGCGTCGAATCAATGGAAGGGCGATGAGAACGCGTCTGGTGACGGTTCCTCGTGGCAGATGGTGTGCAATCTAACGAAGTCACGTCTCGGCGGTGTGGGGAAAGGCGGTCTGCTGGAAGGCGAGCCACGTTCGGATGCGAAGGCGTGGGAGACGTATCAGCGCTGGATCAAAACAGGTGCGATGCAGGCGGCGGCGAAGGTATTACCCGAAGGGAAGGGTTACATCATCGAGTGGGCGGTGAGTTTTGATCCGTGTCTGGAGATCGCGCCCGGCAAGTTCTTCACTCCCGGCGATCACGAGGTGAAGATGGGCCTGAACATCGCGGTGGGTGATTTGGACGAGAAGGAGAATGGCGCCGGGAACTTCGGGAATTTTCATCACGAAGACTGGTTCACGGGTGAGAGAGGCAAGCGCACGAATTTGAAGCAGTGGGGAACGTTGCGGCTCATGCCGGGCGACAAACCGGTGAAATCCGAATGACGAATGGCGAAGCCCGGCCATTCTCAGCGTGTGAAGCTGCTCCCCCATCATCGCGCGCATGACGCGCGGCATCTCATCCAACGCTGGCGCATGCTGGCGCGTGAGACCGGATGCAAGGTGCGGACGCTGTGCACGGTGGACGGACTGCCGGTGATCGTGATCGAGTCAGCCGCGGCGCAGTCTGGTGCGCCGGCGGCGTATCTTTCTTCTGGTGTGCACGGTGATGAGCCGGGCTCAGCCTGGGGATTGCTGATGTGGGCGGAGAAGCATGCTCGGGAGTTGAAGAGCGGATCGTTTCTGATCGCGCCTTGTTTAAATCCCGTGGGTTTGACATTGAACACCCGCGCAGATCATCGTGGAATCGACATCAACCGGCGCTTCCACGATGCGGAAGATGCGATCTGCGGACCATGGCAACGCTGGATCACGGGCAAGGCGATGCGTTTTGGCCTGTGCCTGCATGAAGACTACGATGCGCAAGGCATTTACCTCTATGAGCTCAATCACGCGCGACAGACGAAGGGACACGACGTCATCGACAAATGTTCACGAGTCATCGCGCCGGATCCGCGGACCAACATCGACGGGCAGCGCGCCCGAGGAGGTGTGATCCGCCGTCGCACGATGCCGACGCATCTTCCCGGGATGCCGGAGGCGATCGAACTGCATGTGCGCGGATGTCCGGTGACGATGACGTTTGAGACGCCGTCAGAGTTTGATCTCGACAGGCGGGTGCGTGCGCAGGTGCGGTTCATCGAAGCGGCCGTGGAGGCGTTGGGCGAGTCATGAAGCCGTTCGTGTTCATGCTGGCGCTGCTGTTGACGGCCTGCTCGTCGATCAAGCCGATGAGTGGACGTGCCGTGCTGTGTGCAGATGACTGGGTGAGCTACGATGGCAAAACAATGCCATGGAAGTCGTGGCCGGCGCCGGACGGCGTGACCACGAAAGGCGTGGTGATTGCCGTGCACGGCTTGAGCGGGGCGAAGTCCGACTTCTGGTATCTCGGTGACCAGCTGCCGAAGCGCGGCTATGCCGTGTATGCGTATGACCTGCGAGGGCAGGGCAATGATCCTGTGGTGGTGGAGCGCGGCGACATCTCTGGTGAGAAGGTGTGGCAGCGCGATCTGGCCACGTTTCATGCGCTGGTGAAACGGAGGCATCCGAAGAAGCCGGTGTTTTGGTATGGCGAGAGCTTGGGCAGTCTCATCGCGCTGCACACGGCGGCGGATCTGCTGGGAAACCGGAGCGACCCGCAGGCGATCATCCTGGCGTCGCCTGTGGCGGGCCTGCGGCAGACGATCAGCGGTTTCCAGCGTTTCCTGCTCGAAACAGCCGCGAAGCTTTCACCGCGCACGCGCTACACGCTGGGTGAACTGGCCGGAGTGGACGAGTCGAAGATCAAGGTCACTTCGCACTCGACGCATGGAGGCCAGATGGCCGTGACGCCTCATCATGTCAGCGCTTTTTCACTGCGTCTGCTGACGACCATCGGTGCCATGCTGGATGAGAATGCGGAGGCTGCTCGTCGGCTGAAAATGCCGGTGCTCTTCGTGGCTTCGCCGAACGATGTGCTTTCTTCCGCCGATCAAATCCAGTCGCTCTTTGCTCAAATGCGCAGCCGGGACAAAAAACTGCTGTGGTACACCCGCTCTTATCATCTGCTACTTCATGACGTGCAGCGCGAGGAGGTCGTTAATGATGTTGCCCGCTGGCTGGACCGGCAGATCCAATCCATCCGACACTGAAGCCCCATGACCCTCGAAGATGCCATCCAGGATGTTTTGAACCGCAGCGAGCTGCCGTTGAAAGCCGCGGCCGTTGCGAAGCTTGCCAAACCAATGATCGGCCGGACGGCCACACCGAAGGCGGTGGCTGCCGCGCTGGAGTTGATGTCGGCGGCGGGCAGGCTGAACCGCATTGTGGCAGGTGCCGTGCCACCATTTTTCACCACACACGGCCTGGAGGCGGTCACGGTGGCGTGGCTCAAGCAGTGCATTCAGGCTTCGAAGAAGGAGCAGCCGGCGGCCAAATTAAAATCCAAGCTACCGGCGGCGCTGCAAACTCACTTCGAAACGGCTCTTGGGCAGCTCGTGGGCGAGGGGGATGCTTTTGTCCTGCCAGGCGCCCACCAACTGGTGTGTGCGCGCAGGCCAAAGCCTTCGGAACTCCTCAGCGCCGTGCAGCGGCGTGCCCTGCAGAAGATCCTCGACGTGGCGAACGCGGCCCGAGCAAGGGCCGTCACCCTGGCTGATGTGATCGCCTGGTTGGATGAGGAGCCGGTGGTGGCGCTAGACATCCTTCAGGCTCCATCTGTGATCATCCCAGAGGAGGCCGACCTGCGCGGCTGGTATGATCTCGACCGGGCCCGATCCTCCACCATGATGATTCCGATTCCGCGGACGTTCGAGCGTTACCAGTCCTGGGCCGCGGAACTTGGAGGGACTGCTGATAGTCAGGTTTTACGAAATTTGATTGAGACGCTTTACAACGCTGGGAGCATCCTGCTAGAACCTTGTGAAAGGCCGCAAGACCTTCCGGAACAAGAGCGCGCCCTGCTTGTTCCGATGTCTCTCGGTCCTCCCGGTTACTCTTGGTGCTGGCTCTCCTGAGCCCGTCCCTCCCTCTTCCGAATCCCGAACTGCTCCCTAGACCATGGCCTCCTATGCTGCCCTGAATCCCTTCTTGTCCACCAGTGTGGGCGAAAACGACTTATGGAACGCCAGCACGTTTCTGGATGTGCCTTACATTCATTCCGTTCCATTCGGGGCCCTGCGGATCGCCGTGGACCAGGTGCGGTCGCAGCACCGCAGCCAGGTGCGATTCGTCCGTGGCGCGGGTGGTTCAGGGAAGTCCCATCTCTTTGCGCGGCTGCGCCGCGAGTGTGCCGACAGCATTTTTTATGCGTATGCGCCGAACCCGCCGCTGCAGCCGGAGGCGCTTGAAAACTTCATCCTTGCGCGGTTCGTCAGCAGTCTGCGTCACCCGGCACGCAACGCCGAAGGCCGGGAGGCGCCCTACAGCCAGCTGCGACTGCTGGCGTATGCCCTGCTGAAGCCAGTGGTGGAGCAGGACTTCACCTTTCCCCAGCTTCATGAAGCATGGGCCGAGATCGGGCTCGAGACGCGAAAGGAGATGATCCACCAGGCGGTCCAGCTTCTGGAGGCCGACCATCCCATGGTGCCGCGCAGCGTGCTGCGCTGCCTGCTTAACATCCTGCGTGAGGACAAGGAACACCTCGCCGCCCAGTGGCTTTCCGGCGCCGCCTACCTCACGGAAAACGAATTGAAGTATCTCGGAGTTCCCGAACCTCTCTCTCGTTCTGAGATGGCGGTCGTCATTCAGTTGTTTGGCAAGCTGGCCGCTCAGGCGGGCTCCCCTGTGGTGCTGGTGCTTGATCAGCTCGATCTGATCACCATGGCGCCGCAGTTTGACGAGATGCAGCGCCTGCTCTTTTCGCTGATCGACCAGAGTGAAAACTGGGTCGTGCTGATCGGCCTCGTGGCCGAACGTTTTGCCGCGTGGGATGCCTCGCTCTCGCAGGCTCTGCGTGGCCGCGTGGGTGTGCCGGATTCAAACGCGCCGCTCGGTTTCCGCCTTCCGGTCATCGACATGCTGCCGGTGGCGAACGAGCAGAAGCGCCTGCTGCTTAGCTGCAGGCTTGAAACACCGGCGCTCGTCGAGCAGCGGAAGAAGGATGGCATCACTTCGTCGATCCATCCATTGCTGGAGGAAGACGTGACCCGGCTCACTGCTGGCGGGGCGATTTTTCCACGTCATCTGCTCGCCGCTGCCGCGGAGGTGTACGCCATGCGCACAGGTCCGGCAGCATCTCCGCAGGCAGTCGTGGCCGCCGCCGTTACGGCGCCCGCCTCGGTGCCTTCGGCGCCGCCACAACCGGCCGCGGCTGCTGTTCCCGTGGCTGTTTCCGTGGTGGAAGATGACAAAGATGCATCGGCGGTGGCTGCCATTCCGGTTGCACCTTCGGTGCCGGCCGAGGCCGCCCCTCCACCGGCTCCTGTCACGCCGGCAGTTTCCAAAACACCGCTCGCGGAAAAAATCGACGCACTGCTTCAGGAGGCCGTCGACGCCGCGAAGGGAGAGACCGCCTCGCCGAGTGCCATCGATCTCGGTGAGCGCGCTCGCGATCTGATCGAGCTCATGGTCGCGCCACCCGTCACGATCATCGAGGGAGACATGCGCAAGGGCTACGAGAATTTCGACGGGGCCGACCGCTGGTTCGAATGGGGTGGCGGCAAGATTCGCATTGTCACCTGCAATGCCATGCGCGGCAGCTTCATCGCCGTGCTGGAACGCATCAAGGACGCCGGAGGAGACACCCTTCTGCTGCGTCACGATGTGGCGCCTGTGTCAGGCCAGCTCACGATGGAACTGCTGACAGGATTCAAGGCGAAGAACATTTTTCATCACATTCCCGCCTCTGAAGCCGCGCTCCTGGGGGCGCTTGGCCGCATGCTCGCCGCCCAACGTGAGGGCTCCTACGAGCAGCTCAGCACCGAACCGCCGGCGACAAAGGAAAACGTGCTCGCAGCTCTTCGCACGCATCCGCTGCTCCGTGGCGTCAGGCTTTGGGAGATGATTCAGAAGGCCCATGCGCCGAAGCAGGTGCTCGCGCCGCCACCGCCATCCGTTCTCTCGTCGATTGTCAGGCCTTCGGCGCCGCCTCCTGTGGCAGCTCCGCCGCCCGTGCCGGGTGCGAAATCACCATCTGCTGTTTCTGCGGCGGTACCACCGCCACCCGTGGCTGGAGCGACACCCCCTCCTGTGCCAGGTGCAAAGCCGGCACCACCTCCTCCTGCCGGTGTGGTGTCCAAACCGCTCGCCCGCCCGCCTTCCGCTCCGGTGTCAAAACCTGTCGCCAGGCCACCCATGCCTCCAGGCGCGAAGCCGCCTTCCGGCGTGCCGCGTCCGCCGGTGGCCAAGCTGCCTCCGCCTTCGCAGGGCAACGCCGCGTGATTCGCGCCGCTTTGCGGCTACATCGTCCCGTGGTGCGACGTTAACGGCGGACCATGAAAGCTTTCGTCCTGCTCCTGTTCGGCGTGTTCGCGCTGCAAACCTTCGCGGCTGATGCGAAGCGCCCGAACATCCTCTTCATCTACGCCGACGATCAATCGACGAAAACCGTCGCCTGCTATCCCGAGGCGTGGCCGTGGGTGAAGACACCAAACATCGATGCGCTGGCGAAGAACGGCGTTCGTTTTCACGCCGCCTATCTCGGCTCCTGGTGCATGCCTTCGCGTGCCACGATGCTCACGGGCCGTCATCCGCATGGCATTGAGTCGATGTCCATGGAGGGCGTCTATCCGGGCAGCACCTACGATCCAAAGCAGTGCCCCTTTGTTCCAGCGCAGATGCGGCAGCAGGGGTATCAAACCGCGCACATCGGCAAATGGCACACCGGCACCGATTCTGGGTGGGGTCGCGACTGGGATCATCAGATTGTGTGGAATCGTCCGCTGCATCAGGACAATGCCGGCGCCTATTACCAGACCCAGATCACCAGCATCGACGGCAAGGAGCAGACCATCGAAGGCTATCCGGCGGACAACTACACGCAGTGGTCGCTTGATTACATTCGTGGCAAAAACCGCGATGCCACAAAGCCGTGGTATCTGTGGCTCTGCTACGGCAGCATTCATGGTCCCTCCACACCGGCGAAACGTCACAAGGGCGGCTACAAGGGCGAGGAGGTGCCTGTTCCTGCCGACATCTTCCCGCCGCGCGAAGGCAAGCCCGACTACCTGAACGGCACCCAGGCCTGGACGAAAGGAGAAGACGGCCAGCCCGTTGCGGGCAAAAACGCCAAGGCCAAGAAAGCCCAGCGTTTCGACGACTGGGTGCGCCAGGTGAACGAGTGTGTTCCCGCCATCGATGAAGGTGTCGGCCAGTTGATCGCCGCCCTGAAGGAGACCGGCCAGTATGACAACACGCTCGTCATTTACACCGCGGACCAGGGCTTCGCGATGGGCGAGCACGGCTTCCGCACCAAACTCGCGCCCTACGATGCGAACTACCGCTCGCCGTTCATCGTCAGCATGCCGTCACGCTTCGCCACGGGACAGTTCTGCGATGTGTCCGTCAACGGCCCTGATCTCGTCGCCACCTTCCTCGCTCTCACCGGCGTGAAAGTGCCCTGGCCGGTTCACGGTCGCGATCTCACCCCGCTCTTCGAAAAGCCGGACGCGCCATGGCCGCACGCCTGCTACTACGAGAACATGGGCAATGAGTATGGCTCCAAGGTTACTCAGACCATCCTCACTGGCGCCAAGCAGGACAGCAATCACGGCGTGCCACTCTACTCCGCCCTCGTTCAGGACAAATTCAAGTTCGTCCACTACCTCGACGGCAAATCCGGCGAGGAACTCTACGACCTCAAAAACGATCCTGAGGAACTCAAAAACCTCATCGCCGATCCCCAGCACGCGGACCGTATCGTCAAACTCCGTGATGCGATGAAGGCGGAACTGGCGCGCACCGAGGCCGGTTTTGCCAAGGCGGTGAAGTAATCGCTACGGCGTCGTCTTCAGCGTCTTCCCCGGGATCAAAAACAGCCGCCCGGCCTCGTTGCAGATGAGGAGGTTTGGCCCGTCTTTGCCGAGCATCGTGCCCACGGCGCCGGTTTCGTGCGCACCGCCGGGCTGGATGACGAGATCGTCGGCATCGCGGAAGACCAGCGGGCGTGCGAACTTCATCTTTTCGTTCGTGCCGGTGTTCAGCATCAGCAGTGGTGTGCCGAGGGTTTTCTTGAGCTTCACCGGCAGCGCCTTGTCCACGAGGCTGCCGATCAGGCCGCCAACGACGGGATTCTGACCGAGCGCGGCCATCGGATAACCCGTTTCGCGATCAGGAATCGAAACAACACGCCCGGTGCCGATGACGAAGTCCAGCCGACCGTCCTGGTTCCAGTCAAACAGATCGAGTTTGCAGCGTCCGCTCATGCCGCCCACGCCACCGCTGGTGCCGATGAATGTGCCGTCATCGAGCTTCAGCTTGCCGCCGTCTTCGACGTTGTAGTCGTCGACCCGCCAGTAGAGATGAAAGTGATCGTTTCCATCGACGATGACGAGTGCGATGCGCCCGCCGATCTTCGCCACCGCCGGACGACAGCGCCACATGCCGTGCAGATCGATGCCGTCGCAGTAAAGCGGGTGCGCAGCATCGAGCTTTGGCTCCGTCTTCGTGCCGCGGTTCAAATAGATGAGGTAATCGCCCGTGATGTCACCGGTGATCAGATCGAGCGTGCCGTCGCCATTCCAGTCGATCGCATTCGGCGAGAGATAGCCCCAGCGTGCTTCCTGCAAGCCCTGCAAACTTCCCGAGTAGCCCGCTTGAACCTGAATCTCATGACCACCGGCCGGCACACGCATCGCAGGCAAAAATTTCGGCTCGTCATTGCTGCCGATGTTTTCAAAGAAGAGCACAAAGCCCTCCGAATTGCCCGCAAGGATGTCCAGCACGCCGTCGCCGTTCCAGTCCACCGTCGTCGGTGAGGGCAGCGTGCCCGCGTAGAGATCCGCGTTCTCCTGCAACACCGAAACCGGCACCGCAAACACCGGCGCGCCGGTGGCCGCCCACTTGCCGGTGAATCGATAAAAATACAGCGAGCCCTCGCCGCACGCGATCAGGCCGCCCGGATACGCCGACACGCTGGGGTTGATGCTCGGATGCCGCAGCGCATTTCCATCCTCGCCTGCGACGAGCCGCTTCGCTTCGAAATCAAAGCCGCTCGCCGCTTTGTTGTGATAAAACACCAGATTGCCCTGCCGAGACCCCGTGATCAGATCACGCTCATGCCCGGTTCCGAGATTCACACTCGTGATACCGTGCATGGAGTAATACACTTCGTTCTTCGTCTTCGTGATCTGCGCCGCGTCGCCCTTCGCCGGCAAGCCGACGAGGTAGCGATAGCGAAGCTCGCCCATTGCGATGCCCGACGAGTTGAACGGCCGCCATTCCTCCGTGTTCGGGCTGCGCTCCAAGGTTTTGGCGCCGTTCGAGATTTCGAAGGTGAGGTCGTAGCCATCGCCGTTCATGATCACACCGAGACTGGAGGGCGACTTCACCGCCTTCGGCAGTTTCACGCGTTTCGTTTCGCGAAACTCCAGCTTCTCACGATCAAACTCCGTCGTGACCAGTTCCTCCTTGTCGATCCAAAGTCCGATGATCGCGCCATCCTTCCGCTGAAACACGTTGCCTTTGTCTTTGAACGCACATTTCACGATCACCGGCTCCGCAAACACCGGCGCGCCGCTCTCCGCCGTGTCCACCCAACGAAACAAATGCACCGCCTGCGGTCCGCCATAACCCGCTACGAACAAATCCGGCTCCTTCCCGCCAAACAATCGCGCATGTCCCAGAACATGGTGGTTCAGATTCACCAGCGCCAGCGGCCCGCGTCCATTTTCCGCAGCCGACGGCAGCGCCTTCGTGCCCGGTGGCAGATGCGGCTCCGCCACACAGGGGACGGAGAAAAGCAGAAGCAGGCCAAGTGATTTCACGGCAGTTTCAGGACGAAATCGACCAGCTCCTGGCATTCGAAAAAGGACGGGCCGACTTTGTGCCCTTCACCGGGAATGATCTTCACCTGGATCGAGCCACCGCCGGCTTCGTAGCGTTCCTTCACCACCTTGGTGTTGTCGTCATACGGCACCACGACATCGGAGTCCCCATGCACGACGAACATGGGCACCTTGTTCGCCAGAAGGCCCTGCAGGTTGTCGATGGGATTGAACTCCTTCAAGCGGTTCACCAGTTCGTCTTTGCTCATGGCAAAATCCTTCAGCGTGAGCGCCTCGGATCGTGTCAGCGGCCAGCTGGCGAGACTGCAGACGGGATAGATGCCCACCCATGCCTTCACCTTGTCGGGATTTCGGAAAGCCCAAGCGAGCGTCATCATGCCACCACGACTCTGGCCGAGCAGGATCGGCTTGGGAGAGAAGCCGCGCTTCACCATCGCATCGTAGAACAACGTGAACTTCGCCGTGCTGGCCGGTGAGCCGCGCACCTCGCCAAGATCGTAGCCTGCGATGCTGATGCCCGCCTTCATGAAGGCTTCGAAATACATCTTCCGTCCGGCAAGCGAGATGCCGCCGTTCAGCGTGGGCGCATACCACAGCCAAGATTTGCCGTCGGCAGGTTTCGGCGCGGCATAGACGACGGCCTTGTGACCGTCGATCTCGAAAGTCTCGGCGGTTTTTGGAAGCGCATCCTGTGCCTCGAGTGGAAGCGTGAGGCAGGAGAGCAGGAGAAGGAAGGGGCGGGTGTTCATGGCCGGCTCAAGGAACGGGTGGCAGCAGGGGTTTCCATCCGGGCTTGCAGACCGGGTTCATTTTGCCGAGCAGCGCTGCGTGGTTTTCCAGCACGTCCTTTTGATCCGCGTGCCCGGCGAGGTTCACCGTTTCGTCGGGATCGTTCACATGATCATAGAGTTCGCGGTCGGTGGTTTCTCCGGTCTTCCAGTTGCGCCACTCGGTGTAGCGATGCGTGGCCGTGCGGATCGTATAGCCCATGTGCGTCGGCACTTTTTCCGGTTCGCGGTCGTAGTAGGCGGGCCGCGAGTGCTGCGTGAGCGCGGCTTCACGAACGGTGGCGGCAGGATCGGTGAGAATGGGCGCGAGGCTGACGCCGTCGGTGGTCGTCGGCTTGGGCAGGTCGCAGACTTCGGCGAGCGTGGGATAGAGATCCATCAGTTCGGCGAGCGAACTCGTGGTCTTACCCGCAGTTTTCATCTGCGGTGTGGCGATGATCATGGGCACGCGGGCGTCGAGTTCGAAGTTGGAAGTCTTGGCAAACAAGGTCTGCTCGCCGAGGTGATAGCCGTGGTCGGACCAGAAGACGATGACGGTGTTGTCGGTCAGACCGAGCCGGTCGAGCGCATCGAGCACCTTGCCGATTTGCGCGTCCATGTAGCTGATGTTCGCGAGGTAGCCGTGCCGCATCTCGCGAATGTTGTCCGCGGTGACCTTGCGCGCCTTCGGTCCTGAACCGAGGATTTCACGGCTGTCATGCCAGGCGATGCGCGGCGCGTCCTTCGGCCATTCGGGATTCTTGGGCATCGCGATGTCCTCGCGGCGATACAGGTCCCAGTATTTCTTCGGTGCGTTGAAGGGCGAGTGAGGCTTCCAGAAACCGACGGCGAGGAAAAACGGCTTCGCCTCCGCTTTGCGCTGCTCCAGCGCTTCCACGGCCAGTTTGGCCACGCGTCCGTCGAAGTAGGCTTCATCCGGCACGGCGCGGCATTCACATTTCGGATCGACGGCACTGCTGGGCGGAACAGGCCCCTTCACCTCGGGCTTGTCCGCACCGTGATTGGCAAAGTGCATCTGCGCGGGCACGCTCCACGAGGCCGGATCGCCGTGGATTTCGTGAATCCAGTTGTGGAAGATCTTGCCGATGTTCTGGGTGAAGTAACCGGCCTTCATGAAGTGCTGCGGCAGCGTCACCGCGTCGGGCGCGTGCGTGCGGAAATGCGTGGCGAGATCCCACACCTGAAGAGAATCAAGCCTGCGCCCGGTCATGATCGAAGCGCGTGACGGATTGCACACCGCCTGCTGGCAGTAGGCGTTGTTGAACATGAGTCCGCGTTTGGCTAGACGGTCGAGATTCGGCGTCTTCACGATCGGATGACCGTAGCAGCCGAGATCGTTGCGCAGATCATCGGATGCGATGAAGAGCACGTTCATCGGCTGCGCCGACAATGACGAAACCCAAATGAGGAGTGACGAGACGAGGATGGATGCGTGTTTCATGATTCAATAAACAAGGGCGCGGAAGTTGGGAACGCGGTGGAAGGTGATCAAATTGCCGTTGTGTGCGGAGTGCGCGTGTTCGTCGCCGCTGCGGCTCACGATGCACAAATCAGCACCATCGATGCACATGGCGGCGTAGTGGCGGGACTCCTTCGGCGAGTCACCTTTGGCGACGAGTCCGGCGAAGCACCAGTCGATCATGTTCTTCGAGAAATGCAGCACGAGGCGCTGGCGCTCGTTGTCCGGCAGGCCCCAGCGTTCTTTTGGCATGCGTTCGGGGCGGATCGTCGAGTCGGTGGACTGCGATCCCAGCAGCCAGAAGAGCTTCGTCTGCTCATCCCACAGCACATGAAAGCGCATCTGCCCGCCCGGACACGGAGCGTAGAGCATCGGCGTGCCTGCGGGCGATTTCACCAGCGAGGTGGTCATGCTGCCGTCGTCGTTTTCATGCACCTGCGCGATCGCGGCGTAGTTCGTCATGCCGGTGTGCGCCCGCATCCAGAGATGGAAGGTTTTGCCCTCAGGATCGAACCACACATGATCGGGATCGGTAAACTGCACCACGTTCGTCTCACACCAGCCGAGCGGCGCGATGCCTCGCCCCTTTGGCGGCACGAGGAAGGTCACCTTCTTTGGGTCCATCGGATGAAACGGCAGGCCGAAGGCATTCGGCAGGCGCGACTCAGGAATGTCCTCAAACACCAGCTCGCTGGCGAAGGTCCAGTTCTCACGCTTCGTGAGGTCGCTGTCCGCCTTCGCCCGCATGAGCACGGGTGCGAGATC
>NZ_JAGRPF010000038.1 GCF_020439865.1 Prosthecobacter sp.
GATGACGGATTCGGTGAACGCATGAAGTCGGCGGGAGGTGGCGGGCATGCTTGCGCATTTGGCGAGAAGCCGCGAGGCTGCAAGGGTGTCGCCAAACTGTTTCATTTACACTTTCCTGCTGCTGGTCGTCCCGGCCCAGGCGGCGGAGGACTGGCATTACCTCGACAACGGGCAGGTGCGTCTCGGTGTGAACCTGAACGCAGGAGCCTGTATCGGCTGGTTTTCGAAATCGGGATCGCAGGACAACCTGCTCAACGCCTATGACGTGGGTCGCTACGTGCAGCAGTCGTATTACGGCGATGAAGACGGCAGCGACTGGAACGGCAAACCGTGGCGCTACAATCCGGTGCAGGGCGGAAGCTGGAAGAACGCGCCCGCCGAGGTGATGGCGACGAAGTCGGATGCGATGAGCTTTTATGCGAAGACGAAACCGCGCCACTGGGCCACGGGAGCCTTCACACCGGAGTGCGTGATGGAAGAATGGCTGCGGCTGGACGGCGGCCTGGCGCGCTTGAAGTTCAAGATGACCTGGACCGGCGACAAGGAGCACAAGGCGCGGCACCAGGAACTGCCGGCGTTGTTTGTGACGCCGAAACTCGACACGCTGGTGTTTGCAGACGCGAACCAGAAACTCGTGCGCAAGCAGCCGGGCTTTCCGAACGAATACATCAAAGTCGGCGAGCCCTGGTGCGCGTGGGTGGATGCGAACGATCACGGCCTCGGCCTCTTCATGCCGCACACAACGCAGGCGACGTGCTATCGCGTGCGCCACGGCAACAAGGGTGACTGCAGCTACGTCGCGCCGATCCAGACTTTCGCGCTTAAGCCGGGACTCGTGTTTGAATACGAGGTCGTGCTCACGATCGGCAGCCTGGAGGAGATCCGGGCTGTGTTTGCGAAACTGAAGTGATCCACCCTGACGATGTCCGACGAATCCTCCCCCGCCCAACTCAAAGACTGGTTCGATGAAGCCCGCTATCGCTCAATCGCACGCGAGCTGACCCAACTCGCGCCGAAGTTCGATGCGAAGACGTTTTTGAAACTTGTGCTCGATGGGTTGGAAGAACGCACACTGATGCAGCGGCTGCACCAATGCGCGGTCGCAACGGATGAGGCGCTGCCGGGATCGTTTCAACAGAAGGTGCGCGTGCTGCAAAAGCTCGTACCGAAACTCGGGCATGAGTTTGTGACGATTTTCCTCGGCGACTTCGTGGCCACGTTCGGACAAGAGGATTTCGAGTTCTCGATGGAAGCGCTGCGATTCTTCACGGTGTTCGGTTCTTCCGAGTTCGCCGTGCGTCCGTTTATCGTGGCGGATCAGGTGCGTGCGCTGAAAACGCTGCTGCAATGGACGCAGGATGCCGATGAAAAGGTGCGCCGTCTGGCGAGT
Organism: Prosthecobacter sp.; assembly: GCF_020439865.1. Lineage (GTDB taxonomy): Bacteria > Verrucomicrobiota > Verrucomicrobiia > Verrucomicrobiales > Verrucomicrobiaceae > Prosthecobacter. Next base: position 1,391 of record NZ_JAGRPF010000038.1, read on the forward strand.
GAGGGTTCGCGTCCGCGTCTGCCGTGGGGCATGCGATTGAGTTCACTCGTGCGCGATCCTTCACCGACATGGGGGATTTTGGAGGCGTTGAAGAACGACACGTCGCTGTTCGTGCGCCGTTCGGTGGCGAATCATCTCAATGACATCACGAAGGATCATCCGGAGTTCGTGCTGGAGCGTCTGGAGAGTTGGGATCTCGGTCATGCGCACCTGAACTGGATCGCGAAGCAGGCCTGCCGCACGCTGATCAAACGCGGGCATCCGCGGGCGCTGAAGCTCTTCGGCTTTGGCAAGAAGGCGGAGGTCATCGCGACGCTGGAAGCATCACCGCCACGGCTCGCGCTCGGTGAACGGCTCACATTGTTCACCACGATCTCCTCCACTTCCTCACGCGCACAACGGCTCGCCATCGACTACGTCGTGCATTACGTGAAGGCACGCGGCGTGAGTGCGGAAAAGGTATTCAAGTGGACGGAGGTCGATCTGGCGGCGAAAGCGACGCTCGATCTCACCAAGTCGCAGGTCATTCGCGATTTCACCACCCGCAAACATCATCCGGGCTGCCATCGCGTCGAACTTCAGGTTAATGGCCAGCGGGTGGCGGAGTCGGTGTTCGTGCTGAAATGAAGACGCCACCAGACTTTGATCCGGTGGCGTTGTCGATGATTTGATTGAAGAGGCAGTTACTTCTTCGCAGTCTTTGCCTGTTCCTGGCTTTCAGGAGAGAGGCGGGAGAGAGGAACGATGTGGGTGACGCCCGTCGACGGGATCTTCAGCAGGACGCCGTCATCCTGAAGACCCATGAACTCGGCTTCGATGACTTTGCCGTCACTGCTGGTCCATTTCAGGACACCGCCTGCGGCAGGCATCGCTGCGGGAGCAGCAGCAGGAGCCGCGCCGCCACCGGTGAGGTTCGCGCCTTCCGTGATCCAGGTTTTGAGGAGATCGAGCTCGGCATCGGTCAGGCGGTTTTTACCGTCCGGAGGCATCACATCGGCATCATCACTGGGGAGCGTGCAGTTGATGAACATCGTGCTCTTCATCGCCTCGCCGGGGATGATGTTTTTGCCGGCACCGATCTGGTTGGGCAGCTCAGCATCGTCCAAGGCCAGCTTGCCTTTCACCTTCTTGGTGACGCTGTGGCAGGCGTAGCATTTGTTGCGGAAGATCGGAGCGATCTGGGTCTTGTAGTCGACCGCGGAAGCGGCGGTGGCGGTGAGGACAAGGGCGAGGATGAGGCTGTATTTCATGGATGCGCGTGACATGGAACGATTAAAAGAGCGGTTTGCCTAGCTTAATTTGCGGCGGACTCAACGTGCGGAGGGATCGACGGCGCGCAGCTGTTGCACCGTGGCGAGAATCGAATCGCGCAGGGATTGAAGACGGCTGAGACCGAGCACGGCCCGGCTGCCGGACACGCTGTTCAGCAGCGGACTCGCCTCAGGTGCCGAGGCATTCCAGCCGGCGCCCTGCAACACTTTAGGATTCTTTGCCACCAGCATCTGGTATTCGGTGTTCAGCTGCGTTCGCTGGGTAGCGAGTTGGGAGCGCAAAACATCGACGGCATTCTGCGAAGGCTGAAAGGTGGCCGCAGTCGGCGCGCCTCGTTCACGTGCCAGCCGTGCCTCGATCGCACGCGCTTCCGCGAGCATGTTTTCGCGCGCACGCGCCTTCGCCTCCTGCGGATCATAACAGGCCTCCCAGCGCAGAGCGTCCGTCGTATCGGCCAAAGCCACCTTGATGACACCGCCGTCGTGCTGGATGGAGACGTCTTCCGCGGTAACCGACGTGATCTCGGCCTGTCGCAGTACTTTGCCTCCGTCCAATGTCAGCACCGGAAATTTCTTTCCCACCATGGCATTGCGCCGCTGGGTGCGGAATTGTTCGAACTGGGCTTTCAAAGCCTTGAGTTCCTCCTGCGTCTGCTGGAGCTGCTGCTGGGTCTTTTGCAGTTGTGACTTGGTTTCTCCGAACTGCTGCAACTGAGCCTGGAGAGTGGCCAAATCGGTCTGTGACTGCTCCAATTGATGGCTGGCCTGATCCACCCGCGCCTGTAGTGCCTGATTTTCAACCTGCAGGGCGTCGTATTCGCTCTTTTTGACACAGCCGCCCAAAAACGACACCGCCATCAGGACGGTCGTCGTTTGAAGCGTGCGCATGTGATGCCTGCTCATGTTGAGAGAAGTGTAACCGTCCTAGCGGCTGTTTGTCACGCGCCCGTTTTTTCTCGGAACCGAGGCGAGCAAAGAGGTTCGATTAATTCCATATATTATCGATAGGCAATTATCACATTACTGCTTGTCACTTCTTGCATTCGTGGCATTCTAGTCCAGTCTCGGAACCCCCATCGCCCCCAACTCCCTTTCCTATGAGCAAAGCCTCCGTCGAAGACATTAAACTCGCCTCAGCCGGACTCCGCGGCCAGATCGCCGAGCAGTTCGCTGATACGTCCCTCTCCCACATCTCGGAGGACAGCAACATCCTGCTCAAGCACCATGGCTCCTACCAGCAGGACGATCGCGATGTTCGTGCCGAGCGCTCGAAGGCTAAGCTCGACAAGGCGTGGAGCTTCATGATCCGCAGCAAGATGCCCGGCGGCCGCATCACGGCGAAGCAGTGGCTCATTCACGACGATCTTTGCACGAAGGCCTTCGGCAACATGCGCCTCACCAACCGTCAGGGCATCCAGCTCCACGGCGTGCTCAAAGGCGGCCTGAAGGAAGTCATCCACAATGTCTGCCACAGCGGTCTCAGCACCATGGGCGCCTGCGGTGACGTGGTGCGCAACACGATGGGACCTGCCGCTCCGATCAAGGACGCCATTCATGCCGACACTCAGAAGCTGACCGAGGAAATCAGCCAGCGCTTCCTCTGGCGCAGCCAGGCCTATGCCGACATCTGGCTCGACGGCGAGAAGCTCGAACCGAACTGGATCAAGGATCCTGAGGTCAATCCCGCCGTGCGTGAAGCCACGAAGGCGTCGGAAGGCGACGATCCGATCTACGGCAAGGTCTATCTGCCGCGCAAATTCAAGATCGGCGTGGCCATCCAGCCGCTCAATGACGCGGACATCTTTTCGCAAGACGTCGGTCTCGTGCCGCATGTCGTGAACGGCGAGGTCGAAGGCTACACGATCACCGTTGGCGGCGGCTTTGGCATGAGCCACGGCCAGCTCACCACGCGTCCCTTCCTCGGCCAGCCGCTGCTTTATGCAAAGCGCGCAAATGTGGTCGATGCCATCGAAGCGATTGTCACCACGCAGCGAGACCACGGCAACCGCACCGAGCGCAAAAATGCGCGCCTCAAGTACACCGTGCAGACGATGGGCCTCGACGGCTTCCGCGCGGAAGTCGTGCGCCGCCTGCCGGGCATCGAAACCTTCCCGCCGAAGGAACTCAAGTTCGACACCGTCGAAGACAACCTCGGCTGGCATGAGCAGGGCGACGGCAAACTCTACTGCGCCGTCCACGTCAGCATGGGCCGCATTGTGGACCGTGAAAACGGCCCGCACTATCGCAGCGCCTTCACCGAAATCGCCAAGACGCTCGATCTGCCCTACATCGTCACACCGAACACGAATCTCATCATCGCCGAGGTCAAACCGGAGCAGAAAGCCGAGGTGGATGCCATCCTGGCGAAGCACGGCGTCGTTCACGCCGATGGCATGACCCGCGCCCGCAAGGTCGCCCACGCCTGCGTGGCCCTGCCGACCTGCGGTCTGGCTCTCAGCGAATCCGAGCGCGTACTGCCCGGCTTCATGGACAAGATCGATGAAACGCTGCGTGAGCTTGGTCTCGAAAACGAGCCGATTCTTTTCCGCATGACCGGCTGCCCGAATGGCTGCGGCCGTCCTTACAACGCCGACTTCGGCTTCGTCGGACGTTCACCGAACAAGTACGCCATGTTCGTCGGCGGCAGCATCCGCGGCAACCGCCTCGCCGGTCTCGAATTCAAAACCGTGCTCGGCGAAGATGTTCCCGGCAAGGTCCGTGAACTCCTCGAAGCCTTCAAAGCAGAGCGTCAGGACGGCGAAATCTTCGCGGACTGGTTCGAGCGCACTCGCACCAAGGGCGATGAGCCGACGCCGGAGCAGTTCCACGTCGAACTCGCCGAGCGTGCCGCCAAGCTCGCGGGCGAGAAGGCGACTGCGGCAGAATAAGCCGCCAGGCTGCCATGAGCTTCGACCCACCACCGCAGACTTCCCGGGGTGGGATGACTTTCATCCGTTTTGTCGTCGGCACGAATCAGGAAAGAGCGCGTCAGCAAACAGGCGTCGTCGCCGAACTGCGTTTGCTCAAGGAGTCCGGCGATCTGCCGGACTATGAACACGAGCATGTCGCGGAGCTGTTCGCGTGGTTGAATGACCACCTGCCCTGCCCGCCATTTTCGAGCGCCGAGTGGCCTGAGGATGCGGTGTCTTGGTTCAAGCCGTCCGCCGTGGAGTTCATCGCCAGGTTTCGCGAGATAATCACCATTCTCGAAGAACACGGGCGTTTCGTCCGCACGCTCACCACCACCGATCCTGGCGTGATACGCTACGAGGACGAGTTTCAGGTCGTCACCTCATCCTGGAAGTATTGACCTAACACCTGTGGCAGAACGATTTGAGGGGGAAATCAATGCATCCTGTCACTTGTGCCGGGCGTTGGATTGGGGCACAGACTCCGCCATGTCCATCCAGACCTACCACTTCCTCCATCTCATCGGCCTGATCCTCGTCTTCGTCGGCTTCGGCGGCCTCCTCTCCAGTGAAGGCGCCAAGAAGTCGATGAAATGGCATGGCATCGGCCTCATCATCAGTCTTGTCTCCGGATTCGGCATGCTTGCAAAGATGTCCAAAGGGCTGCCGGAGGGAGCGCCCTCGCTCTACACGCAGCATTGGGTGATCGTGAAACTCGCCCTGTGGCTGGTGCTCGGCTTCCTGCCGGTGCTCGCCAAACGCCGTGTGCTTTCCGCACAGGTCGTGGTTCTGATCGCCATCCTCATCGGCGCCGTGCTGGCCTACCTCGGGTACTACAAGCCGGCGTTCTGATCACGCTCCCAGCGCCTTGCTCTTCTCTGTCGCCGCACGCACGGCCTGGATCATCGCATTGCGCAAGCCGTGTGCTTCGAGCTGTTCGAGGCCCGCAATCGTCGTGCCGCCGGGGCTGGTAACTTCATCGCGGAGAGCGGCGGGATGCTTGCCCGCGAGCAACACCATCTCAGCTGCGCCTGCGACGGTTTGTGCGGCAAGACGCACAGCCGTGGCACGTGGCAGGCCCATGAGCACGCCACCATCGGCCAGCGATTCGATCACGGTGTAAACGTACGCAGGACCGCTGCCGGACAAGCCAGTGACGGCATCGAGCAGCTTCTCCGCGACCTCGTCCGCCGTTCCGACGGCACCGAGGATCTTGCTAGCGAGAGCCGCGTCTTTCGCAGTGGCCTTGCTGCCACGTGCAAAGGCCGCCGCCCCCACGCCGACGAGCGCCGGCGTGTTCGGCATGCTGCGGATGACACGCTGACGCGCACCGAGCCACATCTCCAGATGCGCGAGGTTGATGCCAGCCGCGATGCTCAGATGCAAACGCGAGCCCTTGACCTCCGCCAGCGTCTCGCACAGCGCTTTCATATCTCCCGGCTTCACAGCTAGAATCACCACGTCAGACGCGGCGGCCACCTCCGCAGGCGTACCGGTGACGGTCCGGCACGTGAGGCACTTGCGTAGGCTGTTCACCGCCTCCGGCACCACATCGCTGAGCGCCACGTTCAGGCCGCCTTTGCCAAGCGCCTGCTCCACGCCGCGCAAAAGCGCGCCGCCCATTTTCCCACAGCCGATGAGTCCGAGTTTCAACATGCCGTGACTGTGGGGCGGATGCCGCATCCTGCAAGTACGCCAATCTTCTCTTGCGCGAAGCAGCAGTTCTTTGCCATGCTCTGGCAAATCGTCGCCCCGCATGTACGCCGACCACTTTCAGCCCGAGAAGATCATCGCCGCCGGGCCTTCGGCGAAGGTGTATCGGGGCGTGGAGGTGGCGACAGGTCGCAAGGTGCTGATCAAAGCACTCCTCGACGATCACGAGACCGCGTGTCCGCTGGATCGCGAGCGGCTGCAGTTGCTCGCCCCTTCGCTGATGCAAGTGCGGCATCCGCAGATCGCAGGGCTCATCACGCTGCTGCCCACGGAGGACGAATTCGCGCTTGTCTCCGAGTTCATGCCGGGAGTCAACGCCCGCGCCTTCGCAGCCGGGCGCACGCCCTCACCAGCGGATCTGCGTGCGCTCGCCGTGCAGTTCATGCATGCACTCCTCGTGGGCGAGCATCTGCGCCAGCCGCACGGCGATCCGAAACCGAGCAACCTGATCATCGCCGATCATCCCGGCGGCGGACTTTTTCTCCAAGTGCAGGACTGGGGCATCTCACTCGCGCGAAGAGAACATCCGCCGGAAACGCTGTGGTTCCGCGCACCTGAACTCCACGCCGGAAGCCCGCCCACCACACAAAGCGATCTCTTCACCGCTGCGGCGAGCCTGTTCTGCATCGCCACGAACACCGCGCCTGCTCAGGGTGACACGGTGGAGCAGGTCATGTCGGACTGGCAGGCTTTCAATTGCACCCAGATGCTCAACCACATGCGGCCAGACCTCGACCCGCCGCTGCGCGACTGGCTCGGCTGGCTGCTCAACCTGACGCCTCAGCAGCGGCCGCAGTCTGTGGGACTGGCTCTCGACATGCTGATGAGGTCGATGCACACCGGCTTCATCCACATGCCTCAACAGCCGCCGGTCATGGCGCCCGGGGCACATACGACACCGCTGGCGGCACCAACGCCCAATCCAAACGCACCCAGGCCGAAGCCTGTGACTCCGCGTCCGCCGTCCACCATCGAAACAAAGAGTGATTCGAAGCCGGAAGCGCCGCCGCCACGCCCACCGCGCAACAAGAAGCGCGTATTTGCTGCCGTGGTTTTGAATCTCGCCGCGCTGGGTCTGATCGCGTTCTTCGGCTGGGGCTGGCTGCAGGAAAATGGAGCCGGTGTTTGGAAAGACATCAGTTCCTGGGCAGGCAGTTTTAAAGTGGAGGCAGTGAGCGCGCCTGCAGCCGTCGAACCCGCACCGGCGGCGGAACCTGCCCCGCAACCATCCACCACCGTGGCCGCCACGAAGGCGCCATCCCAAAAGAAGTCGAAGCCAAAACCGAAGCCCAAGGCGGCCCAGACCAAACCCACCACGACGACCGCGGCCAAACCGGCGGAATCGAAGAAGTAGCCGCACGGATTCTCCATCTCGCGGCGCGTGAGAGGCTGGCGCACGCTCCGTATTCATCTGCACATGGCATCGACTGCATTCTCCATTCTCGCCCTTGTTGCGCTCGGCGGCACCGCCGGAGCTGCGGTGGACTTCGTTCAGGACATCCAGCCGATCTTCAGCGAGCACTGCTACAAGTGCCATGGCCCGCACAAGCAGGAGGCCGCGTTCCGGCTCGACAACAAATCCATCGCGCTCAAAGGCGGCGACTTCGGCATCGCCATCATCGCCGGCAATGCGGACGACAGCCGCCTCATGCACGCCGTGCTCGGCACGAATCCGAAGATGCGCATGCCACGCAAAGGCGATCCACTCACCGCTGACGAAATCGCCAAGCTCAAATCCTGGATCGATGCCGGTGCCGACTGGCCCGAGAGCGCGAGCGTTAAGATCGAACAAAGGACCGATCACTGGGCCTTCAAACCGCCGGTGAGACCGAAGGTGCCCGCGAATGCGAAGCATCCCATCGATGCGTTCATTCGCGAGCGCCTCGAAAAGGAAGACCTCAAGCCTTCGCCAAAAGCTGCGCCTGAAACACTGCGCCGTCGCATTTACCTCGATCTCGTCGGCCTTCCTCCCGAGCCATCGGACACGTCCAGCCTTTCGGAACTGCCTGACAAACTCCTGCAATCACCGCACTACGGCGAACGCTGGGCGCGTCACTGGCTCGACGGCGCGCACTACGCCGACAGCAACGGATACGAGAAGGATCCGATGCGCTTCATCTGGTTCTACCGCGACTGGGTCATCAATGCCTACAACCGCGACATGCCTTACAACCAGTTCATCATCGAGCAGATCGCCGGCGATGAATTGCCGAAGGCCACGCAGGATCAGATCGTCGCCACAGGCTTCCTGCGCAATTCGATGATCAACGAGGAAGGCGGCGTCGATCCCGAGCAGTTCCGCATGGAGGCGATGTTCGATCACATGGAAGTGATCGGCAGGAGCATCCTCGGTCTCAGCATCGGCTGCGCTCAGTGCCACAACCACAAGTACGATCCCATCTCGCAGGAGGAGTACTACCGGATGTTCGCCTACCTGAACAACGACAATGAACCTTGGCGCGTCGTGTACAGCTCCAAGGAACAGATGCAGCGGTCGCAGTTGCTCGCGCGCATCGCGGAGCTCGAAAACAAGCTCAAGCACGATCATCCCGACTGGAAGCAGCGCATGGATGAATGGACGAAGCAGATCAAAGCTGCGCAGCCGCAGTGGCGCACACTGCATTTTGAGGACGATCCCTCCGGTGGTGAAAAAGCCCTGCGCCAGCCCGATGGCAGCATCCTCGCGCAAGGCTACGCGCCGACGAAGAGCGAGGTGAAGTTTGTCGTGAAGCTGGACGCACCGCAAACGATCAACGCCTTCCGTTTGGAACTTATGAACGATCCGAATCTGCCTGCTTACGGTCCCGGACGTTCGCAGAAAGGCACTGCCGCGCTCACCGAGTTCAATGCAACGATGAAGATCGACGACAAGGAGACCAAATTGAAGTTTGTCAAAGCCAGCGCCGACTTCGGCGAGCCGGAAAACACACCGCTTGCACCTTACGCACGCGACAAAGAGTCCGACAAAGACAAACGCGTCACCGGTCCGATCAGCTATGCCATCGACGGCGACGACAAAACCGCGTGGGGCATCGACGCCGGTCCCGGACGCCGCAACGTACCGCGCAACGCGGTCTTCGTGCTCGAAAAGCCGATTGAAGTGAAGCCCGACTCTGAACTCACCATCGGCGTCAGCATGAAACACGGCGGCTGGAACAGCGACGATCTGCAGACGATGAATCTTGGTCGCTATCGCATCAGCAGCACCGATGCCGCAAACGCCGAGGCCAATCCGCTTTATGGCAAGAACAACGCCTTCGCCGTCTTCCGCATCACCGTTCCCGAATGGAAAGCCGTGAACGACGAGATCGAGTCCCTCTGGAAACAACATCCCGAAGGCGCGACCACGCTCGTGCTCGATGCGCGCGACCAACCGCGCATGACCACCGTGCTGAAACGCGGCGACTTCACCAAGCCCGGCGACAAAGTCACCACCGGGGTGCCCTCCGTGCTCAATCCGCTGCCGAAAAATGCCGACAGTTCACGCCTTACCTTTGCGAAATGGCTCGCCGATAAAAACTCACCCACCACCGCCCGCGCTTATGTGAACCGTGTGTGGCAGGCCGTCTTCGGCACTGGTTTGGTCGAAACTGCCGAAGACTTCGGGACGCAGGGCACGCCGCCAAGTCATCCCGAGCTGCTCGACTGGCTCGCCGTCGATTTCATGGAGCATCAGTGGAGCACTAAGCACCTGCTCAAGCTCATTGTCACCAGCGAGACCTACCAGCAGTCGAGCAAGGTCACGCCACTGCTTCTCGAACGCGATCCTTACAACCGTCTGCTCGCCCGTGGGCCGCGATTCCGCGTCGAAGGCGAGGTCGTGCGCGACATCCAGCTCGCCGCCAGCGGCCTGCTCAATCCCGAAGTCGGCGGACGTCCCGTCATGCCGCCCGCGCCCGCGTATCTCTTCGAAAAACCCGCCAGCTACGCGCCCTTCCCGTGGCATGTCGAGGACGGCGCGGAGAAATACCGTCGCAGCATCTACGTCTTCCGCCGCCGCAGCACGCCGTATCCATTCCTGAGCACCTTTGACGTTCCCAACGGCGAATCGTCCTGCATCCGCCGCTCCAAGAGCAACACACCGCTGCAGGCTCTCATGACACTCAACGAAACCATGAGCATGGAGACGGCCAAAGCCCTCGGCGAACGCATGTGGAAGGAAGGCGGTGCCGACGACACCTCCCGCATCGCCTACGGCTTCAAACTCTGCACCGGCCGCGCTCCGACGCCGAAGGAAAGCAACGTGCTGCTCACCATGCTTCACCGGCACGAGCAGAAACAAGGCGAACTCGTACCGCAAACGCTCGTTGCTCGTGTCTTGCTCAATCTCGACGAAACGATCACTAAGGAGTGAGCCGGAAGCACGCGATCTCCTTGCTCGAACGCAGTAGGATCAAGTCACCCGCAAACGCCGGATGCGCGAGGGAGTCCGGATGCTTGTCGAGGAACGGACGCTGCTGTGAGATCGGTTGAAACTTGTCGGCGGCAGCATCGAGCAGAATCAAATCGCCGTTGGCGGTCCAGAGCAGGACATGGCGGCCATCGGTCACGATGTTGCAGTGATCGTGAAACATGTCGTTCTGCTGCCGCCAGAGTGTTTTCATCGTGGCGAGTTCGAGACAGAAGAGCTCGCCGTAAGGTGTCGCGAAGACGCGGCTTGCTGCGATGGTGGGGGTGCAGGTGTCGGGTGCGAGATCAACATTCTTCATCGTGGGTTCGGGCACGAGCCGGTTTTGTGCGTCGAAGCGATGCAACCGCGCGCCATTGTTCTCGGTGGCGAGCAGCAGTTGATCGCCCTGCATCACAGGCGTGGTCACGTTGAAGTCGGAGCCGTCCGGAGGCACGTGATCCCACAGGCGTTTTCCCGTCTGCACGTCCCAACCGCCGATGCTGGCGGCGTCATAGCCGATGATTTGGTCTTTGGCGTGAATGAAGGCCGAATACGCCGCGGCGTGACCCGGTGTCTGCCAGACGGTCTCGCCAGTTTTGCGATTCAATGCAACGAGAGACGCGTCCTTCGCGCCGGGTGCGATGATCAGCTTGTCGTCGATCACGAGCGGCGAAACGGACGCGCCCCAGTTCAGACGCTCGGCTTTGAAATCGGCAAACACATGCCGCCACCATACGATGTGGCCGCTGGTGAGGTCCACGCAGTGCAAATGACCGAGCGCGCCCTGCAAATACACGAGCCCGGCGTGAATCACCGGCGTTGCACGCGGCGCGTTGGTGTATTCAAGATCATCCGGCGCGTCATAGGCGAGCTGCCAGCGCTCGTGGCCGTCCTTCAGGCTCAAACAGCGAAACACATCGGTTTTTCCGTCCTCGGATTTGTCAGGAACAATCACGAAATCGCCAGAGATCGCCGCGCCTGCCATCGGCGGACCAGTGAGCGGTGCGGACCACAGTTTGGGCAATGGATCGGGCAGTTTGTCCGGCAAACTCGAGACCACACCGCGGCGTCCTTCGCCGCGCCAGTCAGGCCATGCGTCGTTGTCCTCGATGACGAATCCATTTTTGCTTTCGAGCGCGGTCAGCAGATCCGGGTTCGATGCGACGCTTTCGAGAGCTTGCGCAAGTTTTGCCTTGTCGATGCCCTCGTTCGCGAAGAGACGGATGAACGGCACGCCTTCGGTGGTTCCGATGGTGCGCGTGGAGCCTTTGTCGAGCTTGCCGCAGCCCTCGAGGAGCACAGGCATGAATTCTGACACCACGGCGGCGTCGACCTCGCCATCGCTCAACGCGAGCGCCGCCGCGTCCATGCTGCCGAGCTCGCGCCACGCAGCCTTGAGCATCGCTTTCGCGCCTGCATTCGATTCCGCGTCCTCCACCGGTCCGATGGCGACTTTCTGACCTGCGAGATCCGCAGGCGTCTTCGCCTTCGAGTCCTGACGCACGAGAAAAACGCCGCGCAGCTTGGTTTCGCCTCGGGGATCGGTCAGCGCGGCGACATCCTGCAGTTTCAGGCCCGCTTTGACAGCGTCGGCGCGCACGACGGCGTCTTTCCCGATCACGAGATCGGCTTCCCCATTCGTTCGTTGCAGTGCAAGCGCGAGGCTCTCATCAAAGGTCAGCTGCACCTCGCGTCCGAGCTGCTTTTCCATTTGTTTCGCGAGCAGGTCGTAGCGCCGGTGGCCGGTGCCCTTCACGCAGGTGCAGGAAAGCTGGAGCGCCAGCGGGTCCATCACCACAAGCTGCAGCGGCGTCTCCGCGAGGCATGTGCCAGCGAGCACCAGATGGAGCAGCCAGCGCCTCATGACTTTTTCGCGAGGACGCGGATGATCGCGGCGCGCACATCCATCACGTAGATGCGGCTGGCGTCAGCATTGACCTCCATCGGGATGTAGCACGACGTGGCCGCAAGCTGGCCGCCACTGTCGAACTTCGTGGTGTCAACGTATCCGACGAGTCCGAGGAATTTTCCATCCGGCGAATACTTCTTCACACGTCCTACGCCGGACTCCGCGGTGTAAAGAACGCCGCCGGGGCCGAAGTCGATGTTGCAGGGATTGCAGCAGGCGGTGAAGCCCTCGATGCTCGAGCGATCCCGCTGACCCCAGGTGGTTTTCGGTTTGCCGTCGAGATCGAAGAGGTTCACACGATGCCGCGAATTCTCTGCAATGAGCAGTTCGCCGGCATTCACGCGCAGATCGATGTGGCTGCAGCAGCCGAACTGGCGCTCGACGATCATCTTCGGCTCGCTTAGGTCGCGTTTGAACTTGTAGAGGTCCTCCGTCGCACGCGTGCTGTTGCCCATGCCGAGGGCGAGATAGACGTGCGTTGCGTCCGCGCAGATCCCGCTCGCCGTAGCCTTCTGCCCACACACCGCGTCGGTGTCCACCATCTTCACGAGTTTCCCATCCTCGGTGAACTGCGCCAGTTTCCCGCCGCCGGCGACATAAACCGCGCCATCGGGGCAGCCGAAGATCATCTTGGGCATCAGACCGTCGCTCATCGCCCACGTGGAGAGGACTTTACCGTCCGGACTGACCACCTTGAGCTCATACGCATGCCCTTCGTGATCGGTGGAAAGCTGCGGTGAAATGCCGCCGCGTGCGTCCGGATTCATGTCTCGAATCCCGCGTCTGCCGCCGCGCATGGCCTGCGTCACGGCATCACGCTTCTCCTGCGACAAGAGGTTCATGATTTCGCCGCGGGTTTCCTGGTCCGCGGACATCATCGCCTCCTGCAGTTCTTCGACGGTGGCCTCGGTGACGACTTTATCCCACGCTTTGGCATCGCCGGCACGCGACGCCTCGCTCAGGCGGTCCATGAGTTTCGGTTTTGCCGCTGCAACTGCGCCAGCAGGAGCGCGAAACGAAACGCCGACCAGCAGATTGCCACGACGATCCATCGAGATCGTCTTGAGCGTGCCTTCCTCGCCGAGCGGAATCTTGATGGGCGCGATCTCCTGATGCGTCGGCGTCTCAGGCGACTGCGCGGCGCATACGGCAGTGAACGCCGCGAGAGTGAACAGCACGCGTTTCATGACAAAACGAGAATTTCACATGCGGAACGGTCGAGAACGACCACGCGACCGTCATTCGTCGCGGCGACATCGAGCAATCCGCCTTCGCAGCCAAACAAGTCGCCGTCTTCCTCGACCACGAGCGGTGCGAACTGGTCCGGTGCGGCGAGTTGCGAAGCGAGTTTGCCGGCAGCGTCGAATTTCTTCACGCGCACCTGTCCGCGTTCCGCGGTGATGACAGCGTTTGGTGTCGAAGTAATGGCGACTGGATTGCAGCACCCCGAAAAACCTTCCAGCGTGCGGGAATGGCCACCCCATTTTCCCACCAGCAGTCCGTCGGCGGTGTAGCGCTGGATTTGATGCCGGCCGGGTTCCGCAACGATCAGATGACCGTTCTGCCAGGTAATGGGGAAGAAAGCGCGCGGCACGGTGAAGCCCGCGCCTCCGGGGGAGATGCTGCCCAGCACGTTCCCAAGTGCGTCCAGACGCCAGATGACGCGCTGTCCGCTGTCCGCTGCAAAGAGTCGTCCGTCATCTGCCACGGCAATCCCGGTGAGGGCGGCGTTTCTGCCAAAGCTTTCACCGACCAGTTCCAGTGCATCCGAGTCGGACACCCGTGCGATTTGATCACTGAACGTCACGACCACGCCGCCCTTCGAATCGGTGGTCACCGCCCGGACGGGACGCGGCATGGCCTGTTGCCGAATCAGAGAGCCGTCGGAGCGGTGGAACACCAGCGCACGATCGGCTGCGACGATGATTTGATCGTTCACGACAGCGACGGAGCGCGCCTGCGAGACTTGGAGTTTGATTCGCCCGACCGGTTGTGAACCCGATGCGCGGAGACAAACCGCCAACGAAGCGCCTACGGCGGATGTGAGAAAGGCACGACGAGGCAGAGAAGCGGGCTGGTTCATGACGCCTATAAAAACCGGCCGACATGCAAAGTTGCGCAACGTCGACCCCACGACCGATCATTCCGAGGCCTTGGGATCGAGGAAACGCTCCACGTCCCAGACGCGCAATGACCGGTCGGAGGAAATGCAGGCCAGACGCCTGCCAGTCGGGCTGAAGGTGATCTGCCTCGGTGGGCCCACCGGTCCGTTCAACTCCTCCAGCAACTTTCCGTCCGCGAGGTTCCAGAGCTTGATAGTGAGGTCCTCGGAAGCGGTGGCGAGCACGGGGCGCGAGGGATGAAAGGCCAAGGCCATGACTGGACTGTCATGCACGCGCAGCTCGAGTCTCACTGCGAGAGTGATCGGGTCACGCAGCCGAACGGTCCGGTCGGCGCCACCTTCGGCGATGAGTGAGCCATCGGCCGACACCGCGATTGCGTTGATGGCGCTGCCGTTTAGAACAGAATTCAGGCATTCGCAGGAGTCGGCTTCATAGATGACCAGCCTGTCCTCGGCACCCGGAATGCCTCGTGTGGTTTTGGCGGTGAGCAGAGCCACGATCCGCCGGGATGGACCGACCCAAACGGCTTCACGGATGGTGCACGACCGGTCCCATGAGATCGGCGTCGATTTTCCTGATATCGTGTCCATCACGTAAAAGGCACCGGTGGCGCGGATCATCAGACGTTCGCCCTTTGGATCAAGGTGCATGAACTGCAGACCGCCGGGAGCACTCGCTTTGCCGACCTCGATCACCCGTCCCCGCTCCTGGCGCAGCAGGAGGATGTCGGCCGCATCTGTCGACGAAGCGGCGAGCGCCGCCATGCTGCCGTCAGCGCTTGTCGTGACAATGCGTGCTTGTTTGTTGCCTGCCTGCCAGACGGGCTCTTCCAAAACTCCCTCCTTTTCGATCTTGGTGAGATCGAAGCCAGAACTGGCGCCATGGGTAAATATCTGATCGTCCGTGTTCCAGAACGCGGTGTTGGCCACATCTCGTGCCGTCAGGCGGAGGTTTTCACCGACCCCTTGAAGGCGCCAGGCCTTGGCGTTGACTCCCGAGACCATGATCTCCTTGGAAAGAGGGTGCACGCACAGTTCCCGGCCGCCACCGCTGCCATTGAGCAGGGCCTGCAGAAAAATCCCCGTTTGAGCATCCCACACTTGAATCGACTGACGCCCTCCGGAGAGATTGGACAGACTGATGAAACGCTGTCCATCAGGGATGGAAGCCAGGGCGCAGATGGCACGGTCATCCGCACGAAACTCATACCGAAAAGCTCCGTCCCAGAGATTGATGCATCGCACAAAGCCGCGCGTGTCACCTGTCAGCAGCTGCCGCCCGTCGGGGCTGAGACTCAGGCAGGCAAGCCGTGCGCGGGGACTGGCCAGATCCTTCAGGACGGTTCCATTGAACGCGTTGAGGATCTGCAGCTTGTTGCCTTTGCCGGCCTTGTAACCGATCACATTGCGCCCGGTTCGATCAAACACGGCCCTTTGCAAAGAGTCCTCCCCCTCTGCGGACCAGAGGATGACGCCTGACTCTGAGTTCCTCATGCAGGTGGGTCCGCCTCGGGTGATCTGCAGCAGCCTTCTTCCATCGGGACTGTAGAGCAGGGCATCGGTGTGGGGGCCGGGCCAACGATCGATGAACTGGCCGTCCTCAAGGCTGTGGATGACAATCTCGTCACCACCGAGTCTGGCCGCCGCGAGCCGCTTTCCATCAGGAGAGACTGTCATGCAAAGATCGGGGCTCGAGTGATCCTCAAAACCAAGCTGGAAGCGCAACGGCACCGTCTGCTTGTCGATTCCCGTGACCGTGACCCAGTAGTCGGTGGAAGCGACAATGAACACACCTGCCTGCGTGGGATGAGGCTGCACACATTGCACAGCCCATTCTCCTGGTATCTGAATGGTGGCCACCGACATGTCCGACTTCTCATTCAGATATCGCCAGCTCGAATCACGCAGATCTTCTGGAACCTCATGCAAAGCCGCCTGCATCGCAGTGCCGTCCCGGTCACGAAACGCAGCATCCGCCAGGGCGATCTGAGCCATGGCCAGGGCCCGCCTCGCCGCTTCTTTTTCTTCATACGCCTTGCGTCCGTTTCTCTCTGCCAGATCCCTTAGCTGACTCTGCTTGTGCTCGGCCACGGTGGCCCGTGAAGCCTGTGTGGCGGAGAGACTCACACCGACGAGCAGCGCAACGGCAACCAGAGTACCCATGGTGTACACAAGCTTGTTCCGGTTCACCAGTTTCCGAAGCCGGTACATCCTGCTGTCGGGATGGGCGCGTACGAACTCACCGATCAGATGGCGCTCCACGTCCATGGCCAGACCATTGGCCGTCTCGTATCGAAGATTTCGATCCTTCTCCATCGCCTTCATCGCGATCCAGTCTAGATCCTCACGCAGCTCCGAGAGCAGACCCGAAAGCGTGGTCTGCTGACGCTCCGCATGTTTGGCGGCAAACTCTTTGCCGAGTGACATAACCATCGAGGAAGGTTTGGGCGGCGCCTCTTCGCAGATCAGCCGCTGAACCTCGTCAGAATCCGCCTCCGCCAGTCGCTGCTGATCGAATGGCGGTCGCCCGGTAAGCAGTTCGTACAGCAACACGCCTAATGCATACACATCACAGCGCGTATCGATGTCGGTGTCTCCGGAAGCCTGCTCTGGACTCATGTAGGCGGGAGTGCCGATGATCTGTGCACATGAGGATCTCACGCTTGCTCCATCGAACACCGGACAAATCGCACGAGCGATGCCGAAGTCGATCACCTTCGGCAATGCAATTCCCTCTTTGTCAGAAACAAGGACGTTGCTGGGCTTGATGTCACGATGAATGACGCCTTTCTGATGGGCGTGTTGCAGTGCCTGGCAGACGAGCACGAAAAGCCGCAGGCGCTCCCGTGTTGAAAGATGGCGATGCTCACAAAACCGGGTGAGTGGAACTCCGTCCACCAGCTCCATCACAAAATAGGGAAGACCGTCCTCGGTGGCGCCGGCATCAAAGACCTTGGCGATGTTGGGATGGTCCATCAACGCCAGCAACTGGCGCTCCGCCTCGAACTGAGCGATGACGCCGCGGGTGTCCATCCCCAGCTTGACCACTTTCAGCGCGACGCGTCGGGGGATCGGCCCTTCCTGCTCGGCCTGCCAGACGGTGCCAAAGCCCCCTGCCCCGATCTGTTTCAGCAGCTTGTATCTGCCGATCTTTTCCAACGGCTCCTCCCCGTGTGTCATGTGCACGGTCTCCTTCGTCTCAGCATCCTGCGGAGAGTCGTCTGGAGCGGGTTCGTTCTCCTCCCTGGCCGCAATGCGCTCCTCGATGCGCCGCCTCATTGCGTGGTCATTGCGACACGCCCGTTTCAAAAAGCTGTTACGCTGCGCTGCGGGTCGCTCGAGAGCGGCTCGAAAGAGGGCATCTTCAACAGGGAACGAAGCACTCATGACCGGGCCGCATGATTCCACGTTTACCCAATGGCGCAAATTTTTCTTTGTGTAAATTTACTAGAAAAACAATCAAATCATCACATGAATCTAGGAATTCAGCTTATTTCATTGCAGATCCTGGCCTCACCTTAATCCAATACCCAACCGGCCGGTTGCCCACGCTCGTTCGTCTCCGAATGCATAGCAGCACGGCCGAGTGCTAATCTCGGTTGGCGGAAGTGCGATTACTTATGACAACAACCCTCGTCCAACGACTTCTTCAGCCCAGCTCCTGAGTTCAAATCGCCAGCGCATTCTCGGCATCGCCGAAGTGGCCGACGTGGAGGCCCATGCGGTCCATGAGGGCGATGTGGAGGCGGCAGAGTTTGCGATTCGGATCGGCGCTGAGGTCGTGGAAGCGGCCGCCTTGGATCGTGCCGCCGCCGTTGCCGGCGAGGACGACCGGGAGCTGCCGTGAATCGTGCGCGTTGCCGTCCATGAGACTGCTGGTGAGCATGATCATGCTGTTTTCGAGCAGGGAACGCTCGCCTTCGTTGGTGGCGTGCATTTTGGCGAGGAACTCGCCCCAGAGCTTCACCTGATGCTGGTTGACGCGCTGATACATGTCGAGGCGATGCTCATCACCGGCGTGATGGGACAACTCGTGGATGCCGCCCGTGATGCCGTCGAGGCTGGGGAAGCGCATGTTCGAGAGGTCGTTGTTCATCATGAAGGTGGCCACGCGTGTGCGATCCATCTGGAAGGCGAGAAGCATGATGTCGAACATGAGGCGCAGGTGGTCCTCGCTGCTCGCAGGGATGCCCCCCGCAGGACGGCCGAGCGTGACGATTTTCACCGTCGGCTGCCAGCCTTGGCCGTTGGTCTCTGCCTTGCTGATTTTTTCGGCAAGCTCGACGCGCTGCTCGATCTCGCGCACGGAGGTGAGATACTCGTCGAGCTTCTGCTTGTCGCGCTGGCTGAGCTTCGGTTTGAGGCTGTTGGCATCTTCAAGCACGACATCGAGGATGCTTTTGTCGCGCTTGCGGCGGCTGCCGTCGTCAAAGAGCTGGTCGAAGGCCTGCTGCGGGAAGATTTCCTTCGGCGCTGGCGTCGTGGGGGTGTTCCAAGAGATGTAAGCGGAGTAAATCGAGGTGAAGCCGCTGTCGGTGCTGTAGCTCGGGCGTTCGGTGCCGAGCACGACGCTCGGCACAGGCGTGAACTTGCCCGTGTGCTCGGCGATGAGCTGGTCCATCGTGGTGCCGACTTCGACATCGGTGGTGGTTTTCTTCACCTTCAGACCGCAGAGCACGTTCATCTTCGGGTAGTGGCCGCCTTCGCCTTCGACGGTGGTCGGATTCCACAGGCCTTTGAAGACGTTCACGTGCTTCTTCAGCGGTTCGAGCGGCGAGAGCGTCTTCATGAACTCCATGCCGTTCGCGCCATTCGTGGCACCCCAGTGGTGCGGGTTCACGCCGTTGCCGGTGAAGCAGACGGCGAGACGACGTGGCGCGGTGTTGTTTTTGACGGACTCAGCTCCAAAAGCGCAGATGGACTCCAGCCAGGGCAGGCCCAGGGCCGCACCGGTGCCACGGAGGAAAAGACGACGAGAGGTTTTCATGGGGGAATTCAAAGAGGATTACGGATTGCTGGCGATGCTTGCTTCAAGGCGCCGGTTCAAAAACTGGCGGCTCTTCACGATGTCGAGCACTGCGGCGGAAAAATGGCCGCTGTTGGCCTTCAGCGAGGCCTGCATCTGGGTGAGAAGTTTTTTGTCACTCGGCAGTGTCTGGCGGCCGAGGGCGTAGCCGAGAAGCTTACGGTTAAACTGGGTGAGGAACTGGTACTCGTTTTTCTTTAGGTAGTCGCGAAGCCCGGCGAGGCCTTGGAACTTGGTGCCGTCCATCATTTCACCGGTGTCGTCAATCTTGCCACCGGTATCGTCGGTGGCGCGGAAGCGGCCGATGGGGTCGAAGCTTTCGAGGGCAAAACCGAGCGGGTCGATGCGCTCATGGCAGACGGCGCAAGCGGAGTCAGTGCGGTGCTGCATGAGCGCTTCGCGCAGCGAGGACGGTTTGCTCGTTTCCTTCAACTCGGGCACGTTTGGTGGCGGGGGCGGGCTGCTGAAGCCCAGGACGACCTGATACAGGTAGTCGCCGCGCACGACCGGGCTGGTGCGCTGCGGACGCGAGGTCTTCGTCAAAATCGCGCCCATGCCGAGCAGGCCGCCGCGGTTCTGCTGCGAGGCCTTCACTTCGCGAAACTCAGGACCCTTCACGGCGGGAAGGCCGTAGAAGGTGGCGAGGCGCTCATTCACGAAGGTGTAATCGCCACCGATGATGTCGCTTACGTTGCGATCATCGCGCACGAGATGCGTGAAGAACTCCACCACCTCGCGATGCATGTCCGAACGGAGTTCCGGGGTGAACTGCGGGAACTTTTTCTCATCCACGTTGCTGTGCGCATCGAAGCCGTTGAACTTCAGCCACTGGCCGGCGAATTCTTTCGCGAGCGCGGAGGCTTTGGGATCACGCAGCATGCGTTTCGTCTGCGCGGCGAGCACCTCGGGCTTCAGAAGACTGCCGTCATCGGCGGCGCGCTTGAGTTCGTAGTCAGGCTTCGAGGCCCAAAGGAAATAGCTAAGGCGCGAGGCGAGTTCCCAGGCATTCAGCGGCGCATCGGGTGTTTTCACATCCGTGGCGGCGAGTTGTGGCAGCGTTTCCGCTTTAAAGAGGAAATTCGGCGAAACGAGGATGCGCACGAGCACCTCGCGGGCGGCGGATTCGCGGTCGAGTTCCTTCTGTCGGCCGGCGAAATAGAGTGCGTCGAGCTTGCTGTTTTCATCACCGGTGAGCGGACGACGCCACGCGAGGCTGGCGAAGTAGCGCAGATGGCTGCAGAGCAGGCCGTCGTACTCCTTCTCCTGCTGCGGATTGAGTTTCGCAGGCGCGGTGTAGCCCCAGTCCTTCTTCATCGCCTCCAGCTGTTTGCGATCCTTGTCCCCGAGCAGCTGACCGAGCTGTTCGTCGCTGAAGTAATACACGGTGATGTTGGGTTTGCCGCCACGGTAGAGATTGCTCGCGACCTCTTCGAGACGGCGCTCATACATGTCCGGGAAAGCGGTCTTCATCTTGTTGAAGTCGTCCATCGTGCGCCACGAAGCTTTCGTGCTGCGTTTCCAGATGGTGAGCACGCCAGGGATGATCTTGGTGACGTCGCGCGGCTGCTCAGTGGTAATCGTCCACTGCATCGTCGCCTCATCGACCTCGGGATTCTGCATGTCGAGACGCGTGTCCACCTTCAGCCAGTGCGCGCCTTCTGGCAGCGGCAATGTGAAGACCTGGGGCGCGGCAAAGGCGAGCACTTGCGGTTCGATCGTGCGGCCCGGCTGCGGATGCTTGCCGTAGAGCGCACGCACCTTCTCCAGCTCGGCAATGCGGGACTTGATCGCGTCGAGATTGGCTGGCGGCGGGTTCGCAGCAGCCTGCTTGCGCTTTTCATCGAGCGTTTTGTTGAGCCACTGGAAGTAATCGACCTTTCCTTTGCCAATACTGGCTTCGATTTTCGTCACCAGCGCGATGTCGCCTTTGTTGCCGTCGCCGATGTCGCCAAAGCATAGGTGAATGTGCGTTTTGCCGCCCACCGAGGCCTGCATGGGATACGGACGGATGCCGTCGCTGTCCTGCTGATGACGCTGGGTTCCACTGCCAGGCTTCTTCGGGTTGTTCCAGCTCAGCAGGTCGGCTTCGATGCTCTTGATGCGCTCGTGAGCGGTCTTTTCATCGGCGGGCAGCTCTCGCCAGCCGACCCGTACGAGATCGAGGAAGCGGCTCTTCGGCTCCGTGCTGTTCACAAGATTCCACCAGTTGTTAAGGAAGTGAATGCTGAGCTTCATCTCCTTCGCGAGCTGGTCGAGCGGGGTTTGGGCGTTTTTGCGCTTCCAGCAGGCGAGCATGTAATCGCCTTCGCGCATGGGATCGAAATCCTTCGGGAGGAAGGGAGCCGCCTTCTGCTGATACCACACATACAGGCCCTGCTGAGCCTGCGCTTTCACCTGTTCCGGTCCACGCAGGCCGACGCGCTGCGGGTGAAACTGGATGCCGGTGCCCGGCATGATGGTGGCGAAATCGGCGAGCTTCCGTGCCGCGCCGAAATACTTGTCGATGGCCGCCGGGCTCATGAAGAGCACGTCGCCGGTGTTCGTGAAGCCCTCGCCGCCGCCGCCGTCGGTCTGGAATTCCTTCGCCAGCGCGTAATCACGGCCGGTGAGGTCGCGGATGGTGTAATCGTACTCGGCATTCGTGAGACGGCGCATCGTCACCGGCCCGGGATCGCCAGATTTGGCCTCCGCCAAGGCATCCAGCGACTGCTGAACCCAGCCAGTGATTCCGCTTTTTTCCTCTGGAGTGAGTTGTTTGGCCTTTCGCGGCGGCATGTCGCCGTTGTCGATCGTGTCCTTCACGTCTGCCCAGAGTTCGAAGTTAGCCGTCACGTCCGGATTGGCTGCGAACTTCTTCAGATCGATGTCTCCTTTGGTCTTTTCGCCTCCGTGGCAGGAATAGCACTTGGCATTGAGCATCGGCTCCACGGCTTTCCAGTCCGGGGCGGCACGCAGCAGTGAAGTGGCAGCAGCAAAGCCGACCACGGCAAATTGACGGGGGGTGATGACCATTGGGGGGGATTGGGGGCGGTTTTGATACGCCTTCCTGCTGAGAATTCCATCAGCAGCTTCTGCTCCTATTTTGCGCTTTCCTGGGCTGGGAAACATGCGAAAGCAAGCTGGGCTGAAAAACGTAGTTTTAGCACCCCCAGATGAACATCCCCCATTCCCATCATGCCCCGAATCTGGAGCATGCATTCCTGACGCGTCGTCAATTGCTCAGCCGTGCCGGCATGGGCTTTGGCTCCCTGGCGCTGGGCTCGTTGTTCGACGCGCCGGCCGCGGCGGCCACGCTGGATCCGATGGCGCTGAAGAAGCCGCATTTCGAACCGAAGGCGAAGCGGGTGGTGCACTTCTTCATGAACGGCGGCCCCTCGCAGGTGGACACCTTCGACCCGAAGCCGATGCTTGACAAATACGACGGCAAACCGCTGCCGAACGTGCTCAAAACCGAGCGTCCGACCGGCGCGGGCTTCAAATCTCCATTCAAGTTCACCAAGCGCGGCCAGTGCGGCCTCGAGGTGAGCGAGGTGTTTGAAAAGCTCGGGGAATTCGCCGACGACCTTTGCGTCATCCGCTCGATGCACGCCGACGTGCCGAACCACGAGCCGTCGCTCGGCCTCATGAACAGCGGTGAGAGCCGCCTGAACCGTCCCACGATGGGATCGTGGATCACCTACGGTCTCGGCAGCGAAAATCAGAACCTGCCGGGCTATATTTCCATGTGCCCAGGAGGCATGCCGACGCGGCGCACGAAGAACTGGCAGTCGGCCTTCCTGCCGAGCGCCTATCAAGGCGCCTACATCAACACCGAGGACACCCGGGTCGAAAAGCTGGTGGAGTTCATCAAGAACGGCTCGCTTGATCTCAAGCAGCAGCGCCGTCAGCTCGACCTGCTGCAGGAGCTCAACCAGCGCAATCTGGTGCAGCAGGACCGCGACCAGCAGCTCGAAGCCCGCGTGCAGAGCTACGAACTGGCCTATCGCATGCAGATGGAGGCGACGGACGCTTTCGACATCATGAAGGAACCCGAATGGGTACGGAAGATGTATGGCGACCACGCCTTCGGTCGCCAATGCCTTATCGCCCGTCGTCTGCTCGAACGCGGCGTGCGTTTCATCCAGCTCTGGACCGGCGCCGGCCAGCCGTGGGACAACCACGACGAAATCCTCGAGCACAAGAAGCTCGGCGAGCGCACCGACGGCGCGATCGCGGCTTTCATGAGCGATTTGAAGATGCGCGGCCTTTGGGACGACACGCTCATGATGTGGGGCGGCGAATTTGGTCGCACGCCTGCGGTCGAGTTGCCCACGCCGGGCGCGAATGCCGGCAAGCAGCACGGCCGCGACCACAACCACTACGGTTTCACCATGTGGCTCGCCGGCGGCGGAGTGCGCGGCGGTTACACGCATGGGGCCACGGACGAGTTCGGCTTTCAGGCCGTCGAAAACCCCGTGCACGTGCATGACCTTCACGCGACGCTCCTGCACCTGCTCGGTTTTGATCACGAGAAGTTCACCTATCGCTACGCCGGGCTCGATTTCCGCCTCACGGGGGTGAACGAGTGCAAGGTGGTGCGGGAATTGCTGGCTTAGTCCGGCGAGAAGCCCGCCAACCAGCCCGCTTGCAAGGCTGGCACCCACGTTTAAAGTCGCGACCTCATGCATCGAAAAATCCTCTTCGCCCTGGCCGTGCTGGTGGCACTCGTCTTCACGATGAACCTCACCGTCCAGGCTCAGCAGCCTGCGCCAGCCGCCCCTGCCGCCGTGGCCGCGAGCGCCGCCGATGAAAATCCCTATGGCGATGTGCTGACGTTCAGCGGCTTCGTCAAACGGACGGGGGTCATGGCCTATCCGCTCATCATTCTGTCGATGATCGCATTCTTCATGATTGTGCTGTTCGCACTCACGGTGAGACAGGGCACGGTGGTCAGCGATGCGTTCATGAATTCGGCGGACGCCTTGATCCGCAAGCAGGACTACCTGGGCCTGCTGGCCGTGTGCAACCGCCGCAACGAGTGCATCGCCCGCATCACCTCCAAGACGTTGGACTTTGCCACCCGCAATCCGACCGCGAGCTTCGAGGAGGTCAAGGAAGTCACCGAGGCCGAGGGCAACCGCCAGTCGAGCCTGCTGCTTGCCCGCATCGCCTATCTCGGTGACGTGGGAGCCATCGCCCCGATGCTCGGCCTGCTCGGCACGACGCTGGGCATGATCACCACCTTCCATGAGATCTCCGGCAAGGGCGTCGGCGGCTCGAACCAGCTCGGCCTCGCACAGGGCGTGTCCGAAGCGCTGCTCTGCACGGCGTCGGGTCTCGTGATCGGCATCCCCTCGCTCATGTTCTACGCCATTTTTCGCGGCAAGGTGAACCGCCTCATTTCCGAGATGGAAGCCGCCACCACGCACCTCATGGCCCTGCTTGCCGTCCAATACAAACGCGCGGCGCGCGCCGTCGCAGGCCAGTAACCTCGGAGCCGTCCTGAGATGAACTTTCGCAAACAGCACTCCATCGAACCCTCGCCCATGCAGCTAGCGCCGCTGGTGGACGTGTTGTTCCTGCTGGTGATCTTTTTTGCCGTGACCTTCCAGTATGCCAAGGAAGAGCAGGTCATGGATGTCAGCGTGCCTGCCGCCGACGAGGGCAAGGAGAAGGAGTCCCGCAACGTCGGTGAGATCATCATCAACATCAAAAAAGACGGCGAGATCATCGTCAACGGACAGAAATTCAATACCGACGAGCTGTTGGTGAAGTTGAAGAACATCGTGGCGCTCTACAAGGATCAGGCCGTGATCCTGCGCGGCGATGAAATCGTGAACTACCAGCACGTCATCCGCGTGCTGGACACCTGCCAGAAGGCCGGCATCTGGAACATCGCCTTCGCCACGCGCAAGCCCGATGCCGACCAACCCGCCGCCAAGCCCCAGTGAGATGACCGCAGCCAAGTTTTCAACCATCTTGCGCAGCCATGCGCCCCTCTTTCTTCCGGTGGTGTTCTGCCTGATCACGCTACCGTCCCTGGCTCAGAAGGCACCTCCGCGTGCCCTGCCGGTGGAGGATGACGCTCCGGTCCCAAAAGCCATTCCCGTCCGTCCGCCGCCGAAGGCACAGCCGGTGCTCGATGACCCCAAGGACCGTCCCGCCCCGCCCAAGACGAAGGGGCCGGACGATGACATGTTCGATTTCGCCACGCTGGCTTATGATCGCCAGGAGTGGGGCTTGGCCTCCCAGAATTACGCCAAGTACCTGCAGACCTATCCCAGCGGCAGGCAGGTGCCGGACGCGCTCTTCCGGATCGGTGAGTGCTACATGAAGCAGAACCAGCTCAAGCAGGCTGCCGGCTATTACGAGGAGGTCGTGAACCGCTATCCCGCCAGCGAGGGCGCGCCGTCCGCCGCCTACCGTTTGGGCGCCATGATGTTCAATGATTCCAAATTCGCAGACGCCGCGAAGAACTTCGCTTTCTGCGAGGCAAAAACCAAGAGCCAGCAGGTCAAACTCGCCGCCGCCTACAACAAAAGCCGCGCCTATGAAATGGCAGGAGACAAGGAAAAGCAGGCCGCCGCACTGAACAGCGTCATTGCCGTCAAGACGAACGATCCTTCGGACAATCCCTATCGCGAAACTGCGCTGCTTACGCTGGGCAGCATCTATCTCGGGCAGGACAAGAAGGCGGAATCGCTGCCGATCTTCGACGAACTCGTCAAAACCAGCGCCGACCGCGCCATCGTCGCCGAGGCCAGCATCCGCGCGGCGGTGCTCTATGCGGAGCTGAAAAAGCCGGACGAATCCATCGAGATGTTCGAAAAGGCCCTGCACATGCAGGAAACGAGCGAGCAGAATCGCAGCATCGCCCTCGTCGGCATCATCCAGGCGCTGTTTGCCAAGGCCGATTACGACGGCGTCATCGACTACTACAACAAGAACTCCGAGATCCTGCCAACCGGAGCCTCACGCGCCAAGATCCTGCTGCTTGTAGGTCATTCATTCCGCCTGCGGAAAAGCTATGCCCGTGCCGTCGAGGTGTATCTCCTCATCGAGCAATATCACGCTGACTCCGATGAGGCCTTCGAGGCCGGCTACTGGAAGCTGTACTGCTTCTACCTGCTGAATGACAAGGACCTCGGCGAATTCGCCACCGCTTTCATCGCCCGGCATGCACAGAAGCGCTCCGACCACGAATACCTCTCGCTGGCCCGCCTGATCCGGGCCGACTTCTATTTCAACAAGGGCGACTTCCAGCAGGCCGCGCTGAGCTACAACGAAGTCATCCTCGACAAGCTGCCCGAAAAGCTGCGCCCCGGCACGCTGTTCAACATGGGCTGGGCACAGGGCGAGGCAGGCAGGCATCAGGAGGCTGTCGGCACCTTCACGCGCTTCATCAATGAATACCCCACGAACGAGTTCATCCCCAAAGCCTTTGCACGCCGTGGTCTCGCCAACCGCGATGCTCGCGATCTGCCCAAGGCGAAAGCCGACTTCGAGCACGTCACCAAGGAGTTTCCGAAATCCGACGCCTGCGAGCTCTCCTGGCTGCAGCTCGGTTTCATCGCCATGGAGCAGAAGGATCCCAAGGCCACTGTCACCGCCTTTGAAACACTGCTGAAGAAGTTCCCCACCTCGACCGCCTCCGCCCAGGCCTACTACGGCATCGGCCGCGGTTACTTTGACCAGAAGATCTACGACAAGGCCGTTCCGGCCCTCCGGCGCTCCATCGAGATCGATAGTGCGGACTATCTGGAGAAGTCCAGCCAGCTCATCATCCTCTGCGACTACGCCCGCCAGAATGCTGACAACCTCGCGAAGACGATCGAAAGCTACCTGCAGGCCAAGCCCGGCGGTCTGGTGCCACCAAACATTTTGAAGTGGCTCGGCCTCAAGCTCTACAGCGGTAATGACTACAAACGTGCTGCGCGCTTCCTCGAACTCGCCGTCACTCCGGAGACTCCGGAGAACACCGAACCCGTGGTGTGGAACTACCTCGGCATGGCCCAACTGGAGAACAAGCAGTTCGACGCCAGCATTCAGGCCACGGAAAACTTCCTCAAATCAGAACCTGACGCCGCCACCCGTGCCCGGGCGCTGCTGACCAAAGGCCGTGCCCAGCTCGGCAAAGGACTCTTCGACGAGGCCGACAAGGTGGCTCAGGAGGCCCTTCAGGTCGTCAAAGACGGCAAGCTCCAGGCCGAACTGCTCATCCTCGAAGGCGACATCTATGCCGCGCAGGGTGACAAGCTCGCCGCCGAGGGCCAGCAGGATGCCGCCATTGGCAAATGGAAGGACGGCGCCGCCAAGTATGCCGTTCCCAGCCAGTTCTTCGACGACCCCGACGTGACGCCCGATGCGCTCTACAAGGCCGCCAAGGTGCTCGAAAAAGCAGGTGATGCCGCCAAGGCAAAACAGATGCTCCAGCAGCTTCAGCAGCGTTATCCGAAGTATCAGCCAAAGTAACGGGAGGTTTCTTCGAAAGGCTTCAGGAGCGCTGGTCGCGGTCCCAGTCTTCGCGTTGATCGCGTTTGCCTCCTCCGCCGTAACCACGACTCCCACCGCCCCCGCCTCCAAACTGACGCGGAGGACGGTCCTCCTTCGGCCGTGCCTCCACCACACGCAGCGGACGCCCGCCGACTTCCTTGCCATTCAGCGCATTGATCGCCGTCAGGGCTTCAGATTCGACCTGCATCTCGACGAAACCAAAGCCGCGAGAACGGCCGGACTCGCGGTCTTTGACCACACGGGCGCTGGAGACATTGCCGAACGCGGCAAACTCGCCCTGCAGTTCCTCGTCCGTCATGGCATAGGAAAGATTGCTCACATACAGGTTCATCGGATCATTCGTTGAAGATGGGCCATGACGCACACTTAGAGAAACAGGTCATGGCATGAACCCGATTTTCCGTGTCTGCACCCACGTTGGGATGCACACGGACTCGAGCGTAGGCCCGCCGGAGAAAAGTGTCAATCAGCGCCTAGCCTCCCCTTCCCCGCCTGGCCGGGCAAAAGTTTCGGTTGCGAAAAAGTCCATGAATTCGTATCCGAATCCGCCGTTTAATCCCACCCCGTTCAACATGAAACACATCGCCACCCTCATTCTCGCCATCAGCCTGCTGGCCGGTCTTTCCCACGCAGCCGAGCCGCTGAACACCGTCTGCCCCATCTCTGGCAAGCCTGCAAACCCGGCCATCACCAGCACTTACACCAAGACCGTGGCCGTCTGCTGCAACAAGTGCAAAGCCCAGTTCAATGCCGCTCCAAAAGGCTATCTCAGCAACATCATCGCCGCCGTCTCCGGCCAGTGCCCGCTGAGCAAAAAGAAATCCGACCCTTCCATCACGGTCACCTACTCCCGTCAGGTGGCCTTTGCCGATGCCGCGAGCAAGACCACGTTTGACGCCGCTCCGGACAAACACATCAAGGAAGTGCGCCAGTAATCCAACGTCGTTGCTTTCATTCCTCCCAAGCGGAGCCGTCATCAGCGGCTCCGCTTTTTTATTGGCATGAGCGAAGGCCGGCCTGCTAGTCTCACGTTGGTATTCCTCCAATTATGAAGCTCCAACCAGGCACCACCGTCGTCCAAAACGGTCAGCTCATCGACGGCACCGGCGCGCCGCCGGTCCCGAATGCCGTCGTGATAATCACTGACGGCCTCATCAGTTACGCCGGTCCCGCTGCGGATGCTCCTGCCACACCACCTGATGCACGCGTCATCGACGCCAAAGGCGGCACGATCATGCCGGGGCTCATCGAGGCGCACATCCATCTGACTTACTTCAATGTCACCGAGTTGCAGGACCTCGACATCAAGTACCCTGTCGAATACGTCACCCTGCAGTCCGCCGTGAACGCGAAGACCGCGCTCGAATGCGGCTACACCAGCGCACGCAGCGGCGGCTGCCTGCACAACATCGACGTGTGGATGAAGAAGGCCATCGAGGAGGACATGATCCTCGGTCCACGACTCAGCGCCAGCGGTCGCGAGATCTGCGGCGCGGGTGGTTTGATGGACTGGAATCCCGATTACCGCCGCATCGGCATGGAGGGCATCGTTTTCATCGTGAACGGCCCCGAGCAGGCACGCACCGCCGTGCGCAAACTCGTCAAAGACGGCATCGAGTGGGTGAAAACCTATCCCACCGGCGACGCGGCCTCGCCGGACATCAACGACCATCACACGCTGTGCATGACCTTCGACGAAATGCACGCCGTCGTCGCCACCGCGCACAACCACGGACTCAAAGTCACCGGCCACTGCCGCGCTACCGAAGGCATCTGCAACGCGCTCAAATCCGGCTATGATGCCATCGAGCACGGCACCTTCATGGATGATGAGTGCCTCGATCTGCTGCTCAAACGCAACGTGCCCATGTGCCCCGGCCTCGGCTTCGAACTCTTCAGCGTGGAGCGCGGCAAAGACTTCGGCCTCTCGCAGCGCGTGATCGACGGTCATCAGGAAACCCTCGAAGCCGGCGCTGAAAGCTGCCGTAAGGTCCTCAAAGCGGGCGGCACGATGGGCCTCGGTGGCGACTACGGCTTCGGATGGACACCACACGGCACGTATGCGCAGGAACTGACCTTCTTCGTCAACTACGTCGGCTTCACCCCGCTCCAAACCATCACCTGTGCCACTCTCGGAGGTGCCAAAATGATGGGCCGCGCCCACGAACTCGGCACTCTGGAAAAAGGCAAACTCGCCGACGTCCTCGTGGTGAATGGCGACGTGCTCCAAGACATCTCCATCCTCGAAAACCGCGACAACCTCCTCGCCGTCATGCAGGGAGGTGTCATCAAGGCCGGCACGCTCGTGAAGCCTGCGAGTTTGTGATTTGTAGCTGCGTTCACTTCGGGCTGCCTACGGAATACACGGAACAAACGGAAATCTGATTTCATGAAACTAGCCTCCCTGCACTCACGCTTCTACATTCTGACCTTTTTCGTGTATGCTGCGTGTTCCGTAGGCCCTTTGAACGCTGAGGATATCACCACTGAAAAAGACGGCTCTGTCCTTCATTTCAGTGCCAGTGGCAAAACGATCTGCGATTACCAGATGGAGCCGGGTGACGTGCCGGAAGGGGTGAACCAGATCTTCAAACACGGTGCGCATCTGCATCCGGTGTATTCACCGAGCGGCAAACTCGTCACCGGCAATCACCAGCCCGATCATCCGTGGCAGCGCGGCATCTGGCTCGCCTGGACGAAGACCGAGTTTGGCGACTCTCATCCGGATTTCTGGAACATGGGCAAGACGGATGCCAAAGGCGGCGGTTCATTGCCTGCGGAAGTGCGATTCGTGAAGCTCGACAAGAGCTGGGGCGGTGCGGACGGCGGCGGCTTCGTCAGCGAACAAGTGTTTCTCGATCACAGCCATGCGCCGGATCAAAAAGTCCTGAATGAGACGTGGGAAGTTCACGTGTCGCAGAAGACGCTCGATGGCACGCTCGCCAACATCATCGATCTCACCAGCACGCAGACCTGCGCGGGCGATACACCGCTCAAGCTGCCCAAGTATCACTACGGCGGCCTCGGCGTGCGCGGCAATGCGCTCTGGAATCCCGTCGATGCCGTTACGATGCTCACGAGCGAGGGGCATGATCGTAAAAACGGCGACAGCACGAAGGCGAAGTGGGTCTATCTCGGTGGTGATGTTGATGGCGCCTCCACGGGCATTGCGGTCTTGATTCATCCGTCCGACTTCCGTTTTCCGCAGCCTCTGCGCCTCAATCCGAAGAATCCGCAGCTCTGCGTCGCCCCGTCCCAGGACGGCGACTGGGCCATCGAACCGGGCAAACCCTACATCTCCAAATACCGCATCCTCGTCTTCGACGGCAAACCCGATGCCAAATGGATCGAAGCCCAATGGGCCTCATACTCGACGACCAAATAAACCCTTCTCACATGCTTTCCCGCCTTCTTTCCTTCGTCCTTTTGGTTTCGCTGGCAGGCCAGGTCCACGCCGCGGAACTCTTCGACAAATCCAATCTCGTTGCGTGGTGCATCGTGCCGTTTGATGCGAAGAAACGTTCGCCAGAAGCCCGTGCGGAGATGGTGGCGAAGATGGGCATCAAAAAGATCGCCTATGACTGGCGTCCGGAGCATGTGCCGGAGTTTGAGCGGGAGATTCTCGCGTATCAGAAGAACGGCATCGAGATGTTCGCGTTCTGGGGCGTGCATGACGAGGCGTTCCGGCTGTTTCAGAAATACAAGCTGCATCCGCAGCTCTGGATGATGCTCAAAGTCGCGGGCGACACTGACGAAGCGAAGGTGAAGAATGCGGCAGAGGCGCTGCTGCCGACCTTGGAGCGAGCGAAGAACATCGGCAGCCGGGTGGGCATTTACAATCATGGTGGTTGGGGCGGCGAGCCGGAGAACATGATCGCCGTGTGCGAGTATCTCAAAAAGAACCACGGCACCGACAATGTCGGCATTGTTTACAACCTCCATCACGGTCACACGCATCTCGCGCGTCTGCCGAAAGTACTCGATGCGATGAAGCCCTGGCTGCTTTGCCTCAACCTCAACGGCATGGACCTCGATGGAGAGGCAAAGGGCCGCAAGATCCTTCCGCTCGGCGTCGGCACTCAGGATGTGAAGGTGCTGCGCCAGGTTCGTGCCAGCGGCTACAGCGGTCCGATTGGCATTCTCAATCATACGAGTGAAGACGCCGAAGGCCGACTGCTCGACAACCTCGACGGCTTGAAGTGGCTTGTTCCGCAGCTTGATGACAATCCGCCCGGCCCGAAGCCGAAGTATCGCACCTGGAGCGACGGCGCGGCAAACAAGACCGCAGCGAGCGGCGACGCACGACCTGAATCAGTGGATTCGCTCGGCCCGGAGTTTGGCAAGGCGCTCAAGGGCGGACTTTTGATCAAGGACAACGAGCCGTATCGCGCCTTCCCGTTCACCATCGAATGCCGCGCGAAGCTCAACAGCAAGGATCGCTTCAACATTCTGGTGGCCAGCGACGTGAAGGCTTCGGCGACGCACTGGGAGTTGTACACGCATGCGAAGCGCGGCACGCTGGCGCTCTACATGCCCGGCCGCGGCGGCGATTTCGATTCGAGAGTCGATGTCTGCGACGGCAAGTGGCACGACTTTGTCGTCAGTGCCGATGATACCAGCGTCATCTTCTGGATCGATGGCAAGCAGGTGTTCGACAAGCCGGTGCAACCGCTCCGGGGCGAAGCCCGGCCGGGTGGGCTTGCATTTGGCCGGCTCGTTGAAGGCACGATCGGCTGCGATGGCATCATCGACGATGTGCGCATCGCCCGTGGCGTGATGAAGCCGCGCAAAGGCGGCGCGCCGCGTCTGCGTATGGACAACAGCATCGGTCTCTGGGACTTCGACGACCTGGAGGCGCTCACCGGGCCTCAGGCACCCAAGCCCGCCGAGTTCAAACCCGACCGCAAGCCGCTGCATCCCGAGGACAACGAGCACTGGCAGGAATTCGTGAATCGTGAGCGCATCTTCGACTTCTACGGCAAGGAAGCGCTGCAGTTCATGAAGCAAAAACCGCTTCCCGCGCTGCTCCCACAGTTTCCCGGCCTCGACGGCGGCCAGCAAGGCCACTGGGGCAATCAAAACGATCAGGTGACATGGAAAGACGGCCGGTTCGCCGCAAGCGATCTCGGCAGCGTGTTCAGTTGCGTTTTCAAAGGCGCAGGACTGACGATTCCCAAGGCGGTGTGCGTCCATCTTGGTGACGAATCGGCGGTGTTTGATCCCGTGTCTTGCATGCTGCAAGCGAGATGGAAAGGCGGCTTTATCCAGCTCACCGATCACCGTCATGGTTTCATGGGCGGGGCACAAGCAGCGGGCAAGGTGGAGGCACTTCAGAATCAAGGGCTCTTTATTGGTGCGATCTACCACGGCTTTTATCGTCATGGTAAGGATATCGTCTTTTCCTTTTCAGGGGGTGACAAACACTACCTGACCACGGCTTGGAAAAGCGATCGTGATCTGACCAAGCTCACCAAGGGCGGTCCCACCCAATGGCCGAAATGGATCGAAACCAAAGGCGAACTCGGCACGCAGACGCCGTTCGCGACGGACCGTCTCGCGCTCCCGTTCGAGAATCCGTATGGCACGCTGTTCTTCATCACGGCGCATGATTTCTTCAGAGATGGCACCGCGGCGATTGCGACGATGACAGGTGAAGTGTGGCTCGTGAAAGGCATTGATGAGAAGCTGGAGAAACTGCGCTGGAAGCGTTTCGCCACCGGATTGAACCAGCCGCTGGGCGTGAAGATCGTGAAGGACAAGCTCTACGTGCTCGGTCGTGATCAAATCACCTGCCTGCACGATCTCAATGGCGATGACGAAGCCGATTTCTACGAGTGCGTAACGAACGCGATGCAAACTTCGCCCGGCGGCCACGACTTCATCGTCGGACTCGAAACCGACAAGGAAGGCCGCTGGTATTTCGCCTCCGGCAATCAAGGCGTGTGCCGCATCACGGGACGCGACAAACTCGAAGTCCTCGGCACCGGCTTCCGCAATCCGAACGGCCTCGGCATCTCGGCCGACGGTCGCTTTGTGACGAGCAGCGGACAGGAAGGTGATTGGACCCCCGCCACCTCGATCTTCCAGATCGAACTCGATCACAATCTCGGCGCGCACTTTGGCGCCGGTGGTCCGAAGAACGGCCAACCGCCGGAACCCGTGCTCATGTATCTGCCGCGTGGTGAGGACAACAGCGCCAGCAGCCAGGCCTTCATCACGAGCGAGAAATGGGCCTCACTCAAAGGCGACAACAATTTGATCCATCTCTCCTCCGGCGGCGGCAGCGCGTGGCTCGTCATGCGTCAGAACGTCAAAGGTCGTTGGCAGGCCGCAGCCTACAAGATTAGCGGCAACTTCGACTCCGGCCCGCAATGCGCGCGTTTCAATCCGAAGGACGGTCACCTCTACGTAAACGGCATGCAGGGCTGGGGCAGCTACACGCCGAAGGACGGCTGCTTCCAGCGCGTGCGCTTCAACGGCGGTGACAAACCCGTGCCTGTCGGCTTCGAAGCACGCGACAACGGCGTGCTGCTGCGTTTCAACCAGCCCGTGAAGAACGCCGATGCCGCCACCTGCTTCGCGCAGTGCTGGAACTACCACTACGGCCCTCAGTATGGCTCGCCCGAGTATTCCGTGAAGTATGCCGACACGCCCGGCCACGATCCGCTGGAGGTGCGCAGCGTGCAGAAACTCGATGGCGGCAAAACGCTCTTCCTCGAAATCCCTCAAATTGTCACCGCGAGCCAGATTCATCTGCACGTGAGCACCGGCCACGACATCTTCCTCACCGCGCATGCTTTGGCCGAACCCTTCACCGAGTTCGCCGGCTACACGAAGATCGCCAAGACGAATCACGCCGCACAGATCGGCCTCGAAGCACCCAAGCCTGCCAAACCCAACCCGTGGGCCAAAGGCGAAGGCGGACGCGAGATCGTCATCGAAGCCGCGCTCGGTTTGCAATACGTGCAGAAGCAGCTCACCGCGAAAGCCGGTGAGAAACTCACCATCGTCTTCAAAAACCCCGACGTCGTGCCGCACAACTGGCTGCTCGCCAAACCCGGCTCGCTGCAACGCCTCGGCGAAAAGTGCAATCTCATGATCACCGACCCGCAGGGACTCGCGAAGCACTACGTGCCCGACAGCGACGACGTGATCGCCTACACCGACATGACGAATCCGCAGTCGAACTTCACCATCCACATCACCGCACCGAAGGAAAAGGGCGACTACCCCTACCTCTGCACCTTCCCCGGCCACTGGATGGTGATGAACGGGGTGATGAAGGTGGAGTAGCCTGCTCTGGATTGTTCGTCATAACCGCAGAGGAGCAAAGAGGCAGAGGTCGCAGAGTTTTTAATGAGATTAATCTCTGCCTTCTCTGCTCCTCCGCCTCTCTGCGGTAAAACCGAATCACCCAGCGCTTACGCGCATGCCACCGCCGTCTGACCCTGCTCACCGAGGCCTTCGACGCCGAGTTCGATGACGTCGCCGGGCTTCATGAAGACGGGATCAGGCTTGAAGCCGAGGCCGACGCCGGGAGGTGTGCCGGTGGTGATGATGTCGCCGGGCAGCAGACTCATGAACTGGCTGAGGTAGCTCACCAACTGCTTCACGCCGAAGATCATCTGCGCGGTGGTGCTGTTCTGAATCGTCTTGCCGTTCAGCTTCAACCAGAGCTTCAAATTCTGCGGATCAGGAATCTCGTCGCTCGTGGCAAGGAACGGTCCGATCGGCGCGAAGGTGTCGCAGCTCTTGCCTTTGACCCACTGGCCGCCGCGTTCGAGCTGCCATTCGCGCTCGCTGTAATCGTTGTGCACGCAGTAGCCGGCCACATGGCTCATCGCATTCTCTTCGGACACATAGCTGGCCTTTTTGCCGATCACGAAGGCGAGCTCGACCTCCCAGTCGGTCTTCTTCGAGTTCTTCGGGATGACGACGTTGTCGTTCGGACCGCAGATGGCGCTGGTGGCCTTAAAGAAGACGATCGGTTCCGCCGGAATCGGCATGCCGCTTTCTTTGGCGTGATCGACATAGTTCAAACCGATGCAGATGATCTTGCTCGGACGTGCGATGCACGGACCCAGGCGCACGCTGGCATCCACCGTCGGCGCGGAAGCCGCGTTGGCCTTGGCCCAGGCGGCAAGGCGTTCCAGACCATCGCCGCCGAAAAACTTTTCGTCGTAGTCGCTGCCAAAAGCGCTCGCGTCGATACGGCGGCCGTCATCGAGGATCAGGCCGGGTTTTTCTTCTCCAGGGTTTCCAAAGCGGATCAGTTTCATGGTATTGTTGTCGGTTCTCGGTTGGGATGAATTACTTTTTGTCGTCGCCCTCGGCGTTCGCGTAGCGGCCGATGATCGGATACTGCTCGAGTTCCGCCACGGTTCCGGTGACCGGGTAGCTCTCGCGTCCGACCCAATAAACCGCAGCGGCGGCGATGTCTTCCGGCTGCAACAGACGGCCCATCGGCACGACCTGCGGCGGCAGACGTTCCGGCCAGCCTTCGCCGAGGCCGTCGCCAATTTTGACCTGATATTCGTTGTCCGTAAGCGTCCAGCCGACGTTGAGCTGGTTCACGCGCACCCGATCCATGCCAAGCGAATCCGCGAGGTTGCGAGTCATCGTCATCAGCGCGCCTTTGGACATGGAGTAGGCGAGCATGTTGGCCTGGCCGCAGTGGGCGAGCACGGAGCCGATGTTCAGCACCACGCCCCGGTTCTTTTTCAATTCGGGCAAAAGCGCACGAATGAGCAGCATCGGCGCACGGGCGTTCACGGCCATCATTCGATCAAAAAACGTCGCATCAGTGTCGGCGATGCGTCCGCGAATCGTGAGCGCGGCGTTGTTCACGAGCGCGTCCACTTTGCCAAAGGCCGCGATGGCATCGGCGGCGAGCTTTTCGGGATAGGCGGCGTCTTCGAGGCTGCCCTGGCAAAACGCTGACTTGTCCTCGCCGAGTTCTTTCCGCAACGCCTCACCG
Source organism: Prosthecobacter sp. (assembly GCF_020439865.1). Classification (GTDB taxonomy): domain Bacteria; phylum Verrucomicrobiota; class Verrucomicrobiia; order Verrucomicrobiales; family Verrucomicrobiaceae; genus Prosthecobacter. Next base: position 38,201 of record NZ_JAGRPF010000038.1, read on the forward strand.
CGTGCGGCATCACGGCCATGCAGAATGACTTTCGCGCCTTCAGCGACGAAACGTCGCGCCATGAATTCGCCGATGCCAGTGGTGCTGCCGGTGATGAGAATGACGTGGTCTTGGAGTCGCATGATCGTCGCGGGTGGGGTTGGGGAGCCGTTTCTATGGCGAGCGTGGGGCGATGCTCAAGGCTGCACCTCCAGCAATTTCCGCATGCCGTCCATGAGCACCTTTTCCACCTGCGGCGCCACACGGGAGACGATGCCCGTCTCGTAGCCGCCCTGACCGTAGGCGATCTCCGTGCCGATGTAGCCCGTGCCATAGTCGCCGTAGGCCGCCATCGCGACGAATTCACCCGGACGCATCTGCTGGGCCGCGAGCTGATACTCCACGAACAACTCGCCCGGCATGTGCAGCACACGGGCGGGGCCGAGCTGAAGGCAGTTCAACGGAATCCGACGCCCGCCGCGTGTGCGATGCAGGAAAGTCAGATCCCGCGCAGCACGAATGCGATCCGGAAGTTTCTGCGACGCATCCTTCAGTTTCGTCAGTAGCGCGTCTTCGACCAGCGTGTCGCGCACCGGCACGGCAACCGGTTCGACGGTCCACTTCACGTCAGCGGCCGTGATGGGATGCTTCGTCTGCGACTCCCAGGCGAGCTTCATTCCATCGGCGAGACGTTGTGCGAGCACCGGCCGGTTGTCCTTGGAGCCGTCGTTGTATTTGCCGGCGGCCACATTGCCGCCTGCTCCGTCGAAATGAACGCATGCGACACCTGGCAACGCCTCGGCTCGCATCTCACGTGCCATGCCGACGAAGTCCCAGTTCACCGAACCCTGGCCGTAGTAGCTCTGCGGATGCGTGGCGTAGTAAGTCAGCACGGCCACGGGCGTGTCGCCGTTCCAAAACGAGATGAGCCGCACCAGCGGATCGATCGTGCCTTCCGGCGCTTCACGTGCGGCCGGGTTTTTGCCGCCGGAGCTTTGGCGTTGGAAGATGACCTTGCCCAACGGCCCGAGGATGCGGCGATTGGAGGCGACGTGCTCAACCTTGCCCGAGCCCAGTCCGATCTCCGTCACAGTCTGCGCCTTGGGGAGCGAGTCCTGCACGGCAGCGGTAAGCCGCTGCATCACTTCACGGTCGAGCGACGGATTGGAAAACTTGCCGCCAAGGCCATGCTCCGCGAGCAGGCGCTCCGTGGCCAGATCACTGCCCGGTGCGTCGTGCTGGTGCAGCGTGTGCACGGTCACGCGATCCATCGACGTGCCGGCAGCCTTCGCGAGTGTCTCGCGATAGGCGTCATGCCCTTCGTTGCCAATGCCCACCCAGTCGAACGCACAGAGCACGATCGGCTCGCCCGCGCCGAGCAGCACCACGCCGCGTGCGGTGAGTGGCGTGACAATCTCCTTCACCGGCTTCACCGCGCCATTGCACAACGGTGAACCGGGGGGCGGTGTGGCATCGACTTTGAACGTCGTGATCCGCAGTTCCGCGGCCTGTGAGAGGCAGAATGCAGTCAGGAAAAGTAGCGTGGCGCAAAGTTTCATCACGAATGAAGCCGTGGTCAGCCAAGGATTCCTTTCACCACTTTCCCATGCACGTCCGTGAGCCGGTAATCGCGGCCTTGGAATCGGTAGGTGAGCCGTTCGTGATCGAGGCCGAGCTGGTGCAGCAGCGTGGCGTTCAAATCATGCACATGCACCGGATCACGGGCGATGTTGAAGCAGAAGTCGTCCGTCTCGCCGAACTGGTTGCCCGGTTTGATGCCGCCGCCGGCCAGCCACATCGTAAAACAACGTCCGTGATGGTCTCGCCCATGATTCGTCGGTTCGAGTTTGCCTTGCGAGTAGGTCGTGCGGCCAAATTCACCGCCCCAGATGACCAGCGTCTCATCCAGCAGGCCGCGCTGTTTCAGATCGCGGAGCAGCGCGGCGGCCGGCTGGTCCACATCGCCGCATTGCAGACGCAGATCGCTCGGCAGGTTGTAGTGCTGATCCCAGCCGCGGTGGTAGAGCTGGATGAAACGCACACCGCGCTCCGCCATGCGTCGCGCCAGCAGACAATTTGCCGCGAAGCTGCCCGGCTGTCGTGCCTGCGGTCCGTAGGCATCCAACGAGGCCGCGCTTTCACCGCTGAGGTCTGTCAACTCCGGCACGCTGCTCTGCATGCGGAAGGCCATTTCATACTGCGAGATGCGCGTGATGATTTCGGGATCGTGCTGCTGTGAGAGCTGCTTCTTGTTCAAGGCTGCAATCACATCCAGCTCATCGCGACGCGTGGCGCTGTCGATGCCCGCGGGGTTCGAGAGATACAACACCGGATCGCCACTGCTGCGAAGCGCGACGCCTTGATGATTCGACGGCAGAAAGCCCGAGCCCCACAGCCGCGCATAAAGCGGATCCGCCGGACGTGCCGCGCTCCCGCGTGAAACCATGACGACAAAAGCCGGCAGATCGCGGCTTTCGCAACCGAGGCCGTAGCTCAACCAAGCACCAAAGCCCGGCCGCCCTGGCTGCTGATGACCGGTTTGCAGATACGTCACCGCCGGATCGTGATTGATCGCCTCCGTGTGCATGGAGCGGATGACGCACAGTTCGTCGACGATCGTCGCCGTGTGTGGCAGCAGCTCGCTCACCCATGCGCCGCTTTGACCATGCCGTGCGAATTTGAATAAAGACGCGGTAACCGGCTTCGACTTCTGTTTGTCAGTCATGCCCGTCAGGCGCTGATCGCCCAACACCGACGCAGGAATCTCCTGCTCGTGCAGTTTCTTCAACCCCGGTTTGTGATCGAACAGATCAAGCTGAGACGGACCGCCGTGCATGAACAGATAAATCACCCGTTTCGCCTTCGGCGCGAAATGCGTCAGCGCCTTCGCATCACTCATCAACGACGCCAGAGCCATGCCGCCGAGGCTCAAACCTGAGCCGCGGATGAACTGACGACGCTGGAGAAAGGCATTCATCGTTTCGTGATCACCTCGTCGAGGTTCAGGATCGCGTGCGCGACCAACGGCAGTGACTTGCGGCGTTCGAACAGGCCGCGCAGCAGCTCCAGTTCGTCTGCTTGCGGCTCACGGCAGGTAGCGGCGTGAAACATCCACGCGATGCGATCTTCCTGACCTTCTGATCGTTTCGCGAGTGCCTCCGAGGCCTTCGTGAACGTCTCGTCGTTGAGCAACAGCAGCGCCTGCAGCGGTGTGTTCGTGCTGGCGCGACGCACGGTGCATTTTTCGCGTGTGGGGCCGTCGAAGATCAGCAGCATCGGATGCGGCGACTGGCGCTTCACATAGGTGTAGAGGCTGCGCCGCCACAAACCATCGCCCGCATCAGGAACATAGGTTTCCTCGCCGTTGTAACTCACCGCTTCCCAGAGTCCCGGTGGTTGAAACGGCTTCACACTCGGCCCGCCGATCTTCGGCACGAGCAGACCGGAGATCGCGAGCGCCTGATCGCGCAGCACCTCGGCGGAAAGTCGTCCGCTGGGGCCACGCGCGAACAACCGGTTCTCCGGATCGTCAATCGCGATGCGCGAATCCTGACGATAGGTGCGCGACATGACGATCTGCTTCAACAGCGCTTTGATGTTCCAACCGCTTTCGCGAAACGAGACCGCGAGCCAGTCGAGCAATTCAGGATGCGTCGGCGCCTCGCCTTGCGATCCGAAGTCATTCGGCGTGCGCACGAGTCCTTCGCCAAAACACTGCGCCCAGAAGCGGTTCACGGCCACGCGAGCCGTCAGCGGATTCTCCGGTGAAAACAACCACTTGGCGAAACCGAGACGGTTTGCCGGCAGATCACTTTGCCAAGCTGCAATCGCCGTTGGTACACCGGGGACAACCGCATCGAGCGGCTTGTCATACTGGCCGCGTTCCAGCACATGCGCCGTGCGCGGCTTCGGCATCTCCTGCATGACCAGTGTCGTCGGAATCGAATCGCGCAGCACCTGCTCGCGCTTTTGAGCCGACAAGACGGCCTCACGTGCCTTCTGCGTCGGCACATCGGCAAAGTGTGCGATGTAGTAGTCGAGCAGGACTTCCACATCCGCCGCACGACGTTTGGCGAGCGCAGTTTCGACAATGCCACGAATGCGCTCGCCCCAGAACCACTCATCCACGGCCTGCACATCGAGAGCGGCGGGCACGAAACGCACTTCGTCGATCAAACCGTAGAAGCCGAGGCCCGAATCGCGACGACCGATTCGCAGCGGCTCCTGATTCGCGATGCTGCCGTCGAGCGAATCACGACGCACCTCCAGCGTCGTCGATTTCGCATCGAAGAACACCCGCAAGCCGGCGGCTTTCTTCGATCCATCATAGCACACGACGACCTGATGCCATTTTTTCGCGCTGAGAGCTTCAACGGTCGAAACCTCGATGGCGTTGGCTCCCCAGCGATGCACAAGATTGACCTGCAAACGGCCCTTCTGCCAGATCAGTTCCAGACCACGACGTTCGCCCTTCGGCTCGATCAGGGAGAGCGGACAACTCAGCGAACCATCCGCATTCACCCACAGGCCAATCGTCCACGGCTGGTCCATGGTGAAGTTCTTCACACGCGTTTCGACATGCTGCGTGGCATCAAACTTCGCCGCCATGCCACGCACACCAGCTTCCGGTTCGGATTCGTTGCCCACCATGGTGACTTGGGCATCGAATGACTCGTGAAACAAAGAGTCGTGTGGCGGCTGCGGCAGCGAGCTCGCCGCGGTTTTCTCCCATGCCGCGATTTGCGGCTTCAACGCCTCGTGAACCGCCACGAATGCTGCCTTTGTGGTTTTCACGGCAGCCTGTGCCTTATCAAGTTCGACTTTCTGTTTGTCGGACGGAACTTCGATCAACGGCGGCGGGTTCTCGGCGTGGATCACGCCCTGCTCGGGCACGTTGTTGAAGAAGGCGAAGAGCTGGTAGAACTCGCGCTGCGAGATGGGATCAAACTTGTGATCGTGGCATTGCGCGCAGCCTGCGGTGAGGCCGAGCCACGTCGTCATCGTGGTGTCCACGCGGTCCACGACGTATTCGGTGCGAAACTCCTCGTCGATGCTGCCGCTCTCGTTGTTCACCATGTGATTGCGATTGAAGCCGGTGGCGATGCGTTGCTTCACGGTGGTGTTCGGCAGCAGATCACCCGCGAGCTGCTCGATGCTGAACTGGTCGTAGGGCATGTTCGCGTTGAATGCGTCGATCACCCAGTCTCGCCACAGCCACATCTGGCGCGGCTTGTCTCCGAAATAGCCGTTTGTGTCCGCATAGCGCGCCGCATCAAGCCATGCGACGGCGAGATGTTCGCCAAAGTGCTTCGACGCGAGCAACTCATCGACGACGGCCTCGTAAGGCTTCGCCAGCATCGCTTCAGTGGGCGGCAGTCCCGTCAGATCGAGCGCCACTCTGCGCCGTAGCACCGCCGCATCCGCCTCCGGCGCGAACGACACCCCGTTCTCCTTCAAACTCTGCTCAACGATGGCATCGATCGAATTCAGCGCGGCACGAGTGCTCAGCGGTTCAAACGCCCAGTGTTTCTGATAGCGGGCGCCTGCCGTCATCCACTGCTTCAGTTTCGCCATCTGCGCTGCGGCCAGCGGTTTGTGGACGTCCGGAGGCGGCATGATTTCGTCGTCATCATCGGAGGTGATGCGCTTGACCAGCTCGTTCAATTCACCGCCAGGAAGATCGAGACGCAGGTCTGCTTTGCGGCTCTTCGCATCTGGTCCGTGGCAGCGGAAGCAGTGCTCGGAAAGGATCGGACGGATGTCGCGGTTGAACTGCAATTCGCCCGCCGCCAGCACAGGCTGGATCACACCGGCAGCGGCGATGGCGAGCAGCAGTTTCACGCAGATGTCATTTTTCCAATGCCCAAGCGATGCCATTCAACAGGAAGCGACGAAAGGCGGGCAGTTTGAAGTCATCCCAATGGCCCATCGATGTGTAAAAGACGCGGGACTTCTTCTCGCCATAGAGATGCGTCCACGCGACGGGCTCCGTCGCCTGACCGGCCAGCGTGCCCATCAGTAGCGGCGTGGTGCCGGCCTGCAGCGGCGTGTTTTTGTAGAGCCCGCCGTGTCCGATGAGTCCGTCAACAGCCACGTCGCGCAGAATGGGATGTGACTCTGAACCGGGCACCCGTGTGATCGTGGCGGGATCTTTACCATAGTGGCCGGTGTAGTTTCCGCCCAGCACTTGCGGATCAAACTCCTGCCAATGGCCGAGTCCTTGCTTTGGCTTGGGATCTTTGGGCCGCAGCGCAAAGCAATGACTGGCGGTGCGAATCCCTACCAGCGGCTTCCCAGCGGCAAGATGCGCACGCACGGCATCGATCACTTCCACCGACGGCGTGCGACGGCGCACGCTGATGAAGAGCAGATCCGCGTCATGCATCGCCTCCACGAAGCCGGGGAACTGGTTCTTGTCCGCCGCATCCGCATGAATGATCGTGACGCGATACGGCACAGCCTTCAATTCCTTCACCGCAAACTCCGGCAAGGTCTCCCAGGTTTGATACTCGTCCTCGCCAATCATGATGACGATGTGCGGTGGTTCTGCGGCCTGGAGTTGCAGACCAACAGCCGTGACAAGAATAAGCAGCGTGCGGGAGAAGAAGGAGAAGTTCATGGCTGTGGATGAAATGAAAATCGAATCAGGGTTTCGTGTTGGTTGGAATCGTTGGCTTCGTGGTGTCCCAGTCTTTGTTCGGCAGCGCCTCCCACACGCGCAGATGACGGAAGCTCGACTCCGTGCTGGCACCGAGCATGATGCTGTGCTTGGCCGTGCCGATGAGTTTGTTGCTCAGCGTGGTGCTCTTGCCGTCAAGCGTGCCCACCACCTCGTCGCCCAGGATCTCCAGCACGACCGTGTGCCATTCGTTGAGTTTGACCGGCGTCGAGACGCGGCCCGCTGGTCCCTTCTCGCGCTGTCTGGTGGCGGGATTGATGCGATCCGCATCATACGGCGTCAAAAACAGACCGCCCGGGCCGACGCTGAGCGAGATCACGTAGTCCTTCACGTCCGTCGCCTTCACGAAGAGGGAACGATACTTCCGTCCTTCGTCCGGCACATCGTTCAACCGCACCTCGCACTGGATGATCGCGTTGGTGAACTGAAATCCTAATGACGCCGTCGCAGGATGATGCGCTTCGGGACTTTCCATGCCGATGAAGCAGCCGTCAGCCAGCTTCCACTGGCCCGATTTTCCACCAGCCGGGCCCGCGTTGTAGCGCCAGCCCGAGAATCCGCTCGCAAAGCCGACCGGCTTGCCCGTCACAGGCGCCAGCGGCGGCGTGAAATCTTCGCTGACTAGCAATTTGCCGCGTGTGGTCATGAGTGTCTTAGGCAGATCGTCCGCGACCACTGTACTGAATGCGAGAAGGAGGATGAGGAAAGATTTCATGAGAGTGTTTAGCGGCCAAGGTTGCGAATCACTTCGACGGCCTTCGATTCGAAAATCTTCTGCCACTCGGGTGCCACGAGCGAATCGCAGTCCTCCTGCGCGTAGCCGGTGTTCGTGCGCTGGTGGACGGTGGGCGTGTAGTAGATGTAGCCGTTCGTGTAGCCGGAGACGAAAGCGTGAGGATCTTTGGCGAGCGATTTGATGTTCAAGCCGATCTGCACGGTGAGTTCGCCGGGAAA
>NZ_JAGRPF010000004.1 GCF_020439865.1 Prosthecobacter sp.
CATCGTCAGGTTGCCGCCCATCGAGTGGCCGAAGATGCCGATGCGCTCCGCATCCACCTCCGGCTGCTGTTCCAGAAACGTCAGCCCGCGACGACATCCCAGCGTGAGGAGATACCAGTTGTTGTTCTTCGGTGACTCGTGATCGACCAAGAACTTGTCTCCCGGCAACAGATTGAAATACCCCGGCACATTCTGCTGCGTCGGGTCCACGCCGCCCCAGTCCGTGTTCGGGTCACCCGGCTTCGCATTCTCCATCTCGCGTCCGCCCCAGTTCACCGAGAGCGCCGCATATCCTCGGCCCACATAGGTCTTTACCTCCTCCAGGAACGCCCGCTGCCCGCCGCCATGCATGTGCATCACCGCTGGCAGCTTTTCTTTCGCACCTTCAGGGAATCCATAAAAAGCTGCCATGCGCGCAGGCTTGCCTTTGAACGTGCCACTCAAATACCGCACGTAGCGATACACACCACCGTCCTCCTTCCACTCGCGCACGACCTCGACTTCGAGCGGATCCTTCCGCGGATCAAAGTCGTCCCACAGCTCCTGAACGGACTGCGGGACGTCTTCGGTGGCGAATAGCGGATGCAAATCGAAGAGCGAAGTCGAAGCCGCAGCGGCTCCGGTTCGAAGAAAGGTTCGGCGGTTGGTTTCGAGGCTCATTGTGGTCGTTGGAGAAATGATTGTGATCGGGGGCACCTGGCAAACCCAAGGGCACCTTGGTCGATAGAGGATTAGGCGCCACTCATGCTCGTGCAGATTCTCGCGGTCGGAAGTCAATGCCCACAACCTCCAGTCCAAGAACGACTTGTTGAGTCGCCAAGAATGACTCCGCGTGCGCTTTTAGATGGGCGACCACTTCTTGGAAGCTGAGGTGGGAACTGGTTGTTGGGTGCAGCCAATAGTCCCGAACTCGCGGATCAACAAAGCCCACAACAAACACCCCGTGTCGGCTTTGATGATTCGTGAGGTAGTCCCCTGCGAGTTGGCCTTCGAGGTCAGCAATGAGGGAGTTCACGCTCCTTCCGTCGCCAAGTTTGACCTCAATGGGCACCGCCCCTGGGATGCCTGACCGTTGAAGTCGGAGATCAGGGCGACGTTCACCGTTCACGACTGACTCTTGGGGTGCATTGTAGTATCCTTCGCTGAGGTCGGTTAGACGCATGGCAAGATACCTCCTCATCGCGGCCTCATCGTCGCCGGGTCGAACGTAACCGTTACGCACAATGTCATCAGGCATCTCCACCTCATCCTTGATGCGTTGGAGACGTCGGCAAGCCATGCGAAACAGGTCAGCCAAAGACTGCGGCGTCGCCGTGTGAGAGCTTTCAAAAGTTCGTAACGACTCGGCAACCCAACTCTCCCCATCTGCAAGGCGTCGCGAAACGCCATCCAACAAATGAAGAAGATAGTCCCGAGTGTTCGCCATCTGCGGTTCAGCAATCAACGACACCAGCGCCGTCTCTGCCTCGATAGACTCCTGTTCTGCGAGCCGTCCAAGGAGCGAACCTCGGAAATCTTGCGCATGATCCCTTGGGCCCGGTGAGTAACTCCCGCTACCACGGCGAATGTCTTCCCGTTCGTTTACCCATTGATACACCCAGCGAATAAAGCGCGGCGCGACAGATGTCCGCATATAGTCAGGATTGGAAAAGAGACACTCTCGATCAAAGCGACTGTCCAAGCTTCCGCAGAGTCCCACAACCAAGTCACGCTTCTGCTGCTCATTCATCACTGAAGAGGTGAATAATCCATTGAGGTAATCGAGTGCCCCGATTGTGTTGGTCTGAAGCCAGATCAGCAACCATGCACGATGGCTAGCGTGATCCCAAGGATAGGTTGGCGTGCGTTCGGCGGCTAGATCGGCATACACTTGATGTAGAGTGTCGGAATGGCGAATGAGCATCTGCAACACTGTGTGCAGGCCTTCGGAACTAGCAGGATCGCCGAGTTGCAATCGCGCCAACACTCTACTGGCCATGAGCTTGCCAAGCCCAGACTTCGACCATTTCAAACGGTCCACGACGCGGATGCCACCGGTTCCATCAGCACGGAGCCAATCATCCTCCATCGCCTCGGCCAGCGTGTCGCACACTGGTTGTGGTTGGTGTTTTGCCAGCGATGGCAACCAATCACTAAAGCCGTTCATCTCTTGTAACGCATAGCGTGTTGCTTTTGCCACCTCATCTGAGGACCACTGCGGGAAATCGCACTGGCCGGATGTCCATTGGCTTTGAAGTCCCGTGAGACCGATGATGATCCGATTATCGACAGAGTTCTCTCTGGATGTTGAGTGACGCGGATCGAAGGTGCGCCAAAAGGCAATACAGCCTTGCTGTGTAGCTTTTGCGATCGCCTTCCCATGCTTGGCGGTCAGCTTGTCCCAAGTCTTGGGAGCCCACTTTGAGTCAAATCCATTCACTTCAATCAATTGAACAAGAACGCGTGGAAGCTTCCCGGCTCTAAGAGCACGACGATGACAAGCCAGCCAGATCATGTTTCGCACTCTCCAATAAACCCCTGTGACCTTTGCCCACCTGCGTTCCCACCAGTAACCGCATCGGATACCGTCCCATTTCTGCCGTTCCCACCAGTTCTTCAGCCGTTGCCCCGGCGAAACGCTCCGTTGAGAACGCCACACCTCGACGAGTTCCGTCGAGTCCCGAATCGCAGCATTAATCTGGCGTTGCAATGCTCGGGGCTTCTTCTGTTGGAACCAGTAATGACTGGCAATATAGAGAGCCCCCAGTCGGCGATCACTGCTCGACGTGGGAGCTAGATCGCAAAGAGCCCAGGTTAGATCATCGTGAGTGGTCTTTGGATTCTTGAGATAGTGCGACCATACCCAACTTGCTACGTGCCAAGACTGGCGCTGCTCATAACGCTGGTGCTCTTGCGTGAAGTGAAGCCAGAAGACTTCCCTCCGAACGTCGGGGTGATCCTCCGTGACTGACGCCACCGTCCACTTCTTCCCCTCTCCATCATCGTCAAAGCCATAGTCTGATGGCTCTCTCGCTGGATCCTGGGTGCATAGCCACATGCCTCTTGCTACCAAGATCTTGTGTTGCTCGGACAGATTGCCAAATTTCAGTAACGCCCGAAACAAGGGGCTGATGGTGCGAACCAGCCAAACATTGCTCTGTGAAAGCACGGAGTCGGCGAAGTGCGGTTCCTCCTCAATCATCGCTACAAGTTGCTCAAGAGTGCTCCCGATTATCGCTCTATCGTCGAGCTTCGCGAAGCAGTGCCGCAGGCTATAGGTGAGGTGGTTGGATGCCTTGTCTGGATCGCTCAATCGGCGGAACAGCTGCACTAGGTCCGATGGCGCTAAGCAGGTCGGGAACAACATCTGCGCGGCCTTCCAGCAACGATCGCATGTTAGAGTCGGGAGTGATCTCACCCAGCCGGACATCACCTGAAGATCCGCAGGAGTCCCCAACTCTTCGACCAACCACATGCTGAGCGTGATCAATCTGCTGCTCGTGCCTGCTTGACTCAAGAGTGAAAGCGCCGTTGGAACTACAGCCTCAACACGAGCAACACGGGCTAAGGTCATGAACTCGCATTTCAGAGCATCCGACACAGCGGATGAAGAAAGATGAGCTACAAGCGATTGGGCCAACCCTGGTTCTCCCAATCGGCTCAGGGTGACTTCGGCAGTCTCAATTCGCAGCATTTCTCGGCCTGCGAATCGCTGGACAACGGCATCGAGAATCTGTGACTTGAACTCTGCGTTGAGCAAGGAAGGATCGCCATAACGAAAAAATGCTTCGGGCGCACTCTCCAGCAGCCGATCTCGAACTCTGCTCACCCAGGGTTCCTCCCCGATACAACCCAGCCAGACAGCAACAGCCAAACGGCTTTGCCGTGCAATGGTCGCACCTCTGGATGCGACGAACAGCGCGTCCATCACCTCAGAGATCGGGCACTCTTGCAGGATCAGTTTCATCAACCACCGCGCAGTAAGATACTCAGCGAGATTTCGATGATGAAAGCGAGTCGTTCCATAAATGGCTGCGTCGAACAATGGGCGACTCAGCAATGCGTGAATCTCCGCAGGCTGCCAATCTTGAGGCAAGCACGCCTGAGCATTCAAACCTGCTGTCTCCGAGGTAATGAGGCTGTCATCTGGTATCTCGAAATCAAGCCTGCGGCAAAAGATGGTAGCCGCAGCAAGTGTCTCGAGACCTTGTCTGGCCCGAGCAATAGCAAGTGGGAAGGCGCGATCGTATTCTGACTTCTCCGGGCGCTCAGTGAGTTGGGACTGAACCAGAGCTTCGAACATTTCTGCGGGCTTACCGATGCGGTGATTCTTCTTCCAGAATTCGATAAGGAAGTTCACGTCGAGCGGGCGGGCGGCAAGCTCCCAAGCATAGGCTTCTGACATCGACTGAAGAAATGCTTGCCCGTCCGGTATGCCACGACCTTGGACATATCTGCAAACCCCGGATTGGTTTAACCCGGCGATACACCACACGGCTATCGTTTGAAGATTCGATTTGGGGGCCGTTCCTTCCTCCGTCTCGATGGCTGCTTCGAAGTCGTTCCCGATTGCCTCATTCAATTCTGCCTCTCTGGCGATTGCAGCGGAACTGAGCTGCGCGACAGGGCGCATCAGATCAAAGGCTTCAACGACGTGTCGACGATCCGTCTCAGGCAACCAATCCTTTACGCGTGAAGATATGAATATCCGCGCACGGGACACGGCGGGGCTGATCACCTTGCCAAGAGCATCCAGTGCCTCGCGAAACTGGGAATTCCGGGTCAGCTTTGACTCATCTACAGCATCCAGAAAGAAGAAGGCCCGATGGCCGCCCTTCAGCCACGCCTCCAACTGTTCCACCTCGCTGATGTCGAGCAACCGGGATAATGGCGTCTGACTTAGACGATGCAGAGAGATGAAGAATGCCGTTTCACCAGTTGCCCGCAGCGCGTTGGCTTGTGCTTTGAACTCATACGTCCTGCCGCTACCAGCCTCCCCGAGCACAATGTGAACACCTTCTTTCTCGATCAACTTCTCCCATCCAACAGTCGCGATTGTCCCCCAAGCATCTAGATAGCTCTCAGTAGCGGCAGTTTCAGCAGCCTTTGACTCGTCATGAGACCGAAAACGACGGCCGATGTCGATGAAGTCTGATGGCGTTTTATCCATTTTGGAAGCGTCGCTGAAAATGCCTGCGTTCTAAACTGCTGAAACTGGTGATGATGGTTATCGATTCCTGTTCTGAACCGGTTGCCAATGTAAGATCCACGCCATTCTACCTCAGATGCGTGCGGATCCAGGCTGCAAAATGCAGGTATTTTGCGTCCTTGCAGTGTGGAACGTGGGAATTTCGGATATTCTGTAATAACATCCAGCGGCTCGCGCTTCCGATCCCGCAGCCAGGCCAGCACCTGAAACCGCGCCACCGTGAAGGCCCAGGCATCAAACTTCGTACCCTGCGTGAACTCCACCTGCTTCCGCCTCTGCACCACATCCCAAGCCGCGGCAGAGTTATCCAGCAGCGAGCGAATGTAGGCATACAACCGCTGCTGGCTGCCGGTGATCTGGCTGGCGAAATCGAGAGTCATTCAAAGAGACAAACCCGAATACGCCGATGGTTACGCAAAAAGTCTGGACGACGATCCTGTGAAGCAAGCAGACTCCAGCGCCGAGTTATCGGCGGCGTTCGTCGGATCACTATTTCGCCCGCTCCGCAGAGAACACATCGCCGCTCGGCTTTTCTGGCAGCGTGGCCTTCCACGCTTCGAGCTTGGAGAAGAGCTCCTTCAAGACATCCGGCTTTTCTTTGGCGAGGTCTTTGGTTTCAAGCGCGTCAGCAGCGATGTCGTAGAGTTCCACGCGCTTGGCGTCGGCGGTGGTCAGCAGCTTCCATTGCTGATCTACCACGGCATAGTTCGCCCAGTGGAACTCGGAGTCCTTCCCGCCGCCCATCTTCCAAAACAACGGCTTGCTGCGCGTCGTGCTCGCCGCGCCTTTCAAGACGGAGACCTGACTGATGCCGTCGGGTTCATAGCCATCAGGAAACTTGGCATCGGCAAGTTCGCAGAACGTTGGGAGCAGATCGACGGTGGAAAACAGCGAGGCGTTGTCGATCTTGCCCGCTGCGATCTTCCCCGGCCAGCGGGCGATGAACGGCACGTTGATCCCGCCCTCGAACAGCGCCGCCTTGTAGCCTTTGCGACCGGCGGTGATGCCTTTGGACGCCGCGATGCCCCAGCCCGCGCCCGTGGCGGTATCGTATTGAAGTTCGAGCGGTGTCGGCTTCGTCGCGCGTGCCGGGCCGTTGTCGGAACTGAAGATCACGAGCGTGTTTTCGCTGAGTCTGAGGCGATCCAACGCGTCCAGCACTTCGCCGATGCGATCATCCGCGTGCGACAGCACCGAGGCGTAGATTTGATCCTCGCGGCTCTTCATGTCGCGGAAGCGCCACTCGTATTTCGGCACGGTGTGGAAGGGCGTGTGCGGCTCGTGCATCCAGAGGTTGATGAAGAACGGCTTCTTCGCCGCCGCGCTCTTCTCGATGAAGGCGATGGCGTGCCGCGCATCCTCGTGCACCGGCATCTGCTCGCCCGCGCAGTTGAAGGCACCGTATTCGTCGTAGCCATACACCTTCGGCAGCGGCGAATCGGGGATCATGTCATTCGAGAGATGCCACTTCCCGAAATGCGCCGTCGCATAGCCTGCGGATTGCAGCATCTTCGGCAGCGTCGGTGTCTTTGGGTCGAGCCAGTCCGGCATGTTGCGCTGCGCGTTGTTCTTTGCCCATGCAAAATGGCCATCGATGTTGTAGCGCGCGGGGAAATGACCCGTCATCACCGCCGTGCGGCTCGGCGAACACACGCCGCTGGCAACGGTGAAGCGCTGGAAGTCCGTCCCCTCGCGCGCGAGCCGGTCAATGTTCGGTGTCTTCACATACGGATGCCCGTGGCACGACAGATCGCCCCAGCCCCAGTCATCGGCGAAGATGAAGACGATGTTGGGCTTTGCAGTGTTGGCAGCTTTGATTACGTCGGCCTTCGGTGCTGCTTTTGCGAATGCAGAGAGCAATAAAATGGCGGTTAGGACTGTGACTGGCTGAATCATGGTTGGAGAAAGTGCATGCTCTGTAGTCTGACTTTGTATCCCGTTCGAAGGTGGAAAACCGGACATATTTCTTCATGGCAGGACGAAACCCCGGCTCAGCTTCTTTTATCTACAGCAATGATGACACCATCGCCATTGAAGTCGGCGTTGGGGAACTGGCCGCGAAGATGTTGAGTGTTCGGCCCGGGACAGGGACGATGAAACAGGAGCATTGAACCCTCCATGGAACTCCACATGGTCTGTCGTTCCAGCATCACATGCAAAACAGCGTCTCCATTCCAGAGCTTGGATTCGAAAACTCGATCGAGTCGTTTCTCGCTCCTCTGGACCAATATCCGGACATCCGGGTTTTCGTCAAAGACATGGACTCACGTTACGTCTATGCGAACAAAGCATACGCCGACATGCTCAAAACCACGCCGCGGAGGATGATCGGCAAATCTGACTTCGACCTCTACGATCGCAGTTTTGCGGAACTGTATCTGGAGGAGGATCGACGCACGCTTGCCGGCAAGGATTTCATCAATCAGCGCTGGATGGTCCCCGATGGGGCCGGTGTCATCTCCTGGTGTGTGGCCCACAAGTTTCCGCTGCGCAATCGCGCCGGAGAGATTTGCGGCATCATCTGCACCTTCCGGGATCAGCAAATGGCCGGCATCGAGGCAAAGCCGTTCTTCGACCTGGCGGAGGTGATTGAGTTCGTAAACACTAACTATGCCGAAGCCATTCGTGCAGAGCAGCTTGCTCTATTGATCGGCCTGTCGGTCAGCCAGCTGAACAGGAGGTTCGCCAAGGTGATGGGCAAGTCACCGATCCGCTACCTGGTCAACGTGCGCGTCAACAAGGCGATCAGTCGACTCATCAACACGGACGACTCCATCACCGAGATTTGCTTCTCCTGCGGCTTCAACAGCCAGACCTACTTCAACCGACAGTTCAAAGCGATCACCGGCCTCTCGCCAAAGGCTTATCGGGAGCGTTACACCTGATTGGCGATCGATCCTGAAATTGGACGTGCACCCGAAATGCGCGAATAGTTCAACTAAACGTCGGTATCATTGAAGCACGCCAGCCATACTCTCGTATCTTGGAAGACAACCGATGTGCACCAAGTCGGGATGATCGTGAAACGAATGCCGTATCTCAATCAGCGATAAGAACATGTCAGAAGGATCTCAATACTCGCACGTGATCATCGCCCTGATGGCAGCGCTGACGGTGAGTCGTGTGGTCGCAGAGGAAGCTAAAGCCGGGCATTTGGCCCACTTTAATGACAAGGTTCTTCCGCTTTTGCAGGAAAAGTGTTTCAAGTGCCATTCCCACGAATCGGGCAAGATGAAGGGCGGTCTGACCTTGGATTCGCGCGCAGGTTGGAGTGTTGGCGGCGACAGTGGTCCGGCCATCGTGCCGGGTGATCCAGACAAAAGCCTCCTGATTAAAGCCGTCCATCGGCTGGACGATGACTACGCGATGCCGCCCAAGGAGGCTCTGACAGAAGCTGAGGTCAAAATCCTGGTCGATTGGGTGCGCGCTGGTGCATTGGATCCGCGCGGCGAAAAAGGCACCGCCAAGGTCGAGCGACCGGACACTAATTGGTGGTCACTGCGACCGCTTAAGCCGACCGGTCCGCCCAAGGTCGAGGGAATCAACCACCCCATCGATGCCTTTTTGTCGGTCAAGCGCCAAGCCAGTGGCGTGTCGCCATCTCCTCACGCTGATCGCCGCACGCAGCTGCGACGCCTCACCTACGGACTGCACGGGCTTCCGCCAACTTGGGAATCGCTGAAACAGTTTGAAGCGGATCCGGGTGACGGGGCTTACGAGCGGCTGGTCGATGCGCTGCTAGACTCGCCCCGCTACGGCGAGCGCTGGGCCCGGCACTGGCTTGATACCATTCACTTCGCCGACAGCCATGGCTGCGAGCATGACATGGAGCGGCCGAATGCGTGGCGCTTCCGTGACTACGTGATCGAGCGATTCAACGCCGACGTCCCCTGGCCGCGGTTCATCCGCGAGCAACTGGCCGCCGACGTATTCCACCCCGAACAAATGGTTGCGCTTGGATTCATCGGAGCCGGCCCCTTGGAGGTAAGCAGCAAGGGAACCGCGCCCGTCACCTTCGCCTATCTGGACCGCGACGACATGGTCAACCAAACGATGGCATCCTTCGCCAGTGCCACCGCGGGTTGTGCCCGCTGCCACGACCACAAATTCGACCCTATTTCGCAGGATGACTACTACGCTCTGCAAGCGGTGTTCGCGGGGGTGGACAAAGGCGATATGAAGTACGACGCGGATCCGCGCATCGCAGCGAAGCGAAAGCCGTGGCAGGCGCTGCTGAAGGCCGCCGAGCAGAAAGATGCAACGATCCTGCTGGCCGCAGACCATCAGCGTGAAGCCAAAGCCTGGGCGGACAGGCGTGGGGGCGATGCCAGCTGGGACGTGCTGCAACCGACCACTTTTGTATCTACCGGCGGCGCCGAACTGAAGCTGCTCGACGATGGGTCGATCCTGGCTGGCGGCAATTCACCTGCCACAGAAAATTACGTGATCACAGCCGAGCCCAAACAGCCGAAGACGGCAACCGCCATCAAGCTGGAATTGCTTCCCCACGAATCACTGCCGCACAACGGCCCCGGTCGGCAACCGGGAAACGGCAATCTCCACCTCAACGCCTTCACCTGCCAGCTGTTTGAAGCCGGCTCGAAAGAGCCGGTAAACCTGCCGATCCTCTCGGCCTCGGCCGATTTCAATCAGGAAGGGTGGACCATCTCCCACGTTCTGGATGGAGATCCCAGGACCGCCTGGGGCATCCACCCGCAGGAGGGCAAAAAACACTACGCGGTTTTTCTCTTCAAGGAACCGGTCAAACTCAAACCCGGGTCGCGTCTTGCCGTCTCTCTCGAACAGTCGCATGGGACGCAGCATGTGATCGGGCGCTTTCGTCTGTCGCTAACAGAATCGTCACCTGAGCAAGCACAGGTGCTGCCGCCCGGCGTCCGTGATGCGCTGTCCACCCCGGCAGACCAGCGCAGCAAGGAACAGCAACTCGCGATCGCAGCACACGTCGCGAGCGAAGTGGCCACAGCCGAGCTCGACGCGATCTCGTCCGCTCAGCAAACCGTTTTCGGGATGAACAAGAAGAGCGTCCCGCTGACCGTCAACGTCCTCAACCGCGGCGACATCGAACAGCCGCTGGAGGTGGCACATCCGGGAGCCATATCCGCCATGTCCGTTTTGGAGAGCCGGTTTCATCTGTCCGACCCGAACAACGAGGCGTCACGCCGGGCAGCCTTGGCCAAGTGGCTCGCATCTGCGGAAAACCCGCTCACCTGGCGCAGCATCGTCAACCGTGTCTGGCACTATCACTTTGGGCGCGGCATCTGTGACACGCCGAACGATCTGGGCCGCATGGGCGGCCAGCCATCGCACCCTGAACTGCTAGACTGGCTGGCCGTTTGGTTCCGCGACGAGGCGAAGGGTTCGTTGAAAAAACTGCACCGCCTGATCGTCACGAGCGATGCCTACCGACAGCAATCCGTCATTCGCGAGGATGCGGCGCGCATCGACGGCGACAACCGCCTTCTCTGGCGCATGAATGCGATGCGCCTCGATGGCGAGCAGTACCGCGACAGCATCCGCCAGGTTTGCGGGCGCATCGATCTGACCATGGGCGGACCAGGCATCAAACACTTCGTGCAGACCAAGGGTGTCTTTATGACACCGAATCTAAACTATGACGCCTACGACTGGAGTCGCCCCGATGCCGGACGACGCGACATCTACCGGGTCGTTTGGCGCGGCATCCCCGATCCGTTCATGGAGGCGATGGATTTCCCCAATCTCGGCCTGCTGACACCGAAGCGGACTCACACGATCTCGCCGCTGCAGTCGTTGGTGTTGTTCAATAGCGACTTTGTTCTCTACCACGCGGACTGTCTGGCCAGGCAGCTAAAACAGGAATCCGCAGCCATCTCTCAATGCGTCGCGTCGGCCTATCGAAGGGTTCTGCAGCGCGAGCCCGGTAATTTCGAGCTCTCGCGCATGCAAGCCTATGCAGAAGCGCACGGACTCGCCGCAACTTGTCGGCTGCTTTTCAACACGAACGAATTCCTCTACGTGGAGTAACGCCATGACACCCCTTCAGCCCGACCTGTCTTGTCGTCGCCGATTCCTGAGCAAGTCCGGCGGCGGATTCGGCGCCTTGGCGCTGGGGGATCTTCTGGCGTCCGAAACTTTCACACCCAGACCCGAATTCAACGGCGGTCTTCACCACCCGGCCAAGGTCAAGCGCGTCATCCAATTGTTCATGACAGGCGGTGTCAGCCCGATGGATACGTTCGACTACAAGCCGGCCTTGGAGAAGCTCCATGGTCAGAAGCTCGGGCCGAAAAACAAGCCCGAAGGGTTCACGGCGGCGGTCGGGGCGATGATGAAGAGCCCATTTGAATTCAGGCAGCATGGCAACAGCGGCCGCTGGGTGAGCAATGTCTTTCCGCATCAGGCCGAGATCGTGGATGAATTGACCTTTCTGATGGCAATGACGTCCAAGACCAACGTGCATGGCCCAAGCACGTTGATGATGAATACCGGCTTCCTGCTCACGGGCTTCCCGTGCATGGGGTCCTGGATCTCCTACGGCCTCGGCTCCTTGCGTGACAATCTCCCTACCTTCGTCGTGCTGCCCGATCCGAAGGGACTTCCTTACAACGCCAAGGCTGCGTTTTCATCGGGCTTCCTGCCGGCTCAGCATCAAGGCACCATGATCAACTTCACCGGAAAGGGAGAAGCCATCTCGAACCTGTTCCCGGACAAGCGTTATCCATTTGCAGGCGGGGCTGCGGATGATGACGGACTCAAGTTGCTGGCAGAGCTGAACCGGCACCACGCCGAAAGCGACCCTGCCAATTCCCAGCTGGACAGCCGAATTCAGTCCTACGAGCTGGCAGCCAAAATGCAGTTGGCCGCACCAGAAGCTTTCGACTTGTCGCGAGAGAGCGAGACGACCCGGAAAGCTTACGGGCTGGACAACAAGGTAACGGAAGACTTTGCCCGGCGCTGCATCCTGGCGCGACGGCTGGTCGAGCGCGGCACACGCTTCGTGCAGGTATGGAGTGGGCCGGACGGTCCTGTTAACAATTGGGACAACCACAACAACATCGAGAAGGAGCTTCCGCCGATGGCGGCCTCGGTCGACCAACCCATCGCCGCGCTGGTGCGCGATCTGAAAGCGCGCGGCTTGTTTGACGACACGCTTTTGATCTGGACGACCGAATTCGGGCGCACGCCCTTCGCCCAAGGCAGCGTGGGACGCGATCACAACGGGGGCACCTTTGTCACGTGGATGGCCGGTGCCGGACTCAAGCCGGGTGTGGCCTACGGAGAGAGTGACGACTGGGGCTACAAAACAGCCTCCGGCAAGACCTACTGCTACGATCTGCACGCCACGATTCTGCACCTCATGGGTATCAACCATGAGAAACTTAGCGTTCGGCAAAACGGTATCGACCGGCGACTCACGGACGTACATGGCCATGTCGTGGAAGACATTTTGGCGTGATCCCGGATTTCGAAACTTGAATCAGGTCGAGGAGATGCCTTCGCCGATTGGCTCGCGGGAGTGTTCAGGAGTCATGAAGAGGCCAGGCCGTTCAGGGGTCATCTAAAGGTAAATAAAGTGGTCGTGTTTGGCGCGGCCGGCGGAATCCATTCGGGGGAACTCTCCAGTCATGGCCGTCATTTGCCGAAAGATTCTCCGGCTGCCTGCCAACGTGTCACTGTTACTTCAGAATTCCCCGGGATTTCAGAAACTCGATGGAGCGCTGCATCGTGGCTTCATAGTCGGCATCTCCGTTGGATTTGCGGAAGAAGGAGCCATTGAAGAAGCCGTGGTCCTTGCCCGCGAAGGGTACGAGTACGCATTCATTGCCGGCTTCCTGCATGAGCTTGGTGAAGCGTTCGGCATTCTCGAACGGCACCGTCTTGTCCGCGATTCCATGGAACAGAATTGTCGGCACGATGCCTTTGCGCACGTGATGGCAGGGCGAAATGTCGGTCTGCTGCTCGGACTTGAAGTTCTTGGCCCCGTAGCCCTTCTCCGTCGTGTCGAGGACGGGATTGAAAAGGATCATCGCGTTTGGCACGGAACTGACGCTCGTGTCCTCTCCCGCTTCTTCATGGCCCTGAATGACGCCCGTGCAGGCCGCCACATGTCCTCCGGCCGAACCACCGGAAGCGACGATTCGCTCGGGATCGATGCCAAGCTCGGCGGCGTGCTGACGAACCCACCGGATGGCGGACTTGCCGTCCTTCACGCATTCGAACGGCGTTGTCTTGTTCCGGCTCTTCACGCGGTAGTCGGCTGAAAAAGCCACCATGCCTTGATCGGCCAGCGCCCTGGCCTGTTGATAGAACTGCTTGGTGCTCCCTCCGCTCCAGCCGCCGCCGAAGAAAAAGACGATGGCGGGCCGCTGGTCCGCGGGTTTGAGATCTGCAGGCTCGAAGATGTCCATCTTCAACTCGACGCCATCCACGGACTTGTAGGTGATCGAACGGTCTGGCTGCAACTCGACGCCTTGCGCGGAGAGTGCGGAGCCGATGAAGAGCAGCAGGGCGGGGATGATGGCGGTGTTTTTCACGGTTTGGATTCGATGCAGATCAGTTCCTTCATCGTGCGATGATAGAGCCGTCCGCGGCTGTAACTCGGCGTGTTGCAGGACCACGTTTCACCGAAGGGGCCGAGGTCGTTGAAGGAAACCAGCGCGGATTGATCGAAGTTCTTCGCCTGACCGTCGATCACCTGAACCTTGCCGCACATGAAAGTGAAATAGAGATACTGATTCACAGCAATCGTATTGCCATTGAAACACCACCACCAACCGGAACGACCCGAACGCTTGTCCTCCGCGACATCGATGCCACGGCTGTTGATGGTCATTTTCGGGTAGAACAGCTCGCCGTTCTTCTCGATCTGGCCCTCGATCGTTGGCATCGGAAACGGCAGTTGCAGATACTCGACCTTGCCGGTCTCGACGTTGATTCGCGCCAGGCTGTGCTTGGGGCCGATGTCCATCATCCTGCCCTGCCGTTTGCCGTGGAACTCGAAGCAGGCGAAATAGACGAAGGGATGGATCACCATGTTCGAGTGCCAGGCCGGGAAGACGGTGATGGCGGGCTCTTCCTGGCTCAAATCGACTCCCGAGCGCGTGCTGAACGTCTGCGAAGCGGTGTCATATGAGGTGATCGTCACATCCTTGATCCACGAGATGCGCTTCGCCTCGGTGCCGTCCTTCGTGTTGAGCACCACGAGGTCGGTGCGTGTTTCATCGAGCCAGTACGAATACTGCGCGTCCCAGAACTGCGTGACGAGGCATTTCCCCTCGGGTTCCGCATTCCACGTCCACAGCGCCTTCCCTGCATCCGGTCCATCGACACGCGTGAGCGTCATTCCCGCAGGAGACTCTGGCGTTCCATGATGAGCTCCCCTTCCCGACAGCACGGCGTGACCACCACCCGGCAGTTCACCGAGCACGGGCGTGTTGTAGTGGGTCAGTCCTTCGGGCGCGATCCAAAGCGGCGCGCCTGTCGTTGCATCGAATCCCCGCAAGTAATTCCACGCATCTTCACGGCGCATTGGATCGCCGGGATCACGCGGCTCCACATTGATGACCGTGCTGCCGATCTTTATCGGCTCAAACTGCTTGTTGAAGGGGCGGCCCAACGTTGGCGTCCACTTCCGTGTCCAAACTTTCTCGCCCTCCATCGTCCAGCAGCCCATCTGACCGCTCGCATTGCAAAACCAGACGTGTTTGCCGTCGGTGATCGGCGTGGGACTGCTGCTGTCGCTGAAGCCGTAGGCATAAATGCTCTTCGCCTGCGGATCACCCGCGGGCTCCTGCTGCCAAAGGATATGACCATCGTCGGCGCTGACGCAGTAGAGCACGATGTCCGTTCCCTGCTTCTCCACCGCATCCGCCGCCAGCGGCTTCATCGTCGTCAGAAAAAGCCGGTCCTCCCACACTGCGATGCCGCTCTGACCGCTCTCCGGCAGCGTGAGCCGCCAGCGGATGTTTTCATTCGTCTCCGCACTCCACTTGAGCGGCACCGGTTGATCGGTCGTCACCGCCCAATTGTGATTTGGCCCCGCAGCTTGAGGCCAGTTGGCTCCGCCACCGTCTTGTGAAGCCGCCAGGCCGGGCAGCGAGACGGCAACGAGGAGTAATTTGGAGAGGATTGTCATGCCACCAGATGCTTCGGCAGATCCGTGACGCGTTCACAACCGACCTGCTCCATGACCTGCTTGAGCTGGCGTTTGAGCATCGTCATCGTGTGGTCACCGCCGTCCTTGCCGAGCGCGGCGACGCCGTACATCCATGAGCGTCCCATGAAGGCGAACTTCGCGCCGCAGGCGATCGCGCAGGCGACATCCGGTCCGGCGCGCAGGCCGCTGTCGATCATCACCGTGGTGCGCTGGCCGAACTTCTGCGCGAGTTCGGTGAGCGGTTTGATCGTGGACTGCCCGGCATCGAGCTGACGTCCGCCGTGGTTCGACACGATGAAGCCGTCCACGCCGAGACCGAGCGCGGTTTCCGCGTCTTCTTCGGTCACAATGCCCTTCACGACGAGCTTGCCTTTCCACTTGTCGCGAATGGCCGCGATCTTGGCGGGATTGAGACGACCGGAGAAGGTCTTGTTCATGAAGAGACCGAGGTGCTTCATGTTCAGCCCCTTTGGCAGATAGGGTTTCATCGTTTTGAACTCCGGCGCTCCGGCCGCGAGCTGGCTGAACGACCACGTGGGATGAAACATCATCTGGACAATGTTGCGCAGCGTCATGCGCGGTGGAATCGACAGGCCATTGCGAATTTCCTTCGGCCGATAGGCAAAGGTGGGCGTGTCCGCGAGGATGACGAGCACCGGGAACCCGGCGTCGCGCACACGATCGAGCAGCTTGTCACGCAGCGAGTCTTCCGCCGGATGGTAAAGCTGGAACCAGGCTTTGCCCTCCGTCAGTTCGGCCACGGTTTCGATGCTGGCCGTCGCCACGGTGCTGAGCGTGAAGGGAAGGTTGTGCTTGTGCGCGGCCTTCGCGAGGATCTCCGTCGCACGCGGCCAGATGAGTCCCTGCAGGCCGATGGGTGAGACGCCAAAGGGCGCGTCGTAAGTGGTGCCGAAGAGTTCCGTCTTCAAATCAGAGCCGGGATAGTCACGCAGATACCACGGCCGCAACTGCACCTGCCGGATCTCGTCCGTGTTGCGCTGCAGGTTGATGTTCGAGAAGCAGCCGCCCTCCAGATACTCGAAGGCGAAGCGCGGCACGCGTTTCCGGGCGCGTTCACGCAGATACTCGATAGAGGGGTAGTTGGAGTTGAAGACTTCGGACATGGGAAAGGCGGATCTGGCGAGTGAAATCGAAACAGGCAAGACGATCAACGCTGCAGGCCACACTTCTTCATCGCCCAAAAGCACTCGAAGCTCAACTAGGCCCTCGGTGACGATCCGAAGGATAAGCCCTTGTCGGCAGTGTGAAATCCGTGCTCACTTGTTCTCATCTCATGAAGTTTCCAGCCCTGATCGCATCCCTTCTTGCCTTCCCCATTTTCATCCTTGGAGCGGATTCCTCGCGTCAAGACATCCTCATGATCGCCGTTGACGACCTGCGTCCCATGCTGGGTTGCTATGGCGACACGCACATCCAGACGCCGAACATCGACCGGCTTGCCGCGCGAAGCGTCGTTTTCGAGCGGGCCTACTGCCAGTATGCGAAGTGCGGTCCCTCTCGCACATCGATCCTGAGTGGATTGCGGCCGGATTCCGTCGGTGTTTTCAGTCACAAGGACGCGGACGTGCAGGCCTTTTACAAACGCCGTCCGGATGTGACCTCGCTGCCAGCGTGGTTGAAGCAGCATGGTTACCACACGCGCAGCTTTGGCAAGGTTCGCCACGACGGCTGGGACGTGCCCTCCGACTGGTCAGCACCGACTTTCCCCGGTCGCGAAGGCGAGATGATGGAAGTCATCGATCCAGCGCACCCCGAAGGCCCTAGCATCATCGCGGAGCGTTTCGACTGCCCCGTCATGCAAAGTCCCGATGTCGCAGACGACGTTCTCTTCGCCGGACGCATGACCGCCGAGGTGATTCGCACGCTGCGCTCACATGCGGGCAAAGAGCCGCTGTTTCTCGCCGTCGGATACCGCCGACCGCATCTGCCCTTCGTCGCGCCGAAACGCTACTTTGATCTCTACCATCCCGATGCCACGTGGCTGGCCAAAAATCCGCTGCCGCCGCTGAACTCCCCAGTCATGGCCTGGTTCAATTCCGATGGCTACGTCGGCGGTGCGAAGAAGCTCGGCCTCACGATGCCCACTTCCCCGAATCGCGAGGAAGGCATCGCTTGGAACGGCTATGAGATGCGCAGCTACGTGGGCGTGCCCAATTTCGGCCCCATTCCCGACGCGAAGCAACTGGAACTGCGGCAGGCCTACGCGGCGTGCATCAGCTACGTCGATGCGCAGATCGGCAAGCTGCTGGATGAACTCCAAAAAACAGGCCGCCTCGACACGACCACGATCATTCTCTGGTCCGATCACGGCTGGCATCTCGGCGAGCAAAGCGCCTGGGGTAAAATGACCAACTTCGAGATCGCCACCCGCGTGCCGCTGATGATCACCGCGCCAGGCATCAAGCCGGCACGCACCCGCACGCTCGCCGAACTCGTCGATCTCTACCCCACCCTCTGCGAGTTGCAGGGCCTCCCCAAGCCCGCCCATCTCGAAGGCGAAAGCCTCGTGCCGGTGCTCCGCGAGCCTGAAAAGAACGTCGATGCGACCGCCCTCAGTCAATACCAGCGCTTTGGCGACAAGTTCATGGGGCGCGCCCTCAGAACCGACCGCTATCGCTTCGTCGCCTGGTGGAACAGCCGTAGTGACAAGATCATCGACCGCGAACTCTACGACCACGCCACTGACGCCGACGAGACCACAAACCTCGCGGTCGATCCGGAGCATGCTGTCAAAGTCGCCGCATTGGAACAGCAGCTCCGCAAAGCTTTCGGCAAGTAGGATGCCCAAGGTCAGCGGCCACGTGGCAAGATCACATAGCTGTGCTCCACCGTGCCGTTCGCGAGGTTGTCACGTGTGACACCGGGAACGATGGAGCGCACGTAATCGACCTTCGCCTCATGCGAACTCACCGTGACGCGAAGATGACCGGAACTGCCGAGAATGGTCCCGGTGTAGCCATATTCCTCCGCGCTGCGTGTGCCCCCGCTCGGATGACCGGGCTGAGGCACATCCTGATAGATGATGCCGTCGAGTTCTTCTTTCACAAAGAGGTGGTCGTGGCCATGGAAGACGGCACTGACGCCAGTTTTGACGAAGAGTTGATGCAGCGGCAGTTCCCAGCCGGGCCGGTGTTCTTTGAATCCATCGCTGCCATCAGCGTTCTTGCCGCCCCACTCCATGTAAGGCGCGGTATTGACGCCGCCACGCACATCTTTGCCCAATCCGCCGACGAGATGATGGATGAATATGAATTTGAACGGTGCCTTGCTGCTTTCGAGCGTCCTCACGAGCCAGCGATACTGTTCATCGCCGAGCGTGGCGCTCCAGTTGTCCGCACCGCGTTGCTTTGTGGCCCAAAACGGATCGAGGCCGACAAACAACGCGCCGCCCCACTCGAAGGCGAAATAGCTGTTCTTGTCATTCCCCTCGGTGGGATTGGGAAAATACTTCTGCCGCATGTTCAGCGACCATTCGGCCATCTCCAGACGATCTCCGCGCTCGCCGTCGTGATTACCGAGCACCATCAGGATCGGCACGCTGTGCGCGATGCGCCCCATATAGAACCGCTGCGCCTTGTATTGGGACTCGGAGCGCGTGTAGAAGCTGCCGAACTTGTCCACCATCGTCGTGTCGCCGAGATCGATCATGAAATCCGGCTTGTCGGCGAGCATGTTCGCGAGTGTTTGCTGATACACCCGCACATCGGTGCTCACGTCGAGGTGCGAGTCGGCCTGCATAGCGAAGGTGAAGGTCGAAGCTGGTGCGCGTTGCGTGTGGAATGAGCGCACCTCATCGCGAAGTGGTTCGCCGCCACCGATTCGATAGATAAGTTGATACGAGTAAGCGGTATCCGGCTTCAACTGGCCCAGCAGAATCGTCTGTGGCTCACCCGCACTGAGTTTCACCATCGCGGTTCGTTGAGTCATTGACTCGGGACGTTCGCCATAGGCGATGAAGGCCTCCATGTCCTGCCATGCGAGCACGCTGACACTCATCGAGTCAGTCCCGGGACGACACAGCCAAACGTTGAATAGATAAGGCGGCACAACCGCAGGCTCGACCTGACCGCCAGGGCCTGCGCCCTGACCTTTGCCTTTTCTTTTCTCCTCAGGAGCAGCAGCGATGACAAGCAGCGCGAGCAGGGCTGCGGAAATGGAAGTGAATGCAGGCCTCACGCTTGTTTCCTCAATTGGTCGTGGGTTTCACTCCGGTCTCTTCCTTGATCATGCCTTTCTTGCCCTTCTTTCCACCACCACCTCCTCCTTTGCCGCCTTTGCGGTCTCCAGACTTCTCGCCGCCTTCGACATAATCGGGATTTGGTTTCGGCATTTGGGCGTTCACGGTGCGCAGGTAGTCCATCATCCGGTTGTCGAGCGAGAGCACGACATTCGGATTCGTCCGTGCGAGGTCGTGTTGCTCGCTGATGTCTTTCGGCAGATCAAAGAGCATGCGCTGCTCGGTTTCGAACACCCGGATCATCTTCCAGTTCTGGTAAAGGATGGCCGATGCGGGACCGAGTTCGTCTTTGTCGTAGTGCGGGAAGTGGATGACGAGTTCCTCATGCGCCCGTTGTGGCGCGGCGTTCGGATCACGCTTCAAGACATTCACGAGACTGACGCCTTCAAGATTCTTTGGCAGCGCCTCCGGGGACACACCGACGAGTTCCATCACCGTGGGCAGCAGATCGACCGTGCTGGCACGCACGTGCGAGAACTGCCCCGCTGTGATGCCCGGCCCTGAAACGATGAGCGGCACGCGCAGTCCGCCCTCCCACACCGTGCCCTTGCCATTGGTGAGCATGCCGTTCGCGTTGCGGCCCTGAGCGCCATGATCGGCCGTGTAGAGAATGTAGGTGTTCTCCATCGCACCGAGTTCCTTCAATTTCGAGAGCACAAGACCGATCGTTTTGTCGATCTCCTCATTGCCAGCGGCCGTGCCGATGCGCTGGAAGTCCATGCGAGTGCCGAGGCGCTTCTTCACGGCCTCCAGCGTGTCCACACGCGCTGTGACCGGTCCGCGTCCGGGATACTGCGAGAGTTGCAGAAAGAACGGCTTCTTCGCCTGCACCTGCCGGGTCATGAAATCCATCCCCTGCTCGGCGATGGCGTAGCACTGCTTCGGATTCGGATCTTCGACGTTCTCCGGTCCACCGTTGCTGTTCGCTCCGTCGTTTTCGTCGAAGCCATGCTCGCGCGGATTGGCACGTCCGAGGTGCCATTTGCCGAAATGCGCCGTCGCGTAGCCGCTGCGCTTCAGCAGCGAGGCCATCGTCTCGATGCCAGCAGGCAGTTCCGTGGTGCAAGTCGGCTGAATCACCTTGTCGCCCGGGTTCACCAGACCGTCCTTCTTGCCCTCGTTCACAAACGTCATGTTCAACGCCGCGGGACTGCGCCCCGTGACCAGCGCCGCACGCGTCGGCGTACAACGCGGCGACGCGGCATAGAAGTCCGAGAAGCGGATGCCGTGCAGCGCGATGCTGTCGAGGTTTGGCGTGCGGATTAAATCGCTTTTCGATCCCTCAGGATAACGATCATCCAACGGCACCGACATCGACGCCCAGCCCTGAGCTTCGCCGAGAATGATGAGGAAGTTCGGCTTTTCGACGGCCAGAAGCGGAGAGCAAAAGACAAAGAGAATGAAAACGGCTTTCATAATGCTGCGTGAGTTGGTTCAACGTTGAGGCGCACCTGTCACATCGAGATCCGGCTTCGTGTTCCAACGAGGTGTCCAGCCGGGTTTCTCGACCTTCGTGCGGAAGATGATCGTGTTGTCGAGCGCAAGGTGGTCGGTCCAGATGAACTTCGCGCCTTCAAAGTCGTTCTCGAAGTAGGGCTGCTTTGGATCGACTTCCTCGACGGTGTACTCAGTGGCGTTTTTCCACGCGCTGTCATCAAAGTCAACGGCCCACCAGTTCGCGGGCAGCGGCTCCTGAATCACTTTCGGATTCGCAGTGTCACCGTTCACGGGACCGTGGAAGAAGTTCTTGGCCTTCCATGTCGAGTTCGTGAGGGTGCCGTCAGCGAATTTCAAAACGAAGCCGCCGTCGCCGATGTTCGTGCCGTATTCCATGCCGGTCTTCGGATCGGCGTTATCCTTCGCCAGCACGGCGATGGTCATCGGATACTCCGGGAGGAAATCGACGCTGACGACGTTGTGCGGCGTGAACTGGATGGGATCGACGGCGACAAGGCGGCCGTTCACGTAGAGCATGAACCAATTGTCGGCATAGACGTGGAGCTTCATCGTGTCCGCGATGCTCGGCTTGATCAGTCCGGGCGGGCCGCCTCCCTTCTTCTTTTTGCCGCCGCCTTTTTGGGGCTCTATTCCAGCGGGAGGAGGTGTGGACGCTTCAGTTGCTTGCGGTCGGACTTGTCCGACCGCTCCGCCGATCGTGTAAACAACTCGCAGCGACGAACTCGCGAGCACTTTGCCCTTCATCGCCGCGAGGAGCTCTTCGCGACCCGGCGTACCGCGCACTTCAATTGGTCCGGACAGCGCATACAGCGTGATCACGTAGGTCTTGGCCCCCGGCCCTTTGGAGTGCGGTGGCTCGTAGCCGATCTGGCCTTTGAAGCCCGTTCCGATCTTGCCAATCGCCCTCGAGTCTTTGGGAAGACTGTTCACAGAGGTCGGGATGTCATAAACGGTCCAATACCACTTCTTGTCACCGCCCGGCGCGACGTGATCCATGATCAAAGCGAAGCTCTGTGTCGATGCTGGTGCGCCTTTCCACTCCAAGGGCGGACTGATGCCAGCACCATCGCCGGTGAACTCGACGGGCAGGTCTTTGAGGTCTTCGACGACCGGGCTGCTGAGCAAAAACTTCCCGTCACTGCTGCGCGGCTGGTCAGGCAGAGCGACAAACGCTTCCTGCTTGCCGCCACAACCACCACCACCGCCGTTCTTCATCTCATTACCAGGAGGGCCGTCTCGAGGCCCCGCGTTCCCGGCAAGTTCATCGAGTTCAGTCGTGTCGAGTCTTCCATCGCGATTGTGATCGAAGGTGTTGAACTGCTCCCGCGCCTTCGCCAGTGCATCGGCAACTGACAAGCCGCTTTTCGCCGCCTGTGTCTTCGCATGTTCGGCAAACTCCTGCGCCGTCACGACGCCGTCGCCATTCACGTCGAGGATGCCTTCAAAGGCCTGCGGGCGTCCTCCATCATCACGTCGTGGTGGTGGCCCGTCTCCACGACGCATCTCGCCTCCCTTTCCCTGGCCTCGCGCTCCCCCAGGACCGCCGCGCGACGTATAAACTTCTTCCACCACGCCGTCGCGACCATTGTCATACGTGAAGGGATAGGTGCCGTCCGCCTTGATCGAATACGAGACGCTTCGTTTGTCGCCGTTCACCGTGTAGCTCAGTTTGTAGCTATCCTTGCCCGCGCTTTCGAAACCGGTGATCTCCGCACCGCGCAGCGGCGGCGTGTCCGGGCGCACCGGATTCGCCCGCGGCTGCGGATCCACCTGGCCTCCGGCCTCGACGACTTCGCCATGGAAGCCGCCGATGACATACGGATACTTCATCGACGCGTGATAATGATAGCCTCCTGCCGCCTCGTGACCGTGACACTCGTCGAGCTTGCCCACCGGCGAACCATCCGGCTCCGTGAGGCCGTAAATCGGATAACCATCCAGCGCATAGGCCACCGGCATCCCCTTCCCCGCTTGCGCCTGCAAATGCAGCGGCGTGATGTGGTAGTGATAATCATCCGCACGACCGCAATGCCCGCCCCACTGGTCGAGTTCGCCAATTTCATAGCTGACTTCGCCGCGATTGTTCTGCGGATTGAAAATCGGGATGCCATTCACCGCCAAAGCGATCGCACCGCGCAAAAAGCGTCCCTTGATCATCGCCGGCTGCGCCGCCGGTTTCGGGTGCAACGGAATGCGCCACGCATTGTCGTCGAAATACCGCTGCGGCAGCGGCACCTGCTGTTGCCAGGCCGTGATGCCGACCATCATGTTGTGATCCGGCATGCCGTTAGACCCGACGTAGAGAAACTCACCATCCGCCCGCAGATCGAGCCGCGTGAACGGCAGAAAGGCCTTCGCCGTTTCCGGAGCATTGGCTGCACTCGCGGCGGCCGCGGCGACGATTTGAATCGAGGATGCCGCCGAAGCCACCTGGACATGCTCGCGCTTCCATTCGTTCAAGATGTGCGCCCGCAGGGCTTCGCGTTCGACAGGATCATCCGATGCCCTCCAAGTGTGGGCGTGCAGACCGGTGGTGAGCAGGAGCAGGACAGGAATTGCTTTCATGATGCCCTACTAACCCCCGCTGCGTCAGAACCGCTTCAACGAATCTCCGAAGAATTGTCGGGATTGTGTAAAGACGATGGCCGATAGTCTCCTTGTTGACGAATTTCCCCTCATGACGTCCTCCATGCGCCTCCTCATCATCGACGACGACGCCGAGCTCTGCCAGCTCGTGGCGGACTACTTGAAGCCGATGGGGTTTGACGTCGAAATGGAGCACGATGGCGAGCACGGAGCGGAACGCGCGACCTCGGAGGCGTGGGCGGCGATCATTCTCGATGTGATGATGCCAGGCTGTGACGGCTTTGAAGTGCTGCGACGTATCCGGACAAAATCGAAGGCGCCTGTCATGATGCTCACCGGGCGCGGCGAGGAGGTGGATCGCATCGTGGGTCTCGAACTCGGCGCGGACGACTATCTGCCGAAGACATTTTCGTCACGCGAGCTGCTCGCGAGGCTGCGTGCGGTGCTGCGACGTTCCGGCTGGGTTTCGGAATCCACACCGCAGGCACCGATGAAAGAGATCGTCGTCGGTGATCTGCGCATCAATCCGGAAACTCATGCCGTGGTTCTCGGAGACGAGTCTTTGCAGCTCACGCCCGCCGAGTTCGGTCTGCTTTTGTCGCTCGCGAAGGCGCATGGCCGCGTGAAGACACGCGAACAGCTCATCGAGGAGGTGGCGGATCGCGAGTGGGACATCTTCGACCGCGCCATCGACATGCACATCTCCACGCTGCGCAAAAAACTCGGTGATGACCCGAAGGAACCGCGCTTCATCAAAACCGTGCGCGGCCACGGCTATCAGCTCGTGACACCCGGACGATGAACCGCCTGCGCCTGCCTCTCTTTGGGAAGATCCTCGCCTGGTTCGCCTTGAACCTCGCGGTGCTGGCGCTGCTGTTCTTCTTTTTCCTCAAGGCGCAGTTTCATCTCGGCCTCGACTGGATGCTCTCCGGCGAACCGGGAGATCGCATCGCGGCGATTGGCGACAGCATCACACAGGAGCTTTCTCGCATCCCCGAAGCAGAGTGGTCCGCGCAACTGGAGACCTATGACCGCAAGCACGGCGTGACCTTTGCGCTCTTTACGAACACCGGCGAGCAGCTCTTTGGCGCTCCGATGAAAGTGCCTGCCGACGTCATGCCGCGGCTCATTGATCGACGTTCCCAAGTCGAGCGTCCGCCGCCGAGACGTCCGCCAGGTCCGATGATGAAGCGGCCGGACGACGCGCCGCCGAAACCGCGCTTCATGCTGCGGGCCGGGAACCCCGCCGCATACTGGGCGGGCATTCATCTGGATCTCGTATCTCGCAGCGACGGACGGCCGATGACCCTGCTGATGAAGTCCGGCTCCATCACTGGAGGCGGATTGTTTTTGGATCTCTGGCCATGGCTTGGTCTGGGCGCGGTTGCGCTGGTGATTTCGGCGCTGATCTGGATGCCTTTCGTCCGTGGCATCACCGGTTTCATTGGAGCGTTGAACTCAGCCGCCGGTCGCATCGCCCGCGGCAAATTCGACGAACGCATCTCACAGGAGCGCAACGACGAGCTCGGCGAGCTTTCCTCCTCGGTCAATGCGATGGCCGCACAACTCGGCGACTACGTGGCCCAGCAGCGGCGCATCACTGCCGACGTGGCGCACGAACTGTGCTCGCCGATTGCTCGCATGCAGATGGCGCTCGGCGTTGTCGAGCAACGAAGCACGCCGGAACAGGCGTCCTATTTGAAGAAACTCGACGCCGAACTTCAGCACATGGCGAAGCTGGTCGAGGAAGTGCTGGCCTTCTCCAAAGCGGAAACGCTGCCCGAACGCGAAATACCCGAAGACATTGATCTACACGACCTCATCGATTCCATCATCGCACGAGAGGCCCCGGATGCAGACATCCAGGTCGATGTTCCCACCGATCAGCGTCTCCGCTCGCTTCGCAACGCGCTGGACCGCGCAATCGGCAACATCCTGCGCAATGCCGTGCGTTACGCCGGAAACGCCGGTCCGATTCAAATCCACGCGAGCCAGCATAATGATCAAATCCTCATCCGCATCTCGGATCAAGGTCCGGGGGTTCCTGCGGAGGCGCTGCCCCGCCTGTTCGAGCCTTTCTATCGCCCGGAAGCCGCACGTCAGCGCTCCACTGGCGGAAGCGGCCTCGGCCTCGCCATCACACAACGCTGCATCGAGGCCTGCGGTGGCACGATCACCGCATGCAATCGCGACCCGCATGGATTGATCGTGGAGATGGGTCTGCCGCTTCTGGGCTGAGGCAGCGCCAAATCGCCCTACAGTTTCAGATTCGAAGTAAAAGGGCGTGTCATTTTTGGGGCGAAAATGGTGGAGACCTGAGCACGAACCGGCCCACAAGGGTGTTCCAGGAATCGTTCGTATTCTTGCCGGTGAAAACCATCGTGAAACGGCTGCCGTCAGCGCTGAGCCACTTGGCGGGGAAGTTCCAGTAAAATGTCGAGACCTCGACATGGCCTTCGCCCCACTTGTCGTCATAGGCGACAGTTGTCCAAGGACCCCAAGGCTCCGGCGCATCGAAGAGACCGAACTTTCCGGCGTGCGTTGCGTCGTGCTCTGTCGCGAGCAGGTAACGTCGCAGCCCGGCATTGTGGCTGACACTCACATTCCAGCCAACGCCGTTCGGATCGGAGAACACGGGCTTTTTGTCAGCGACGTTCGATGACCACCGAGGCTGGCCCGCTGCGTCGAATCCGGCGAAGAATTCGTGCGCCTCACGTTTCAATAAACTTGTCTTCGGAGCTCGTGAGAGATGGACCCTGCCCGGACGATGGACCTCAAATCCGAACTTGCTCATTGGAGGCGTTTCCGGTCCCCACTGAGGCTCGATGAAGTAGCTGTAAACAAATCCATCGCGCGCACCGGCATAGTCGCGTCCAAAATTGAGGAAGGTTGGGATGCTCAAGCCGTCCTCAAAGCGAAACACCCAGTCAGCCTGTGTCCACGTAAGGCCATGATCGCGCGAAGACGCGAGACGGCATTCGCGCAAGTGCGGCCCCGGCTGCGGTCCCACCCACATGTACAGCACGCCGCCGATCGAAAGGATGCCATAGCTCTTTCCGCCGAACGTCGCCGCGCGTTCGGACTCGAATCCGCCCCAGAGGTTCTTGCCGGAGTAATTCGCCGCCTCGCCCTTGATGCGTGCCACACCTAGCGTGACGCGGCCCTTTTTGTTGTCACCGCCAAAACCACCGCCGTCTCCCCACGCGGTGTATTGATGCCCGTCATCGGCCCATGTCACCGGCCAGTTGTCGCTGCCGACCGCTTCACGCCGATGGGAGGACCAGTCGAATTCAACACGTTCGATCACCTGACTGTGCGGATAGGGCGCTGCGGTTGCATGCAAAGGATCGTCATCGAGAGCCTGGCAGACAGTCGCGAAGGCACACAGTGTCATCAACATGGCAAACGCCCATGCGACGCGAGGATGCGGGGTGCCAGCCTGGGTTGTCATCGTTCAGTTTACCTCAGTCGCAGATTCCTTGAATAGCGCCGGATCGCGAAGCACCCGGAAAAACTCATCGTGGCACTGCCTCATATCGGTTACGGCCTTGGGAATGACGAGCACATCACCTGCCTCGTCGGGCTTTGCCAGCGTGAACTCGACCGCTTTGCCACGGAATGCAGCTTGATGAAGCTCCACACCCGTCCAGCACTGCGGATTGAACAGCCACACCAGTGGCGCACCATCTCCTAGTTGATTTGCCTGCCCCAGATCGGACTTGATCAAACGCCGCATGTCTTCGCAAAAGGGGGTCTTCGGAAGCGTCTCGAAATCTTTCGCCACGAAAACCGAATGACGATCCCAGAACCCGCGACCTCGGCCGCCCCAGTCCACGTAGCGCGTCTTCTTCGCCACGACATACGCCGCCCAGCCGTCTTTGCCATTGTAGCCGTAGTGACTGACGAGGATGTCGAAAACGATCATCCGATCAGCGATGTCCGGCGCCATCAGCAGCGCATTCGCCGCAGTGGTTAAAGGACCGCCGCAGATAAGAATCAGCGGTTTCTCCGACGTCGCCTTTCGTGCTTCCTCAATGATCTTCCTGACACCCGGCGAAGACTTGGGAACCGTTTCCTCAATGCGCCCGCTCGCCGGTCGCCGAAGCACCTCGTCGGATCCACTCATGATGTCCGGGATGTTCTTCAAACCGGAACTGCGGGCGAGGGTCAGCGCCTTGTTCGCATCGTCGATGCAGCGCTGCATGGAATACTTGTATCCGGCATCCCATTCCCACATGTCACGGCTGACGATGTTGGCGCGAAGATCGACCCTGCCGAGACTGGCACGCGCCCAGAGGTAGTTGTTGTCGAACACATCGAACCACCAGTCGTTGTCGTAGATGACCGGATTGTCCGGCCCGACACCCGCCATATGAACGGCACCGTCTTTCAGTTCGTGAGCCGGGACGATCGCCCACACATTCAGCGACAGCAGGGCCATTAAAATCGCGAGTATTCGTCTCATGGAGGAACGTTCACGCCAGCAACTCGCTCACCACATTCCCAAACACGTCCGTGAGACGGTAATCGCGACCGCCGTGGCGGTAGGTGAGCTTGGTGTGATCGAAGCCGAGCAGATGGAGGATGGTGGCGTGGAAGTCGTGCACATGAACTTTGTCTTTGGCGACAGTAGCGCCGAGTTCGTCTGTTTCCCCATGCGCAATGCCGCCCTTGGCTCCGCCTCCGGCCAGCCAGGAGGAGAAGCAGGCGCTGTGATGGCCGCGGCCCTTGCTGCCGTCTACTCCGGGCGTGCGGCCGAATTCGGTGGTCCAGACAACGAGCGTGTCCTGGAGCATGCCGCGCTCTTTGAGATCGCGCAGCAGGCCGGCGATGGGTTGATCGACGCGTTTTGCGTGGTCAGCGTGCTTGGCCATGTCGGCATGATCGTCCCAGTTTTTGCTGCTGCTGCCATCCACGACTTCGATGAAGCGCACACCGCGCTCGGCGAGACGGCGGGCGACGATGCACTGCCAGCCTAAGCTCTCGTTGTCGCCGCGTTTCATGCCGTACATCGCCAGCGTGGCGTCGCTCTCCTTGTTCACGTCAAAGGCGTCCTGCGCCTCGGTCTGCATGTGAAACGCGGTCTCGAAGGTGCGAATGCGAGCGGAGAGATCTGAATCGCCCGCACGGGTGCTGAGATGCTTGTTGTTGAGCACGTCCGCGAGGCCGAGTTCGAGTTCCTGGAGGCCTTTCTGCCGCGTACGGCGGTCGAGATCGGCGATGGGCTCCTTGCCGTCGACCACGCGCACGCCTTGATGATAAGCAGGCAGGAAGTCGTTGTTGAAGATCTGCGTGCCTGCATACGGCATCTGCGGCGCGAGGGCGACGAAGGACGGCAGGTTGCTGTTCATCGTGCCGAGACCATAGCTGACCCAGGAGCCGATGCTCGGACGCGAAAAGAAGAACGAACCTGTGTGCATGCCGAGTGTGGCGTTGGCGTGCTCGTTATCTTCGCCCTTCATCGATCGGATCAGGCAGATGTCATCCATCATCTCGCGCAGATGCGGAAACAGGTCACTCACGAGCGTGCCGCATTTGCCACCGGGTTTGAACTGCCAGCCGGGCTTCAGCAAAACGCGTTGCTGATTGGAAAGACCACCGCCCATGCCGGTCTTTTTGCCGTCCGCTTTGAACAGCTCCGGCTTGTGGTCAAACGTGTCCATGTGCGACACGCCGCCGTTGGAAAAGATGAAGATGACGCGCTTCGCCTTTGCCGGGAAGTGCGGCTGCTTCGGCAACAGTGGGTCAACTTTGGCCTCGGCGAGCAACTGCGAAAGCAGGCCGGGCATGAGCAGCGATCCGCCCACGAAGGAGCGCAGGATTTCGCGACGAGGATGGAGCGGGACGTTCATGGATCAGTCGAGATAAACAAATTCATTGAGCCGCAGCAGCACGCGCACGTAAGCGTTCCATGCTTCGTTCGCGTCTGGGGCGCTGTGTCTGGCATCCGCAAGAAATTGTGTCGCTGCCGCTTCTTCATCCCCCGTCGGCGGGCGGGCAAAGAGCAGTTCGTATGCGGACTTTACGCGCTGTGTTTCATCGGAGGCAATTTTCAGCAAGCGCTCGGCGATGCGGCCGGCCTGCTCATGCACGAGCGGATCATTGAGGAGGAAGAGCGCCTGCAGCGGCGTGGTGCTCGTCGTTCGGGCGGCCGTGCTTGCGCTGGGATCAGCTCCGTCAAAGATGGCGAGGAACGGGTGCCGCTGAATGCGCTGGGTCATCAAATACACGCTGCGATGGTTGCTCGGATAGACGGCCTTGAAGGCGTTGTGCTGCGTGAAGTTCCACTCGCTCTGCGGCGGAAACGGATGATCGCCGGCGGGTGTTGGGTCGAGGTTTCCTCCGAGCAGCAACAGTGTGTCGCGAATGCTTTCCGCATCGAGGCGGATGCGTGGAAAGGCCGACAAGCGCTCGTTGGTCGGATCCGCGGCGATCGAGGGTTCATCGCGCTCCGACGACATGCGATAGGTATGCGAAAGCATGATCAGACGATGCATCGCCTTGATCGACCAGCCGCCGTCGCGGAATCTGGCAGAGAGGTAGTCGAGCAACTCGGGATGCGTGGGAGGCTTGCCCTGTTTGCCAAAATCGTTCGGCGTCGGAACGATGCCGCGGCCGAAATGATGCTGCCAGATGCGGTTTGCCATCACGCGGGCGGTCAGCGGGTTGTCCTTCGCAAGAATCCATTCGGCCAGCTGTGCCCGACCGCTGGATGACTCGGAGGGCGGGAGCTTCGGAGCGCCAAAGACGGTGAGGAAATGACGCGGAACCACGTTGCCCGGCTTCGCCGGATCGCCCTTCTGCTGCAAGGGCACATCG
>NZ_JAGRPF010000005.1 GCF_020439865.1 Prosthecobacter sp.
CGTGTCCAGATTTCCCGTGCCGCCGTAGGTCGCCGTAATCACGTTCCCGCCGCTCATCGTCGCGTAGGTGCCGCTGTTGTCCCCGCCCGCTCCCTGGATCACCGCCCAGGTGCCGATGATGCCGTTGAGCAGCCCTGGAGCACTCGTGAAGCTGATGATCTCGTTGGTCGCACCGCCGATGTCCGAGGTGATGCCCTTAAAGGTGATGGTGGCATTGTTGCTGCGCGCGAGGGATGCAAACGTCATTGTCGTGATGCCGGCCAGCGCATCGTCGATCACAATCCCGGCGTTGCCGCTGTTGATCGTCAGCGCCCCACCGCTGGTTCCCGCGCTCGTTGCATTGCCGTTGAGCCGGAGTGTACCATTGCTGACCGTGAAGACTCCCGTGCCGAAAGGACTGCCGCTGGTGCCCTGCGCCATCCCTATCAGCGTCCCGCTGCTTACCGTGGTCCCGCCCGCGTAAGTATTGCCAGTGCCAGCGCCAGGGCCGTTGAGGATAACCGTGCCATTGCCGACTTTGTTGATGCCTGACGCGCCGCTAATCGTGCCGCTAAAGGTCACATCTCCGCCAGCGATCGCCGTGAGGTTCAAACCACGGGTGGAGAGATTGATGTTCCCGCTGAAGAGCTTCGACCCGGCGTCCAGTCCGCCCAGCGTCTGCGTGCCACCCGTCGCAGTATTAATGAAGTTGCGGCTGATCGTGCGTGTTCCCGATGCAAGGATCTGCGAGAACGCATTGCCGCCACGGAAGGTCACGTCGCTGCTGCCAGTGCCCAGCGCGTTGTCATGGCCCAGCACCAGATAGCCGTTGGAGACCAGCGTGCTGCCAGCGTAGGTGTTGTTGCCGTTGAGCACCAGCGTTCCCTGCTCGGATTTTTCCAACGCATTGGCCGCCGCTCCCGCCACAACCCCCGTGAGCGTCGTGAGTGCCCCGCGCGTGCGAAACACAATGCTGCGGTTGAGGTTGGTCGTGCCAAGCACTTCAAACTGATAGCCGTTAAAGCCGTCAAAGTAGATCGCGCTGTTTCCCCCGCCGTCGGTGGCATGTGTGCCGGCGTGACCGATGGTGAAGCTGCCGTCGAGCTGTATGATGTTGTTGGAGGAGGAGCCATCATAGGAGCCCACGGTGATCACACGGGTGGAATTGGTGTCTCCACCGCTGGTGACGATGTTATTCTGGAAGGCAAACGGACCGCTGCCGTCCATGCGAAACTCCAGATCCGAGCGCCGGCTTCCATTGGTGTTCATTTCAATGTTTGACCCCGTGTTACCAGCGGCTCCAAGATTGGCCAAAACCAAGCGCCCCTGCTGAACGTAGGTCGTACCGTTGTAAGTGTTGTCGGCTCTCAAAATCAAGGCCCCACCCTGGCGCTTCTGGAGATTGACGACCCCTGAGCCGGTCTGACTGACCACACCGTTCAAAGTCAACAGACCGATGCCGGATTGGAAGCTGTTGTCAGATCCGATGTCAAAGAAGGCGTTGCGCGCGGTGGTTCCGTTCAGCAGCTGTGTGGTGCCGTTGAAAACCGTGTTGATGTAAGTGGTGCCGGCGCTGCCCAAAATGAACGCACGGTCTGCGGTGTCCATGAGCATGGTCAGATTGTCGAGTGCGAGGTTGCCAAAGGAACCACCGCCAAGAGCCCATGGGCGAAGGCTGCCGTTACCGAAGCGAACGTCGAGGTCACGAGCGGCGTACTGAGTGTCCGTCTGGCCAAAGTTGGCCAAGGCCGCGTTCAGCACAGGACGAAGTTCGCCGCCACGGAACAGAACGGTGTTGTCAGCAGCATTGAGCGCACCGTTTTGCCCGGCAATAAGGAGACCGCCCGCGCCCAGCAATGTACCATAGGTCACCGAGGTGCCAATCGTTGTGGTGAGCGTGCCGGTGTAGTTCTGCGCCTGAGGGATGTACACCACCCCCCCGATATTTGTCCGACCAGTCTCATCTTCTGCACCCACAATCAGCGGCGCTGCGGCATTGAGCACGTTCGAGAGGGCAAGAGTAAGGGTGCCACTGCCGGTGCCGAGACGGAAAGCCTCCACACTGCCAGTCTTGGTTCGGCCCGTGGTGCTGAGCGTTGTGCCGGTGTAGACGCCGTTTCCGGTGTCTGCCCCAAACCAGACCTGCACATCGGGAGCCACCGCTTTGATCAGCCCTGGAAGATCCGTTTGAAAGTCATTGTTGCCACTGATCTGCACGGCAATACGGTTGCGACGGTCATTACCGGTCTGCTGGTTCGCAATGAGCACACTGTAAGGTCCGGTCTGCGCGATGCCTCCATTGTTGATAAGGCTGCTGAAGGTAATGCCCTCCCCCGTTCCGTAACCCGCGCCGAAGGCGATGGCGGCAGCGTTGTTATCATCCGCGTTTTGCATCATGATCATCTGGTTGGACCCGACATTGGCAGGGCCGTCGAGCTTCAAACGTGAAGATGCGCCAATGAGGATGTCATTGCCCATGACATTGGCACCCGCCGTGCCGTTCCCTCGCAGCCAAAGCTCGCCTTCCTGGATAAGCGTGGCGCCTTGATACGACTTTGCACTGTCGAACATCAAAACCCCGCCCCCACGTTTGACGATGCCACCATTCAAAACGTCACCCGATATGGTGCCGATGACTTGACGGTTGCCGCCAGAGGCATTGCCATCCAGACGGATGTAACGCTGCTCTCCGCCAAGATCGAGGTTATTGACCAAAGTCACCACATGCGTGGCATTACCACCGTTGAGAGTGAAGATTCCAGGATTAAAGTAGGCGCTGCCCCACACAATGGTGTCTCCAGCGCCGCCAAAATTGACATCAATCGGCGCACCATAAGCGGAGAAACCCGTGCTGCCGCCCCCCGCACCACCACCACCGGTGATCTGCACCTGGCCCGCTCCGGAGCCGAGCGCACGTGTAAAGTTCGTATCCGTTTCGTAGGCTGACTGCGTGTTTGGTCCGCCAGACATGTTGAAGTTGCCGGAACCAAGCGCGACGCGATTGGATCCGATCACGTCCCTGAACATGCCCTCGTTAAGATAGGTTGTGCCAGTGTAGGTGTTGGCACCGAAAAAGGAAGTCGTGCCACCACCATTCTTGACGAGCGAGACCGCATTGGCGCCGTTGTTGGCAATGACCGAGGAAATCACATTGGAGCTCCAGGCGATGTCGTAGAGTTCGTAATTGCTGCCCGCCCCTGCCGTGATGGTGGGAACGGAGATCGTGTGCGTGGCCAGACTGGTCAAGATGCCTCCGGAATCGATCTCCAGCACGGTGCCGGCATTGCCGCTGAGCACACGTCCTGTGCTGCTCTGCATGTTCAACGACTGGATCGTCCGGCTTCCCGTGAGATTGACGTTCCCGCTGGTGATTTTGACGTTGTCCGTCCCCACCCAGCCCGTTTCCGCCTGATCAACCTTGTAATCTCCGGCCACCAACGGAGTGTAGCCGAAGCCGCCAAGGCCAACGGTGTTATACTTCAAAAACTCCGGATTGGCCGTACCACCCGAAGAGTAGGCCCAGCCGCCGATGAAGGGCACGTTCACACCGCCAGTTTCCAACGCGGTGTTGATAATCTGATGCTTGGCCGAGGTGCCCAACGCCGCGCCCACAAGGCTGTCCACCATCATCTCGAGTGTCGTGCCTTGATTCGGCTTCAAGATGTTGGCCAAGGTGAGAGTAATGCTGCCTGTATCTGCAGAACGATAACCAATGCGATTGGCACCGCTCAACAGAGTCGCCGTGCCCAGCGTCTGAGAAACAGCGTAGTCGAACAGGCTGTTGCCTGTGGTGAAGCCCGAATTCTCAATGTAAATCTGGCTGGCCATCATGCTGATGGGAGCCGTGGTTGAGAAGCGGCTGTCCGGCTTGTCCGAACCAGTGGGAGCGCCCGCCCCTTGTCCATAAACAATGCGCAGCCAGGAGTTCCTCAGGTTCAGGGCGGAGATGTTAGCATAGGGATTCGTGTTGGCCGCCTGGCTGCCAACACCCGTGTCCGCACGGATGTCCCCCAGCAACGATGTGAGGGTGCCGGTGAAATTGTTCTGTGACGAGATGCTTCCCAAACGAGCTCCACTAACGCCGTAGTGAATGATTTCTCCTGATCCCACGACAGGTCCGCTCAGGGAAACAAATCCCGCGCCACCAAAACGCAGTTCATTGTTGTTGGTGATCAGCGACCCGGTGAGCGTGAAGGTACCGTAGTCCGATTGAATTCGAGCCGCGTCCAGCATCGTGACCGTGCCAGTTACCTGGCTAGACTCACGCCCCAGAATGTCACGCAGCGCACCGAGGTTGCGGAAGCCTTGACCCGAAATGAACAGCGGTTCCGAATTCAGACTGGTGCCGCCGGTCGTATCGCCCGCTGTGTTGGAAGCATCATTGTTGATGACCAAAGTGGCGCCATTGTTCACCACCGTGCCCTGTGCATAATTGGACGGTCCCAGCACAGCGAGGTCGTTTCCGGCCGGAGACACCATGGTCATGCCACCGTTAAGCACTGTAAGTCCGGTGAAGTTGTTGGCGCGGCGCAGGATCAGCGTGCCATCACCATTTTTGGTGAAGCCGTTCACACCATCGACAATGCCATCAAGCACCAGCACGCCCTCGTTCAAATTCAAAGCGAGCTGATTCTGTAGTCCAATGTTGGCCTGAAGGAACAGAGTGCCCGAACCGGTCTTGTTGATAACCGCAGTGCCACCGTTGTTGAAACTGATCGTCCCGCCTACGCCGCTGGTCAGAACAATGCTGGAGCCTCCCGAGGTGTCACCAACGTTCAAAGTGCCCAACGTGAGAGTGTCATTCAGGCTGATGAACTGTGTCCCGAGGAAGTCCAGATTCAGAGTGGCGGTATCTCCGATGCCAGTTCCAGGAATCAGCCCTCCATTCCAGTTCGCAAAGTCTTGCCAGGTGAGCGTTCCACCGCTGGTCTCAATCCAGATACCAGTGGCCGCTTTAGCATAGGGTCCTGGAAGCCAGACAGCCATGAGGCATGTCATAAACCAGCCGAGGAGTTTGCGATGTTGACGTAATGTTTTCATAAAACTTTTAGCGACTAAATTTGTTCAGGCTCACAGAGCGCATTCCAACTTGCGTGCCCCTCTGGCACTCGGTTCATCGGACCTCAAAGCGATGAGCTCAAAATCCAACCTCGCGCGTTCCAACTCGTTCAATCCGAATGGAATCAGGAACCAAAATTGCGCGGATAACGACCGCCTGAAAACACAGCTCATCCAGCTCATCAAAGTGATGGAGAAAATCATGGGTTGGTTGAAGATGACGCTGGTGGGTTGGGAGACGGTGGAACTTGCTTACAATAAGCCTCGTGAGGCCTATTTTCGGTTATGAACTAATTGCTTATTTAGAGCTAACTGAACGGTTCAGGACTACAGGATTATGGCTTGCTGTTATATAAAATTTCACAACCCTGACGTTAAAGCTTTTCTTTATCTTTACTAAAACCCAACCGTCCCCGGCGCTCGTCTGACTGCTTTTTCAGGAACCACGAAGCGCATCTTGTGCGTGGTTCGTCGCAGTCCGCACCGCATCACCAGTTGCGAGTTCGGCCCGGCTCAACACTTTCGACTTCATGTCGCGCATTCCGGAAGAAACCATCCAGCAGGTGATTGCCGCCACGGATATCGTGGCGCTGGTGGGGCGTTCGGTGAAACTGCGCAAGGCGGGCACAAACTATCTCGGGCTCTGCCCGTTTCACAATGAACGGACGCCGTCCTTCAACGTCAGCCCATCGCGGGGCACCTACCACTGTTTTGGCTGCGGCGCCGGTGGCTCGGCGATCCGCTTCGTCATGGAGCACGACGGCATGTCGTTTGTGGAGGCCGTGAAGCGCCTTGCCGACGCGGCTGGCATTCGTGTCGAAGAAGAGGTCTGGGATGCGAATGCCGAGGCGGAGGCCAAACAGCGCTCTCTGCTGCTGCGGGCCAATCGCGAGGCCGCCGAGTGGTTTCACCTGCTTCTGATGAAGCACAAACTGGCCGCACCCGCGCGCGAGTAT
Organism: Prosthecobacter sp.; assembly: GCF_020439865.1. Taxonomy (GTDB): domain Bacteria; phylum Verrucomicrobiota; class Verrucomicrobiia; order Verrucomicrobiales; family Verrucomicrobiaceae; genus Prosthecobacter. The sequence goes on from NZ_JAGRPF010000005.1 coordinate 5,994, forward strand.
CTCAAATCCCGCGGTATCAGCGCGGAGATGGCGAAACGCTGGCAAATGGGCTACGCGCCGCAGAGCACGACCTTCTACCGCGAGTGGATGGCGCAGCAGAAACTCCCTGAACGCGTCATGGTGGAGGCGGGCATTTTCATTCAGCCCACCGAGGACGAGAATGGCCAGTTCAGCCGACCCTACGCCCGCTGGCGGCATCGCCTCATGTTTCCCGTGCGGAACGACAACGGCGACGTGATCGCCTTCAGCGGCCGCATTCTCGACAAGGACCAGAAAGGCGGCAAATACGTCAATTCGCCGGAAACGCCGGTCTTCACGAAGAGCCGGGTGCTGTTTGGCTTCGACAAATCGAAGCGATTCATCTCCAAGGCCGATCAGGCAATCATCTGCGAAGGGCAGATCGACATGATCATGGTCTTCGAGGCAGGACTGCAGAACGTCGTGGCCGGACAGGGCACTGCTTTCACAGAGTTGCACGCCAAGATGCTCAAGCGCGTCTGCAACGAGGTCGTGCTGTGTTACGACAGCGACAATGCCGGACGCGAGGCGACGGAGAAAGCTTTCCGCACCTTGTCGCCTCAAGGAATCAGCGTCCGTGTTGCTGAACTGCCGCAGGGTGAGGACCCCGACTCGCTCATCCGCAAGCAGGGTTCCGACGCGTTGCGCGCCATCGTGGCTGATGCACACGAGTTTTTAGAGCATCAAATCCGTCATCTCCGCGCCAGCTCAAAGAGCAACAGCACAGTCGAACGTGTCCGCATGGCGGAGCAGGTGGCCGGTGCGATCGGCATCTTCAACGGCGTCGCCCAGCGTGTCGCAGCGGTGAACAAGGTGGCCAAGTTGCTCGAGATTTCCGAGGAACAGCTCAACGCGATGGTGAAAAAGGCCGCATTGGAACAAAAAACTGACAGCAAGCAGCCTGGCGCAAAAGATTCGGCTTCTAATCCGGCCGATGAGGCAAAAAAACTGCTCGCATCCCAGCACACGACCGCTTTGCAGCTCTGTCAGATGGCCCTGAGCAACTCCGAGGTTCTGCACTGGCTTAGGGAGGCCGATTGCGAGGACATGCTGCGCGAGGTGCCCGGCACGGAGTTGCTGGCGCTGCTGGCGCGCAGTCGCTACAACCCGCTCGATGAAACTTCACAGCTCGTCTTTATGTCAGGTTTGGAACGGTATGAGGAGGCCGCGTTCGCGCAGTTGCAGGCACGCGCGGGCCTGCCAGGCGGACTGGTTGAAGCTCAGCAGTTGCTTTACGTGCTGGAAATCGTGCGCCTGCAGAACCTGATCCAAGGAACACGGGCAAAACTACGCCAGCCTGGACAGTCATTCGATCAACTGGACGAGTTGCAGCGCAAGGAACGAGAACTCAGCGCTGTCCTCAAAGAATGCCTTGACCGTGCCAAACCCGCCCCGAATAGTTTCTCTCCCTGACCGACGCAATTCCCGGACCCCCACCGAGGTAAGTATGGCCGTCTCTAAAAAACAACCCAACGGATCCCATTCTCGCAACGCAGCCGGACAGGCGGGCGCATTATCACCTGCCGAAAGTGCAGATGCACCGGTCAAGCGTGGACGTGGCAGACCGCGCATTCATCCGCCCAAAGAGAAAGCCGCCGTGCCCCTCGGCCCTGACGGCCAGCCGCTCAAACGCCGCCGTGGCCGACCGCCGAAAAATGGCTACGCGGGCGGCATCACGCAGTTCGCCAACACCACGCACGACGACATCCACTCTCCCGACGTTCAGGCGCGTCTGCGTGACCTCATCCGCACCGCGCGCGAACAGGATCACCTGACGTGGGACGACATCAACGAAGCGCTCCCGGCAGGCTTTGTCACCCCGGACCTGATGGACGCCCTGATCACACGCCTGCGGGCGATGGAGATCAAAATCAGCGACGATGTGGACGGCATGGTCGCATCACGTTCCGCTGCACGGGAACGGGCTGCGGAACGCGACTCCTCCTCAGCCAAGCTGGATGTTTTTGACGACCCCGTCCGCATGTACCTGCGTCAGATGGGGCAGGTGCCGTTGCTCACCCGCGAGCAGGAGATTCACATCTCCAAGCGCATCGAGAAAGCGGACCTCAGCATGCGCCAGTGCCTGCACACCATCGGCTTCATCGGTCAGGCCTATCTCCAGTTCGCCGAGGCGCTGAGCAACGGAGTCGAACGCTTCGACCGACTCGTAAGTGATCGCAAGGCCGACGAGCGCGACGCCTATTTTAAGAAACTCAAACCGCTGCTCGACCAGGCCCGCGAGATTCATGAAAAGACCAGCAAGGCGTTCACAGCCCTGGTCAACGCAGGCCCGCGCAAACGGGCCGCCTGCCAGGAAGAATTTGAGACCCTGCGGGCGTCATTCTTCCGTACGTGCGAGAAGTTCTACTTCAAATCAAAGATCACCGAGGACTTCGTCACTCTCCTGCAGGAGCGTTTGACGGAACTCACGGCTCTCGAGCGCAATCTCAAGGAACACCCGCGCAGCGAAGCCCCAAAGGAGGCGATTCGTGCATTTGAGCAGGAGTCATGGATGACGGCGGGAGAGTATCGCACGCTCATCACCGACACGCTCAAGCATGTGGCAGGGTCCACCAAGGCGAAGACCGAAATGATCGAGGCAAACCTGCGCCTCGTCATTTCTATCGCGAAGAAGTACACCAACCGCGGCCTCTCTTTCTTGGATCTGATCCAGGAGGGAAACATGGGGCTCATGCGTGCAGTCGAGAAGTTTGAGTATCAGCGCGGCTACAAGTTCAGCACCTACGCCACCTGGTGGATCCGTCAGGCCATCACCCGCAGCATTGCGGATCAGGCACGCACCATCCGCATCCCGGTGCACATGATCGAAACGATCAACAAGCTCATGCGCGTGCACAAGCAGCTGCTGCAGGAGCTGGGTCGTGATCCGACACCGGAAGAAATCTCCGAGGAGATTCATCTTCCTGTGGAACGCGTCAACGCGGTGCTGCGACTCTCGCAGCAGCCCGTTTCAATGCAGGCCAAGGTTGGCGAAAGCGAAGGCGACACCGAGTTCGGCGATTTCATCGAAGACAAGGAGGCGAGCAATCCGATGGAGCTCACCGCCATGCATCTCCTGCGCGACAAACTGCGCGACGTGCTCGACACCCTCAATCCTCGCGAACGCGAAGTCTTGGAGCAGCGCTTCGGACTCTCAGACGGCGCCGGCCGCACACTTGAAGAGGTCGGTAAGCAGTTCCAGGTCACCCGCGAGCGTATCCGTCAGATCGAGGCCAAGGCACTGCGTAAACTCCGTCACCCGACGCGCATTCGAAAGCTTGGTGGGTTCTTTGGTGCGGGTTGATCACCAGCACGCTCCTGCATCGCGCCGGCCTTCGACGCTGTGAAGGTAAAGATAGCCTTCGACACGCCCCCCTTCGAGATCGAGCAGGACACGCTCGTATTCACCGCCTTCAACGTCTTCCAGCACGTCCAGCCGGCTCAGTCCGGCCTCATCGACTTCCCAGATCTCTCCTTCGATCGCGAGTCCGTTGTCATCCTGGACCAATCCCGGATAGCCGCCCAGATCGAACATCCGATACCGCGGCAGCGTGCATGCCTTGCTGATAAACCGCTGTCCCGCGAGCCAGTGATGATTCTCCCCTCCACGCTTCAGCGTGCCATACACAAAAACTCGCGTCATTTCAGCTCATCCTCCCGGTCATTCAACCACATGGTCAGAGCATAGCGCTTCGCACGCAGCTCTTCCGCGCGTTGCAGCATCGACGTGGTCATCTCCATCGTAATCACCACGTCTTTGGCCAGGGCCGAAGCCCAGCGGCTCCAGAAATCATCCTCCAGCATCACCTGCTGCACGCTGCCCTGATGCAGCAGCCCAAGCTTTCCCCGCCGCTGCCCCGCGCCGGCGACCTTCACCTTTCCGCGCACCACATCGTGCATCGCCGGAGCCACGAAACAAAAGGGCGCCTCGATCAGATCCTCCGGTCCGGCGAGCCTGCTGCCATCATCCAGCGCCGAAGCCAGCGACGCATGAATCAGCCGGTAACTGTCCAGCGGATTGGTCTGTGACCAAGGATGGCACGCCGGAACGATCACCGAATAGGTGAAATCGTTGTCGTGCAGCACGACGCCACCGCCCGTCCAACGCCTCATCACGGGCCATCCCGGCAGGGCGTCAGCCAGTTTGGAAAGATTCTGCGCATAGCCGATGGTCACCGTCGGTTCTGTCCAGCGATACACGCGCAGCACCGGCACATCACCCAGTTCCAGCCACGCCTGGTCGGCGGCCATGTTCCATGCGCCGTCATGCGGAGCGGCATCAAGATGAAGAATGAGTTGGTCGAAGAGGGCCACGCCCCATCATGGCGCGAGTTTTTAGACTTGCAGCCGGGAGATGAAACCCGTTCAATGGTTTGAATTCAAGCCGCCTGCGATGTCCGCCTCGATCACCGAACTCCAATCTCACCTCAGCGCTCACCCTGAGGACTGGGAGTCACGTCTCACGCTCGCGGATGCTTTGATCGCCGACGGCAAAACCGACATGGCGGCGATGATCGTATCGCTGGCCCCAAAGGCACCGGAGACACCCGACCATCTGGTGCGCGCGGGCTATCACCTGCTGCCGATCCATCCGGCGGATGCACTGAACTATGCCATGCGGGCCATGATGGCCAACGAGATGGATGCCGAAGCCGCCCTGCTCGCCTCCCAGGCCTGTTGCGCCATGGGAGACGCGAACGAAGCGGAGAAACACTACCTCGTTGCCACCGAACTCGACCCATCGCTCGAAGCACGTGCGGTGGAATTGAAAGAATGGATCGCTGGAAACACCACCAGTTTTACCACCAAGGAGACGGTGCCCATCAAGCTTCAGGTTCTCCGCCGCGAAGGTTCCCTTCCAGCGCCCGACAGCATCATGGAAGTATCCGTGGTCGCCGATGATGATGCCGATGAAGCAGCCCCCGTCGCCGTCGTGGCCCCTGCTCCGGATGCTGCCCTGCCCGCCCCCAGTGGCTTGATGATGCCGGCACCTGACGCCGCAGTGGAGCCGGTTTTGACCGCCAGCGTTTCAGATCAGGATGCGGACATCCTCGATGCGCGGCCCAAGCAACGCCGTCTTCTCGGTCCCAAACTCGCCGCCGCAGCAGCAGCCCTCATGGTGCATCTGGGCCTGTTCCTCCTCCTCGGCGTCATCATGATCGTGCTGCCGGAACCTCCTTCGGCTGAAATCACCGCCACGTCCGCCGTCGAGCAGGAGCAGGAGAAGCCGGAAACGAAAAAGATCGTCGTCCCCCAGCCCACACCGGCCACCGCAGCCGTCGCCCGCCCCACGACCTCGGCAATGACCGCCGCAGGTGTCTCGGCCATTTCGCTGCCGGATTTTGATTTCAAAGCACCCGCCGAAGCCGTCGCCGAAGTCGCCACCACCGACCTGGGTTCGAGCTTCTCCATGGCCTTCCAGCCAAAGGGCACGGTGCAGGTCAATTTCTTCGGCATCAAATCGAAGGGCCGTCGCATCGCCTTCCTCATCGAAGCAGAGCGCTACATGCTCACCGATCCAAAGGGCGGCATCCCCGCCTATCAGATCGTCAAAGAAGAAATCGCCAGCATGATCGGCAAGTTCGGCGTCAGCACGTCCTTCAACGTGCTCATGTTCGACCACTTCCACCTCTCCGCCTTCAGCGAAAAGCTCGTGCCCGGCACCACGGCCAACGTGGACAAGGTGCGCGACTGGCTCTACCCCGTGAACCGAGAGTTCGAAAAAATCGGCCTCGCTGCCATCAATTATCCACGGCTCAAGGCGGCTCAGGAGATCGAACCTGTCCGCAACCGTCTGCTGCAGGGCTACATGCTCGCCATTCAGTATGCGCTCGAAAGCGATGTGGACACCGTCTTCATCATCACCAGCGGCTGGCGTCACATGGCGCGCTACGAGACCAAGGAGGAACTCGCTGCTTATCTCAAAGAGATGCGCTGGACCGAGAAAAACGAGAAGGAATGGCAGGAGGCCGTCGTCAAGGCCACCGCCTGGCTCAAAGAGGAAAACGAGAAACGCAAAGCCAAGGGCATCCCGCAGCGCGTCATCCGCAGCATCCATGAAATCGTCGGCGAACTGAACATCAACGTCCGCCACAAGCCCGGCCCGAACATCGACGCCGACGAGCGCGAGAAGCAGATCCTCAACGCCATCCGCATCATCTATTCCAGCCAGGGCAAGACCAAGCCGCAGATCAACTTCGTCCTCTTCGTCGGCAAGGACGAAAAGAACATCCCGATGAAGGATCACTTCGAAAATATCGCCTCCCGAGCCCGCGGCGGCAAAGTCCGCGTGCTCGAAGGCTTGGGCGCGCTCAAGAACGTCACGGGCCGGAAGTAGCCCCCCCCAATCACATCAAGGAGTGACGCCAGGATGGCATTGCCCCTGGGTCACCGCCGCAGCGCATGAATCAACTCGTCAAGCTTGTCGGCGAATCGCTGCATCTCCATCTAAGTCGGTGGATCTTGGCGTCGCACACGCCGGCGAAGAAAAGAGCGAAAAATATGAACCAACAGTTGCAGCGACTGGACCGCAAACGTGTGCTGCCAGAGGCATCTGAGATCAGCATGAGTACTGTCAAGCATTTGCACCCTTCTCTGAAAAAGTGCGTCAAGGACAAGTTTGAGCGCAGCATGGCGATGCTGTGATCACACTTCTCTGCGGGGCGGGCATGTTTCAGCCCCCTGCCATTGCGACGAAATCAGATCCC
>NZ_JAGRPF010000039.1 GCF_020439865.1 Prosthecobacter sp.
ACGCAGGAACGTTTGGAGAAGCTGAGGCAGAACGGCGGGACGCCGGAGTGCGAGGCTGCTGTGAGCGCGTCGCTGGAGTGGCTGAAGGGCAAGCAGAACGCCGACGGCTCCTGGGGCCGGGGCAACAAGTGCGCGATGACCGGACTGGCGCTGCTGTGCTTCCTGGGCCGTTGTGAGACGCCAGAGTCGCCGTTCTACGGAGACAACGTGATGAAGGGCATCATGTACCTCATCGAAGTCAGCAAGAAGAACCCTTATGGCATATTCTCCGAGACAGGCTGGAAAGGCAAAGCCGCCGGCGGCAACGGAGGTGCCGGCACCTATGAGCACGGCATTGCGACGTATGCTCTGGGTGAGATGTACACGCTGGCGCGTCTTGGCAGCAAGTCGCTTCCGGGCATGCGCGAAGCCTTTGAGAAAGGCGTGAAGGTCATCATCGACAACCAGACCGCCAAGGGAGCATGGGCCTACGGCGGCCCGGATCAAATCGTGTACAACAAAGGCGGCGGCGCAGACCTCTCCGTGGTGGGCTGGCAGTTCCAGGCACTCAAAGCCGCCAAGAACACCGGCTTGAAAATCGACGGCATGCACTCCTGCATCGGCAAGATGACCGATTATCTCGAAACCATGCAGACGAAAGACGGTGGTTTCGGCGGCAGCAATCGCGATGCGCACTACAACCAATGGAGTCTTTCTGGTGTGGGTATCCTCGGTCTCCAGACGATGGCCAAGGGCAAGACCACCGCGATCAAGAAGGGCATCAAGTTCCTGCGGGAGTTCATCACCGCCGAACCGCTCGACTGGAACAAGAACTGCAACCTCTACTGCTGGTACTACTACACTCAGACCTTCTTCCAACAGGGAGGCGACGACTGGAAGTTCTACAACCAGCAGTTCCTGCCGCAGATTCTCAGCGCCCAACAGGCCGATGGCTCGTTTAAACATGGCCGTCCGAACTGGCCTGCAGGCGATGCTGCCGATGAAATCTACCGCCAGTGCCTCTGCACGCTGCAGCTCGAAGTATATTACCGCTACCTCAAGGTCGGTGACCGCGAGGAAGAGTCATTCTTCGACAAGTAAGATTGCCACCGCCCCGCTTCACACGCGAATCTGCCGCAACCACTCTTCGAGGTTGTAGTAGTTGGTAATCCTGCGGACACAGCCATTCTGCAGATCAAAAAACGCGCCAACCCGCAGACGATAGCGTTGTCCCGTGGCAGGAGGAAGACCGTCGTCAGTGGCCAGGTATTCGCCCTCGATGAAGAATTCGGCGGCACCACGCATGCCGTCCTCGCTCGAGAAGACGACGAGGTCATGCACCTGTTCGCGATAGCAGCGGTCCATTCGCTCCAAAAAAGAACGAAAGGCTGCTTTGCCGGTTTCCACAGCACCTTGGTTAATGTCATGCACGACATCTTCGGTCAGCAAGGCGAGAAACGCCGTGCGATCACCCGAGTTGAAAGTTTCATAATAGGTTTGGATGAGCCTGCGGGTTTGCTGCTGCGGGTTTGACATGAGACGCTCAGCATGAATTCGACGGCGTCAGCGTCAATTCAGAAAAGCACGGTTGCGATGCCGGGGCAGACAGTTAAACATCCGCTTCCTATGTTCTCCCCCAGCATGGCGTGGCTTCGTTCCCGCGCATCGATTCTCTGCATCAGTTTGATCCTGGCATCCGGCACCACTTCGGTGCAGGCACAAGCCGCCGTGCTTGTGGTCGATGCCTTCAACAAGAAAGTGCACGTCGCCGGCAATGCCCAGACAAAGCGTCCTGTAGGAGGGCTTGCCAAAATCGCGACCGCCATGGTCACACTCGACTGGGCCGAGGCTTCCAAAGTTGGCGTTGGCGTGCTGGCCACTGTTCCCGCCTACGCCTTTCAGATCTCGGATGCGGGCAACATCGGTCTGCAAGCCGGTGACCAGGTAACCCTGCGCGATCTTATCTATGCCACCATGATGAGCAGCGACAACATCGCCGCCATCACGCTGAGTGATTTCGTGGGGCGCGACCATCTGGCACGACTGGGTCGGGCAGGTCATCCGATGCAGGAGTTCGTGCGCCAGATGAACCAGCTTGCCACACGTGAAGGCGCCCGAGGGACACGCTTCACCAATCCGCACGGTCTCGAGAATTCACGCCCCATGCCCTATTCAACGGCGGCAGATATCGGCCGGCTCGCCATCTACGCCGTCTCTCGTCCAGCGTTGCGCTTCTACACGAATCAGAGCAGCCGCGACATCACGATCTACCGCGCTGGACAACAGCTGAGTGTTTCTTTGAAGAATACCAACCAACTCCTTGGTGTTGATCGCATCGATGGTGTGAAAACCGGCAATACAGAGCGTTCCGGCGGCTGTGTGGTCATTTCGGCAGAGAAACCATCCAGCGTGCAGGTGCAGGCAGACAACACCAGCCTCATTTACCGGCACCGCATGGTCGTCGTCGTGCTCGGCTCGGCCAATCCTTTCGCCGAAGCGCGCACGTTGCTGCACCAAGGCTGGGCCGCCTACGACAGGTGGCTCGCTGCAGGACGTCCCATCACCGACAAGCGGCAGATGCTCGACCACTTTTAATCCTCAGCCGGCATCGTTTCTGCACCTCCTTCCCTTCAGACAAACTTTTCCAAAAACACCCTCATGCGAATCGGAATCTTAAACAGCGGCGGGGACTGCCCCGGACTCAATGCGGTTATCCATGGTGTCGTTGGCGCAGCCCACACGCTTGGTTGGGAAGTTGTCGGTTTTCGTGACGGCTTCGAAGGCCTGCTGCCTCCGGGGGACTACATGATGCTCGATTCCGAAAAAACGATCGGGATCATGAAACTGGGCGGCACGATTCTCGGCACCACAAACAAAGGCCATTTCGTCGCCAAAGTGGGCGAGGGAAATGTTTCCCAGGTTCCGGCTGAAATCGTCGAGAAGGCCAAAAACACGCTTCGTCATCTTGAAGTGGGCGCGCTCATCGTGGTCGGAGGCGACGGCAGCCTCACCACCGGCCTTCAATTGTATCAGATGGGCATCCCTGTGATTGGAGTGCCAAAAACGATCGACAATGACATTCAGGCCACTGCCACCTCTTTCGGCTTTGATTCAGCGGTAGCGACCGTCGTTGATGCATTGGACCGCCTCCACACCACAGCCGAGAGCCACAAGCGCGTCATCGTTTTGGAAGTCATGGGCCGTCATGCGGGCTGGATCGCGCTCTATGGCGGCATGGCTGGCGGCGCGGACGTCATCCTGCTACCAGAGATTCCTTTCAACTTCGACCACGTCTCCAAAGCCATTCGCAAACGCGATGCCGCCGGCCATCACAGCACCCTCGTCGTTGTCGCCGAAGGAGCCCGCATGGAAACAGGCGAACTGCTCACCAAAGAGCGCGTTGGCACGAAGGGGGAAGACCGCCTCGGTGGCATTGGCGACTATGTGGCCAAGCACATCGAAAAAGACACCGGCAAGGAAACTCGTGCTTGCACCCTTGGGCACCTCCAGCGTGGTGGCGCCCCTACGGCGCTTGACCGCATTTTGGGCGTACGTTTCGGCGCCAAGGCGGTTGAACTCATCGAGCAGGGCAGCTTCGGCCGCATGGTCAGCTATCAGCAGTATCAGGTGGGCGATGTTCCCATTGAGGATGCCGTTCACCAACTTCGCCTCGTCTCCAAGGAAAGCGAGATCGTCAAAGCTGCCCGCGCCATCGGCATCTCCTTTGGAGATGCCTGATGACTCAGGATCGACAGCTTTGAAACCGCAGGATCAGCCCAACGCCGCAAGACGCTTGGTCAATGCATCCTTGGACTGCACGCCAACGACAGTGTCCACTGCTTTGCCGTCCTTGAAGAAAACCAGCATGGGAATCGAACGCACGCTGAACTGCGTGGCGAGATTCGGAGATTCATCCACGTTCACTTTGCCAATCTTCACCTTGCCCTCCTGCTCCTTGGCCAAATCATCCAAGATCGGTCCAAGCATTCGGCAGGGGCCGCACCATTCGGCCCAGAAATCCACGATCACCGGCACGGTTGAACTGGAGATTTCGGATTCAAAATTCGCTTCGGTGAGAGTGAGGACTGCTTCGCTTGCCATGATAGGATTGATGGGGGTTAGGTGAAAGGTTACGCGTGCACGCTGGCATCAGAGGCACGCGAATCAACGAAAGTTTTCAGCATCCCTCCGCCTGCGTTTGGGAAAAACATTCCCTCAGAGCGAATGTGACGACAATCTCAGAGGCTCGACTGATTGGAGTGAATCAGACAATTCACATAAACTGGGGCACTTGTTGCCAGCATTTGACGGCGAATGTGAAAAACTCTTTCTTGCTGTCTGGAACGGTTCTCGGCTCAATGAGAGTTATGAAACAAAGCCGTGACTCCACGGGCTTTTCAGGCCGGAAGTTGAAGCGTTTGTTGCATCAGCTCTGCGAACGTGCGCAAGATGATGTGAGAAGAATGTCATCCCATGAGGAAACGGCCACGCACCAACTGCGAGTGCGAATGAAAAAGATGCTCGCTTTGCTTCGTCTCGCCCGTCAAGGCATCGAGGAACACACATTCCAGGCCATGCGCCTTCACCTGCGCACCGTCAGCAACACCTGCGCCGGTAATCGCGATCATGTGGTTCGGTGCAAGCTCGTCGACAAGCTCGCGCGTCGTTTTCATCTCGCATCCAAACATCGTCCGCAACAGGCCGGCACAAAACTTGACGCCCCGCCTGCGTCTTATCTACACCATCAGCTCTATGCCATGGGCCAGCTCATCGACAGCTCATGCATTGGTTCACTTTCCGAGCAGGACCTGCTTGAAGAACATTTTGACTGCTATCGAAAGGGGCGACGTTTGATGAAACAGTCCTTTGAAACCACCGACAAGCGAGTCCTGCACCGCTGGCGGCACCGTGTGAAGGATCTCTATTTTCAAACTCTCGCGCTGTCCCACCTCCCAGGCGCAGCGCGTCGCATCAGACGGGCCCAGCGCCTGGGTCATCTGCTCGGGCGCGATCACGACCTGGCCAATCTCGCGCGCGAGCCCGCCTTTTCGATGCGCAACAGCCCCTGGGTGCAGGTGATCAATGAGCACCGAAGCGACCTTCGGGAACGCTACCTCTCACTCGGACACAAGCTCTACGCGCAACACTGCACGCGCTTCAGCGGCAGAATCACGCATTCCACCTGATCCTGACACTCACTCGGTTCACAGTCCGGTTGCGCGTTGCGCATCTTGGACCAAGCGGATGAAGCGGGCCCTCTCACCACCGGCATCGGCTCCTTTAGCTTGCTTCGCGAGGTTCAGCACGAGACCGTGGTTTAAGCTGCCCAGTTGATCCTCCCCACGCAGGAGAAGGCCGAAGCCAACCACCGACGTTTCAAAAACGAAGTCTTCCCGCGCATTCTGCAGCGAGTAACCTCGGTCAATGACCTGCAGCCTGCTGCTGTCGAACGGGCCGACCGCCTGCGACGTGAAGCGGGCATTGGGAAGTATCACGGTGGCGACCTGACGGCCGCTGTCACGCGGGATATCACCGGTGCCGTTGGGCTGGAACTCATACCACAACACGTGGGTGCCCGCGCTGCGCAGCTCAGTCGCAGCGAGATGGCGCTCACACAGCATGCGGAATTGTTTCACATTCGCCTGGTCAAAGGTGACCTCGAGAGGAAATGCGGTGTCGGAGGAAAGCACGGCCGCCTGATCAGCCGGCAGCTGGATCACAACGCGCAGCAGACGATTGGCAGGGTTCCACGGGCAGTCTGCCACCTCGGCTTTCCACGAGTGAATGAACAAGTCGGACACCTTTGCCGGTTTGGCCTCGGACTTGGAATTGGTGCTCTTGGGCGAGGCAAACACCTGCCCTTTGGACTTCGGCGGCGCGGGTTTGATCTGCGCAGGATGCAGGCTGAACTGATCTGTTGCCTGCTTGGTTGTGCTAACAAAGGCCGTGCGGCCGGCAGGCATGGTGAAACCCAAATTTGGCGATCCCGCAGCCACGGACGTGCGGGTTGCGACCGCCGGTGCGGTCTCGATGACAACCACCTCCTTCACAACAGGTGCAGGCTTGGCCTGTGCAACTGCTTTGGCAGGAGCCGGAGCAGGCTCGGGTTTCTGAGGCACTGCGACAGGTTTGGGCTCGGACTTGGCAGGGACGTCAGCGACCACCATGGGAGCAGGAGCCGTCTTTTCCACAGGTTGCAGGAGCTTCACCACCGTTTCAACAGGTGGATTTGGCTTGGAAGACACCACAACAGCCTGCGCTGCGTCTTTGACCACCGGGCTGAACGACCATCCGGCAAAAAATGCGGCCCCCGTCAGACTCACAACCGCCGCGATCTTGAGCACCGATCCCATCACCGGCCAGAAAACTTGACGCGGACGCGCGGCGGGTTTGCGAGGCATCATGGGCTGAATCCGACGCGGCAGTTTGGAAGGATGGAGCACCGCGTGCCGCTGCTCATGAGTCAGTCGGGATTGCGGGATGGGCGCACCCTGCCGCAAGGCATCGGTCACGGCCTCGATCTGTTCCAACTCGTGCATGGCGGCGGGCGTGGTGGCCAGCACCTCATGCAAGGCACGCGCCTCTTCGGCGCTCAGCTCTCCGAGCGCGTAGGCGGTAAAGTGGGGATTGTCTTGTGGATTCATGAATGGGTTGGGGAGTATTCTTCACTCACGTCGGTGCTCATCAGTTCGCGGAGTTTCTTGATCGCGTGATGCATGATGAAGCCGACATTGCCGATGCTGAGCCCGGTAATGCCTGCGATTTCCTGATAGGAGCAGTCGTGCAGGAACTTGAGTCGAACGACCTCACGCTGGTTGGGCCGCAACCGGTCCACGCAACGCCAGATGTGCTCGTAGAGTTCATGCATGCCGGCGCTCTGGGAAGGATCGAGTTCGTGATCGGTGGCTGCGTCGATGACCTCCTCATTGCCAAGTTCCAGCCGTTGTTCTTTGCGCAGGATGTCGAAGGCACGGTTGCGACAGACGGTAAAGAGCCATGATTTAAGATTCTCCCGTACCCGTTCCGGTTCAGTGAGGTAGAGCCGAAGCATGGCATCCTGCACGACATCACGGGCACGCTCGATGTCTCCACCGAGGATGCCGGCTGTGTAGGCGATAAGGGTGCTTTCATGCTGATCCAGCGCTCGCCTGACCAGCACGGAGGCTTCATCCTGAACGTGTTGGGCGGGCATGCGTGAGTTCGGGTGTGAAACGGTCAGACACGAGAAGAAATTAGGCCGACGACCAAGTTGCCGTCATTTTCCGCATTGGAAACCGCAATCTTGGACCAAGCAGAGGCGTTGAAACGGGTATTGTGAGTGAATCTTCCTCGTCCGGCACTTCATTTCTGCTGATTCTGCTCGCCTTGGGTGGCGGAATCTGGTTGGTCCAATGGCTGCTGGAAGAACCCAAGCCAGCCGCTCAGACAGCCCCCGCGGAAGCGGTGTCTTCCACCTCCAGCCGAGCCGTCGAGTTTTCGAAAAACAACGGTGAGGCCTTGAACAACTCCATGAGCGAGCAGCTCAAGTCCGTGCAGGAAATGGTGGGTGGAAAAATCGACGGACAGACCTACACGCTGCCACAGGGAAAGAAGTGACAGATCACCAGCCGCCACCGAGGGCCTTGATCAGGAGCACACAGGCCAGGTAGCTCTCTCCGCGCAGGCGTGTGACCTCCTGTTCGGCCCGCAGCAGAGTTCGCTGACTGTCCAGCACCTCGTAGTAGGCCACGAGACCGGCATCGTAACGCTTGCGGGACAGTTCAAGCGCTTGCTTCGCCGAAGCAACGGTCGACTCTTGGGCCGCAGTCTGACGCTTTAAAACGGCAAGACCGCTCAACGCATCCTCCGCGTCGCGCATGGCACCGAGCACCGTGCTCTTATAACTCGCGGCCGCCTGATCATAGCGCGCCTGAGTGGCCTCAATGTTCGCCCTGACTCCCCCGCCCCGCAGCAGCGGCCATTCAACTGCCGCCGGCCCCAGCCCCCAAACACGGCTCTGGGCGTCGCCGATCTTCCACAAATAGCTCGTCTGAGTTCCCCCGGTGACACCGATGCTCAGGCTCGGAAACAACGCCGCCTTTGCCACACCAATCTCCGCATTCAATGAAGCCATCTGGCGCTCCGCAGCAGCAATATCAGGACGACGCTCCAACAGATCGCTCGGCACGCTGGCAGGCACGGACGGAGGTGCACCGCTGATCTCGTGAGCGGGCTGGCTGAACTGCGACGGAGTGGTACCCAGCAGCAAGGCAATGGCATGTTCGAGTTCTGCCCGCCGCTTCTCGAGACCGATCGCCTCCGCCTCTGTCGAAGCCAGATCCGTCTCCGCCTGGGCCACATCGATCTGTGCGATGTCACCCTGCGCAAACCGCGTGCGGGCCAGTTCCACCGTCTTGCGCCGTAGCGCCACGTTGCGCGCCAGCAGTGCAATCTGCGCATCCTGCGCCCGCAGTGCGAAGTAATTCATCGCCAGTTCGCTCTGCAGACCCAGCAACACGTTGTGATAGCTGGCCTGCTCAGCTTCCGCGCGTGCCGCACCGGCGCTGCTTTGATTGCGCAGCTTGCCCCAGAAATCGAGCTCATATTGGAAGTCGAGCGTGGCACCGAACACGTTGCGCGTCCGACCGCCGGCGAACTGAAACTTCATGTTGCTCGAACCGCGGCTGCGCGATGAAGAACTGTTCAATGTCAGAAACGGAAACAGGCCCGCCCGGTCCGCACGCGCCAGCGCTCTTGCTTCAGTCACCCGATGCATCGCGAGCTCCAACGTCGGACTGCCTGCGTGTGCCTGCTTCATGAGGGCATCGAGCCGAGCATCACCGAACAGCCTCCACCACTCTCCCCGGCTCGCCTCATCCTTCGGCCGCGCCGTGCGCCATGGGCCGCTGGTTTTGAACTCCTTGGGCAGCTCCGGCTTCGGCTTCAGATACTTGGGAGCGAGATTGCAGGACGGCAGCAGCAGAAAGGCAAACAGCAGCAGATGCAGCAGGGCGGGATAGTTCTTCATGGACGATGATTCTTCACCCGTAAGTGCAGACTCCAGCTTGCGGGTGACATCAAGCGGTGAACCGGTGCGCCGGGCAATCAAGGCATACACCATGGGCACGAGAAACAGGGTGACTACAGTGGCAGAAGTCACACCAAACACGATCACCACGCCCACCACCATGCGCGTTTCATAGCCCGCCCCTTTGCCAAGCATCAACGGCAGCGCCCCCATCACCGTGGAGAGAGCCGTCATCACGATGGGCCGCAAACGCTGCTCCCCGGCCTTCAACACCGCTTCATGAAACTCCACGCCTTCATCGCGGAGCTGGTTGATGAATTCGACGATGAGAATGCCGTTCTTCGCCGCCAGACCGATGAGCATGATGAGTCCGATCTGACTGTAGATGCTCTGGTTCATTCCCATGATCTGCAGTCCAAGCAGCGCACCCGCGACGGCCATGGGAACCGTCAGCATGATCGTGAATGGATGAACGAAACTCTCAAACTGCGCCGCGAGCACGAGGAAGGCGATGAGCAGGGCGAGCGCGAAAATCAGACCGATGCTGCCGCTGTTCTCCTTCAGCTTAAGGGCGTTGCCTTTGTAGCCAACCACCGCAGATGCCGGCAGTTCGTCGTGAATCAACTGCTCCATGTATGCCACCGCCTCCCCGAGGCTGTAGCCATCCGCCAAATCCGCGTCGAACGTAATGCTGCGCATGCGGTTGTATCGGTTCAGCGTGCCGCTGTCAGCGAACTCGGTCATCGTCACCAAATTTGCCAGGGGAATGAGCTGTCCGCTCTTTTCGCTGCGCACGAAAATGTTGTTCAGGTCCAAAGGGCTGCGCTTGTCGGCGTAGCTGCCTTCGAGAATCACATCGTACTCCTCGCCCTGATGCAGGAAAGTAGTCGCGCGGCGTCCGCCTAGCAATGTTTCCAAAGTTCGTCCGACGTTTTCCGACGAGACACCGAGATCGGCCGCACGCGTGTGATTGATGCTCACATTCAACTGCGGCTTGGTCTCGCGGTAGTCGCAGTCCAGCCCCACCAGTCGCGAATTGGCGGCGGCTTTGTCCATGATGATGTCACGCCATTCTGCCAGCTCTTCAAACGTGGGACCACTGAGCACAAGCTGCAGCGGCTTGAAAAGTCCGCGCATCATCCCCTGACGCATGATAACCGCCATCTTCGCATCGGGGATGTCCGCGATCTTCGCGCGCACGTCCGACATGATCTCGAAACCGTCCCGGCGCGTTCCGAAGGGCGTCAAAGTGATGACATTGATGCCCTCGTTAAAGTCAGCCGTCGTGCCGAATGACCGCGGTGCCCGGGCGATGACGCGCGTGGCCTCACCCTTTTCCTCAACCAGATACATGAGCCGTTCGTGCAGGGTCTCCAACGTCTCGACCGTGCTGGCATAGGTGGTTCCAGGCGGACCCGTGGCCGTGATGAAAAAGGAACCCCGATCCTCGCGCGGTGTGAACTCATCCGGAATCGTGCGCAACAACCACCAGCACATCAGCATGACCCCCAAAACGACCGGCACCGTCGTGGCGGGAAACTGCAGAGCCACTCCGAGCGCCTTTCGATACACTCTCTGCACAGCCAAAAATACGCGCTCAAGCAGGCGGGCCACCAGATTGTCCTGCTCGCGATTGCGCAGAATTTTCGACGCAAGCATGGGCGACAGCGTCAGCGCCACGAACCCGCTGAACCCCACGGCAATCGCAAGAGTCACGCTGAACTCTGCAAACAATCTTCCAGCATCGCCCGGCATGAACGTCACCGGCACAAACACCGACATGAGCACCAGCGTGGTCGCCACTACGGCGAATCCGACCTGACGCGTGCCGAGATACGCGGCCACCAGGGGCGTCTCCCCCTCCTCAATGCGGCGATGAATGTTTTCCAGCACCACGATGGCATCATCCACCACAAGCCCGATCGCCAATACGAAGGCAAGCAGCGTCAGCGTGTTCATCGAGTAATCCAGAGCCAGCAGCACGATGCAGGTGGCCAGCATGCTGACCGGAACTGCAAGCATTGGCACCAGCACGGCACGCATGCTGCCCAGGAACAAATAGATGATCGCGATCACCAGCACGAGCGCGATGATCAGCGTGCGATAAACTTCATGAATCGACTCTTCGATGAACTGGCTGATGTCATAGCTGTTCTCCAGCTTCAGGTCCGCGGGCAATGTCTCACGCACCTTTTCAGCCTCCTCACGCACCGCACGAGCCACCGCGAGCGGGTTCGCACGCGACTGACGGATCATGCCCAGCGAAACCATGCGCACACGGTTGCCTTTGAAAATCGTCCGCGCCTCATCGGCACCGAGTTCAACCTTCGCCACCTCCCCCAGGCGCACCTGATAACCGTTCTCACCCCGGGCGACGACCAGATTGCTAAAGTCTTCAGGCGTCTTGAACTGGCGGTTGATGCGCACCGTGAACTGGCGGTCGAGTGACTGCACTGTTCCAGCCGGCGGATCCACGTTTTCACGCCGCAACGCGTTTTCAATATCCAGTGCCGTGAGTCCGCGCGCGGCAAGCGCTTCACGATCCAACCAGACACGCAAAGAGTAGCGCGCTCCGCCGTTGATGCGCACACGTGCGATGCCTGGCAGGCGTGAAAAGCGATCGACCAAATAACGCTCGGCGTAGTCCGTCAGTTCGAGCATGCCACGAGCATCGCTGGTGAGGTTGAGATACATCAGCACCTCGGAGCTCAATTCCGTCTTGCCCACGTTCGGAGGATCCACCTCGTCGGGAAACGACGCCAGAATGGGGCTGATCGCTTCACGAATATCATTGGCCGCGGCATCAAGATCCCGGCCCAGATTGAACTCCACCGTGATCTCCGATTTGCCGTCAGCACTCACGGAAGAGATGTTGCTGATCGCCTCCACCTGCGAGATGCGGTCCTCCAACCGCTGGGTGATACGACGCTCCACCACGGCCGCCGACGCGCCGCGATAGGAGGTTTCCACAGTCACGATCGGCGGCTCAATGTCCGGATACTCGCGCACCTGCAGTCGAATGTAAGCGACCACACCAAAGGCGATGAGAATCAGGTTCATCACCATCGCCAGCACAGGACGGCGCACCGATGTATCCGAAAGCCACATCTCAGGGTGTCTCCGCCGCCTCTTGTTCCGGATTGAACGCCTTCACCGGTCCGGCGTAGTTCCCTGCGATCTTCACCGCCGCTCCATCCTGCAATCCCACCAGACCGTCGGCGATGATCACCTGCCCTTCTCTCAAGCCGCTGATGATCTCTACAAATCCTGGCTTGCGGCGGCCCGTTTTGACTTCGACCCGCTTCGCCCGGTCGTTCTGAATCGAAAACACAAACGCTTTGGCACCCACCGGCACCAGCGCACGTTCCGGAATGGAAAGCGACAGCTTCGGCTCCACCACAAGCCTGACCATGACGAGCATTCCCGGCTTCAAGGCGAGATCCGGATTGGGAACCTCGGCTCGGGTGGGAATCGAACGCGTCACCGGATCGATGCGTGAATCCAACTGCGACACCTTGCCTTCATATTTGCGCTCACGGTCGGAGTCGGTGCGTGCCGTGATGAGCGTACCGGGCTTCACACTGCCGAGATAGGTTTCCGGCACGGAAAAGTCGATCTTCACCACGTCGATTTTGTCCAGAGAAGCAATGATCGTCCCCGGTGTCACCAAGGCCCCCACGCTGATGCGTCGCAGTCCGAGCCAGCCGTCAAACGGTGCCGTGATGCGCCGGTCCGCCAGCCGCGCCTGAGCCTCGAGGATTTTCTGCTTCGCAATGTCCGCAAGCGTCAGACGCTCCGCGAGCCGCGCCTCGGGAGCCGCACCGTCTTTGACCAGGTTTTTGAGACGTTCGATTTCACGCTCCTCCTCCGCCAGCGTCGCCTTTGCCGAAGCCAGCATCGCCTGCTCCTCCGCATCGCTCAACAGGGCGAGCAGCGTGCCTTTCTTGACGAAATCCCCGTCGTTGAACGAGAGCTGCGTCACCGATTCGGTGACATTGGAACTGATGTCGATGGACTCAAACGCCCGCACCGTGCCAATAGCGTCGAGATCGAGCGCATAGTTCTCCTTCGCCACTTTTGCCACCAAAACTCGTGCCATTCCCTTTGCAGCTTTTGCCGGATTGGCCGCCGCGGCCTGATCTTGTTTTTTCAGGAAAAACCAGCCTCCCCCCATCACGATTCCCGTCACGAGAACGAACACAAAAAGTCGAACGTAGGCACTGGGTCTGGCTTCGGGCATGAGGGGGCTTCAAACAAACGCGCGCCAACGAAATCGCTAGCAGCAAAGACTGGATCACGCAGATTTTTTTGTCAGCAAATGGTCAGCATCGGCAGGGCAGGAACTGCAGCCCTGCAATTCAACCGAGTTCCGAGACAGGTCGCGGGTGAGGTCGGCGGTTACCCTCGGGAACATGCGGCCGCGGGCGGCTTGGTCACCATCGTCCATTTGTTCTCCAAGATGCGAGAAAAACGAACGGAGCAATGGAGCAATGGGGTCAGAGCAATGGAGCAATGGGGTCAGTGTGCAACTTCTTGACAGATTTGGCTTTCGCGTCAAAGACGCGCTATGGCCCGCAGCATCCGCATCCAGTCCGCCGGGGCGTATTACCACGTGATGGCCCGCGGCAACCGCCGAGAGGACATCTTCCATGATGACGACGACCGGCGCTTTTTTCTGCACACGCTGAGCCAGGCCTGCGAGATGACCGGCTGGCGGGTGCATGCGTGGGTGTTGATGAGCAACCACTACCATCTCTTCCTCCAGACGCCCGAGCCGAACCTCGTGGCGGGGATGGCGTGGCTGCAAAACACGCTGACACGGCGTTACAACGTGCGGCATCGCAAGTGGGGGCGCTTGTTTGGCGATCGCTACAAGGCGGTGATCGTGGAGGGCGAGGACCGTCATCACTACCAGACGCTGATGGATTACATCCACCTCAACCCTGTGCGCGCACGGATCCTCCGGCCCAAGGCGGGGCAGAGCGTGCTGGACTATGCGTGGAGCAGCGTGGCGGGCGGCTATGCGCTGCCGCCGAAGAAGCGTGCGAAGTGGCTGGCCGTGGAGAGCGGCTTGAAGGCCTTCGAACTTGCCGACACCACGGCCGGACGACGCCGGATGGTGCAGCGTCTGGACCGTCGTGCGGTGAGCGAGGAGATCCAAAGCTGCGGAGTGCCGCCGCAGAGCGAGGAAGTGGATGCGCGGGCCAGCCACCTGCGGCGCGGATGGTATTGGGGCACGCAGGCCTTCGGGGAGGCGATGCGCAAACTGGCGGCGGGCGTGCTGAAAACCAAGTCTCCCAGGGCGCGTGCCTACCGCGCTGATCATCACGTGGCACGTCATGACGAACGGAACGCCGAGGCATGGTTGAAGGCGGGCTTGAGGGTCGCAGGCATCAAGCCGGGAGAACTGGAGCGCTTGAAAGGATCCGACCCGCGCAAGCTCATGCTGGCCGATCATCTCTGGCGGCGGACGGTGGTGTCGCAGGAATGGTTGGCGGAGAAGCTGGCGATGAAGAGCGCGGCGAACGTGAGCCAACAGCTGCGGCGGCTGAACCGAAAGCGTGCGTTGGCGGCGCTGACAGAGGCACTGAAAAAGCATCTGGAATCAACATGAGTGCTGTCAATAATTTGCACACTGACCCCGTTTTCCTTAACTCCCAGTTTTCATGAAAGAACTATAAATGAACCCACGAGCCAACCAATGGCATTGGCCGTGCCAACCCATTTGGAGAATTTGAAATCAGGCCAGCATCTCGGTTTTTGAACCCTCCTATTTTTGGAGCAGCGCCACGCATTCTTCGCAGCCAGCGCTCTCACACTTGCGGCTGCGGATCATTCATGGTCCTGACAACGTTTTTTTGTCGGAGAAAAGAAAACTTACTTCCAACTGAACACCCCAACGCCTTGCCCTCCTCATGGCGCGTTCCCGGTTCACCGTTCCGCATTCTTCCGGGCGCAAGTGCAGGGGAGGAAGTTGAAACAAGACTTCGGTAGAGATGCGACTGACCTGATGATGTCACGCTGTCCATGAACTCAAATCGCCGCGAACGCAAGCCGCCGGGTTTTCCACGGGAAGCATGGCCGAGTGGCCTGAGATCAGCTGCAGGTCTGTTTTACCTGAGCGGGCA
>NZ_JAGRPF010000040.1 GCF_020439865.1 Prosthecobacter sp.
GAAGACGGTCACTGTGTTGCGGGGGATGCTCACGTCCACGCCCTTGAGGTTGTGGATGCGGGCGCCGCGGATCTCGATGAAACGGGGGGAATCGGTCTGTGTCGTTTTTTTTTCATCCACCGGCTGCCAGCCGGAGAAGCGCAGCATCTCGCGCACGCGGCCCTCGCCATCGACGGCTTCGGCCTTGAGGGTGACAAACTCGGCTCCGCTGGAGTTTCCCGTCCGGGCCATGCAGGCGGCCGTGATGTTGACGTGCAGATCCTCGTGACGCACGCGGCTCTTGATCGCGTCCGGCACTTCGATCTCGATCTCGCGCATGAAGGCGATGCCCTCAGGCGTGGCGAGCGCTTCGAGGGGCATCGTGACGGCGGCGTCGATGCGTGACTCGTCATGCAGCCACACCGGGCCCAGGAACAGCGTGTCCGAGCTCAGGTAGAAGGTCTGCACGCCACGCAGAATGCGCAGTGGCAGAGGCGCGGGGGCGCCGTCGGAAGTTTCGAGCTGCAGGTTCAGATTCAGCCCGTTGGCGCTCAGGTTTGTGCCCCAGCGCAAGGGGGCTGAAGCCCGTTGAAACGACACTTCGTCGAGCGTTACCAGGCGATCATTCAGCGCAGGCTGCTGAAACAGCGTGCCGAGCCACTGTGCGTGATGCTTCGATTCCAGACGGAAGGAATCGTGCCAGTCCTCCCCGCATTGGGCCATACAGGACACCAGCAGAAGTTCCGAGTCACCGGAGGTCACGATCCGCCCGTCGCGATGTTCACGACTCAAGTTGTCGAGCAGCGCGGCATCGACCGTCGTGTAAGGCGAGGGCGTCTCGCTTCCAAGGCGCATCTGCAGCCGTGCATCATTGACGGTGATCAGCAGACGGAAGTCGCATTCGCGCGGCGGCTGATTGTGGGTGTCGCGGTCGTCCTGGCGCGAATCGATGAACTCACGGATGCGCTTCTGCCACGTGGGCACCGTGCTGGCATGGCGCCACTCACGCAGGGCTTCACGGGTTGCGTCGATGTCCGACATGCCGCGCAGGAAGCCGGGAACCGCGAGCCCTTTGTCAGCGAGAGCCAGGGCGATGTAGTTCCAGAACTCGCTCAGGGACTTCGGCGGCTCCGGCCACAAGGCGACGGGTTCAAGGCTCTGAATCGCCCACTTCGGGTGCAGGCGCACCATGTCCTGGTCGAAGATCTTTCCGGTGAGGCGCACACGCTCGTAGCGCTTCTCCATCTTGCTCAGATAGTTTTCCTCGTCGGGCGTGAGCTGACGGCCGAGTTTCGTGGCGAGCTGGTGCTCGAAATCCTCCTCCTCCACCGGCGGCAGCGGTAGGGTGCCGCGGGCCTCACGGCGCTGCACCGCCACCAGCGTGGTGCACAGTGCCAGATCCTCCAGCTCCTGGTCGTCATCGACATCGGTCTCGCCGTGCCAGCCGTGTTCGCCGCGCAGCCAGCGCACTTGGGCCGGGCGGTCGTCGAGGCGCACTTCAGCCATCATTTCATCCTCCAGCAGCTCCAGTCCCCGGACCGCGTCGTCATCCACGAGACGTTCCGCCTCCTGGCGGGTGCGTGCATTGAACGGACGGAGCAGAATGGGAAGGTCGGAGATCAGGCTGGTCATGCGCGGTGTTGGGACGCGCGCCGGTCAGCGGCGGGCGAACAAGAGCGGTAGCACGGACAGGGGCCTTTGGGAAACGACGAATGCTGAAATTCCGCGTTCGCGTGTCTTGTCTGCCGCAGGTTCCTCGTCCACAAGCAGTTCATGCTGGCTCCAGTCCTGACTCCGGAAGGCGTTCTCACCCACGAGGGTGTGGCGGAATCCGTGGTGGACAGGAAAATCGCCGCAGCAGGCTCTCAGGCGGCTGTGTTCAGCGTTTTGAGCAACGATTTGATTACTGCCGATCTGGATCCGGCCTGGAAATGGCAGCGCGAGCTGGGGCAGCAGTTCTTCACCCGGCTCTGCCAGACGAAGGACGCGCTTGCGACTCCGGTGCCGTCATTGGCGGAACGTGAGTCCTTCATTGCGGCCGCGCCACCTTTTGCAGGCGCTGAATACCTCACGCCGGACGTGCTGGAACGCTGGTGGCACGATCTCGCGCAGCACATCGCCGAACTCGCGAAAGGCGATGTCGAAAACTGGCTGCGTGCGGAGTGTCCCGCGTGGCATGTCGTTGGCCGCGTCACGTTTCATCTGGCGGAGAACAAGACGGACTCGCAGCGCCCCTTCGCCTTCCTCGCCACCTTCACGGAAAAACTCAGCGCCACCGGACAGCCTCAGCATCTGCCGCTCGCCCGTGCGTTGCAGCTTTATGCGTCTCAAAAAGATCAGACGGCGCTCAATGCGCTTCTGGATCCGGTGCGCATCGCCGCTGAAAAATCCAAACTCCTGCGCGAGTGGGTGGAGACGAAGCGCTTGTTTCAGCCGATGGCCATGTCGCCGCAGGAGGCGTATCGCGTGCTGCGCGAAACTGCCGTGTTTCAGGAGAGCGGCATCGTGATGAAACTGCCGGACTGGTGGCGCAGCGGCAAAGGCCCGCGCCCGACCGTGGCGGTGACGATTGACGCGCCGAAGAACAGCTCGCTGCATGCCGGTGCGCTGCTCAGTTTCAAAATGGCCGCCAGCCTCGAAGGCGAACCGCTCACCGATGCCGAATGGGAGAAACTGCTCAGCGCCGACACCGGACTCGTTTCGCTGCGCGGCCGATGGGTCGAAGTCCATGGCGAACGCTTGCAGCAGGTGATGGATCACTGGGAGAAAGTGCAGCATGCCGCCGGTGAAGGCGGCATCGGCTTTCTCGACGGCATGCGCCTGCTCGCGGGCTTCGATGCGCGTCAGGCTGTCGCAAACGATGAGAACATCGAGATGGTTCACGAATGGAGCGATGTGGTCGCCGGCAAAAACCTCGTGCAACTGCTCGATCAGATGCGCGATCCCGCCGAATCGCCACCGCCGCCGAACTTGTGCGCCGAGCTGCGTCCCTATCAGCGCAAAGGCTTCGCCTGGCTGCAGTTCATGACCCGCCTCGGTCTCGGCGCCTGCCTCGCCGACGACATGGGCCTCGGCAAAACGCTGCAGGTCATCGCGCTGCTGCTCGCGCGTCAAAATAAAACCCGATCGCCCGCGCTCCTCGTGGTTCCGGCCTCGCTCGTCGGTAACTGGCGTGCGGAAGTGAAACGATTCGCTCCCGACCTGAAGCTCTTCATCGCCCATCCTTCGCAAACCGATCGCGAAAGACTCGACTTCGCCATTCAACACACCAACGAAGCTCTGCACGGCTACGACGCGATGCTCACGACCTACCAGTTTCTCCAGCGCACCGAAGCGTGGCAGGCGCATCCATGGAGCCTCGTCATTCTCGATGAAGCGCAGGCGATCAAAAATCCCGGCAGCGCCAGTACGAAGGTCGTCAAACGTCTGCAAGCCACGACTCGCATCGCCCTGACCGGCACGCCTGTCGAAAACCGCCCCGGCGATCTTTGGAGCCTCTTCGATTTCCTCAATCCCGGTCTGCTCGGCGGCAGCTCAGCTTTTGCCGAGGCCGTGAAGCACTGCGCGAAAAGCAGCGAAGGTTTCGCGCCGCTGCGCCGCCTCGTGAAACCCTACATCCTGCGCCGGATGAAGACGGACAGGAGCATCATCAACGACCTGCCCGACAAGATCGAAACGAAAGCCTTCTGCGGCCTCACCAAACGCCAGGCCACCGTTTACGCGAAGCTCGTCGATCAACTCGCAAAGATGCTTCACGACAAGGACATGGAACCTATCCGACGTCAGGGCCTCGTGCTCGGCTTCCTGCTCAAGTTCAAGCAGATCTGCAATCACCCCAGCCATTGGAATGGCGACGGCGCATGGAACCCCGAGGACAGCGGCAAATTCACCCGCCTCGCCGAAATTTGCAGCGAGCTCGCTGAGCGCCGCGAACGCGCGCTCATATTCACGCAGTTCCAGGAGACCTGCGATCCGCTCGCCCGCTTCCTTGCCATCGTCTTCGGTCGTGAAGGCCTCATCCTCCACGGCGGCACCGCCGTGAAAAAGCGCCCAGAACTCGTTGAGGCCTTCCAGCAGCCCGGCGGCCCGCCCTTCATGGTCATCAGCGTCAAAGCCGGCGGCACCGGCCTCAACCTCACCGCCGCCAGTCACGTCATCCATTTCGACCGCTGGTGGAATCCCGCCATCGAAAATCAGGCCACCGACCGCGCCTTCCGCATCGGCCAAAAAAGTAACGTCTTCGTCCACAAATTCGTCTGCCAGGGCACCATCGAAGAGCGCATTGATGCGCTGATCGAAGAAAAGATGAGCCTCGCTCAAAACATGATCGGCGAAGGCGGCGCTGAAAAGATGCTCACCGACATGAGCACGGATGAGCTGTTGGATTTCGTCTCTCTTGATGTGAACTCAGCCGTCGTGTAAAACCACCGCCATGTCGTGGGATTACGAAGACGCGCAGGAGTGCAAGGAACGGCTGCAACGCGAGATCGCGAAGCGGGTGCAGCGTGGGGAGGTGTTTGAAGCGCTGCCGGCTCCCGCGGGATCGAAGAAGCTCTGCACGACGTTCTGGGGACAGGCTTGGTGCCGGAATCTGGATTCGTATCAGGTCTATGAATCGCGGCTGCCGCGTGGGCGCAGTTATTTGCGGCAGGGGAAGGTGTACAATCTGGAGATTGAGCCGGGCAAGCTGAACGCGGTGGTGGCGGGTTCCGAGCTGTATGACACGAGCATTCACATTCGTCCGCTGCCACAGGAGCAATGGTCGAAGATCGTCGAGGCGGGCGCGGGGCAGGTGGGATCGATGCTCGATCTGCTCGCAGGAAAACTGGGCGAAGGTCTGATGAAGGTGCTGACCGATCCGGACAACGGCTTGTTTCCCAAGCCGGAGGAGATTCGCTTCAACTGCTCCTGCCCGGACTACGCTGACATGTGCAAGCACGTCGCCGCGGTGCTCTATGGCGTGGGTGTGCTGCTGGACACGCGGCCGGAACTGCTCTTCACCCTGCGTGGCGTGGATCAGGCGGAACTGCTGTCGAATGCAAGTAGTGAGGCGATCACGGAGCTTGCATCGGGTGAGGGAGATCTGGCCGGTGCTGATCTCTCGGCGCTTTTTGGCATCGACTTGGGTTCGTCGCCCCAAGACGACAAACCTTGATCAAGGTTGTGCCCACAACCTCGCGAGACCGACTGGTTTGAAGCCGTCGCTGGCGGATGTGGGTTCGATCGTGACCTGCATCTGGCGTCCGTTTTTGCCGATGGCGGTGACTTTGCCTGTGATGGGATCGGCGGTGGGCTTGCGGTCCACGCCTGCAGGTGCAATGCGGACAGCGCTTCCTTCCTTGAGCTGCTTCGTCTGTTCTTCGCCTTCGCGGAAAAGGGTGAGAACGAGCTTCGTGCCGTTGGATTCATCGACGTAACCCGGTGCGCCTTCTGCGAGAATGCGCTTGGCGTGAACGGCTTTCTGCTCGGTTTGGAACTTGAGCAGGCTCTCATCGTCGAGAAAGACTTCCCATGGCACGCGATGCTTGCCCTGGCCGATGCCGTGGGTCTTGGTGCGAAGCTTGTCGCCGACTTTGATGTCGCTGAACTTTGCCGGCTGTCCGGCCTTCCAGTAGCGCGTGTCCTTGTCGGTTTCGAGGACGACGCCCTTCTCACGAACGAACGTCATGTCGCCCTTCGCCCAGGTGGTGGTGAGTTTGCCCGTGGCGGCGTCGATCTCGTCCACGAAAAAGTATTCGCCGTGGCCGTTCATCATGTTCATCTCGTCCTGAATGTAGGTGAGCCACACCCACTCGCCCTTCTCGTTTTCATGCAGGCGGAAGATGGCGCGCTCGCCGGTGCGGAAGTCCTGCAGATCGCCGTTGGTGGCATGATGCAGCAGTTCGGCATACGGCATGACGGTGAAGCTCATCACCTCGTCGTTGCTCTCGTTGCGAAACGTTCCGGTGCGCGTGTTCTGGTCGAGGCTGATCAGCTCACCCCAAATCCGGCGCATCTTGTCCAACGGGATGATGACCTTGCCGGGCGTAATCTTCAGGACGGGCTTCGCGGAAGGTTCGGCGGCAGGCGATGGTGAGGCCAAGGCGGCGAACACCGATAGAATGACGAGGGGCGAAAGGCACGGATGCATGGGAGATGACATGAAGGACGGGTGCGTGTTCGTCAATCACTTCACATGCATCACGCCGCGCATGATGACCCAGTGGCCGGGGAAGGTGCAGACGTAGGGGTAGTCGCCGGGTTCGGCGGGCGCGGTGAAGCGCAGCGTTTCGGTGCTGTTGGGATTCAGCAGTTTCGTGTGATGCAGGATTTTGTCGGTCGGTGGAATGAAGTCTTTTTTGATGCCCTCGGGATCCTTGGCCATTTCGTTGCCTGCCATGCCGACTTCCTCGGCGCTGCCGGGCCTGCAGATGGCGAGGTTGTGCGCGGTGGCGTCGGGGTTGTTGAAGACGAGGCTCACGGGCTGGCCGTGTTTCACGCTGAACTCGGTTTTGTCGTAGAGCATTCGCTCGCGCACGCAGTTGATGGTGATGCGGGCCACACCGGGCTGCTTGTCAAAGGCGGTCTCCTCGGCGGTCCGTTTCCTCTCGAACGGACCGCGTTTGTAGGACTGCTCGAAGGCGTTCATGAAGGCGGTGATCTTCGGGTAGTCGGCGCCCTTCCAGTGCTTCAGCAGTGCCTCGCTGCCGAGCGAAGTGCGCACGGCGTAGGTCAAATGGTCGCCCATGGGCTTGTCGAGCACGCCGAGCACGGCATCGAGCGCGTCCTTGGTGCCGATGTAGCTGGCGGCGATCACGGCTTCCATGCGAACGATGCCGTTGTCGTCGCTGGCGCGTTTGCGAAGCTGCTCGATGCGATCCGGCAGTGCGATGTAGCGCAGTTGTTGTGTCGCGGCGGCACGCGCGTGATGCTCGTCGCAGTTGAGCAGTTCCTGGATCAACGAATCGTTTTCGGTGCTGATCGTGCGGTAGGTCCACATCGCCTCGGTTTGATGATGACGGAAGCGTTCGTCCTTGGGGTCGAGTTTCGCCACCCACGCATCGAGCGCGGCTTTGACCTCGGCGGCATCGCGTTCATGCAGCTCGCGTTTCGCCTGATAGCGCCAGCGATAGTGCGGGCTCTTCAGCAGATCGAGCAACGCAGAGACCGGTGCCCCGGCGATGACGGGCGGTTCGGCGAGCTTCGCTCCTTTCGGCACGATGCGCCAGATGCGGCCGCTGGTGCGCAGGCGGCGCGGATCGCGCAGCGAGTACTGCGCGTGACCTTTGATGGGATTGTACCAGTCGCAGATGTAGAAATCGCCACGCGGGCCGGCTTTCACGTCGGTGGGAATGAAGCTGAGGTTCGTGGAGAAGATGACATCGCCGAGTTTTTTTTCCTCGTAGTGGTCGTCCATCTCGATCCACTGATGCATCTCGATGTTGTTGGTGGGTTTGTAGCGCGCCTTGAGAAAGCCGCCTTGCAGTTCTTTCGGCCAGAAATCGAAGTCGATGAACTCCTGCCCGCACGTGCCGCTATATGCGGGCATTTTGCCTGCGCCGGGATGCTGCTCCGGATACGGCGCATTCGTGGCGTGGAAGGCGCTGGCGAAGTTCGGATGACTGGCCATGTGATGGCCCCAGTCGTCGAAGGTCACACCCCACGGATTCGTGTTCGGGTAACCGCCGAACATGGTGAGCCGCTGCGTGTCCGTGCGCAGACGGAACCAGGTGGAGTTGTCCGCGCGCTGAGGACCGTAGGCAGTTTCGATCTGCGAGTGCTGGAAAATGGACTCGCGGAAGAGGAGATCACCGTCGGGCGTCCACACGAAATCATGCAGCGCGTGGTGCGAGTCCTCCGTGCCGAAGCCGGTGAACATCTGCCGGCTGAAGTCCGCCTTGCCGTCACCGTCCGTGTCCTTCAAAAAGGTCATGTGTGGCTCGTCGGAGACATACACGCCGCCGTCGCCGAACTCGAAGGCCAGCGGGATGTGCAGCTTGTCCGCCCACACGGTTGATTTGTCGGCACGACCGTCGTTGTCCGTGTCTTCGAGAATGATCAGACGGTCGTGCGGTTCCTGCCCCGGATACAAATGCGGATAGGCCTGCGAGGTGCTCACCCACATGCGGCCGCGTGTGTCCCAGCGGATCTGAATCGGGTTGGCGATCTCTGGGAACTGCTCTTCGCTGGCGAAGAGGTTGACCTCGAAGCGCGGGTCGATCTTGAACGCGGCGAGTTCTTTCGCGGGCGTCATCCATTCATTCGCACCGCGAGACTCCTTCGTCGGCGGCATCTCCGGCACGTTCGAGTCATCAAGCGGCTTGTCCTGATCGTTGACGAGGCCCCAGATGTGTTGGTCGCGATTGGCCACCATCACATCAAAGCTGTGCATCGCCGGAAGGAAATCGAGATAGCCATAGTCCTTGTTGCGGTCGCCGGTGTAGTAGAAGCCGTTCAGCGGACGGTAGCGACGGAAAAACTGCTCGTTTTTGTCGGCGATCGCCGCGCGCAGCGCGGGTGTCGTCTCCGGCGCGCTGGTGTCGAAGGTGGCGCGATACAAAGTCTCGCCAAACACGGCGTAGCCTGCGTCCTCCAGATGCGCTCCGTTGAACGTAAGGCCCTTCATCGCGGGAAGCATCGGCTCAAACACATTGGCGAAGCCCACCTTCTGCTCTGTCGCGACCTCGGCCATCGCTTTCGTGTAAGCGGCGATCCGTTCGTTGTTCAGATCCGCTGCGGGGACGTTCTTCACGTTTTCATTCGGAATTGGCGACACCAGCACGATGCGCGGGCCTGATTTGCCGTTGTAGGCATGCGTCTTGAGCTCCTGCACCATCGCCGTCAGGCGCTGCTTGAACGCAGGCAGTTTTTCCACGCCGCCGAAGGATTCGTTGAAGCCAAACGCGGCGAAAATGACATCCGCCTTCTGCGCCAGCAGGTGCTGGTTCATGGTTCCGAAATTCGTCGGACGCGGCATCAGGTCCACTTCATCCGCCGACCACGCCAGCGTGCGCACCACGAGATCCTTGTCCGCGTGACCCTTCATGAGCATCGCCTCGAAATGCGGGAACTGCGCGCCGCGATCAAACAGCGTGTTGCCGATGAAAACGACGTGATCGCCTTTCTTCAATTCAAGCGGCAGCGGGGTGTCCACGGCTGCTGTCACATTCGGGAGCGGCGCCGTTCTCTCGTCTATGCTATATTGCGCCAGCGACGGATCCTCCGGCGGGTCTTCCTTGCCGCTGGGCCTGTTCTTCGCGTCTTGCTCATTGATCGGCAGACCGCCGACGAGCTTTCCCTGCTTTTTCGTTTGAGCGAAGACGGGCGCCGCGACGACCAAGGCGCACGCGATGGTGGTGAGGAGTGTGGTGGGTCGGATCATGGAGAGAAAGGAAACGTGACCGGGCTGTGGATGTATCCCGCGAATGGACGCAAAACCGGACATGCAAACGGGCCGTTTCCGGCCCGTTTGCGTGTTGGAAGATGGGAGGATGCTATATCCAATTACTTCACATGCAGCATGCCGCGCATGAGAATGCTGTGACCGGGGAAGGAGCACATGTAGGGATAGTCGCCGGGTTTGGCCGGGGCGGTGAACTCGATGACTTGCTCCTTGCCGTTGTCGAGCAGCTTGCTGTGCCAGATGATGTCGGTGCTCTCGGGGATGAAGCCGGTTTCGAAGCCTTTCGCACCCATGACAAGCGCCATGTTGGCGATCTCGTCCACCTTGCCGTTGTTCACGAGAAGGATGTTGTGCGGCATGAAGTCGGGATTGGCGAAGGTCAGTTTGATCTTCTTGCCGGCCTTCACGGTGAGCTCCTTCACGTCATAGCTCATGCGCTCGGGGATGGTGGCGATGCGGATGGTGGTGAGTTCTGGCGTGTCGCTGAGGATGCCGGACTTCTGTGCCTTCTCTTCTTTCTCGGCCGCGATGACGCCGCCGTGCATGCTGGCTTCGACATTGAACCAAAGGTGCTGCACGACATTCGCGGCGTTGCGCGCATGCAGTTCAGGCGACTGCTGCACCATGGCGAGGAGCTGCGTGTTGCGCACGTTGTGCTGCTGATGAATCCAAAGCGCTTCGAGCAGGGGATGCGCGTCTTCCTTCTTCTTCGGATCAAACTGGTTCATCCACTCTTGCGTGGCGGCGATGACTTCTTTGGAGTTGCGGCCGCTGAGCTCGACGTGTGTGCGATGGCGCACGCTGTCGGTGGGATGTTTCAAGTTTTCGAGCAGCGCGGGGATCGGCTGGCCGGCGATGGGGACGATCTTTTGCAACGGCCGGCCCGTGGCGGTGATGCGGTAGATGCGGCCGTGTTTGTGGTCGCGGTTCGGATCACGCACGTTGTGCTGCATGTGACCGATGATCACGTTGTGCCAGTCGCTGACGTAGAGCGAACCATCAGGCGCGAAGATGGCATCGGAGGGACGGAAGTTTTTGTCGCCGCTCATCAGGAAGCCGCGTGAAGTCTCCTCGGTGATGGTGCCGTCGGCCTGCGTGACTTTGACGGTGAGTTCGTCGCCGTTGGGCTCACCCCAGACGGTGCCTTTGTCAGCATCACGCTCCAGGTGATACTCCTTGATGCCGAGGAAGCCGATGACGTTGCAGATCAGGAAGTCGCCCTGCATTTCCTCCGGGAAGTGCGTGCTGCTGACGACTTCGCTCGCAGTGACCGGACGCACTTCCTTCTTGAGCAGTTCATACATCTTGAAGCCGTTGC